>NZ_JBCNLB010000007.1:0-236441 GCF_039595735.1 Duganella sp.
CACCGGAATCTGCACACAAAGCGCCTCAAAGGACCTGGAGCCTGGGGTGATCAGCAGCCGATCCGCTGCCCATGTCGCTATTTTTCAGCGCCACCTCCGGGATCTCCAGTTATTCGAGGTGCCCCATTGTTGTTGAAGGCTTGGAATGAGGTGGACTTAAATGGAATCGAACAGCATGCCGTTGCTTGGCATTCTCAGGAACCGTTTTCAAGTCGGCCTATTCAATTGCTGTCATCTTTATACGCTTATAGGGGGTCTCATATCCCTGCCCTAAAATGGCTGGAAGCCGGTTTGAAAACCGACCCTACTGACCAAGGCCTTTTAATTAATTTGGCGTTTGTACATGCGAGCATGGGAAGCGAAGATAAGGCAAAGTCAACGTTGAAACGATTACGCCAAATCTATGGCAGAGAAATCGAACCTTTCGCAATTGCTACCGAAGGACTGCTAGCGTATCAACTGCAGCAATTTACAGAAGGCGATAATTTATATACGCAGGCAGCCACTGAATTTTCTAAACGCGGCGACCCAGCCCTTGGAGCTTTTTGTCGGCTGAACCAAGCTTTTTTGGCTGCTGAGCGACACCATCCCGCGAGCGTCACCGTGGCTAAAACTGCGTTTGAAGAGGTTCGATCTCATCCCAGCGCAGATTCTCACATGCTATTGAAGATTAGATTCCCGGATCAAAAAATGACATTGCCGGAAGAGACGCAAGAATTGCGTAAGCTCACGCAGTGGACGTTTGATAGGAAGAGCAACGCATTAATAGAAAAACCTGGTGTAACCGCTAAAAATGCAAAACCACTCATCATTCTAGGGGACGATGACTGAATAAGTTTTATGTGAGATCCAGTCGTAGTGTTGACGATCACCAGTAGGCACTAGCGTGGAATGCCACATGACTATTTTGTGGTGTCAAACTTTATTACTGCAAGATTTTGAGGTCAAAGTGGCCAAACTAGTTGAGTGTCAAACTATATTCTTTTGGCTCTTGCCCGTCCAATGACTTAAGTTATTGATTTTTAAAGGCCTCAAGTGTCACACTTTATTCCGCGTGCACAATTGCGTGAAGGCTTATTCGCTATGGGACCTGAGCGGCAGCTATGCGTTCAGCAAGAAGCTCAAGCTGCGCCTGGGCGTGATCAATATGTTCGACACGCCGCCGCCATTCACCAACCAGTCGCGCTACTTTGAAGTGACCTGGGACCCGACCTATGGCGATCCGCGCGGCCGCTCGGTGTTTGGCAACCTGCAGTACAAGTTCTGATCCTCGTCCGGGCGCAGGGTGAGCACTTGCGCGCCGTTGCGGGTCACCGCCACCGTGTGTTCGAACTGGGCCGAGAGCTGGCCGTCGCTGGTGACGACGGTCCAGCCATCGTCTTCGGTATGCACCTGGTGGCGGCCGGCGTTGAGCATGGGCTCGATGGTGAACACCATGCCTTCGCGCAGGATCAGGCCGGTGCGCGGGCGGCCCCAGTGCAGCACCTGCGGCGGTTCGTGCATCTCGCGGCCGATGCCGTGGCCGCAGTAGTCGCGCACCACCGAATAGCCGTGGCGGCGCGCATGGCGTTCGATGGCGTAGCCGATATCGCCCAGCTGCGCACCCGGGCGCACCGCGCTGATGCCCTTCCACATTGCTTCGTAGGTGGTTTGCACCAGCTGTTGCGCTGACTGCGACACAGTGCCCACCAGATAGGTCTTGCTGGAGTCGGCGATGTAGCCATTCTTTTCCAGCGTGATGTCGAAGTTGACGATATCGCCGTCGCGCAGGATGTCCGAGGCGGACGGCACGCCGTGGCACACCACGTGGTTGCGCGAGGCGTTCAGGGCATAGGCGTAACCGTACTGCCCCTTGCTGGCCGGACGCGCCTTGAGCTGGTTCACGATGAAGGCATCGACCCGGTCATTCACTTCCATGGTCGACCTGCCGATCAGGTCGAGCTTGTCCAGATCGCCAAACACGCTGGCCAGCAACTGGCCCGCTTCGGCCATCAAGGCGATTTCTTCCGGCCGCTTGGTCATACCGGGAGCGCCCTCAGCGCCTGCGCGTCCACCCCGGCCGCGCGCAATTCGCGGCTGACGATCTCGTTGAAACTCTGCGTCGGATTCATCTCGCACAGCATGCCGATCTTGATCCAGAACGCCGCCTGCGCGTTGATCGAGCGGCAGCCGACCGCGCTGGCCTTGCGGATCTGGTCGTGCAATTCCTCGTCGATGTTCACAATGCCCATACTTCACCTCAATATACGAAACGTATATGGAGTATATATTCATCTGGACCTGTCTGGCAAACGCGGCTAACACCCGGGCTTGGATTTATAAGACAAACTGCAGTTTGCTAGCATTGCTGTTACCGCTGCTACTGTGGAGCGCGGCTGCGTGGCTACGCTGCCAAGCCTGTTCTTCCCTGTTGCCGATGTCTTCCATGATCCGCATTCTCATCGCCGATGATCACGCCATCGTCCGTGGCGGCACGGTGTTATTGTTTGGCCAGACCGACGACCTGACCGTGGTGGGCGAGGCCAGCCACGGCGAGCAGTTGCTCGATCAGCTGCGCTGCACGCCCTGCGAGCTGGTGCTGCTGGATATGTCGATGCCCGGCCTCAGCGGCATCGCGCTGATTCAACAGGTGCGCGCTGCGGCCCCCACCCTGCCGATGCTGGTGTTGAGCATGCACAGCGAGACGCTGCTGGTGCAGCGCGCGCTGAAAGCCGGCGCCAACGGCTACATCACCAAGGACAGCGATCCGGAAGCCCTGTTGCTGGCGGTGCGCGAGGTGGCCGGCGGCGGCCGCTATCTTGCGCCCGGCCTGGCCGCCGAGCTCACGCCCGGGCAATACCTCGATTGCCACAAAAAACTGTCGGCGCGCGAGCAAAGCGTGTTCCAGCTGCTGGTGCTCGGCAAGACGGTAAACGAGATCGCCGCGGCGTTGTCGATCACCAGCCGCACGGTCAGCGCGCACAAGGCCAGGCTGATGCAGAAGATGGGCTTCCAGAGCAATGCCGTCATGCTGCGCTATGGTCTGCTGCATGCCGTGGCGGCGTCCCGCTGCCTCACCCAAACTCAGGAAAACCCTACAGCATTTTCAGAATCCCGCAGTGTCCGTCCCCATCAGTAATTCATACCATTGCTCGACGCCGGCTTCGGCGGTTCTGCCGCGGGCGCGTCCGGCGGCGCGAAGACAACTCAGCATATCAAGGGGAAAATTTCGTGACTGTGAAACCAATCTGCGCGCTGCTGTCGGCAGCGCTGTTGCTGGTGCCTGTGGCCCAGGCCGAAACCTATAAATGGGATGCGATCGCCATGGGCGGCGGCGGTTTTGTGACCGGCGTGGTGCCGGCCAAATCCGAGCGCGGCGTGGTCTATGCCCGCACCGACGTCGGTGGCGCCTACCGCTGGGACGCCCACAACGAGCGCTGGCTGCCGTTGCTGGACTGGCTGCCGGACAGCCGTGTCGGCTTGCTGGGCGTGCTGTCGATCGCGGTCGATCCCAAAAACGCCGCCAACCTGTATGTGATGGCCGGCACCAGCTACTTCAACAACGGCAACAGCGCCATCCTGCGCTCGATCGACTATGGCCAGACTTTCAGCCTGGTCGACGTCAGCGCGCAATTCAAGGTGCATGGCAATGCCGGCGGGCGCCAGAATGGCGAACGCTTGCAAGTCGATCCGGGTGACAGCCAGGTGCTGTACGCCGGCACCCAGCAGGATGGCCTGTTCAAGAGCACTGATGCCGGCGCCAGCTGGAACCGGCTGACCTCGCTTCCGGTGACCACCACCGCCAATGGCAACGGCATCAGCTTTGTGCTGCTTGATCCTGCCAGTGCTAACAATGGCGCTGCCAGGCGGCTGGTGGTGGGCGTGTCGCGCTGGGCGTCGGTGGGCGCCAACCTGTATTACAGCGGCGACGGCGGCGCCAGTTTCTGGGAAATCAAGGGCGGCCCCGCCGACCTGATGCCGCAGCGCGCGGTCATCTCGCCGGACAACAAGTTGTACATCACCTATGCCAACGGCGCCGGCCCGTCCCCCAACAAGGATTTGTATGAAATGCTGGATAAGGGCCAGATCTGGGAGTACGACATCGCCAACTACCGCTGGACCAATGTCACGCCGGCCGGCATCGGCGGCCCGTTCGGCGGCATCAGCATGGACCCGAACAACCCGCGGCATCTGGTGGCCTCGACCAGCGGCGCCTGGATGGCGCAAAACGGCAACTGGGGCGATCATGTGTTCACCACCAGCGACGCCGGCCGCAATTGGGTGGACGTGGTGCAACGCGGTTTCGCGATCGACAGCAACGACATGGACTGGAGCAGGAACGTCGGCATCCACTGGTCCGGCGACGTGCAGTTCGATCCGTTTGACACCAAGAGCGCCTGGCTGATTTCCGGCAACGGCATCTACCGCACCACCGACCTTGAGGCCGCGACCACCACCTGGCGGTTCGACGTCAAGGGCATGGAAGAGACGGTGCCGTACCAGGTGATCAGCCTGCCGAACTGGGGGCCGACCGTGACGGCGATCGGCGATTTCGACGGCTTCCTGCAATGGGACCTGAGCAAGTATGGCTGGCGCCACAACCCGTCGATGGGCAGCACCACCAGCCTGGTCAGCACGCCGGATGCGCGCCTGCTGGTGCGGGTCGGGACGGATATGTACTATTCCACCGATAAGGGGGCGAGCTGGACCAAATCGAACCCGCCGCAAGCCACGCGCGGCACGCTGGCGCTGTCGGCCGACGGCGCGGTGTTGCTGCACAGCCCTTCGGACAAGAATGACAGCACGCACACCTATCGCTCGTCCGATTACGGCAACAGCTGGACCCTGGTGGACAGCATCAAGCTCAGCAACGCTTTGCCGGTGGGCGACCCGGTCAATCCGAAGAAGTTTTACGTCTACGATAACGCCGCCGGCCGTATGCTGGTCAGCTATGACACCGGCTGGACCTTCTGGCCCACCAGCGCCGCGCTGAAAGTCGGCGGCGAGAAGCGCATTGCCGCCACTCCGGGTGCCGAGGGCGACCTGTGGGTCTGCCAGGGCGACGGCGGGCTGCTGCACACCACCGACAGCGCGCAGAGCTTCACCAAAATCCCGGCCGTCAACGCCTGCGACGCGGTCGGCCTGGGCGTGGCGCCGTGGGGCGGCGACTATCCCACCGTGTACATCGCCGGCACGGTGGGCGGCGTGCGCGGCGTGCTGCGCTCGGTCGACCGCGGCAACACCTGGGTGCGCGTGAATGACGACGACCACCAGTATGGCGGCATCGGCAACGCCAGGCTCATCACCGGCGACAGCAATGTGTTTGGCCGTGTGTACATGAGCACGGTGGGACGCGGCGTGGTCTACGGCCAGCCGGCCGACGACGGCGACGTGGCGGTGACGGCGGCCGGCGGCAGCAGCGCGTCCTCGGCCAACAAGTGCGAGTATGTGGTCACCAAGTCGTGGCAGGGTGGATACACCGCCGAAATCCGCATCACCAACAACCGCCAGAGCGCCGTCAATGGCTGGAGCGTGCATTGGCGCTACAGCGACAATTCGGTGGTGGGCAATGCCTGGAATGCGGCGTTGAGCGGCTCGGCGCCGGAGTACAGCGCCACCGCCAACCAGAGCTGGAACACCGTCATCGCACCGGGCGGCACCGCCACGGTTGGCCTCAGCGTCACCGGTGCGGTCATTCCGGCCGTCACCGGCGACGTCTGCAACTAGTCCTGCTCGGGGATCGGCGCTGACACCAGGAGGTGGTACGCCATCGCTCCGCCAAAGGCGATGGCGGCGCCGGTCAGCAGTGCCGGCACGAAAGACCAGCCCTGCGCGATGTAGCCGGTCAGCACCGGCGCCAGCGCGCCGCCGAGGAAGCCGCCGAAGTTCTGGATCGCGCCCAGTGAAGCGATGCGGCTGGGCGGCGCCGCCACTGTGGCCAGCGACCACGCGCAGGCCGACGAGGCATTGGCCAGGAAAATCACCATGGCGATGCACGCCACCGCCAGCACATTGCTTTCCACCAGCGCCGCCGGGATGGTGAACGCCACCATGCCCAGCATGGTGGCCACCACGGCGTTGCGGCGGCCGCTGATGGGCGAGGCGGCGTGCCTGACCACGCGGTCGGACGCCCAGCCCGCCACCAGCGCGCCGGCAAAGCCGCACAGGAACGGGATCGCCGCCGCGATGCCGGCGTAAGCCAGGTCCATATGGCGCTGGGCGCGCAGATAGCCGGGCAGCCAGGTCAGGTAGACCCAGTTCAGGTACACCGAGCCAAAGAAACCCAGCATCATTCCCCACGTGGTCCGATGGCGGAACAGCGCGCACCAGGCGGCAAAGCTGGTGGTGGGCTTGGCACCGTCGCTGGCGGCGACTTCCAGGTAGGCGCGCTCTTCGGCGCTCATCTGCGCGCGCACCGGGTCGCGGTACAGGCTGACCCACACCACGGCCGCCACCATGCCCAGCGCGCCGGTGACGAAGAAGGCCCAGTGCCAGCTGGTGGCCAGGATCAGCGGCGGTAAGCACAGCGGTGCCAGCGCCATGCCCAGCGGCGAGGCCGAGTTGAAGATGCCGGTCGGCGTGCCGCGCGCACGCGGTGGAAACCAGTTGCTGACCGCGCGTGCCGCTGACGGAAAGTGCGGCGCCTCGCCGATGCCCAGCGCGATGCGGGCCAGCACGAAATAGCCGAAGGTGGCGGCCAGCCCGCCGGCCGCCTGCGCCAGCGACCACACCAGCAGTCCGATGCCGAGCAGCCAGCGCGGCCCGATCTTGTCGACCAGCGCGCCGACCGGCAGCTGGCACAGCGCATAGCTCCACGAAAACGCCGATAGCAGCAAGCCCATCTGGCCAAGCGAAAGGCCGAGGTCGGCCCGGATGAATTCATTGGCGACGGCCAGCGTGGCGCGGTCGAGGTAGTTGATCACACCGCAGACCACCAGCAGCACCAGCGTCAGGGTTTGGCGGCCGCGGATGCTGCCTGGAGCGGCTGGGGGGACGGTGGGAGTATGCATGCGGCCATCGGAAAGTGGTGAATGACCGCGAGTATAGCTGCCGCTTCTCCAACCAGAAAATTTCACAGTGTTAGCGTATGAATGGTGCTGTCCTCGCAACTTATGTCGACTATGCGTCCGGCCTGATCGAACAGCAGGATATGGCCGCCACTTACGACGGAGCGCGCAAGCCGAGGGAAGTCCAGCCTGACCTGTGCCAAGACGCGGCTGGAGCGCAGATCGAAAGCCTGGCAGACCAACTGTTCATCATTCGCGTAATCGTGGATCATCAGCATCGCACCGCTAACACTAACTGCCGGCGCTGCGGCAGTGGATCGCAACGGCAGTTTGAACGGCGCGGTTCCGCTGCCCATATGAATGTGCATGATGGCTGCCGTGCTATCCGCCTGGTGCAGGTATAGGGCCATCGGTACGTCACGCTCACTATGCGGCAGTAACTGCCACACGCGCTCCGGTTGCGGAAAAATATCGCGCTGCATCAGGCGGCGCGACGGCAGGTGATAACGCCACTGCTGCAATTCGTTGGGATTGGCAAGCAGCAGAGTTTGCAGCTTACCGTCGTCTGCCATGGCGCAGATTTCCCCTGGCAGGTCGGCGATTTGCCAACTCACCGCCAACTGGTCTTTGCTGGTATCAAGAGCAACCAGCCGGTTATCAATGACGGCGTTCCACAACAAGCCGTCATACTGTGCCGCCCAGAAGCGCAGCGGTTGCACTATCCAGTCCGAAACCCGGCGCGAGATCAGATCGATGCGGCTGACGCGCCACATGGCATTGCGCTGTACCAGCGCCAGTGCGCGCTGGCCGCCTTCGGCCAGCACCAGCCGCGTGGCCGGTACCGGGAACTGCATGACTTGCCTGCCGTGGCGGTCAATGCGCAGCACGCCGGCTTCGCCCAGTGCCAGCAGGTAATGGCCGTCGGGCAAGCGGTGCGCATCATGGATGGTCATCAGGCCGCGTTCTTGTTGATGCAGACAGAGCCGCTCAGAACGTGCCGCCAGCGCCAGCGCAGCGCGTCCCGCTTCCAGTTTGAACTGGGGCAGGTCGACGCGCAAGGCCGCATTGCCGGACAGGTCCAGCAATTTATTCAGTGCCTGTTTGTCAAGCTGGTTTTGCCCGGCCATGCGTTCCGCCAACAACGGTCGCAGCAATTCGGTGGCGATACGCCGGGTTGCCGTTGAATGGGTGCTCAGGCCCAATAGTTCCGTTGCCAGTTGCCAGCGCCGCTGGGGACCATGCACGCTGTGGTCGCTCAACAGTTGCAGAACATAGGCTTCGCTGGCAGCGAGGCTGTCCGGCATCAGCGTCAGTTTGCGCAGCAGCGCACGCGTGCCGAGCATGCCGCCGGCGTGTTCCGCCTCCAGTAACCATGTCAGAGCTTGCTCGCGCTGGTTTTCCAATGGCCAGATGGCATCTGCTGCCTCGCACAGGCGGCCGCGCTGGGCGAGGTCTTGTGCCCACCACACGCGCATCGCCGCAGCCTGTGGATTCTTTTTATTTTCCAGCAGTGTGACTGCGGCGCCAAAGGTTTGCGTCAACCGCGCCAGATGCATGACGCGCTCGGTGTTCCCGGCCAGCAGCCAAAGGCGTACTGCGGTTTCCGCCGGTAGTACCAGCGTCTCGGCCAGTTGAGCCGCTTGCGTCAGACGTTCCTTGCGCTCCAGGTAATCGACGGCCTCGGCGTGGCATTTCAGCAGCTCGGCCAGGACATAGGCGGCCTCGTCGATTTTGCCTTCGCGATCCAGCCGTTCAAAGGTGCGGCGGTAGGTCACGCGCAGATGCTCGCGCAGTTGAACGTTGAGGCCGATGCCAACGCTGATGCCATCATGGGCACCGATCTCCAGGCTGGCGCGCGGACGTGGCGTTCCCATGGCGGGCCGATCGGCCGGCTTGCCATCGAGCGGAATCGCATGGCGCAAGCCTTCCTGCATATTGCCTTGCTCCAGCAGCTCCAGCATCTTTCGCAAATACAGGGCTTGGCGCCAGCCAACCACCTTGGCTGCTCCGCTGAGGACGGCCAGCCGCGCAGCAAGCGCGCTTAGTCGCTTTGCCAGCGGTGACAAGCCGGCACTGTTGCGCGCTGCGCTCACCCGGCCCTGCTGGTCGGGACGGAGCCCCTTGTCCGTCGAGCGGCCCCATCCCAGTAAACCTGCTCCCCAACCTAACAGGCCCATCGAAGCGCCAGCGAGCAGGCCGAGCACACCCAGTGCGGCGACGGCGCCTTGCAGGGCGTGGCTATGATGGCGTGTGGGGTGTTGCAGTTTGCGCAGCATCGCTTCGCGTCTGGCGCTCGCTGGCGGCACCTTGTCCCCGAACACCGCACGCAGCGGCACCGCAGGTTCTGGCTGTGTCCCCATATCGTGCAGGCCGGTTTGCGGTGGCCCCAGCGGCATGACCAGCGGCAGCATATCCAGAGCCAGCCAGGTCGATGGATCGATGCATGGCACGTGGGCCAGCGAAATCAGATGCGCGTGCGCGCCCTGCACCAGCCAGATGCAGGAAGGTGGGGTGGCTCCCCGTTCATCCTGAGCCAGCGGTGCGCTGCTGAGCACGCCGTTTTCCTCGCATAGCGGCAGACCGTTCATGTTGGCGCAATGGGCATGGCGTGGCGTGCCCAAGATCAGCAGCAGACCGCCGTGCACCTGATACAGGCGCGAACCCGGTGTCCAGTGCCCCAGCACGCGGCACCGTGCGGCTGCCTCCCCAATGATTTCCAGATCGAACCATAGGGCATGGATGTGTTGCATGGCCTCGTAGAGTGGCCGACGGATTTTAGGTTGCATCCTGATCTCCCTGCGCGCTGATTTGCAGCAGCACCTGGTCGTCATCGATGCCGCGCACGATGACCGTGCTGGTGCGTGCGGTGATCCAGGCCATCCGCCGGCTGGCAGCATCGAAGCTGGCCTGCTGTATCGCTTCAGTCGAGGTGGCCAGCTCGTAGCGTGCGCCGCGTACCCGCAACTCCAGGCGCTGGCGGCCGGGATGCAGCACCACCAAGCCCGGATTGGGATTCCGTACACTGATTGCGACCCCCAGCACGGTGGCACCGTCATCGATTTGCACCACGCTGCCGTCACCGCCATACGCTACCCACCAGTCGGTATCCGAACGCTGGATCGCCAGCATCATCCTGCCAGAATGGTCTGAATGATGTTTGCCGCCAAACCACAAATGTGTCCCTTGATGGCCCACATAGGTGAACTTTTGCGGCCGCTCCTGCCAGATTTGCCATTGGTATAGCTGGATACCTTCACCTTCCAAGCAGGCAAATTGCACGGTTTTGCCAAAGTCGATGATCCCGATCACGTTGCTGGCGACCGGATGGAATGCCAGTTCCGGCTGTGCGCTGCTGATTTGCCAGCAGACCAGCTGTTTTTTGGTATCGAGCACCAACACGCGGTTTTGTCCCCGCTGCTGCATGAAGAACAGCGGCAGCCAGCGCGACATTCCGGGCGGTGCGCGGAATTGCTCCATCTCCGGCCGCGGCGCGCTTAATGTTCTACCGGCAAACAACGGCCCGGGCAGATTGTGGAAAAACAGCTGGTGGTCCACCGCGCGGATGTATGACAGCTTGGGCGTGAGCAGGCCGGCCGCCAGAATCATGCCTTTGCCCGGCGCCGCCTCGCTGCGCGATTTGCCCGGTTGGGTACCGGATGATGACGGCACATGATAGGTCATGGCGCCGCCATTCAATTGGGCTACCGCGAGCCGCTGACCATTCATGCCGAAGCGCGGCGGCTGTGCCCGTGAGGGCTTGTGGGAGACCTGGCGCACAACCCCCGCCGGGACGGGCGACGCGACCAGTAAGCGCAGCAGGCGCACGCAGTCGTTCGCGTCCGGAAGATCCAGTTTGAGCTCCTGCCTGGTGTCGCGCTGGTGCAATGTGATGTCGAGCTGCCTGGCCAGCAAAGCCGGACGGATCAGCGTGCGCATGCAGGTCCGCTGCGGCAGCGTCAGGCTGGCAGCGCCAACCAGCCAGCAATCCTGCAACACAGGGGGCAAGGCGGTTTGCCATTGATCGGCGGCATCCGACGGCGCGGCCAAGGTACGCGCTTTGATCAGCTTTTTCAGACCGCTGGCATCGCTCACTTCGTGGAGCGTGCCCGGCTGCTGCCAGACGCCCCAGCGGAAGCGGGCGCCGGCCTGTTGCGCCCGTCGTGCCAGCAGTATAAATAACGCCACTTGCGCCAAGCGCGGTTCGCCCAACTGGCTCAGGCCAGCGTCAAACAAGGCGATGCTTTCCAGTGAGCGCTGGTGCATTGCTGGCTCGGGCCCGGTGAACAACAATTCACCGCTGCCAGCGCGGCGCAGAAATTCATCCGGCTCGGCGTCGGCATATGCCCATTCGGTGATCAGCAAACGCTCGTAGTGACCGCGCCTGACGATGTTGCCCACACCGGCGGGCTCGCTACCGCTGCGCAGCGTGGCCGGATTCAGCCGGCCTACCAGCGGATGCAAGCGCAGCAGCATGTCACCCAGTGTCTCAGCCAGATCGGGAGGCAGCAGCGCCAGCCAGGGCGCCCACGGTTCCAGTGCGGCAGGTAATTGCATCAGCCGAGTTCTCCGCTTAGCCAGTCCAGCCTCGCGGTCGTCAGCGGCAGCGCCTGTGACAGCGGAAGGATATGTTCCGGCGCATGCCATAGCAGCACAGGCCGGCTGTCGGCGCGCCGTAGCAGCGCGTCCTGCACCAGGTCCAGTGGCAAGGCCGGCGCTGTATGGGTGGGCAGCCACAGTGCCGGTGCACAGGCTTCCGGCGCACAATAGCGTACGCCGTCCAGCCAGGGCAGTTCGGCAGTGGGGCCAAGAATTACCAGCAGATCACGCGTAGCCACGGCCGACAGCCGAAGCAGGCTGTCGGCGTCGCGCTGGCGTAGCAGGGTTAGCACGGCGCCGGCTAGCGCCGCCTTCGCCACCACGCCAGCCGGCGTGGGAGCACTGATACGTGGTTGCCAGTGCAGTTGCGGCATCAGCTTGCGCTTGCCGCATACACAGCGGAGCCCAGCGCTGCCACCAGTTTTCCGCGGCGCGGAGCCAGGTCGGCCGGCAGCTGCGTGGCATCGAAGTTGGCGTCGATTTCGCGCAATAGGGCTTCGACGGCGGGTACGGCGGCGTCGGCTTGCATTAATAGCAGATCGGCGCTTTCCACCAGGCGTGCTACGCGTGCTAGCGGTTGCTGTGCGGCTTGCTCGACGACGGCTTGCAGCAGCGGGTGGCGCGCTTCCGCCAACACCTCGCGCAGCACTTCGCGCGCGCTCTGCTGCCCGCTCGCGGTGGGAATCACGTACAGCAATGGCCACAGGTCGGCGCCGGTGGCCGCTTGCCGCCCGGCCAGCACGGCGGCGGCGGCAATCAGTTGCTGTGCCTTGACGATGCGGCGATCCGATAGCTGGATGTTGGCCTGACGCAGTTGGCGTATCGCATGCGCCAGCGCCAGCCGCACGCCGTCCATATCGACCAGAGGAACGGCCTGGTTCAGCACATCCAGGCTGGAGATGTCGGCCAATACCGTCACCGGCCGTTGGCTCACCTGCCAACCGCCGGCCAGCAAGTCCTCCAGCCGGTTGTCCGGCACCGCCTCGACAAATACATGCAACAAGAAGCGGTCGGCAAAAGCGGCCAGGCCTTCATCTTCTGGCAGGCCGTTAGCGGCGCCCACGCATACCCGCAGGGGGCAACGGATACGGGTGTGTCCACGGCGGAACTGCCTTTCGTTGAGCACACCCAGTAAGGTGTTGAGAATCGCGGTCGATCCAAGGAAGACTTCATCAAGGAAAGCGATTTCTGCTTCTGGCAGCATGCCGGCGATATCGGTTTCCACCAGACCTTCGCGCAGTTTGCTCAGGTTGACTGGACCGAACAGTTCCGATGGCTCGGTGAAGCGGCCTAGCAGGTATTCGAAATAATTACCGCCCAGGCTATGCGCCACGCGCCGCACTACGGCGCTCTTGGCGGTGCCTGGCGGACCGATCACCAGTACGTGCTCTTGCGCCACAGCTGCAAGGATCATCAGCTCTGCCAGTTGGTCGCGGTTGATCAGGCCGGCTGTGGCTTCGCGGATCGCAGCCCGCAAACGTTGCGCTGCAAGCTCAGGAGTGACGGTCATAGATTTGCCTTGATGGTCATCGATTTATTATTTTATCAATAAAACGATCATTGCATCAAGGAAACGCAGAAATCGGCGGTTTATTGCTTGCGGCCAGATAGCGGGCGGCGAAGTCCTGCGGCGGCATCGGTTTGCCGAGCAGGAAGCCTTGCACCATTTCGCAGCCGGCCGCGCGCAGCCAGTCCAGTTGCGCCTGGTCTTCCACGCCTTCCGCCACCACCGACAAACCGAAGCCATGCGCCAGCGCCAGGATGGCGTGGATCACGGTCTCGCCGCGCTGCGGCAGCAGTTGCACGAAGCTGCGGTCGACCTTGAGCTGGTTGATCGGGAAGCTTTGCAGATAGGCCAGCGAGGAGTAGCCGGTGCCGAAATCGTCGATCGACAGGCGCACGCCCAGTGCCCGCACCGCCTGCATGAAGGCCACCGCGCTGGCCACGTCTTCCATCAACACGCTTTCGGTCAGTTCCAGTTCCAGCCGTTCCGGCGGCAGCCCGCTCAGGGCCAGGGCGCGCATCACGTCGTCGATGAAGCCGGGCTCGCGCAGCTGCCGCGCCGACATGTTCACGGCCAGCGTCAGCGGCGGGGCGCCGGCCGCATCCCAGGCCATCACCTCGTGGCAGGCGCGGTGCAGCACCCAGCTGCCGAGCTGCACGATCAGGCCGCTGTCTTCGGCAATCGGGATGAACTCGGCCGGCGACACCAGCCCGTGCTCGGGATGGCGCCAGCGCAGCAGGGTTTCCACCCCCACCAGCGCGCCGCTGTGGCAGTCGAACTGCGGCTGGTAATGCAGCGCCAGTTGCTGCTGGTCGATGGCGTGGCGCAGTTCGCGTTCCAGCGCGGCGCGGCGTTGGGTGGCGGCGGTCATGGCCGGCACGAATTCGGCCAGGCGGTTGCGGCCGCCGTGCTTGGCGTGGTACAGCGCGGTGTCGGCGCTGCTCACCAGTTCGGTCATGCTGTGGGCGTCGTCCGGATACAGGCACAGGCCGACACTGGCGGTGGCAAAGAATTCGCCGCAGTCCAGCTGGAACGGCCGCTGCAGCGCCTGCGTGACCTTGGCCGCCACCGCCAGCGCGGTGGCGCGGTCGGGCACCGGCCAGGCGATGATGGCAAACTCGTCGCCGCCGATGCGGCCCACCAGGTCGGTCGCGCGCACCGCGCCCAGCAAAGCGGCCGCCACCTGCTTCAGCAATTCGTCGCCGGCGGCGTGGCCGGCGGTGTCGTTGACCACCTTGAAGTTGTCGAGGTCGACCAGCAGCAGCGCCAGTTGCTGGCCCTGGGCCTGTGCGCGTTCCAGGTCGACCGCCAGCCGCGCGTAGGTGGAATGGCGGTTGGGCAACCGGGTGACGTGGTCGGTGTGGGCCATGTAGTCGAGCTTGCGCTCGGCGGCCGCCACCCGCGCCCGCGTCTTGCGGCTGAGCGCGGCCACCACCAGCATGGCCAGCAGCGAGGCCACGGCCAGCAGGCCGAGGTAACGCAGCATGGCGGCGCGCACGCGGCTGGTGCTGGTCTGCAGCACGATCTGGCCCAGCGTGGCGTTGCGCAGGCGCACCGTCTCGGTGACGGTGACCACGCCGTCCGGGCTGCTGTCGGCGGGCGGCTGCTGCGGCGGCAAATGGCTGTCCGGATAGGCGAACTCGGCAAACAGCTTGCCATCCTTGTCGTAGATGCCGATGGCGCGCAGGCCGGGCTCGTAGCGGAAGGCGCGCAGCACGTCGCGGGCGGCCTCGCGGTCGCCAAACATCAGCGGCGCGGTGACGCTGTCGGCCACGATGGCGGCCTGCACGCGCGCGCCCTCGGTCAGCGAGTGGCGCATGTCGAGCAACTGGTAGGCGATCAGCACCACGCCGGTGATCACCAGCGCGGCCACGGCCGCAATCATCTGGCTGGTGCCGAGGGCGCTGGCGATGGGCACCGGTGTCAGGTCGGGCGTGCGTTTCATCGGACGTTCCTTGCCAGCCGCAGCAGGCGCGAGCTGAAATGCAGGCCGGCGCGCGCCGCCTCTGCCGTATCGATATCAAAGCGCAGGTGCTGATCTTCCTCGATCAGGGCCACCGCGCCAGCGTAGCCGTTCCTGGGTTCGTCGACGATGACCAGGGTGCCGTTGCCCAGCTCGGCGGGACGCGCACCGCCGCCGCGCAGCACGGCCACGTCGCACTGCATGCCAGGGCCGGCTTCCAGCACCGCCAGGCGGCGCTCGCCCACCGGCTTGCCCTGCAGCTTGCGCAAGCTCTGCCCCAGCGCGTGGCCGCTGCCGACGCAGACATTGAGCGGCCGCGTGGCGGGCGCGGCGGCCGCCGGCCAGACGGTGAACTGCGCAATGTTGTAGACGTAGGCGGCCTTGAGCGCGGCGTCGTCCGACTGCGCCCAGGCGCAGCGCGCCAGTGCCAGCATGGCCAGCGCCATGCTGTAACGCAGCCGGCGTCCCTGGGGCCTGAAATCAGAACGCATAACCGAGCTTGGCAACCACGCTGCGCCCTTCGCGCGGGATCGCCTGTTGCACAAAGGCCGGCCCGGCCGGATCGGCATAGCGCTGGTTGGCGGCGTTGTAGAAGCTGACCGACCAGTCCAGGCCGGCTGTGCGACGGCGCGCCGGCAGCAGGGTCAGGTTCCAGCTGCAGTAGCCGGCGGTGGTGGCCTGCTCGGTCAGGCGACGCGCCACGCACTGGCCCTCGATGCCCAGCCGCAAGGCGTCGCCCGGCAGCGGCGTGGTGGCGTTGAGCTTGGCCAGATGGCGCGGCGAATTGACCAGGCGGGCGCCGTCGCCGTCGCGGGCGCGCTGCCAGGCATAGTTGGCGCGCAGCCGGGTGCCGCCGGCGAACAGGCGCTCGGCCGACAGCTCGATGCCGTTGGCCGAGGCGCGCTCGGTATTGTCGAACATCAGCAGGCCGTCATCGCGCACCGTCTCGGTAATCAGCCCGGAAATGCGGTAATGGTAGGCCGACACCGACAGCTTGCTGTAGGCGTCCGGCTGGCGCTCCCACACCAGCTCGTGGGTGGAAATTTCCTCGGCGCGCAGGTGCGGGTTGGCCGCCAGGCCGCCTTCGCCCACGCCGACCGCGTAGTACAGCTCGTAGGCATTGGGCGAACGGTAGGCGGTGCCATAGATCAGCTTGAAGGTATCGATGGCGCTGCCCTGCCACACCAGCGCCGTGCGCGGGCTGAAACGGGTGCCGGTGATGCTGTCGCGGTCGTAGCGCAGGCCGGCGTTGACGATCACGGCAGGCGTCAAGCGGATCTCGTCTTCCACATAGGCGCCGACACGGCTGTCGGCACGGCGGTCGTCCAGCCGCTGCTCAAGCGGGCCGAGGTCAAAATTGAACTGGTCGCGGCGGGCGTTGCGCTGGGCGTCGAGGCCGATCGCCAGCTGGTGCCCGCGGACGCCGGTCAGGGTGGCGTTGAGGTTGAGCGCGTACCATGCCGCGTGGTCGCCGTCGACGTTCTGGCGTGGCTGGCCTTGCAGGTCCGGATACCAGCCCACGCCGAGGTAATCGGCGCGGCCCCATTCCGCCCGGCCCGACAGCGCCACCTGCTCGCTGGCGGCCACGTTGTAGGACAGGCTGGCAAAGCTTTGCGTATCGCGCGTGTAGTTGGGCGCATTGAAGACGGCGCCGAAGGAGGCGGTCGGCACGCCTTTCACGCGGTTGTTGTAGCCGCTGCTGAAGGTCCAGCCGCCGTGGCTGGCCTTGAAGAACACACCGTGGGTACGCTGGTAGTCCAGGCCCTCGGCCAGGCCGCTGTTCTGTTCCGGCGTATCGAATTCCGCCGCATACAAGGCGTCGCCGCGGCGCCGGCTGGCATTGACGGATAACAGCACGTCGGTGCCATCCTGGGCATGGTAGCCATAGCTGGCGCGGGCGCGCCGTTCGCCCTTGCTGCCGAGCGAAAACGTGCCTTGCGGCCCGCTCATGGCGCTGCCGGCCTTGGTGATGACGTTGATCACGCCAAACAGCGCGTTGGAGCCATACACCGCCGCGCCCGGGCCCGGCACGTATTCGATGCGCTCCACCAGATCCATGTCGACCAGGCTGTCGCTGCCGATCGAGGCCTGGTCATACACGCTGTCGTTGACGCGCACGCCGTCAATCAGCAGCAGGAAGCGGCTGTCGTAGTCGCCCGGGCGCAGGAAGCCGCGCGCGCCAAGATAATCGTAATTGCGGTCGCTGGAGAGGTACAGGCCGGGTAGCGTGGCCAGGGCGTCGCCCAGGGTGCGCCAGCCGTGCTCGCGCACATCCTGCGAGGTCAGCACCGCCACCGCCGACGGCGCATCGCTGGTGCGCTGGGCGAAGCGCGAGGCCGAGGTCACCATGGTGACGTCCATCAGGCTTTCCAGCGGCATGGCGCTGAGTTCATCCTGTTCGGACACCTCGGACGCCTGCGCGGGGCAAGTCTGGACAAACAACAGGAGCAGCAAGCTGCGGAGGCGGTCGGAGGAATTCACAATCTGGCTTCAGAAACATTGGCTTATGGAAAAGCATGTTACTCGCTACCGACCCGTAAAACGCCGTTCTGTAACATTTTACAAACTTAGTTGTGCGCCGTTGCAACAGTGATGAGTAGTTGACCACGGGAAATTCCGTGGCTACACTAACCTGTTAGAAAAAAATTAATTCCATCTATGCGCTCCACTCCAGTTGCCCTTGCGGCCCTGATACCCGCCGTTGTTATTGCCGCACCTGCCGCCAAACTTGCCACGGAAGCGGCCGGCTTTACCCGCAACGCGGTGCTGCCCAAATGGGCAGCGCCGCTGGCGGAAATCCCGCCTAGCGAGCGTACTGATCCGGTGGTGATACGCCTCAACGAAACACAGTCACTGGTCGGGGCCAGCTCCGCCACGTTGTACAACCGCGCCATCCAGGTTAACGATTCGAGCGAATTGGGCGCCATCGGCCAGTATGCGCTCAGCTATTTTGCGCAGTACCAGAAGCTGGTGCTGCACCGGGTCATGATTTTGCGCGGTGCGCAGCGCATTGACCGCACCGCCAGCGTCCAGATCCGCCCATTGCAGCGCGAGACCAGCATCGAAAGCGGCATGCTGGGCGGGGCCACGACCCTGCAACTGTTGTTGGACGATGTGCGCATTGGCGATACGTTGTGGATCAGTTACACCGTCGAGGGTGAAAATCCGGTGTTTGGCAAACAGTGGGCCAGCGACTACAACTGGGACGCCGGCATGCCGGTGGAGTTGCGCCGCGTCACCATTACCTATCCGCGCAATCGCCCGCTGCAATGGCGTCAGCTGGGAGATTTTCACAGCGCCAGGATTGCGCCGCAAATTGAGCAGCTCGGCGAGATGACACGCATGCGCTTTGAAGGCCGCGCGCTGGATGCGGTGGAGGGCGAACCATCGGTGCCGTCCGATTACCTGCCAGCGCGCGTGCTGCAGGTCACTGAATACCGTGACTGGAGTGAGGTGGCGCAGTGGGCGAACGGTCTGTTCCCCAGGCTGCCAGCCAGCCCGGCCCTCAAAACCCTGGCGCAGCAGTTTGCCGCCGAGGCCGATCCGCAGGCGCGTGCCGCCGCCGCGCTGCACTGGGTGCAGAATGAGATCCGCTATTTCAGCGTCTCGATCGGGGAGAATTCACATCGCCCCCAACCGCCGGACGTGGTGCTGCAGCGGCGCTACGGTGACTGCAAGGACAAGAGCTACTTGCTGGTAAGCTTGCTGCGCGAACTTGGTGTACAAGCACAACCAGTGCTGTTGTCGGCCAATGCGCCCAGGCTGGCGGCCAAGCTGCTACCCTCGCCCAGTTGGTTCAACCACGTGATCGTGCAAATCAGCATTGATGGCCGAGATTACTTTGTGGACCCGACCCGCATCAATCAGCCGGAACCGCTGGCGACCATGCCGATCGCTTTCCCCGGCGGCCAGGTGCTGCCGGTGGACGCAGCCGCGCAGGGCCTGGCCACCATTCCCGAGCGCAGTGACAGCCTGCCGACCTTTGAGCACAACGAAGAAATCACTATTGCCGATTTCAGCGGCGCCGCCATCCTGGTCACGCGCGACGTCTACCGCAGTACCTATGCCGACGGCATGCGCACCTATTACACGCGCCTGTCGGTCAACGAGCAAAAGAAGAGCGTGCTGTCCAGGTACGAGAAGCTCTATCCGGGGGTGAGCCTGGACGGCGTGCCGGAATACCGTGACGTGGTGGCCGACAACCGTATCGAAGTTCTCAGCCGCTACAAGCTGCCGAAAGCGGTGGTCGTCAAGGACAAGCGCTATCAGGTGCAGTTCAATAGCCAGGTGCTGGACGGTACGCTGGGCATTCCGTCCAAGCTGGTGCGCAATTTCCCGTTTGAGCTGGCCGGCGGCCGCTACAGCGGCCGTTACCGCCTGCGGGTGCACTGGCCGGAGCAGGTGCGGCGCAACGATCCGCGCCATGTCAAGATGCTGGACAACCCCTACTTCCAGGCGCGCGAGGAATTTGCCCTGCGCGGCAGCGACATGGATTACCTGGTGGATTTTCGCCTCAAGCAGCGCAGCGTGCCGGCTGCCGAGTTGCCGGTGCTGGAGGAGCAATCCAAGCTGTTGCAAGAGTACGCGGAAGGCAACGTGCGCATTGAGCAAGCGTCCCTTGTGGAGCCCAAGTTGCAGACCTATTCCATGCGTGACCTGGAAAGCCTGTCCGACAGTTATGCGGTGGTAGAGCGTAGCGCCCAACTGAAGGCTAAAAAAGACGCCGAGATTTCTCTGACCGACGCTTGCGACTACGTCAACCACCAGTATGGCCTGGAGGAATTCGTCGGCGCCGAGGCCATCACTCTTGGCCTGCGGCTGGAAAAGCGCGTCACCGGCGCCCCAGCGCAGGCAGGCATGGGCGCCTGCCTGGCCGAGCTGTGGTTCGCGCGCGGCAAATCGCAGGCGGCAATCGATGCGCTGGCCGCCGATCCGCTGAAAAACGATGCCAGTCCTTTACTGCATGAGCTGGCTTGGGCGCAGTTCTACACCGGTGACCGTGTGGCGGCTGTGGCCACCATGGGGCGCTACCGGGCCGCGCGCGAACTGGCCGCCGGCGGCATGACCGATGCCGCCGATGCCGCCAGCCAGATCGCCCTGCTGCAGCGCGCCGGCCAGCCGTTGCCGCCGGCGCTGGAGCAATTTGCGCGCGAGCTGCCGGATGGCCCGTGGCCGCGGCCGGTGCTGGCAATGCAGCTGGGCCTGCTGACGCCGGAACAGCTGCTGCAGCAAGCCGAGGCCATGCGGCGCGACAGCAAGGCGCTGGCGCTGAACGAGGCGTGGTTTTACATCGGCCAGCAGCGTCTGCTGGCCGGTGACCGGCCAGGCGCGCTTGCGGCGTTCCGCTGGCTCAACGGCAACGGCTTGCGCAACCATCTGCTGCAACGCCAGGCGCAGCGCGAGATCAATCTCGACTTCCGCAGCGACCGCCATGCAGATGCCGGCATGAAAGCCATGCTGAACAAGGATTACGCCGGCGCCGCGGCGGCCTGGCGCGAAGGCGCCGCAGCCGGCAACGCCAGCAGCCAGCATGGCTTGGCATTGCTGGCGATAAGCGGCCAGGGCATGCCGCGGTCGCTGGAGCAGGCGCGTCAGTGGGCCCAGCAGGCGGCTGACCAGGGCAACGCAGAGTCGCAAACCCTGCTGGGCCTGATGATGCTGTACGGCGAAGGCGGCGCGAAAGACAGCGCCAGGGGCCTGGAGCTGCTGGGCGCGGCCGGCGCCAAGGGCGATGCCAAGGCCCAGTACGAACTGGGATGGCGCTATCGCTGGGGTGATGGCGTCAAGCAGGACTACGCCCAGGCGCTGCAGTGGCTGCAGCAGGCCGCTGATCAGGGGCACGATGGCGCCATGGCCCAGCTGGGGGCGATGTACCGCCATGCCGAAGGCGTGGCCAAGGATTACACCCAGGCAGCATTCTGGAACCAGCGCGGTGCCATGCACGGCAATGCCCATGCCGCCTACAACCTGGGGCTGGCGGCGCAACAGGGCGAAGGCCAGGAAAAAGACGAAGCGCGCGCGGCCATCCTGTTCCGCGCGGCAGCCGAGCGTGGCTATAGCGATGCGGCGGTGGAACTGGGGCTCATGTATGAAACGGGACAGGGCGTGGCGCAGAGCTATGCCGAGGCGCTGTCGTGGTATCGCCGTGCCGCCGAGCAGGGCAATATGTACGGCCAGAAGAATCTCGGCAATTTTTACCAATACGGGCGCGGCGTCGGGCGCGATCTGGACATGGCCGAGCGCTATCTGCGTCAGGCCGCCGAGCAAGGACACCGCAGCGCCATGACTGCGCTAGGCTATCTGTACGACAGGCAGCGTCAGCGTCCGGAGCTGGCCATCCCGTGGTACGAGAAAGCGGCGGCGCAACGCCAGCCTGACGCCGAGTTCAACCTGGCCCTTGTGTATGAACAGGGGCGCGGCGTCCAGGCCGATCCGGTCAAGGCGCTGGAATGGTATCGCCGTGCAGCCGAGGACGGCGACCTGGATGCCCAATACGCGCTGGCGCAAGCGCTGTTTTATGGCGACAACATCGCACAGGATCAGGCGGAAGCGGCCGTGTGGTACGCCAAGTCCGCCGCGCAGGGACTGGCATCGGCGCAGGGCAAGCTCGGTGAAATCCTGCTGTTTGGCTGGGGCGTGCCGGCCGACAAGCCCAAGGCGGTGACGCTGCTGCAGCAAGCGGCCGGACAGCAATGGCGTGACGCCTATGTTGCGCTTGGCCATGCTTATGAGGCCGGCCTGGGCGTGCCTGCCGATAAGGCGCAAGCCATCGTCTGGTATGAAAAAGCGCCGGATGTGTTGAAGGCGCAGGTGCGCCTGGGTTTGCTGTACCAGCAGAGCGGACAACAGCCGGAACGTGCCCGCCAGCTGTTGCAGCAAGCCGATGCGCAGAGCTCCCCGGCCGGCTTCGCCAGCCTGGGCCGCGTCTACCGTTCGGCCGGCAACAAGACCAGGGCCGAATGGGCCTACACGCGCGGGTTGGAGCTGGCCGAGCGCGACCCGGCCACCCAAGATGCCTACCTGCGCGACTACCTTGCGGTGGTGGCCGAATTTTACCAGTCCATCTACCAGTTCGAGAAAGCCGAGGTGCTACAGCGCCGCCAGCTGGTCCTGACCGAAAAGCTGTACGACGCCAGGTCGCCCGAACTGATGCGCGATGTGGAAGAGCTGGGCGATCTGTACCAGAACCTGGGCCGCTACGCCGACGCCGAGGCGTTTTACCTGCGCGTGCTGGCGCTGAAGGAATCCGTCTATGGCGCGCGCAGTAAAGAGATGGCGGCCATGCTCGACAGCATCGGCGGCTTGTACGCCGTTGCTGAACAGTTCGACAAAGCAGTCGACTACACGCGCCGTGCGCTGGCATTGAACGAGGCGATGGATGATCCGGCACTGCAAGCCACGTTGCGTCACCTGGCCGGGGTGATGCTGCGCAAGGAGAACTACGCCGAGGCGGAACGACTGTTACAGCGGTCGCTCGCGATCCAGAAAACCCGGCCCGGCAACGAGCGCGTTGAGGCTGCCACCCTGAACACGCTTGGCGTGGTCTATGACAAGCTACGCGATTATGACAAGGCCAGCGCGGCCATGGAACGCGCGCGGGCATTGAAGGGCAAAACCGGTGAACCGGATGGGCTGAGCCAGGCCGCCTTTGTGTGCAACCTGGCCAGCATCCGCATCGGCCAGCAACGCTATGCCGAGGCTGAGGCGCTCTTGCAGGAGTCATGGACGCTGCGTACGCGCGTGCTGGGCGATGACCATCATGAGCTGTCCTATGTCCTGTACGCGCAGGGCCGGCTTTACAAAGGACAGCAGCAATATGCCAAGGCAGCAGCGGCCCTGCAACAGGCGTTAAAGCTGCGTGAAAGCACGCCGCTATATGGCGCCACCGACGTGGCCGAGATTTTGCTGGAGCTGGGCGAGGTCTATCGCCTGCAGGGCCAGACCGCGCAGGCCGAGCCGCTACTGGCGCGTGCCCGCGATCTGCGCGCGCGCATCCCGCTCTAGACCTCGCTCCACTGGCGCAGCAGGTTGTGGTAGTGGCCGGTCAGGCCGACCAGTTCCGGGCTGTCGCCGATGCGTGCGCGCAGGCTCTGGATGTTCTGGTCGAGCTCCAGCAGCATGCTGCGACGCATGTCGTCGCGCACCATGCTTTGCGTCCAGAAGAACGAGCAGATGCGCGCCCCGCGCGTGACCGGCTCGACCCGGTGGATGCTGGTCGAGGGGTACAGGATCAGGTCGCCGGCCGGCAGCTTGACCTCGTGCTCGCCATACTGGTCGGTGACGATCAGTTCGCCGCCGTCGTATTCCTCCGGATCGCTCAGGAACAAGGTGCTCGAGACGTCGGTGCGCACCCACTGGCCGCTGCCGGGGATGCGGCGCATGGAGCCGTCCACGTGGGCGCCGTAGTGCTCGCCACCGGCGTAGCAGTTGAACAGCGGCGGGATGGTGCGCAGCGGCAGCGCCGCGGCAAAGAACAGCGGGTTGTTGGCCAGCGCCGTCAGGATGATCTGGCCCAGCTCCAGCGCCAGCGGCGCGCTTTCCGGCAACTGGCGGTTTTGCTTGACCCTGGCGCCCTGCTCGCCCACGGTGGCGCGGCCGTCCACCCAGGGCGATGCATCGAGCCGGCGCCGTATGTCGGCCACCTGCTCGCGCGTCAGTACGGCGGGGATGTGCAGCATCATGGTGAAACTCTCCTCTACAAACGAAAAGCCCCGCCGGTAAGGGCGGGGCCAGCGGACCGGAACCGGGGACCGGTGCTTAGAACTTGAAGTTGGCCGTCAGCGTGCCCGAACGCGGGGTGCCCGGGGTGTAACGATAACCCGACTTGTTGATCGCTTGCACGTATTCTTTGTCGGCCAGGTTGTACACGTTCAGGCGCAGGTCGACGTGCTTGTTGATCGGGTACGAGGCCATGGCGTCGAATACCCAGTACGAGTTGGCGTATTTCGGCGTGCCGACGGCGCCATCGGTGCCGCGCGCCAGCTTGTCGCTGAAGCGGGCGCCGCCGCCGATCTGCAGGCCGAACGGCAGGGTGTACGAGGTCCACGCGGTGAACGATTGCTTCGGCGTGTAGGTCAGCTGGTTGTCGCCGCTGGCGGTCACCACCTTGCCCGACTCGACCTTGGTTTTCTGGTGCACATAGCCGGCGCTGACCAGCCACTTCGGCAGGATCTCGCCGGTGACGCTCAGCTCGATACCTTCCACGCGCTTCTTGCCGGTCTGGTAGTACTTGGCATCGACCGGGTCCTGCTCCACTTCGTTTTTCACTTCAGTGCGGAACAAGGCGCCCGACAGCGACAGTTTCTGGCCCAGCAGATCCCACTTGGTGCCCAGCTCGTAGTTGGTGGTTTCCTGTGGATCGAACTTCGGATTGGCGGCGCTGCTGTCCGAGGTGCTCAGGGAGAAGGTGGTGCCGCCCGGCGGCGCTTTCGACGACGCCACCAGCGCATACACGCTGCTGTCCTTGGTTGGCTTGTACAGGGCCGACAGCTTGCCGTTGACCAGGTTGTCCGAGGCTTCGATATTGCTGGACACCAGGGTGCCGACCGGAATCACTTGCGGCGTGGTGGCGGCCTGCACGGTGGTGGCGTTGTAGGTGGTGTTGTAGTGGTCGATGCGCACGCCGCCGTTGAAGATCCACTGCTCGCCGAACTTGATGGTGTCAAACACGTACACGCTCTGGGTGTTGGTGGTGCCCTCGGTGCGGCCGCCATTGCGCTTCAGGTTGACCTGGGCGGTGGTGATCGGCGTGTGCGGATTCGGGTAGTAGATGCTGGTCGCCGGCAGGCCGGCGGTGGCGGCCGGCGCCGTGTTGGCGTAGGTGTAGTTGGTCTGCTTCTCGCTGGTCAGCTCGACGCCGCCCACCACGGTGTGCTTGAGCGCGCCGGAGGTGAAGTCGGCGGTCAGGGTGGTCTGGTTGGTCAGGATTTCGTTCAGCTGATCTTTGGTGGTCAGGTTGGTGCGCGCCATGGTCCAGTTGGCCGGGTTGGTGCTGGCGGTGTTGGCGTTCAGGTTGGTGTTGCTGGCCATGAACGAGGTCAGCAGATAATCCTGCTTGGTCTTGCCGTAGCGGCTGGTGTTGACCAGCCTGGCGCCGCCGGCGAAGTCGTGCTCGACCTTGACAGTGGCCATGTCGGCCTTGACGTTGTCGTGGTCCAGCACCGAGCCGTAGAAATTCTTCGGATTGACCGGCGCCGCGCCGGCCATGAAGGCAAAGCTCTTGGCCGGCTTGGCCGGGGTGGTGCCGGTGGCCGGCACGGCGGCGATGTCGGCCGGCGGGGTCCAGCCCGGCAGGCCGATGGTCAGCACGCCGCCGTCAGGAATATTGTCCTGCTTGACGTGGAAGTAGTTCAGGTAGACGCGGGTGGTCGAGTTCAGGCCGAACGCCACCGATGGCGCCACGCCCCAGCGCTTGTTCTTGACGAAATCGCGGCCCGGGTTTTCGCTGTCCTGGTCCAGCAGGTTGAGGCGGAAGGCGGTGCCGGAATCGGCGTTGATCACGGTGTTGATGTCGGCGGTGGCGCGGCGCTGCTTGCCGCTGCCAAAGGTGGCCGAGCCGCTGTAGGCGTTTTCCAGCAGCGGCTGCTTGCTGACCAGGTTGATCGAGCCGGTCGGCGAGGAACGGCCGTTGTCGGTGCCGGCCGGGCCTTTCAGCACGTCGATCTGTTCGATGTTGAAGGTGTCGCGCGAGATCGAGCCGACGTCGCGCACGCCATCGACGTAGATGCTGCTGGAAGCGTCGAAGCCGCGCATGTAGATGGCGTCGCCGGTGTTGGTGTTGCCGTTTTCACCGAGGAAGAAGGCGCCCACGCCCGGGGTGTTGCGCAGCGCTTCGGTCAGGGTGGTGGCGCCTTGTTGCTCGATCAGTTCTTTCTTGATGACGGTCAGGGTCTGGGCGGTGTCCACCAGTTTTTCGGTGTACTTGGCGGAAGAGGCGCGCTCGGCTTTGAAGTCGTTCTCGCGGCTGCCGTTGACTTGCACTTCCTGCAGGGTCTGCGGCTTGTCGGCGGCATCCGGGGCGGCAGCGCCTTCCGCGGCGTGGGCGGCGACCGGCAGCAGCATGGCGGCCAGCGCCGCGCTCATGTGTTGGTGGAAGCGCGTCTGCGCGTGTTTGCGACTCTTGATCATTGCCATTTGCTTCTTTCCGTTCGTAAATGTGAGTAAAAGAATGGGAAAGATTGTAACAATAAAATGGCGTAACGTAAATGCGAATTATTATCAATATGATTTAATATCGCACTGCGGAGGTGGTGAAGCGTGGCGTAAACGCCAACCAGGCTCAGGCATCCGTGCGTTCCAGCCAGGCGCGCGCGTGGTTGAGGGTTTGTTCCAGTTCGGCGCGCACTTCGCGGTAGCGCTCCTGCAGCTCGTCCTCGCGCTGGCCCTGGATGGCTTCCTCGGCCGCCATGGTGGCCTGGATCAGGCGCTTGGCGCCCAGCACGCCGACCGCGCCGCGCAGGCTGTGGAAGGCGCGGGCGGCGTCGCGCAGCCGGCCCTCCTGCAGCGCCAGGGCGGCCTGGTCCAGCGGCGCCATGCCGCCTTCGATGGCGCCGCGCACCATCTTGACCATGGCGGCGCGGCCCTTGGCATCCTTGCCCATCACCCGCATCAGGCCGTCCATATTGAAGATGGCCGCTTCGCCGGCGGGCAGCGGCGAACTGACCAGCTTGGGCGGCGGGCCGGGCGGCACGCGCCGCGGCGGCGCCAGCGGCACAGCCTCGGCCGGCGCCGGCGGCTGCGCCGGGGCGCTGGCCGCCGCGGCCATGGCGGCCAGCAGGTCTTGCTGGTCCGGGACCGGGGCCGCCTGCGGCGGCGCCATCACCGGCGGCGCCGGCCTGGGCAGGTGGCGCCGCAGCACCGCCAGCATCTCGTCGACCTCGATCGGCTTGGGGATGAAGTCGGTGATGCCGGCCTCGCGGCTGCGCTCGCGCTCGGACTCCAGCACGCCGGCGGTCATGGCAATGATCGGCAAGCTCAGCTTGAGTTCCTGGCGCAGGATGCGGGTGGCGGTAAAGCCATCCATCACCGGCATTTGCATGTCCATCAGCACCATGTCGTATTCGGCCGGGCGGGCGCGCAGGATGTCCACCGCCTGGCGACCGTCGCCGGCGATGTCCAGCGTGGCGCCGGCGTGCTCCAGGATGCCGCGCGCCACCGCCTGGTTGAGCAGATTGTCTTCCACCAGCAGGAAGTGGATGTCGGCCAGGGTGCCGACGATGCCCTGCTCGGTCACGGCCTGGGCATCGGCCTCGCCCTGGGTGGCCAGCGCCTCGTGCAGGGCGTCAAACAGGTTGGAGCTGGTGATGGGCTTGACCAGCACCACGTCCGCCTCCGGCGCGCTGGAGATTTCCTCGATGCGGTCGCGGGCAAAGGCGTTCAGCATCACCACGATGGGTTGCGGCCGGCCGGCCGCCGCCGCGCGGATGCCCTTGGCCGTGGCCAGCCCGTCCATGCCGGGCATGTGCCAGTCGGCCAGCACCACGTCGTACGGCTGCTGCTGGTCCAGGCTCTGGCGGTAGCGCCGCAGCGCCGCCTCGCCCGAATCGACTTCGTCGGCTTGCCAGCCCCAGGCGCGGATCAGGCGCGCCACCAGTTCGCGGCTGGTGCGGCTGTCGTCGGCCACCAGCAGGCGGCGCTGGCCCAGCGCCGGCTTGCGCCGTTCGTCGGTCTGGTCGGCCTGGATGTCAAACGGCAGGCTGAACCAGAAGGTCGAGCCCTGCCCGGCCTTGCTGCTGACAGCGATCTGCCCGCCCATCAGCTCGATCAGGCGCCTGGTGATGGCCAGCCCCAGCCCGGTGCCGCCAAAGCGGCGCGTGATGCTCTGGTCGCCCTGCGAGAAGGCGTTGAACAGCTGGCCCAGCTGGGCCTCGGTCATGCCCATGCCGGTGTCGCGCACCTCGAAGCGCAGCAGCGCGCTCTGTTCGTCGCGCGCGCTCAGCTGCACGCTCACCACCACCTCGCCCTGTTCGGTGAACTTGATGGCGTTGCCGGCCAGGTTGACCAGGATTTGCTGCAGCCGCATGGAATCGCCGCGCAGACGGTTGGGCACGGACGGATCGACGCTGATGGCCAGCTCCAGTTCCTTGTCGCCGGCGTTCATGGTCATGGTGGTGGCCAGCGCATCCATCACATCGTTGAGCGCAAACTCCACCGGCGACAGCTCCAGCTTGCGCGCCTCGATCTTGGAAAAGTCCAGCACATCGTTGAGGATGCCCAGCAGCGACTGGCCGGACACCCGCACCATGTTCAGGTATTTGCGCTGCTGCGGCGTCAGCTGGGTATTGCCCAGCAGGTAGACCATGCCCAGCACCGCGTTCATCGGCGTGCGGATTTCGTGGCTCATGTTGGCCACGAAATCGCTCTTGGCGCGGTTGGCGGCCTGGGCGCGGTCGCGTTCGCGCTCCAGTTCCAGCGCGCGGGTCTCGACTTCCTGCTGCAGGCGGTGGCGCTCGGTGATGTCGGAAATCACCGCCAGCACCTTGGTGCCCTGGTCGGTGCGCACCGCGCTCAGGTTGACCTCGATCGGGAACTCGCTGCCGTCGCGGCGGCGGCCGTACAGCACCTTGCCCTGCCCCATGCGCACCGGCTCGGCGCTCAGGCGGTCGGCAAAGAAGCGGTTGCGGTGCGCCGCGTGCTGCTCGCGCAGCTTTTCCGGCACCAGGATTTCCAGCGGCTGGCCCAGCACCTCGTCGCGTTCGTAGCCGAAGCAGCGCTCGCCTTCGCGGTTGAAGGTTTCGATGCGGCCGTCCACGCCCACCACCACTATCGTGTTGGGGGCGAACTCGACCAGGCTTTGCAGGCGCGCGTCGGCTGCCAGCCGTTCGTGCATCAGGTCATTGAAGGCCGAGGTCAGCTGGCCGACCTCGTCGCGCGCATGCACCGGCAGCGGCGTGAAGCGGGCCGGGTTGGCGCGCAGCGCCACGATGGCGTTGCGCAGCTTGATCAGCGGCGCCATCAGGCGCAAGGTGAGCGCGCTGATCAGCAGCGCGGTCAGCACGGCGGCAATGCCGCTCCACACCAGCACGCGCTTGATCACGCCCTCGAACGGCTCAAACGCCTCCTCGGCCGGCAGCGAGGTGGCCAGCAGCCAGTTGACCGATTTCAGGTTTTTATAGCTGTTGAGGGTGGGCTTGCCTTCGCCCATGCCCATCACCGTGCCCTCGAAGCCTTGCTCCAGCGCGCGGTTGGTGGCCGGGTTGGCGTTGGCCGCGCGCGGCTTGAGCAGGCGCGTGATGTCGGGATGCAGCACGTACACCGGGTTATCGCTGCGGGTCAGCGCGAAGTAATAGCCGCTGCGGCCAACCTTGGCGGTGCGCAGGTGGCCCAGCAGGTTGTCCTTGTACAGGCGCAGCACGCCGATCAGCACGCACACCACCTCGCCTTTGTCGTTCAGCACCGGCGCCACCATCTGCACGATGGGCTGCTTGTTGGCGCGACCGATCAGCGGTTCGGTGATCAGCGGCTTGTGGGTGCGCATCACGGTCTTGAAGTAGGCGCGGTCGGAGGCGTCGATGCCGACCCGGCCCGGCACCAGCGGCAGGTCGGAAATGATCTTGCCCTGCGGGCTCATCACCAGCAAATCGTCAAACAGGGCCAGCACCGCGCGGTTCTGGTAATACTCGCGCAGCTTTTCAGCCGAGTTGCCCAGGTTGGCCGGCTGGTTGCGGGCCGATAGCGCGATGATATCGAGCAGCATGGTCAGCTTGTCGTCGAGATCCTGCGCGGTGCGGTTGATCAGCGCGGTCTGTTGCGTGAACAACACCCGCTTGTAATCTTCCTGCATGCGCTGGGTCTGCACCAGCGTGACCAGCCCGATCATCAGGACCGAGGTAATGCTGGTGGCGAGGGCGACTTTAGCCTTGATGCCGAGAGGCTTCATATCATCCTTGATGTATGGGGGCTGGACCGATTCTCCTATCAAAGGCTTACCTTGGCAAGAAAGAAAAAGCCAGCGTGCGCGGGGCACGCTGGCTTTTCGCCGCGGATGAAACCGGATTAACGCTGGGCTGCGGCCAGGATCACTTCCGCCACCTTGGCCGGTTGCGACACCATGGGCACGTGGCCGGTCGGCAGGGTGGTGGTGATGGCGTTGATTTTCCTGGCAAACGCCTGTTCCAGTTCCGGCGCGATCATGCGGTCCTGGCTGGCCACGATGTAGTAATTGGCCTTGTTCTTCCAGGCCGCCACGGTGGTGGTTTCACCGAAGGCCTTCAGGGCGATCGGGCCCTGGGTGGCGGTAATCAGCGCCGCCTGGGCCGGCGTCACGTCCTGCGCAAAGTTCTTGGCCACCGAATCGGCTGGCAGCCAGGCGTAGCCGGTGGCATCGACTTGCAGGGTGGCGATGCCTGGCGGCACCGCGTAATCCTTGCCCAGGTTGCCGGTGGCTTCGCCTTCCGACGGGGCAAACGCGGCCACGTAGACCAGCGCCTTGATCTTGTCGCTGGTGCCGGCCTGGGTGATCACGGTGCCGCCCCACGAGTGGCCAACCAGCACTACTTTACCGGTTTGCGCATCGACCACGCGCTGGGTGGCGGCGACATCGTCAGCCAGCGAACTCAGCGGGTTCTGCACGGCCACCACCTTGTAGCCCTTGGCTTGCAGGATAGGAATCACCTTGTCCCAGCTGGAACCATCGGCAAAAGCGCCGTGGACCAGCACGATGGTGGTGTCGTTGGCCGGGGTGGCGGCGTGGGCGAAAGCGGTGGCGGCCAGCAGGGCGGTAGCGATCAGCGTGCGTTTCATGGTGATTCCTTTCGTTGATTAGTTAGCGATTAAGTCGCGTTCGATGTGTTGATGGGTGAATCATAGCGAGCAATTAAATCGCACGCAATAGGTTTTTTAAAAAAATTTAAAAATATTTTCGATAGCGCGAATCCGAATCGCGGCCAGCCCCCTCTTAGCTGCCGAGGGACTTCCTCGATCACTGATAGGAGAGCACAATGTTTTACGTTAAAAATGTACCCGGCTGGGAGCGCGTGCTGCGCGTGGTGGCGGGCCTGATCGTGGCGGCGGCGGCGCTGGCGCTGCTGGGCGGCATGTGGGGCACGGTGGCGGCCTTGTCGGCGGCCGGCATCGTCGCGTCCGGCCTGTTCGGCTTTTGTCCGATGTGCGCCATGGTTGGCCGCCGCCTGGATAAACAAGGAAAATAATGAGTCTTGCGGAACACCACATGCCGGTGCTGGACGCCGCCCGGCGCGGCGATCCGGCGGCGCTGGCGCAGCTGCTGCGGCTGTGCCAGCCTGACATCCGCCGCTACGCCCAGCGCAACTGCTTGGTCGGCGACGTCGACGACGCCGTGCAGGAAGCGCTGCTGGTGTTGTCGCGCAAGCTATCGTCGGTGCGCATGCTGGCGGCGTTTTCCGGCTGGCTGTTCCAGGTGGTCAAGCGCGAGTGCCACCGGCTGGCGCGCAGCGCGCTGGGCCATGATCCCTGGGATGACGAACGCGCCGAGCAGTGGCTGGCCAGCCAGGACACGGCCGGCTTGCGCGTCGAACTGATCCGCGCGCTGGAATCGCTGCCGGCCGACTACCTGAAAGTGGTGCTGTTGCGCGACTTCGCGCAAATGTCGATTGCGGAAATCGCCGGCGAGATCAACCAATCGGTGGCGGCGGTGAAAAGCCGCTTGCATCGTGCAAGGCAAATGGCGCGCGAATACCTGATTGGATGACTGCGGAATAGGCGCCCAAATCGCACGTGATGGGCTACACTAACCGCATGATACAAGAACTTCCTTCGCTGGTTATTCCCGGCGCCACCATCGATATCCTCAAGGCCAGCTGTGCTTCATGCAGCATGCACCAGCTGTGTTTGCCGATGGGGCTGGACAACAACGACATGGAGCGGCTCGACCAGATCATCGGCCGCCGCCGCAAGGTCGCGCGCGGCGGCACGCTGTTCCGCATCGGCGATCCATTCCAGAACCTGTACGCGATCCGTCTGGGCCACTTCAAGACCTACCAGGTCAACCGCGAGGGCGCGGAGCAGATCACCGGCTTCCAGATGGCTGGCGAACTGCTGGGCATGGATGCCATCAGCGCCGACCAGCACCATTGCACCGCGGTCGCGCTGGAAGACAGCGAAGTGTGCGAAATTCCCTTCTCCACCCTGCAGCAGCTACTGGCGGAAATGCCGACCCTGTTGCGCCATTTCCACCGCATGATGAGCCAGGAAATCACGCGCGAGCAAAGCGTGATGCTATTGCTGGGGAATATGCAGGCGACCCAGCGCTTTGCGGCGTTCCTGATCAACCTGTCGTCGCGTTACGAGGCGCGCGGTTATTCGCCGAATACTTTCCAGCTGCGCATGTCGCGCGAGGAAATCGGCAATTATCTGGGCCTGACCATCGAAAGCATCAGCCGCCTGCTGTCCAAGTTCAAGAAAGAAGGCCTGCTGCGCGTCAGCAACCGCGAGATCGAATTGCTCGATCCGCGCATGCTGAAGGCCATCACGGCCGGGACGGCAACCTGCGGCTGATCAGTCGGGCAGCAGCGCAATCCCGCGCTGCGCCGGCCAGCTCCAGGCGCCGGCCAGGCGCCACTCGCGCTTCTGCCCTTCCACCAGCACGATCCAGCGGCTGCGTTCCAGCAGCGGCAGGTTGGCGCTGAACCTGCCGTTCGCATCCGGCACCAGCACCAGCTTGATATCCTTTTCCGGCAGCGTGGCGTGCGACAGATGCAGCAGCAGCGGGCCGCTATCCTTGCGGTTGATGCGCCCGCTCAGGGTGCCGCTGGCGGCGTCGTAGCCAAGCGCCATCGACAGGCCCAGCTGCGAGGCCACATGGTCGCGCCGCAAATCCTGGTTGATGGCCTTGCCCTGCTTGTAGTAATCGCCCACCACCAGCGCATCGGGCGCCGACATGGCGAGGTAAGCGGTGTAGATGCTGCCGACCGCCACGATGGCGGGGCCGGCTGCCAGCAGCCATGGCCAGCGCTGCTTCCACCACGGTGTGACGGGGATGGTCAGTGTCGTCATGATGATGCTCCTTAGCGCGGCACAATGAAGACCGCGGATTCTTTCACATGCAGCGATGGATCGTCGACTGCGGTCAGGGTGACTTCAATTTTGTTCGAGCCGGGCTGGCCGGCGCCGTGCGCGGTGCGCAGGCGCATCGGATAAGCCCTGGTCTCGGTGGCGTCCACCGGCACCTGGTCGGCGCTCACCTGCGTCAGCGAGGCGATGCCGCTGACGGCGATCTTGTAGACATGGGCCTGCTCGGACGTGTTCATGATCTGCAGGCGGTAGACGTTTTCGATCATGCCGTCCTCCACTTCGCGGCCCATCGAGCCGCGGTCGCGGATCACGTCCAGCTTGAGCGGCGTGCGCAGATACAGCGCGGCGCCGGTGGCCAGCACAATCAGGCCCAGCACGGCGGTGTAGATCTTCACGCGCGGCCGGAAGGCGCGCAGGCGGATCTCGGTCGGCGTCAGATGGTCCTCCATGGCGCGTTCGGTGCTGTAGCGGATCAGGCCGCGGGCCTGGCCGGTCTTGTCCATCACGCTGTTGCAGGCGTCCACGCAGGCGGCGCAGCCGATGCATTCGTACTGCAGGCCCTTGCGGATGTCGATACCGGTCGGGCACACCTGCACGCACATCGAGCAGTCGATGCACGAGCCGCCGTTGCCGTTGGCGGTCTTCGACAGCGGCCCGCGCGGCTCGCCGCGCTTGCTGTCGTAAGTGATGATCAGGGTGTCGCGGTCGAACATCGAGCTCTGGAAGCGGGCGTACGGGCACATGTACTTGCACACCTGCTCGCGCATCCAGCCGGCGTTGCCGTAGGTGGCAAAGCTGTAGAACAGCACCCAGAACCATTCCCACGGGCCGAAGTTCAGCGTCGCCACCTCGCCCATCAGCCTGGTGATCGGCGTGAAGTAGCCGACGAAGGTGAAGCCGGTCCACAAGGCCACCGCGCCCCAGGCCAGGTGCTTGGCGGTCTTCTTGCCGTACTTGGCAAACGAGGCCGGCTGGCGGTCCAGCGCGATGCGGGCGCTGCGCTTGCCTTCGATCCGGCGTTCTATCCACAGGAAGATTTCGGTGTACACCGTTTGCGGGCAGGTGAAACCGCACCACACCCGCCCCGCCACCGCCGTCGCCAGGAACAGCAGATAGGCACTGATGATCAGCAGCAGCGCCAGGTAGATGAAATCCTGCGGCCACAGCACCAGGCCAAAGATGTAGAACTTGCGCGCGCCCAGATCGAACAGCAGCGCCTGCCGGCCGTTCCACTGCAGCCAGGGCGTGCAGTAGAACGCCAGCTGCGTCAGCCAGACAAACAGCCAGCGCAGGCGGGCATAACGGCCGTCGATCTCGCGCGGGTAAATTTCCTCGCGCGCGGCATACATCTTGATGACTTGGGGCTGCGGGGCGTTCATTTTTCAGCTACCGCTGGCGTCGCGGCCGGTTCGTTGGGATGATTCGACAAGCTCCACACATAGGCGGCCAGCACGTGCACCTTGGCGTCGCCGAGGAAGTCCTCGAACGGCGGCATGGTGGCGGTACGGCCCTTGCGGATGGTTTCCATGATGGTTTCCGGGCTGCCGCCGAACAGCCAGATCTTGTCGCTCAGGTTGGGCGCGCCCAGGGTCTGGTTGCCCTTGCCGCCGGCGCTGTGGCAAGCCATGCAGGCGCCAAACTTCTCTTTGCCGAACACGGCCTTGATCGGATCGTGGGTCGACTCGGACAGGCTCAGCACGTAGTGGGCGACGTTTTCCACATCCTTGTCGCCGCCCAGCGCGGCGCCCATCGGCGGCATGGCGCCAACGCGGCCGTGCAGGATGGTTTCCTTGATGGTTTCCGGCGAACCGCCAAACAGCCAGTCCTTGTCGGTCAGGTTCGGAAAGCCCTTGTTGCCGCGTGCGTCCGAGCCGTGGCACTGGGCGCAGTAGGTCAGGAACAGGCGCTCGCCGATGGCGTGCGCTTGCGGGTCGGCCGCCACCGCTTTCAGGTCCTGCTTCTGGTACTTGGCAAACAGCGGGCTGAAATCGGCATCGGCTTTTTTCAGCTCGTCCTTGTACTCGGCGCTGGAGGTCCAGCCGAGCTTGCCGGCATAGGTGCCCAGGCCGGGATACAGGAACAGATAGGCCAGCCCGAACACGATGGTCAGGTAGAACAGCCACATCCACCAGCGCGGCATTGGCGTGTTCAGTTCGGTCAAGTCTTCATCCCAGACGTGGCCGGTGGTGTCGATCTTGCCGTCGGCATTTTTGTGCAGCTTGACCTTGGATTGCGAGTACAGCAGCACGCCGCAGCCGATCACGCCCAGCAGGGTCAGGACCACGATGTACCAGTCCCAGAAGCCATTGGTGAAATCAGCCATGGTGCTTCTCCTCGTCGTCGGCAAACGGCAACTGGGCTGCCGTGGCAAAATCGGCTTCCTGGTGGTGCACATAGGCCCACCACAAAATGCCGCTGAAGGTGATGAACGAGACCACGGTCATCACGCTGCTGGCGTTGTCAAACAGGGTATTCAGAGCCATGTTAGTTCCTCGTCTTGATCTGGGTGCCCAGGCCTTGCAGGTAGGCGACCAGGGCGTCTTCCTCGGTTTTGTCCTTGAGTTCTTCCGGCGCGGCGGCGATTTCGGCGTCGCTGTACGGCACGCCGACGCGGCGCAGCGCCTTCATCTTCGGCACCACGTCGGCCGGCGCCAGCGCGGTTTTCGCCAGCCACGGGTAGTTCGGCATATTCGATTCCGGCACCACGTCGCGCGGATTGTTCAGGTGGGTGCGGTGCCACTCATCGCTGTAGCGGCCGCCCACGCGCGCCAGGTCGGGACCGGTGCGCTTGGAGCCCCACTGGAACGGGTGGTCGTAGACGAATTCGCCGGCCACCGAGTAGTGGCCATAGCGCTCGGTCTCGGCGCGGAACGGCCGGATCATCTGCGAGTGGCAGTTGTAGCACCCTTCCCGCACATAGATGTCGCGGCCGACCAGGCGCAGCGGCGAATACGGCTTGAGGCCGGCCACCGGTTCGGTGGTCGATTTCTGGAAGAACAGCGGGGCGATTTCCACCGCGCCGCCGACGCTGACCACCAGCGTGACCAGCGCGATCAGCAGCCAGGGATTCTTTTCAATCCATTCATGTGAGAATTTCATTCGATGCTCCGATATCAGGCGTGGGCGGCGTTCACGGCCGGGATAGGCGCGACGGCAGTGTCGCGGTTACGCAAGGTCATCCACGTGTTGTAGGCCATCACGCACATGCCGCTCAGGTACAGCAAGCCGCCGCTGAAGCGCACCACGTAGTACGGATAGGTGGCTTTCACGCTTTCGGCAAAGGTGTAGGTCAGCGTGCCGTCCGGATTCACCGCGCGCCACATCAGGCCCTGCATCACGCCGGCAATCCACATGGCGGCGATGTACAGCACGATGCCGATGGTGGCGACCCAGAAGTGCAGGTCGATCAGCCGGGTGCTGTACATCTTCTGCTCGCCGGCCAGGCGCGGCAGCAGATAGTAGATCGACCCCATGGTGATGAAGCCAACCCAGCCCAGCGCGCCGCCGTGCACGTGGGCGACGGTCCAGTCGGTGTAGTGCGAGAGCGCGTTGATGGTCTTGATCGACATCATCGGGCCTTCGAACGTGGCGATGCCGTAGAACGACAGCGACACGATCATGAACTTCAGGATCGGGTCGGTGCGCAGCTTGTGCCAGGCGCCCGACAGGGTCATCATGCCGTTGATCATGCCGCCCCAGCTGGGCGCCAGCAGCACCAGCGAGAACACCATGCCGATCGATTGCGTCCAGTCCGGCAGCGCGGTGTAGTGCAAGTGGTGCGGACCGGCCCACATATAGGTGAAGATCAGCGCCCAGAAGTGCACGATCGACAGGCGGTACGAGTACACCGGACGTTCGGCCTGCTTGGGAATGAAGTAGTACACCATGCCGAGGTAGCCCGCGGTCAGGATGAAGCCCACCGCATTGTGGCCGTACCACCATTGAATCATGGCGTCCTGCACGCCGGCGTACACCGGGTAGGACTTGAACAGCGCGGCCGGCATGACGGCGCCGTTCACCACGTGCAGGATGGTCACCGCCAGGATATAGCCGGCAAAGAACCAGTTGGCCACGTAGATGTGCTTGACGCGGCGCTTGATCAGGGTGCCGAAGAACACCACCGCGTAGGCAATCCACACCACGGCGATCAGGATGGCGATCGGCCATTCCAGCTCAGCGTATTCCTTGCCGCGCGTGTAGCCCATCGGCAGCGTGATGACCGCGCTGACGATCACCGCTTGCCAGCCCCAGAAGGTAAAAGCGGCAAGCTTGTCCGAGAACAAACGCACCTGGCAGGTACGCTGCACCACGTAGTAGGAGGTGGCAAACAGGCCGCAGATGCCGAACGCGAAAATCACCGCGTTGGTGTGCAGTGGCCGCAGGCGGCCGTAGGTCAGCCATGGTATGTCGAGGTTCAGCGCCGGCCAGGCCAGCTGGGCAGCGATGATGACGCCCACCAGCATGCCGATGACGCCCCAGACTACCGTCGCCACAGCAAACTGCTTGACGACCTTGTAGTTGTAATGTTGATCCAATTGAGTTCTCCCCAGAACACTTTGATGATGTAGATCAAAGGTTACTTATAGGCACTCGCAAAAACCTTGATTTGGATCAAAAACTGCCGGATCACTTGTGATCCGTTGGCGGGAGGTCGTCGTCCTGCAGCACGCGTAGCGCCGGCCCAACAAGATCATCGAACTGGCCGTCGTCGGACGCGCGGAAAAATATCCACAGCGCGGCAAACACCATCGCCACGCTGAGTGGAATCAGCAGAAAAAGGGCTTCCATCATGCGCTCCCGCGTAACCGTAAGGCGTTCAGCACCACCACGGCGGAACTGAGCGCCATGCCGACGCCGGACAGCCAGGGATTGAGCAGGCCAAAGGCGGCGGCCGGTATCGCCGCCACGTTGTACACCGTGGCCCAGCACAGGTTTTGGCGGATGATCCGCATGGTGCGTGCGGCGCTGCGCGCGCTGTCCGCGACCGCACTCAGGCGGCCGTTCAGCAGCACCGCATCGGCATGCGCCTGCGCCAGTGCGGCGCCGCTGCCCATGGCAAACGAGACATCGGCCGCGCCCAGCACGGCGGCGTCGTTGATGCCGTCGCCCACCATCGCCACCACGCAGCCGCGCCGCTGCAGCTGCTGCACGAAGTTGAGCTTATCGGCAGGCAGATAGCCACCGACGGTGGTTTCGATGCCCAGCTGGTCGCCGACGCGGCGCGCCAGCGCGTCATCGTCGCCGCTGACCAGCACCATGGTCTTGCCGCGCTGGCGGAAGTAGTCCACGGTTTCCTGCGCATCGGGGCGCAGGCCGTCGTGCAGGTGGAAGCAGGCCAGCCACTGGTCTTCGGCACCAAGGTAGACCGGCGTCACGCCCTGCGGCAGCTCGCGCATCGGCGCCAGGCCGCTGATGCCGGCCACGAACTGCGCGCTGCCCAGGCGGTAGCGGCGGTTATGCACCACGCCTTCCAGTCCGCTGCCGGCGCTCTCGATCAGGGCGGTGGCATTCCAGGGTTCGCGTCCCGCTTCGTCGGCGGCCGCGGTAATGGCGCGCGCCAGCGGATGCGCGCTGCCGGCTTCCAGCGCGGCGGCGATTTGCAGGCAGAAGTCGGCGCGCATCGCGCCCAGCGCTTGTATGGTTTGCAGCACTGGCCGGCCCCAGGTCAGCGTGCCGGTTTTATCGAGCACGATGTGGGTGGCGCGGTGCAGGGTTTCCAGTGTTTGCGGACCGGTGATCAACACACCCTGCCGCAGCAGCTGGTCGGTGGCGGCGGCCAGCGCGGTCGGCGTGGCCAGCGACAGCGCGCACGGGCAGGACACCACCAGCACCGCAATCGCGATCGGCCATGCGCGCGCGGCGCTGCCGTCATGCAGGAACCAGAAGCCGAAGGCGGACAGCGCGAACAGCAGCAGCCCGGCCACGAACCATGCGGCCACATGGTCGGCCCATTGCGCGATGCGCGGCTTTTCGCCGCCGGCGCGGTTGATCAGCTTAATCAGGTCGGACAAGGTGCTGTCCTGTGCGCGTTTGGTGACGCGCGCGAGAATCACGCTGCCGGCGTTGATGGCGCCGCCGGGAATGGCGTCGCCGACGTTCTTCGGCAGTGGCGCGCTTTCACCGCTCAGCAGCGACAGGTCGAGCGAGGTGCGGCCTTCGATGATGACGCTGTCGGCGGCCACCGCTTCGCCGGGTTTGATCACAATGATGTTATCCACAGCCAGTGCCGCCGCGCGCACGATGGTGGCGGCGCGGCTGGCGGGATAGTTTTCCAGCAGCGAGGCCGATGCGGGAAGGGCGTGCTGCAGGCGTTCCAGCGCGGCGCCGGCCTTGCGGCGCGCGCGCAGTTCCAGATAGCGGCTGCACAGCAGCAGGAAGATGAACATGGTGACCGAGTCGTACCACACCTCGCCCTTGCCGCTGACGGTGGCGGTCACGCTGGCGCCAAAGGCGGCGGCAATGCCCAGCGCCACCGGCACGTCCATGCCGAGCGCGCGCGCGCGCAGGCTGGCCCAGGCGCCGCGCCAGAACGGCAGCGCCGAATAGCAGATGGCCGGCAGCGTCAGCAGCAGGCTGGCCCAGCGCATCAGGGAGGCCATGCTGTCGTCCAGGGTGCCGTCTTCCGCCAGATAGGCGGGGGCGACGTACATCATCACCTGCATCATCGACAGGCCGGCCACGAACAGCTGGCGCCCCAGGGTTCTGGCGGCGCGGTGCTGCTGGTCGGCATGGCGGCCGGCGTCGTACGGGTAGGCGGCATAGCCTATCGTGTGCAGCGCGCCGAGGATGTCGCCGGGCCGGCACGCATCGCTGCGCCAGCGCACGTAGAGTTTTTCGGTGGCGACGTTGAGCTGCGCGCTGTCGACGCCGGGCAGGCGCGTCAACCGCTGTTCAATCAGCCACACGCAGGCGGCGCAGCGTATGCCCTCCACGGTGAAAGTGGATTCGCGGCTGTCCTCATCGAGGGCGAAGCGCGGGTCGGCGTTGTCATAGAGTTGCAGTTCGGGCGGCATCTGCTGCGCGCCTTCGGCGCTGGCGGCGTAGGCGGTGCGGTCGCGGTAGTAGTTTTCCTGTCCCAGATCGACGATGGTCTGCGCCACCGCCGCGCAGCCGGGGCAGCACATGGTGTGGGCGACGTTGGCGATCGTCACCGTCCATGCGGCGTCGCCGGGCAAGGCCTGGCCGCAGTGGTAGCAGAGCGCCGCTGCGTCTTTCAGGCGTGTGGTGTGAGGCATAGCAACTCCATCCATTCGGGCGTGATGCCGCCGGCGGCGCGGGCCAGGCCGATCATGCCAAACGCCAGCACCAGGAGGCCGGCGGCGATGCGTACCGGGCGGCGCTGCATGGCCTGCTGCACGCGCACGCCCAGCAGGCCAAGACCGGTCAGCATCGGCAGGGTGCCAAGGCCGAAGGCCAGCATCACGGCGGCGCCGTTGGCGGCCGAGCCGCTGAGCAGGGCGGTGGTGAGCACGCTGTAGACCATGCCGCACGGGAGCCAGCCCCACAGGGCGCCGAGGGTGAAGGCTTTGGCGGGCGTGTCGGCGGGCATGAGCGGTTTGATGGCGGGCGCGATGTGGCGCCACAGCAGGCGGCCGCCCTGCTCCAGCACAGCCAGGCCGCGCCAGGCGTTCATCAGGTACAGGCCGAGGGCGATCAGCATGGCGTTGGCCAGCCAGTAGAAGCTGAGCTGGATGCCGGCCAGCGCCGCCATGCTGCGCGCGCCGCCAGCCAGGCCGCCAGCGAGCGCGCCTGCGACCATGTAACTGCCGATGCGGCCGGCGTTATAAGCGAGGACGTAAGCCCCGTCGTCCCGGCGCAGGCCGGGACCCATGGAAGGCGTACCCGCACGCTCAGCATGGATTCCGGCTTTCGCCGGAATGACGGTGACGGTGACGGGTTTGGGCGCGTTGGCGGAAATCGCGCTGACGATTCCGCCGCACATGCCTGCGCAGTGGATGCTGCCGGCCAGGCCGACCACAAACACCGGCAGTAGCTGTGCGCCGTTCATATCAGCCTCAGATCGTCTTTGAGTAACGCAACGGCTGCGGTGTGCCGAGGTAACGGTCGAACACCATGCAGATGTTGCGGATCAGTAGACGGCCCTTCGGCGTCACCGAAATCCACGCCTCATCGATGGTCAGCAGGCCATCTGCTTCAAACGCCTTCAGCTTTTCCAGCTCCACCGCAAAATACTGGCGGAACTTGATCGGGAAGCCCTGCTCGATCGACGACATCGACAACTCGAAATTGCACATCAGCTTCTGAATCACAATCCGGCGCAGCAGGTCATCGTTATCCAGCTTGATGCCGCGCGTGACCGGCAGCACGCCGCTCTCCAGCTTTTCGTAATACGCCTCCAGCGTTTTCTCATTCTGGCTGTAGGTCGCGCCGATCGCGCTGATGGCCGACACGCCGCACGAAATCAGTTCCGACTCCGCGCGTGTGGAGTAGCCCTGGAAATTGCGCTGCAAACGTCCCTGGCGCTGCGCCACCGCCAGCTCGTCATCCGGCTTGGCGAAATGGTCCATGCCGATGTAGATATAGCCGGCATCGCACAGGCGCTGGATGCACATCGCCAGCAATTCCAGCTTCACCGCCGGCGACGGCATGTCCGCTTCCGAAATACGGCGCTGCGGCTTGAAGATGTGCGGCAGGTGCGCGTAGTTGTACAGCGCGATGCGGTCCGGATTGGCGGCGATCACCTTGTCCAGCGTTTGCGTCATGCTGTCCATGGTCTGCCTGGGCAGGCCGTAAATCAGGTCGATGCTGATCGAGCGGAAGCCGGCGGCGCGCGCGGCATCCATCACCGCGCGCGTTTCGGCCTCGGGCTGGATGCGGTTGACGGCCTTCTGCACTTCCGGATCGAAGTCCTGCACGCCAAGGCTGATGCGGTTGAAGCCCTGCTTGCGCAAGCTGTGCACGCGCTCCACGCTGACCGTGCGCGGATCGATCTCGATCGAATACTCGCCATGCGCGTCGTCGGCGAAGTCGAAGTTGGCATGCAGGTGCGTCATCAGGTCGCCCATCTGCTTGTCGCTCAGATAGGTCGGCGTGCCGCCGCCGAAGTGCAGCTGCTCGATCTGGCCCATGCCGTCGAACAGGCGGCCCTGCATGTCGATTTCCTGTTTCAGATAACCGAGGTAGACGGCGGCCTTGCTGTGGTCCTTGGTGACGATCTTGTTGCAGCCGCAGTAGTAGCACACCGTGTCGCAGAACGGGATGTGGATGTACAGCGACAGCGGACGGCGGCTGCGGCGCATGCGCAGGCCGGCCACCGCTTCCAGGAACTGGCCGTAGCCAAAGTCGTTCTGGAAGCGGTCCGCAGTCGGGTACGAGGTGTAGCGCGGACCGGACTGACTCAGTTTGCCGATGATCCCTGCATCGAATTCAACGGGTGGGAAAGGCGTGTTCATGATGGTTTATGCTGCAAGGCGTTTCAATGGGGGAGCCGGGCGGCGCGCAGCGCGCGGCGGACCGAACTTGAACAGGCTGACCGCCTGCGTCAGGCCGCCCGCTTCCAGCGCCAGGCTGGCGGTGGCGGCTGCCGCCTCTTCCACCAGCGCGGCGTTTTGCTGCGTGACCTGGTCCATGTGGGCGATGGCCGAATTGACCTGATCGACGCCGATGCTTTGCTCGTGCGAGGCGACCGAGATTTCCTTCATGATGGCGGTGACCTGCTGCACCGAGGCCACCACCTCCTTCATGGTGGCGCCGGCGCGGTCCACCTGCGCCATGCCGGCGCTGACCTTGCCAACCGAGACGTCGATCAGGTTCTTGATGTCCTTGGCGGCGGTGGCGCTGCGCTGGGCCAGGTTGCGCACCTCGCCGGCCACCACCGCAAAGCCGCGGCCTTGCTCACCGGCGCGTGCCGCTTCCACGGCGGCGTTCAGCGCCAGGATGTTGGTCTGGAAGGCGATGCCTTCGATCAGGCCGATGATGTCGACGATCTTGCGCGAGGAGTTGTTGATTTCATCCATGGTGGCAATGACGTCGGCCACGATCTCGCCGCCCTGCACTGCCACCTGGGAGGCGTTTTGCGCCAGCTTGTTGGCTTGCTCGGAGTTGTCGGCATTCTGCTTCACGGTCGAGGAAAACTGCTCGACGCTGGATGCGGTTTCTTCCAGGCTGGCCGCCTGTGCCTCGGTGCGGCCGGACAGGTCGGCGTTGCCGGCAGCGATCTGGCGCGTGGCCACTGCCATGGTCTCGACGTTGACGCGCACGTCGCGGATGGTGGCAATCAGGTTGCTGTTCATTTGCTGCAGCGCGCGCAGCAGCTGGCCCACTTCGTCGGTGGCTTCGGTCTCGAACGACGAGGACAGGTCGCCGGCGGCGATGGCGCGCGCGCCCTGCAGCGCGCGGTCCAGCGGCTGCAGCACCGAGACGCGCAGCGTGTACCACAGGAAGACGTTGATCAGCAGGCCGAAGAAGGTGGCGGCAAAGATGCCGTAGTTATGCGCGCTGGTGCCGTTCAGCAGGGCGGCGGCGCACACCACCACCTGCAGCACGTTGACCACGCTGGTGGCCAGCCAGATGCGCATGCCGAGCGACACATGGCTCAGGCGCGACAGCAGCGAGCCGACGCCGGGCTCGATCACCTGGCCGTTCTTGATGCGGATGCGGTGGTTGGCTTCGGTCCGGATGGCCTTGTAGGCTTGTTCGGCGCGCACGATCTGCTGGCGCTCGGCGCGCGTGCGCACCGACATGTAGCCGATGGTGCGGCCGTTTTCGCGGATCGGCGTGACGTTGGCGCGCACCCAGTAATAGTCGCCGTTCTTGCAGCGGTTCTTGACGATGCCGGTCCACGGCGTGCCGGCCTTGATCGAGGCCCACAGGTCGGCAAAGGCTTCAGCCGGCATGTCCGGATGGCGCACGATGTTTTGCGGCGCGCCCAGCAACTCTTGTTCACTGAAACCACTGATCTCGGTGAAATACGGATTCACATAGACGATATTGCCGTCGAGATCAGTTTTCGAGACGATGGCCTGGTCTTCCAGGACTTCCACTTCGCGATTGGTAACAGGTTGATTGTTGCGCATGACGTAACTCCGGCTGGTTTTTATTGCTTATCCGCAATAGACATAGCCAGTTTACGTAGTCCACCTCCCAAATTTATTGATTTAGATCAAAAACCCCCGGATTGGGCGTGTTACGCGGGCTTTTTGAACCGGCTGATTATTTTGCGAACGACGGTCACCGCCACCAGCGCCAGCGCACCGGCAATGACGCCGGCCACGGCGTCCAGCACGGTCGGCATGACGGCGCCCAGCACCGGGCCGGCCGCTTCGGCGGCGTGGTGGATCAGGTCATGGGCAAACGGCAGGCCGTGGGTCAGGATGCCGCCGCCGACCATGAACATGGCCACCGTGCCCACCACGCCCAGCAGCTTCATCAGCTTGGGCGCGGCGCTCAGCAGCACCCGGCCCAGCGCGCGCACGGCGGCGCCGCCGCGCTGGCTAAGGTAGAGTCCGGCATCGTCCATCTTGACGATGGCCGCCACCAGGCCGTACACGCCGACCGTCATCAGCAGGGCGATGCCGACCACCACCGTCACCTGTTGCAGGAAGGGCGCTTCCGCCACCGTGCCCAGCGCGATCACAATGATTTCCGCCGACAGGATGAAGTCGGTGCGCACCGCGCCCTTGATCTTGTCTTTTTCCAGCGCCATCAGGTCGACGTCCGGATTGGCCAGCGCCTCGTGCAGTTCCTGCTTGTGGTGCTCGCCGTCGGCGCGGTGCAACACACTGTGGGCAATTTTCTCGAAGCCCTCGAAGCACAGGTACAGGCCGCCGAGCATCAGCAAGGGCGTGATGGCCCATGGCGCAAACGCGCTGATGGCCAGCGCGGCCGGCACCAGGATGGCCTTGTTCCTGAGCGAGCCGAGCGCGACCGCCCACACCACCGGCAGTTCGCGCTCGGCGCGCACGCCGCCCACTTGCTGCGCATTCAGGGCCAGGTCATCGCCCAGCACGCCGGCAGTTTTCTTGGCCGCCACCTTGCTCATCGCGGCGACGTCGTCGAGGATGGTGGCGATATCGTCAATCAGGGCTAACAGGCTGGAACCGGCCATTTGCGAAACTCCGTGTGTGGTTGGATCAGCAATATTAACCCAAGCGCGGGGGCCGGCGATACCGCTACAATAGGGATCGCTGATTTGAATGGAACCGCCATGAGCTTCGCCACCTGGATCACCTTCTTTGTCGCTGCCTGCATCATTGCCGTCTCGCCGGGATCGGGCGCGGTGTTGTCGATGTCGCATGGCTTGTCCTACGGCGTGCGCCGCACCAGCGCCACCATCTTGGGCTTGCAGACCGGCTTGCTGCTGGTGTTCTTTATCGCCGGCGCCGGCGTCGGCTCCCTGCTGATGGCGTCGGAAGTGGCGTTCAACATCGTCAAGACGGTGGGCGCGCTGTACCTGATTTACCTTGGCCTGAGCCAGTGGCGCGCCAAGGTCAGCATCAGCGAGCAGAAGCAGGCTGAAGTGGTGGTGCCGCATGCCCGCAAGCGCTTCCTGATCGGTTTTCTGACCAACGCCACCAACCCCAAGGGCATCATCTTCATGGTGGCGGTGCTGCCGCAGTTCATCACCCACACGGCGCCGCTGCTGCCGCAGTTGCTGATCCTGGCCGCCACCATGTTCTGCATCGATCTGGTGGTGATGCACAGCTATGCGTTCCTGGCCTCGTCGATGCAGCGCTTTTTCCGCGACGCGGGCGCGGTCAAAAAGCAGAACCGCGTGTTTGGCGGCTTGCTGATGGCGATCGGCGCGGCGCTGTTCTTTGTCAAGCGCGGCGGTACCGCCGCCTGATTTGTAACCCAGTGTAACCTGTGTAGTCGGACTGAAATGTGCGGCGTTTAATCAGGCATAACTAACGGAGACGCAGCCATGAGCCGCAACATCATCCATACCGTCGTGCTGGCCGCTCTGGCCGGCTGGAGTGCGTTGGCCCTGGCCGAGGATCCGCCGGCCATGGTCGGGCGCATTTCCAGCGTGCAGGGACAGGTCACGCTGGAGGGCGACGGCGAGCCGGTCGGCGCTTCGCTCAACTGGCCGGTGACCGCGTCCAATCACATCAACACCGCCAGCGGCGCCCGCACGGAATTCCGGGTTGGCTCGACGGCGGTGCGGCTGGATGGCGATTCGGATCTGGAAATCACCGGCATGGATGACGACCTGCTGCGTCTGCGCCTGAACTACGGCAGCGTCAGCATCCGCGTGCGCAGCCCCGAGCTGCTGCGCGATTTCGAACTGAGCACCCCGCAGGCACGCATCACCCTGATCGAGCCGGGCGTGCTGCGGGTGGATGTCGACCGCACGCCGGACACCACCCAGGTCAGCGTGCTGGCCGGCACGGCGCGGGTGGAGGGCGCCGGTTCCTCGGTGGTGGTGAACAATGGCCGTCATGTCGACGTCAGCACCGAAGACGTGCGCACCAGTGTGGCGCGGCGCGATGGCTTTGACATCTGGGCCGAGGACCGCGACCGCCTGGACAGCGTGACCACCACCACCCGCTATGTCTCCAACGGCATCACCGGCTATGAAGAGCTGGACCGCAACGGCAGCTGGACCGAAAGCGTCGAGTACGGCCCGCTGTGGACGCCGCGCAACGTGGCGCTGGACTGGGCGCCGTACCGCGACGGCCGCTGGATCTGGCTGTCGCCGTGGGGCTGGACCTGGGTGGACAACGCGCCGTGGGGGTATGCGCCGTCGCACTACGGGCGCTGGGTGTTCGTCAACCGCCGCTGGTGCTGGGCGCCGGGCCGGCCGGCCGGGCGGCCGGTGTGGGCGCCGGCGCTGGTGGGCTGGGTGGGCGGCAGTGGCGGCGCTCATGCCGGGCCGGGCCTGGGCTGGTATCCGCTGTCGCCGCGCGACCGTTTTGTGCCGGGCTACCGGGTGTCGTCCGAGTACGAGCGCCGCGTGACCTGGATGCACAACGGCAAGCCATTCACGCCGCGCAGCGACTGGCATGGCCGGCGCGACGGCCTGACGGTGCTGCCGCGCGACCAGTTTGACGGGCGGCGCAACGTGGTGGTCAACCGCCATGCACCGCTGATCCCGTCGACCAATTTTGTGCACAACGTGACGCCGGTGGCGCCGCCGCAGCCTTCCGGCCGCCCGCTGACCACTTATCGTGGCGGTGGGGGCGACCGTGACCATGATGGCATTCCGGACCGTTTTGACCGCAATGACGGGCGCGACGACCGCAATGGCCGGAATGAGCGCTACGACCGCAACGATCGTAATGATCGTCGTAACCGCAACGACCGGGTGATCACCGCGCCGTCGCAGCCGGTACAGGTGTCGCCGCAGCAGCCGGGCGGCCGCATCAGCACCCTGGCGCCCAGCCAGTTCGGCCAGCCGGACACGCCGACCCAGACCATCAATCCGAACGAGGTGCGGATCGACGTGCGGCCGCGTTACAGCCAGCCGCCGCAGCCGCATACGCCGATGACGGCGGCGCCGGTGGTGCAGGTGGCGCCGCAGCCGCCGTCGGCGCGTGAGCGCTTCGACCGTGGCGATGACAACCGCCGTTTCCGTCAGCACGAAGACCGGCAGCAGCCCACCCCGATGCCGATGCAACAGCCGCCGCGGCAGTTTTCGCAGCCGGTGGTGCAGCAACCACCGCAGCAGCCGCAACGCGAAAGCCGCAGCGAAGCGCGTCACGAGCCGGAGCAGCGCCGCGGCGAAGAACGCGGCGACCGCCGCAACCGGCAAAACGACAAGTAAACTTCGGGGTCAGCTCTGTCATTCGGACACGGGCTCAACAATTACATAGTTGAGCCCGTGTCCGAATGACAGAGCTGACCCCGAATTATTGCTGGGCTTTGAGGCGCAGGCGGGCGCGCCATTCGCCCAGCGCCGACAGCGCGCCCTGGAATTCGCGCTCGATCAAGTCCGCCTCGGCAGCGGTCACCTTGCCGTCCATTAGCGCGCTCGAGACCGCTTCCGCCACCGCCCCCACCTGACTCATCACCTTGCACACTGTCTGCGATAAATCATCGTCGCCGATGGTGTCCGGCGTCGGCACGATAAATGCCGCCATGCCGTGCCGCGTCAGCAGCGCGTGCAGCGGCAGGTGGGCGTCGCCCACACCCGCCTTGTGGCACAGGTCCACCACCGTCGATACCTCTTCAAACGAGGGATAGTGCGACGCTATCGTCGGCGCCAGCTTGTTGCGCAGGACGTTGACCGAGATCCCCATTGCTTGCGCCAGCGCGTCGATGCCGCCGGGATACGCCCGCGCCACCTTGTAAAGCGCGTCGTGCTGATTCATGTCCAGGTATTTGCGTGTCATGGTGAAGCGAGCCTTTTATTACCGATGCAACCGCAAACGCGCGGCGCTATGCTGTTTTTCATTCAACTTCTTTGTGAAAAAACATCATGAAGTCATTTCGATCTGCGCTGCTTTTGATGGTTTGCCTTGCCTTCCTGGGCAATGTGCCGGCGGAAGCGCGGCCGGCTTCACATTCTGGCACATCGTCGGGGTTTAAAAGCGGATTTTCTTCACAAAAGAGCAACTCCGCCGCGCACAGCCGTCCGGCGCCGCCGCCGGCCAACCGCCAGAGCGGCCCCGGCGCATTTGGCCAGCAGGCCGGTTCGCCGGCCCAGCCGCAGCGCGGGACTTCGGCGCTGTCGCGCGATGTGGACCGCAGCGCCGCCCGCGAGCGGGCCTTGAATACGCTGGACCAGCGTCGCGCCGCGGCCAACGCGCCGCAACCGCTGCCGCCGCTGAACGATACCCTGCGCCCGCCGAACCAGCCACCGCGCCCGGCTCCGCCTTATGGCGGCGCGCCCTACGGCGGTCCGGCACCGGTGTACGCGCCGCCCACCCAGCAGTCGAGCGGCCTGATGAGCGGTCTGCTGGGCTTCATGCTGGGTCGCGCGATGAGCCAGAGCAATCAGCCGGTGGCCTATCCGACCACCAGCGGCCAACCGGCCCCGGCCCCGGCAACCAGCGGGGCCGCTACGCCGGCGGCGGACGGTGCGGGCCTGGTGGGCGGCATGCCCGGCCTGGGCGCGCCCGCGCCGGCCGCTGTCCCGGCGCCGCCGCCCGAGCCGTCGTTCCTGGCCCGCGTGCTGCGCTGGTTCGCCTGGCTCTCAGTGCTCAGCCTGCTGGCCTGGGCTGCGGTGTACGCGGTGCGCAAGTTCCGCCGCCTGCGCGACGCGCCACATTATTCGTTTGAAAGGAATTGAAGATGGGCTGGACCGATGCATACAACTACCTGCGCAATGGCGTGGCCAAGCTGGCCGGCAACGATGGCGCGCGCACCGACGGCGATCTGCCGCTTGGCGCGCGCATCGGCAGCGTGGTCGGGATACAGCAGTCGCCGCTGCTGCGCGCCGTGGCCGACGGCTCGCTGATCGCGCTGCCGGATGCCGACGACACCCGCATCGTGGCCGTCTCTCAGATCCGCCTCAGGCAGTCCGGCGGCCTGTACCGCTACTACCTGGAAACCGGCGACCTGGACGACAAGGAAAAGTTCCTGCAGGTCTACCAGAATGCCAGCGGCCAGGTCAGCGAGGTGATGTATTGCACCCAGCTGGCGCGCGTGATCCCGGAAACCGCCGAGGACCAGGATGCCTATACCGGCCAGGCCGGCGCCGGCCTGGGCGACCGCAGCTACACGCTGTGGCGCGAGCAACTGGCCGGTCTGGATCTGGACCTGGAGCTGATTTTCGGCGCCGCAGACGGCCTGGATTACTGGCGCGACGCCGGCGATCCGGAAACGCCCTATATGCCGCCCTTCACCGGCACCGAAACCCGGCTGGACGACGCCAGTGGCAACACCGGCTTGCGCCAGGAAATGTATTTCATGCCGTACATGCGCGAGCTGCGCGGCGGCGGCCATGAGTATCTGCTGATCACGACGGAAATCATCCACAGCGTGAACGGCGATGCGAGGAAACGCGGGATCCATGTCGACTTCGTCATCGGCATCCCGGTGGAGCAGCAACGCATCGTTATCCAATGATGCGCAACTTTTGAAACGAGGAAGACTGACATGAGCAACTTGAATGGCTGGGGTTTGACCGCGCGACTGATCACCAAGCATTTTGGCGCGCTGGGCAATCGCGTGTCCGAGGCGATCGCCAATTTCGATCCTGAAACCGCCACCGAAGCCGACCGCGACCGCCTGGCCGACAATCTGCGCAGCGCCGCCCAGAAGCTGGCCGCCGCGCGTGCCGCCTTCAACAAGGAAGCCGACGACGTGGTCAAGCTGCGCCAGCTGATCGCCACCGACGAGCAGGCCGCCGGCACCCTGGCCGAGCGCCTGGCCGCCGGCAAGATTTCGGAATCGACCATCACCCTGTTCTGCGACGAGCTGGAAGGCAACAAGGCGCGCCTGCCGCAGGAGTTGCAGGAAGAAGCCGACGCCAAACAGTACATGAACGAGCTGCAGACCATCGTCGATGCCCTGTCCAGACAGCTGGCCGAGTTCGACGCGCAGGCGAAAAAGGCGATGCAGGCGCTGGCCTCGGCCCGTGCCCAGCAGGATCTGCAGCAGCTGCGCGCCGAGCGCCAGGCCCAGCTGGCCGGCCTGCAAGGCATGCGCGGCCAGTCGAGCGCGCTGAGCGCCCTGACCCGCCGCGCCGAAAGCATCCGCAACGATGCCGAAGGCTTGCGCATCGTGACCGACATCGGCCAGCAGCCGCTGGACCAGGCCGCCGAGCTGGAAGCGATCCGCAAATCGGTCAGCCAGCCGGCGCTGGGCAATGAGTCGGCGCTGGCGCGCTTGCAGCGTTTGTCCGGCCACAGCAGCGAGCCGCTGGCGCTTGCAAAGTCCTGATCGGGCTACAATATAGGGTGATTGCCGCCATCGTGGCGGCAATCACCTTTATTAGATTGGAAACACTATGCGCGCCATCCCCCCATCAGAGTCCCTCATTGAATATCCGAGCGACTTCCCGATCAAGGTCATGGGGCCCACTCACGAAGATTTCGCCCCCACCATTATTCTGGTCGTGCAAAAGCATGACGCCGATTTTCACGAAGGCCGCATGGAAGTGCGTCCTTCGGCCAAGGGCAATTACACCGGCCTGACCTGCACCGTGCGCGCCACCAGCCGCGCTCAGCTGGATGCGCTGTACACCGAGCTGTCGGCGCACCCGATGGTGAAAATCGTGATGTAAATCAGGCCTGCTGGCGCTGGAAGGCTTCGATCTCTTCCAGCAGCCAGTTACGGAACGCCTGCACCTGCGGCTTGCCGGCCGCGCTGGGCGGCGTGACGAAGAAGTACTCGTCCGGGCTGGGCGCGGCGATATTGAACAGCCGCAGCAGCTGCCCGGAGGCGATCTCCTGCATCGCCACCACGTGCCGCACCAGCGCCACGCCGTTGCCATCGGCAGCGGAACGGATCAGCATCGACAAATCCTCAAACAGCAACCCGCCGGACGGCTCCGGCAGGTCGAGTCCGGCCGCGTTGAACCACGGCGTCCAGTGCTCGACCGAGCGCAGCAATGTGTGCCGCCCGAGGTCGGCTGGCACCAGCGGCAGCTGTCCGCTGCGATAGTGGGGACTCACTACGGGGTAATAGACATCGCCCATCAGCCGCAGCACCACCATGCCCGGATAGTGGCCGCGGCCAAAGCGGATGCCAACGTCCACCCCCTCGCGCGCCAGGTCCTGCAGCGTGCCGCTCGATTGCAGCACCACTTCAATATCCGGATACAGCTCGATGAACTTGCCCAGCCGCGGCGCCAGCCAGCGCGCCGCAAACGAGGGAATCGAGGTGATGGTCAGCCGCTGGCTGATGCTGGCCGCGCGCATGGCGTCGGTGGCGGCGGCAATGTCGGCAAAGGCCTTGCCAAGGAACTGGGCGAACTTCAGCCCGTCGTTAGTTATTTTCACCTGGCGGCCATGGCGCACGAACAGCGGCCGGCCCAACTCTTCTTCCAGACCGCGCACCTGGTGGCTGATGGCGCCATGCGTCAGGTGCAACTCCTCCGCCGCGCGCGAGAAATTCTCGTGGCGGGCCGCCGCCTCGAAGGCGCGTAAGGCGGAAAAATTGGGCAAACGGCGTGTCATCCTGTGGATAACTATGTGAGTAAAACTAACAAGAATTGCGAAAATATACCGTTATACAGGGACTTATACAAGGTTTACCATGTGAATAAATCTACCTAAGCGGAGCTGCCATGTCTTTTGCACTGTACGTCGATAGCCTTTACACCAGTCCTTACGCCCTGTCCGTGTTTGTGGCGCTGACCGAGAAGGGGCTGCCGTTCAGCGTCAAGACGGTGGACCTGGCCAGCGGCGAGCAGCGGCTGGACGCCTACGCCGGCCGCGCGCTGACCGCCCGCGTGCCGGCCCTGGTCGAGGGCGATTTCGTACTGACCGAGTCCAGCGCCATCACGGAATACCTGGACGAGACCTTCCCGGCGCCGGAGTACGTGGCGCTGTATCCCCGGGAGCGCCGCCAGCGCGCGCAGGCGCGCCAGATCCAGGCCTGGGTGCGCAGCGATCTGGTGCCGGTGCGCGTGGAGCGCGATACCGAGACCGTGTTCTTCAGGAAGCCGTGCGCGCCGCTGAGCGAGAGCGCGCAGCAGGCCGCCGCCAAGCTGGTGCACGTGGCCGAGCATTTCGTGCACGGGCCGCAGCACCTGTTCGGCGCCTGGTCGATCGCCGATACCGACCTCGCCATCATGCTGAGCCGCCTGGTGCGCAACGGCGATCCGGTGCCGGCCAGGCTGCAGGAATACGTCGATTTCCAGTGGCAGCGGCCGTCGGTGCAGGCTTGGCTGGCAAGGCACCAGCCGGGCTGAAAGCGGCAGCCGGGGTATAATGCCGGGATGACGTCCCCAACCTCTCCCGAGATCAAGCATCTCGGCAAAGCCGATTACGACAGTACTTTTGCCGCCATGCGGGCCTTCACCGACGCCCGCACGCCGGACACGCGCGACGAACTGTGGATCGTCGAGCATCCGCCGGTCTACACGCTGGGGCTGGGCGCGGACCGCGGCCACCTGCTGGCCGGCGCTGCCGGGATTCCGGTGGTGCAGACCGACCGCGGCGGCGAAGTCACCTACCACGGCCCCGGCCAGGTGGTGATTTATCTGTTGATGGACCTGCGCCGCAACAAGCCGGGCGGCAAGCTGTATGCGCGCCAGTTTGTGCATAAAATCGAGCAGGCGATCATCAACGTGCTACAGGCGTATAATCTCGTCGTTGAGCGCGTTGCCGGCGCGCCGGGCATCTACATGGCCGGCGGCGACCACAAAGGCGCCAAGATTGCCGCGCTGGGCTTGAAGGTACGCGGCAATGGCTGCACCTACCACGGGCTGTCGCTGAATGTGGCGATGGATCTGGCCCCGTTTTCCTGGATTAATCCTTGCGGCTATGCCGGACTGGAAACAGTCGATATGCGCACCGTTGGCGCGCAGGCAATGCTGTCTGACGTACAACAGCAACTGGCCGAGGAATTAGTCCGCGTCCTGGCGACAAACGAATAAACTGATTATGACCACCGAAACTACTCCAGCTTACAACCCCAGCGAAAAGCAAAAAGGCGCCAGCAAGACCTCGCGCATCCCGATCAAGATCGTGCCGGTCGAACAGGTCGAGCGTCTGAAGAAGCCGGACTGGATTCGCGTCAAGGCCGGTTCGCCCAACACCCGTTTCTATGAAATCAAGGAAACGCTGCGCGAGAACAAGCTGGTCACCGTGTGCGAGGAAGCCAGCTGCCCGAACATCGGCGAATGCTTCGGCAAGGGCACGGCCACCTTCATGATCATGGGCGACAAGTGCACCCGCCGTTGCCCGTTCTGCGACGTCGGCCATGGCCGTCCGGACCCGCTGGACAAGGATGAGCCGACCAACCTGTCGCACACCATCGCCAAGCTGCGCCTGAGCTACGTGGTGATCACCTCGGTGGACCGCGACGACCTGCGCGACGGCGGTGCCCAGCACTTTGTCGAGTGCATCTCCAACACCCGCGCGCTGTCGCCCAAGACCCAGATCGAAGTGCTGGTGCCGGACTTCCGCGGCCGCCTAGAGAAAGCGCTGGCCATCTTTGCCGACGGCCTGCCGGACGTGATGAACCACAACCTGGAAACCGTGCCGCGCCTGTACAAGGAAGCGCGTCCGGGTTCGGACTATATGCACTCGCTGAAGCTGCTGAAAGACTTCAAGGCGCTGTACCCGAACGTGAAAACCAAGTCGGGCATCATGGTCGGCCTGGGCGAGACCGACGAAGAAATCCTGCAGGTGATGCGCGACATGCGCGAACACGACATCGACATGCTGACTATCGGCCAGTACCTGGCGCCATCGAACAGCCACCTGCCGGTACGCCGCTACGTGCACCCGGACGTGTTCAAGATGTTCGAGGAAGAAGCCTACAAAATGGGCTTCAAGCACGCCGCCGTGGGCGCCATGGTGCGCTCGTCCTACCACGCGGACGAACAGGCACATAACGTGCTGGCCGCCGGCTAGTAAAAAAGAGGCTCCCGCGGGAGCCTTTTTTAGTATTATTTCTATAATTTACCACCACATTATAGGAAAACCATCATGTCGCTGCGCATTAATGACATCGCCCCGAATTTCACGGCCAATACCACTCACGGCAAGATCGATTTCCATCACTGGATCGGCGATCAGTGGGCCATCCTGTTCTCGCACCCGAAAGATTTCACCCCGGTCTGCACCACCGAACTGGGCTACATGGCCAAGATCGAGCCGGAATTCACCAAGCGTAACGCCAAGCTGATCGGCCTGTCGGTCGACGCGGTGGAAAACCACGAGAAGTGGGCCGCCGATATCGAGGAAACCCAGGGCGCGGCCGTCAAATACCCGATGATCGGCGACACCGACCTGGCCGTCGCCAAGCTGTACAACATGCTGCCGGCCGAGGAAGAAGGCACGCACGAAGGCCGCACCCCGGCCACCAACGCCACTGTGCGCTCGGTGTTCATCATCGGCCCGGACAAGCGCATCAAGCTGACCCTGACCTATCCGATGACCACCGGCCGCAACTTCGACGAAATCCTGCGCGTGCTGGATTCGATGCAGCTGACCGCCAAGCACAAGGTCGCCACCCCGGTGAACTGGAAAAACGGCGAAGACGTCATCATCACCACCGCCGTCAGCAACGAGGAAGCGGAAACCAAGTTCCCCGGCTTCCGCACCATCAAGCCTTACCTGCGCGTGACCAAGCAGCCGGTATAAGCATGAGTGTGCGCATCGAGGAGTCGTGGAAGCAGCAACTGCAGCACCAGTTTGAACAGCCTTACTGGGCATCCCTGACCTCCTTTGTGCGGGCCGAATACGCCGCCGGGCAGTGCTGCCCGGCCGGCAAGAACATCTTCCGCGCCTTCGACCTGACGCCGTTTCACGACGTCAAGGTGGTGATCCTCGGGCAAGACCCCTATCACACGCCAGGCGCCGCCATGGGCTTTTGCTTTTCGGTCCCGGACGGCAACCGTCCGCAGCCCAGCCTGCAGAATATTTTCCAAGAACTGCACAGCGACCTCGGCCTTGAACGGCGCCAGACCGACCTCAGCGACTGGGCGCAACAAGGCGTATTCCTGCTCAACAGCGTGCTGACGGTGCGTGCGCGCGAGGCCGGCTCGCACGCCAACCAGGGCTGGGAAACGTTTACCGACAGCGCCATCCGCGCCCTGTCGCAGCAGCGCGAGCACCTCGTCTTTATCCTGTGGGGCAGCTACGCCATCGCCAAGCGCGCGCTGATCGACAGCCGCAAGCATCTGGTGATCACTTCGCCGCACCCGTCGCCGTTCTCCGCGCACAAGGGTTTCTTCGGCAGCAAACCGTTCTCGCGCGCAAACGATTACTTAACCTCCAACGGCCAAGCGCCGATACAGTGGGCATAATGGACGCCAGCAAATTCACTCCCGACTACTTCAACACCTTCGGCAAGGGCACGCTGCCGGATCATCTGGGCATCGTCATCACCTCGGTGAAGGAAAACGAGATCGTGGCGGAATTCACGGTCGCCCGGCATCATCTGGCGCCGAACGGTTTCCTGCACGCCGGCAGCGTGGTCACGCTGGCCGATACCGCCTGCGGCTATGCCTGCTTTGCGCACCTGCCGGAGGGCGCCCAGAATTTCACCACCATCGAGCTGAAATCCAACCATCTCGGCACCGCGCGGGAAGGCACGGTGGTGGCCACCGCCCGTGCGGTGCACCTCGGCCGCACCACCCAGGTGTGGGACGCTACCGTCATCAACAAGGCGACCGGCAAAACCATCGCGTTGTTCCGTTGCACACAAATGGTGTTGTACCCGGCCTAGCCGTCCCTACATTTACGCAATTTTCTCTGTTGTTTTGAGCATTTTTGGAATTGCCTGCGTGAAGCGTTGCATTCCAAAATGATGTTTCAAATATATAAGAAACTCGCGCTCCGGGATCAACGTACTGCCTCGTGGCGCTGGTTAAATCAACGGGGACAGGGATGGACGGCGCATACAAACGTATTGTGGTCGTTGGCGGCGGCACGGCCGGCTGGATGGCCGCGACGGCCTTGGCAAGCGCTTTGCCCGCCAGCACCGTGGAGCTGGTGGAATCCGAGGAGATCGGCATCGTTGGCGTGGGCGAAGCCACGTTTCCGTCGATCCGCAATTTCCACCGCCTGGTCGGCATCGACGAGGCGGAATTTCTGCGCGCCACCAACGGCACCTACAAGCTGGGCATCGAGTTTCGCGACTGGCGCGAGCGCGGCGAACGCTATTTCCATACCTTTGGCGATTTTGGCGCGCTGAGCGGCCCGGACGCCCTGTGGGGCCATTTCCGCCGGGTAGGCGACGCTGGCCTCGGCACGCTGGGCGAGCAGTGCCTGTCGACCGTAATGGCCAGCCAGGGCCGTTTCCAGGGGCTGGCCTCGGAAGAGGAGCGCCCCTTCAACTATGCCTACCACTTCGACGCCGCGCTGTACGCCGCCTTCCTGCGCAAGCTGGCGCTGCAACGCGGCGTGCGGCGCACCGAGGGCCGCGTGGTCGAGGTGGTGCGCCGCGCCGACGGCGGCGTGGCCCGGCTGATGCTGGCCGACGGCCGCGCGCTGGATGGCGATCTGTTTATCGACTGTTCCGGTTTCGCCGCCCTGCTGCTGGGCCGCACCCTGAACGAGCCGTTTGTCGACTTCAGCCACTGGCTGCCGGTGGACCGGGCCTGGGCCGTCCCCAGCGAACTGACCGGCGCGGCGCTGACGCCCTACACCCGCGCCACCGCGCTGGAGGCGGGCTGGGCCTGGCGTATTCCGCTCAGCAACCGGATCGGCAACGGCCATGTGTTCGCCAGCCGCTACCTCGACGAGGAGCGCGCGCGCGAACAATTGCTGCAGCAATTGGATGGCCGCGCGCTGGCCGAGCCGCGTCTGCTGCGTTTCACCACCGGCCACCGGCAGCGCAGTTGGGTCCGTAATGTGGTTGGCCTGGGGCTGGCGTCCGGCTTCCTGGAGCCGCTGGAATCGACCAGCATTTTCCTGATCCAGAGCGGCCTCGGCCATCTGATCCCCTTGCTGCAGCAGGGCCGGCCGCCGACTGCGGCCGAGATCGATTATTACAACACCGGCATGGCGCGCCAGTTTGCGCGCATCCGCGATTTCATCATTCTGCACTATTGCCTGACGGCGCGCCGCGACAGCCCCTTGTGGCGTGACATGGCCAGCATGACCGTGCCCGACACCCTGGCGTTCAAGCTGCACGCCTGGCGCCAGGCCGGCGTGCTGCACCAGTACGCGTGGGAAGGCTTTGACGCCCACAGCTGGCTGGCGATCCATGCCGGCATGGGCCATTGGCCCGAGCGCCTCGACCCGGGGCTGGAGGAGCTCACGCGCGAGGAGGCGTTGCAGGCCTTGCGCCAGCGGCGCGCGCGCTTTGCCGCCGTGGTCGCGGCCATGCCCACGCACGAGGCCTATCTGCGCCGGATGGTGGCGCGCTAGCGACAAGTTTTTCCCGCGCAGCGGCGCAAGCCTGGCGGGGACATTTCTGTAAGCACAATCGAGGAGACAAAGTATCATGATGAAACGAGTGACAGGATTCCGGCTGTCGGCCTTGGGCCTGGCCGGCATCGCACTGCTGGCCGGTTGCGGCGGCGGCGGCAGTGGCAGCGGCGGTGCCGGCGGCGCGGTGCAGACCATCGCCTTCGACTTTCCGGGCGGCCCCACCGTGGCTGTCCCGCCCGCCGTGGCGACCACCCAGTTGGTGGCCACGGCCAGTTCCGGCGGACCGATCACCTTCACCTCGAATACGCCGACCGTTTGCACCGTCAACGGCAGCACCGCGTCGCTGCTGATCGCCGGCGAGTGCTCGATAACCGCCACCCAGTCCGGCTACCAGGGCTACGCCGCGGCCTCGCAGAGCCAGTTGTTCGTGATTCCCAAACGGCCGCAGACGATTGTGTTCCGCAACCCCGGCTCGCAGGCGCTGGATGGGCAGCCGGCCACGCTGAGCGCAACCGTCAACACCGGCCGGCCCGTGACCTTCTCGACCAGCACGCCGACGGTGTGCTCGGTCAGCGGCAGCACATTGTCCAAGCTGGCCAACGGACTGTGCGTGGTCACCGCCACGCAGAGCGGCGATGATATTTTTGCGAGCGTCAAGCTGGACCGCAGTATCCCAATCGGCACGGAAAAAGCGCCCGCGCTGACTTTCCTGAGCGGTTACAAGGACACCGCGACCACCAAGGAGCAGGGCAGCGTCGGCACCTATGCGGGCAGCAGCGCCGACGGCTGGTGGTGCGGCGGCAGCTGGTGCGGCAGCGCCGTTTCCGCCGACGGCAGCAGCTTCTCGTATTTCTACAGCATCCAGCCGGCAGATCCGGCCGGCCTGGGCGCCTACTATGGCTTCACCATGATGGCCGGCACCCTGAAGGAGATGGCCAAGGGCACCGATACGCTACTCGGCGTGCGCATCGATGCCCAGGCCGCGCTGAAGTTCAATCTGGCGCAGAACAGCGAGTGGCTCAGCACCGGCAAAAATGCCATCAACGTCGATCTGTACCTCGGCCATTACGCGCTCAAGGACGGCAAGGACTGCAACGTCAAGCTGCGCGCCGTGGTGACGCCGACCCAGGCCGCCGCCGCCGACTACAGCGTCGGTCTCCGCGACCAGTTCACGGTCAACGAGGCATGCGGCCTGAGCGGGCTGGATCTGTGGAGTGAATTGCAGGACTACCCGATCTCGAAGATCGAGTTTTCCGCAGTCAACGCCAACACCACGGTATCGAGCACGGGCACGGCCGCGCCGACCTTTACCAGCAAGCTGACGCTGACCGGCGCCATCAGCTTCCAATAACAAGAGGAACACAATAATGAAAAACACAGGGACGATGAGCAACAGGAAACCGCTCAAGATGACCGCGCTGGCGATGGCGGCGGCGCAGCTGGCGCTGCTGTACAGCGGCGGCGCGCTGGCGCAGACCGACACGTCGGCGCCGGCCGCCACGGACACGCCGCCGGACAAAATCGTGATCGTGACCGGCCAGCGCAAGCAGCTGGAGACCTCGCAAAAGATCAAGCAAGAGTCCGAACTGATCGTCGACTCGGTCGTGGCTGACGAGGCCGGCAAGCTGCCGGACAAGTCGATCACCGAAGTGCTGCAGCGGGTGGTGGGCGTGACCATGGACCGCAACACCTCGCGCACCCGCACCAACGCCGCCAGCAATCCGTTGTCCTACAACGTCGAGGGCTCGGGCGTACAGATCCGCGGCCTGTCCTGGGGCTCGTCCACCCTGAACGGACGCGAAGGCTTCTCGGCCGGCTGGCCTGGACGCGAATTGAGCTGGGGCGACATCCCGCCGGAACTGATGGCCGGCGTGGACGTGTACAAGAACCCGTCGTCCGAGCTGATCGAAGGCGGCATCAGCGGCCAGGTCAATCTGCGCACGCGGCTGCCGTTTGACTCCAAGGGTCAATCGGGCGCGTTGTCCTTCTCGGACAGCTATACCCCGTTTGGCAAGAAGAATACGCCATCCTTCTCCGGCCTGTATTCCAACCGCTGGTCGACCGACATGGGCGAAATTGGCGCCCTGATCGACATCTCCTACGGCAAGTCGGCGTTCCGCTCGGACTCCTACACCCTGGGCGCCTACTACCCGCTGAGCAAGCCGGTGCCCGGCAAGACGGTGTGGGTGCCGAACGGCATCTCCTGGGGCACCAGCGAGGGCGAGTCGGAACGCGCGGGGATCTATGCCGCATTGCAATGGAAGAAGAACGACAAGGAGTCGTCGCTGACCTACTTCGATTCGGGTTTCCGTTCCGAGAGCGTCAACGGCGGCATCTTCAGCACCGCGTCGGACGGCAATCTCGGCTTGACGCCGTATGACCTCACGCTGACCAACGCCCAGTATGACGCCAACGGCATCCTGCAAAAAGGCACCTTGAGCTATCCGGGCGGCGTCGGCCAGAACCAGTTCGCGGCCGGCGGTTTGTCCGCAGGCACCACCAGCTCTTACGACAATGCGCATGGACGCACGCGCGATATCTCCTGGAACCTGAAGTGGCGGATGGATGAGCGCTGGACCTTCCAGAGCGATCTGCAGTGGGTGCATGCCACCAATGGCGGCGACGGCAACATGATCAATATGGGCACCTTCGTGCCCAGCATGAGCTTCGACCTGACCACGCCGCGGCCCACCGTCAGTTTCGACGCCGCCGCCCGCGCCGCCCTGGCCGATCCGGGCAATTACTACTTCAACACCCTGCAGCCTTACCTCAACAAGGCCAAGGGCGACATGTATGCCTGGAAGGGCGACGCCAGGTTCGTCTTCGACAGCGACGTGCTGCGCGATCTGCGCTTTGGCGTGCGGGTAACGCACCGCTCGATGTCGCATGCGATTGGCGTCGGCAGCGGCTGGTATTCGCTGTCCGAGCCATGGTCGGTGCTGCAGAGCCCGGTGGCAGGCCGGCCGCCGCTGCCTTCCGAGTGGGGCAGCAACTGGCAGCCGCGCGGCAATTTCGGCTACCTGAGCGATCCGCGCTATGCCAATCTGGCCCCGGTCCAGCAATACACCTTCCCCAACTTCTTCAACGGCAGGATCGGCACGCCGCCCACCATCGTGGTGCCGACGCTGGCCGCGGTGCGTAATTATCCGGCCCAGGCTGCGGCGCTGCTGGCGGTGAAGCGTCTGCAATGCGAGGATGCCAACAAGCTCAGGAACACCAACACCGATTGCTCGACCCAGGGCAGCGACTGGCGGCCGATGATCTTCTCGAACGATCCCAAGGACATCAACCCGCAAAATCCCGTGCAGGGCGCGTTGTCGACCGCCAGCGAAAACACCCAGGCCCTGTATGGCACGCTGCGTTTCGGCTTCGACAACCTGAAGTACCCGGTGGAAGGCAATGCGGGGGTGCGGGTGATCCGGTCGAGCTCGCAGTCGCACGGCTATACGGTATTCAATCCGCAATATAGCGACACCACCAACCCTGCCCTGCCACGGTTTGGCGTATTCAACGAGCCGCTGGACGTCAAGGGCAATCATACCGACGTGATCCCGAGCCTGAACCTGAAGGTGAGCCTGACCGACAAGCTGCAGTCGCGCATTGCGCTGTCCCAGGGCATTGCCCGTCCTGGCTTCGACCAGTTGCAGGAATACGTCAATCTGCAGCAGAAGGTGGAAAACGTCACTGTCAACGGCGTCACTTCCATCAAGTCGGTCAGCTACGTTGGTACCAACTCGGGCAACGCGAACCTGAAGCCGCTTAAATCGAACAATTTCGATCTGTCGCTGGAATGGTATCCGCGCGCCGGCCAGTCGCTCACGGCAGTGGTGTTCTACAAGAAGATCAAGGACATCATCATGAACGATACCTACACGCGAAGCGTGAAGGATCTGGCCGGCAATGCGCAGGAGTTCGTCATCACCGGGCCGGCCAATGCGGCCAAGCTGTGGCAGGGCGGCATTGAAATCGCCGGCCAGACTTACCTGGATAAACTGCCAGGCCTGGAGGCGATACCCGACTGGGCGAAGGGCTTCGGCGTGTCCGCCAACTGGACCTATCTGGACGGCAAGCAGGACCTGTACCATCCGTACACCGCACCGTATTGCCCGAAGAACGGCACGGCCACCTCCATGAACAATCTCTACGGTTGCGACACCAACGGCCTGCCCTTCAAGGATCTGCCGGTGGTCAACATGTCCAGGCACGCCTTCAACCTGGGCTTGATGTACGACCGCGGGCCGATTTCGGCACGACTGGCATATAGCTGGCGCTCGCGTACCTTGCTGGCGACCAATGCGTTTGGCGCCGGCGGCAACGATGCCGTCAGCGCCGATCCGGCCCGCCTGGTCAACGGCGTCGCGCCGACGGACGTGGGCTGGGGCTTGCCGGTGTGGCAGGAGGCGGTGGGACAGTGGGACGCCAGTTTCAACTACAACTTCACCGCCAATCTGTGGGCCAGCGCCGCGGTCAGCAACCTGACCCGGACCGTGACCAAGCAGACCAATCAGCAGTACATTGGCAACACGGGACGCTCCTGGTTTGATCCGGGCCGCAGTTTCCGGGTAGCCATGGGGTATCACTTCTGATAAATTCATCCTCATGCGTGCACCACACATGAGGATGAACCATGATTAAACGCCCCCGCCTGCTTGCTGTCGGGCTGCTGCTGGCTTCGTCGCTGGCGCTGGCCCAGACGCCCTACACTGAAGACTCCACCTACCAGGGCCTGGGCGGCAAGGAAGGTATCAAGAAGATTGTTGATACCTTCCTCACGCTGGTGCTGGCCGATCCGCGCATCAAGGACAACTTCACCGACTTCGATATTCCGCAGCTGAACGTGCGCTTGCAGGAGCAGTTCTGCGAGTTCGCCGGCGGCCCCTGCAAGTACACCGGCAAGTACCGCGACAAGACCATGGACGGCGTCGGCACCGTGCGCGACATGAAGACCGTGCACCAGGATCTGAAGATCACCAACGCCATGTTCAACGCGCTGACCGAGGATTTGCAGATCGCCATGGAACAGCACAATGTCCCCAGCAGCGTTGCGCTCAAGCTGGTCGCCAAGCTGGCGCCGATGCAGCGCGACATCGTCACCCAATAGTCCGCCGGGAGCCGAACCATGAACAAAATCATTCCAACCTTGTTGGCTGCCTGCGTGTGCGCCGCTGCGGGCGCGCAGGACATGGGCAAGCTGCTGGCCACCGGCGGCGTGTCGCAGGTGGAAGGCGCGGGCGGCGGCGGCCTCACGCCGTGGGCGCTGATCAGCGGCTACGGCACGCGCGACAGCTGGGGCGCCAACGCGCACTACACCTACGTCAGCACGCAGGACTACCAGCTGAATACCTATGGGGTGACGGCCGGCATTGCCGACCGTCTGGAACTGTCCTTTGCCAACCAGGAATTCAAGGGCAGCCTGGCGCCGCTGGACAAGCTGGACATCAAGCAGGACCTCATCGGTCTCAAGCTGAAAGTGCTGGGCGACGCGGTGTATGAGCAGGATGTATGGCTGCCGCAGGTGGCCATCGGCATCATGTACAAGAAGAACAAGGGCATCCGCGGGCTGGAGGCGCTGGGCGTCACCAATGTCAGGCAACTGGGCGCGAAGGATGACAGCGGCTACGACTACTATCTCTCGGCCACCAAGATTTATCTGGAACACAGCCTGCTGCTGAATGCCACGCTGCGCGCCACGCGCGCCAACCAGATGGGCATTCTCGGCTTTGGCGGCGACAGGAATGACGATACCCGCCTGATGCCGGAATTCTCGGCCGCGTATCTGATCAACCGCAAGCTGGCGCTGGGCGCCGAGTACCGCCGCAAGCCGCACAACCTCGGCGTGGACGACGAGAAGGCGTACTACGACGCCTTCCTCGCCTGGTTCCCGACCAAGAATTTTTCAGTGACGGCGGCGTACGCCAACCTGGGGGACATCACCATCTTCAATCCGAAGCAGCAGCGCGGCTTGTACCTGTCGCTGCAGGCTGGTTTCTAGCCTTTCAGCGAGGCTGCCAGCAGCTGGTGCAGGGCCGGGAAGTCCGGCTCGCCCAGGTAGCGCTTGAGGATCTTGCCATCCTTGCCGATCACGAAGGTGGTCGGCGTCATGGCGACGTTGCCGTAGGCCTTGGCGGCCGAGCCGTCCGTGTCCAGCGCCACCTTGAAGGGCAACTGACGCGTTTCAGCATAGTTCAGCACGTAGTTGGGCGGATCGTAATTCATCGCCACGGCGACAAATTCCAGCCCCTGGCCTTTGAATTTGTTGTAGGTGTCGACCATCTTGGGCATCTCGGCCACGCAGGTGGTGCACGAGGTGGCCCAGAAATTCACCATCACCACCTTGCCCTTCAGGCTCTCGGGCGTGATTTGCTCGCCCTTGATGCTTACAAAGGTCAGCTCGGGCGCGACCTCGCGCTTGGAAACCGTGGCGTAAGCGCCTAGGCCGATGACGGCAACCGCCACGGCGGCGATGACCGGCTTGATCCAGGCGCGGGAGGTATCGCTCATTGGCTGCTCGCGTTATTGGCGGTGTTGGCTGGCTTCGGCTGGTAAGTCTTCCACTCTTCTTCGGTGATGTATTCAAACACCTTCACCACCTTGGTCACGCCGCTGACGCCGCGTGCGATGTCGGCGCCGATCTGGCCTTCGCGCTGGGTCACCCGGCCCTGCAGGTAGACCACGCCGCGCTCGGTCACGACTTGATACGAGTTGGCCGAAATATCTTTCGCGTCCACCAGGCTGGCTTTGACCTTGGTGGTGATCAGCGTATCGTTGGAACGCGAGGTGTAGCTCGACGGGCCGGCGATGTCCAGCTCGTTGATGACGTCGATCACGCCTTCAATGCCGCGGATTTCACGCTCGATCTGCGCTTTCATGGCTTCATCGCGCACTTCGCCAGTCAGCAGGGCGCGGCGGTTGAAGCTGTTGATATTGACGTGCGCCGCATCGCCGCCCACGTTGTTGACCTTGATGGCTGCCTTGACTTCAATCGCGCGGTCTTCGGTCTGCGCGCCAAAGGTGCGGCGGTCGGAAGCCGCCAGCGTACCGGAAATCGCGCCGCCCGCGACCAGCGCGACGCAGCCCGACAAGGAGGCCAGCATGGCGCCGCACAGCACGCTCATGGCCAGCGGACGTTGTACCTTTTTCCAGATAGCGCTGGAATTATTCATTCACATCTCCTCCGAACAGGGCGACGTCGATGCCGTCGCAAATGCAATGGATGGTCACCAGGTGGACTTCCTGGATGCGGGCAGTGCGGTCGTGCGGCACGCAGATATGCACATCGGCGTCGGTCAGCATCTTGCCGATGGCGCCGCCGCCCTTGCCGGTCAGGGCCACCACGCGCATCTCGCGCTCCAGCGCCGCCTCGATGGCCGCCATCACGTTGGCCGAGTTGCCCGAGGTGGAGAACGCCAGCAGGATGTCGCCGGCCTGGCCGAACGCCTGCACCTGCTTGGAGAAGATCTCGCGGTAGCTGTAGTCGTTGGCCACGGCGGTCAGGATCGAGGTATCGGTGGTCAGGGCGATGGCTGGCAGCGGGAAGCGCTCGCGCTCGAAACGGCCCACCAGCTCGGCCGCAAAGTGCTGCGAGTCGGCGGCCGAACCGCCATTGCCGCACACAAGAATCTTGTTGCCGTTGGACAGCGCCGAGAACATCATCTCGATCGCCTGCGCAATGTGCGGGGCGAGGACGGTGGCGGATTGGATTTTGAGTTCGGCACTTTCGTGGAAGTGCGAGAGGATGCGTTGATTAGTCATAGTGTGCTGATTATAGTGCAGTCGTCCGGCTGGCCGGACAAGCGCTGTTAAAAATGCTTACATCTCCAGCACGTTTTGTATCCATGACAACTTTTGATCGTCGATGGCAATCAGGTCGAAGCGGCACGGCGGTGGAATTTTATGGCGTAACAGATAATATTGCGCGGCGCGCAACAGGCGCTGCTGCTTGGCCGGGGTGACGCTGTAGACCGCGCCGCCGTAGCGCTTGCCGGCGCGCTGGCGCACTTCCACGAACACCAGCGTCGGGCCTTCCAGCATGATGAGGTCGATTTCGCCGGCCTTGCACAGGAAATTGCGCTCCAGCAGCGTCAGGCCCTGGCCGAGGAGGTGGCTGAGCGCCCGGTCCTCGCCTTGCCGGCCCAGCCGCTGCTGTGGGGTGCGCGGCATGGCATCCTCATGGGCGGGCCGGCTGCGGGGCGCCGTTCTGGTAGATGGCCGATTGCTCGATGCGCTCGAAGCTGGCCGGGCCCTGGCCAAAATCGACGGTCAGCCTGCCGGTCACGCCGTCCAGCTGGAAGCGGCCGGCCGGATGGCGGGCGATCTCGCGCGCCACGCGGAAGGCGTCGATGCCGAGCGCGTACAGGCGCGCCATGTCGGCGCTGCCGGCGCCGCTCTGCAGCGGGCGCGGATAAACCATCACCGCCGGGTGGTCGCGCTGCACCTGCCAGGGCAGGTCCAGCAGGCGTACGCCATCCAGGTCGCGGCCAGGGAAGCCGGCGCCCGGATTGAGCGCCGAGGTGCCATAGATCGGCAGGCTGGCAAACTGCTCGGTGGGCACTGGCGGCGCTGGCGGCAGCTTGTCGGCGGTGCTGAAAATCGGATTGTCCGGCTCGGTGGTCAGCACGCTGCCGAGGGCGATGCGCAGCTGGCGGGTCTGGTCCGCGCCCATGGCCGAGAACAGCACGGCCGGGCTGTCCTGGCGCAGGCGGGCGCGCAATTGCACCAGTTCCGGATCGCTGAGGTAGCCGTCCGCCGCGCTCAGCTCGACGATGCGCAGCGGCCGGCCGAGCCGCCCCTCCCACTGGTTGGCAAAGGCGGCCGCCACCCGGCGCTGCCAGGCGGAACTGGTGGTCAGCACCAGCGCGCTGCCGCTGGGCTGGTCGGCGGCGGCCCATTGCGCGGCCTGACGCGCCTCTTCCTCGATCGACAGGCCGATGGCCAGCATCTGCGGCGGCAGCGTCAGGGCGCCGGGCTGGCCGTGGCCTTCCGGATAATTCAGGGCGATGGTGGGCTTGCTGACCAGCGAGCTGCCGGCCACCGCCGCCACTGCCGTGCGCGACAGCGGGCCGACCACGATGTCTTCGGTTTGCAGCGCGCGGGTGTAGGCGCCGAGGATGTCCTGCGGCACGTCGCCGGTTTCCAGCACGGTCACGCTGATGTTGTCGCGATCGCGCTCCAGGCCGGCCATGAAGCCGGCGCGCACCGATTCGGCGGCCGCGCCCAGCGTGTCCGAGCGCAGCGGCAGCAGCAGGCCGATGCGGATCGGCGTGCCGGACGGCGGCGCGCTGTCATTGACGAAGCGGGCGCCGGTGTCGGCCTGGCGACTGGCCGGCTGGCCGCCAGCGCCGGCGCCGGCGCTGGTATCGGGCTCGGCAGTGGCGCCCGGCACGGTGACGGCAAACACTTCCGCCGGCGGCAGCTCGGGGCCGGGCGGCGCCTTGGGCGGCAGCGGCGCGGCGGGCTGGACGACTACCGGTGGCGGCACACTTGTTTTTGCCGGCTGGGGCGAGCACAATCCACCCGGCGCGTCACAAAACGGCGTGCTGCATGCACTCAGCACTGCGGCAGCCATGCACAGCAGCGTCAACCTCACACTTTTCATCCTACCCCCAATGAGCGATCTCGATTTCCGTACCATCGCCAGCCTGCCCGTCCTGGGCGAAACGGCGCACCAGACCTATCCTAGCGCAACCTTGTACGTCGTGGCGACCCCCATCGGCAATGTGACGGATATTAGCCTGCGCGCGCTGCACGTTTTGAGCTTGGTCAATGCTGTTGCATGCGAGGACACGCGAAATACCGCCACCCTGATGAACCGCTTCGGCCTGCACAAGCCGTTGATTGCCGCGCATCAGCACAATGAGCGTGAGGCGGCGGAAACCTTGATTGCGCGCCTGCAAGCCGGCGAGCGGATCGCGCTGGTGTCGGATGCCGGCACGCCGGCGGTGTCCGATCCGGGCGCGCGCATCGTTGATGCGGTGCGCGCGGCCGGGCTGCGGGTGCTGCCGTTGCCGGGCGCGTCGGCGGCGGTGACGGCCTTGTCGGCCAGCGGGCTGGTGAACGATCAGTTCTACTTTGTCGGCTTCCTGCCGGCCAAGGCCAAACAGCGCGAGAATGTCCTCGGCACGCTGCGTACGGTCACCGCCACCATGGTGTTTTACGAGGCGCCGCACCGCATTCTGGATTGCGCCAGCGCGCTGGCCGCGGTGTTTGAGCCGACCCGCCAGGTGGTGTTTGCGCGCGAACTGACCAAGATGTTCGAGGAAATCCACCGTTGCCCGCTGTCCGAGGCGGCAGCGTGGATCCAGGCCGATGCGCACCGGGAAAAAGGCGAATTCGTGGTGCTGCTGGAAGGCGCCGCCCCGGCCGATGATGAAAACGACGCCGAGGCCGATCGTCTGCTGCAGATTCTGCTGGCGGAGCTGCCTGTTAAACAGGCGGCCGGCCTGGCCGCGCAAATTACCGGTCGCAAGAAGAACGCCCTGTACGACCGCGCACTGGCGCTGAAAGGCTAAAATTTGCAGTGTTTGTCGAATGCCCAGGCCAGCGGGGCAAGCAGGCCCATTCCCGCGCCGGCTTGTAGGCAATCGTATTTCTTGGCGCTGGCGACGCCTTTCTGCAACTGAGTCTGATGGTCCTCAGGGTACAGCGGATGGGATTCCAGCTGTGCCGTCAGCGTGCCCGGCCCGGCCTTTTCTTTGGCCACGCTGCGGGCGGTTTTCAGCGCCTCGTCCATGTTGAACTTTTTCTGCTGCTGATCGGCGTACAGCGGGTCTTGCTCGCGCGGCAGCACGGTGACGGCCTGCGGTCCGGAAGATGGCTGCGCTTGCGCCTGCTGCGCGACGGCCGCGGGCGTGCGTTCGCGCGGTGTGGTCCGGGCCGCTCCACGCGGCTCGCGCTGGCGCTGCGGCGCCGGCCTGGCGGCAGGCGGCTCGACCCTGGCGACGATCTTCGGCGGCGCCGGCGGCTGCAGCCATACCGTCATCGCGCGTGCCGGCTGCGGCGGTGCAGGTGGACTCGACAACCGATAGCCGAACAGCAACATTGCGTGCAGCAGCAACGAGATCACACCCCCCGCGATGATGCCCGGACGCCGTAGCCTGGCTGGTCTGTCGAATGAAATGGTGGCACTCATGATCTTCAGATCATAGCACCGATTTGAACGGGCACTTGACGGCCGCGCCGCGAGGCTGTATTATCTTGCTTCTTCGGAGTGTAGCGCAGCCCGGTAGCGCATCTGGTTTGGGACCAGAGGGTCCAAGGTTCGAATCCTTGTACTCCGACCAAAATCTAAAAACCCTGTTTGATGGCAACGTCAAACAGGGTTTTTTCCTTTCTTATGCCGGTTTTTGGCCCTTTCGTCGCACGCGCCGCTGCCGCGCGTGGCCGGCGCTAGAATGGGCTGATGAATACAACACCCTTTTACCTCAAGTCCGCTGCCGTCGAGCACGATCCGCGTCTGGTGTGGCGTTACCGCTGGCAATCGCTGCTGCGCATGTGGGCGCTGGTGGCAATCATTGGCGTCATCGTGGCGGCGGTGTTGATCGCGTTCCTGCTGTCGCTGCCGAACCGTGGCGCCTTGCGCGCCGGCGGCTGGACCTGGCTGAACATCTTCTTTGGCGTGGTGTGGCCGGCGCTGGTGCCTTTCATCATCGGCAACAATCTGGCGACGCTGCGCTTGAAAGAACTATCCGAGGCCGGCACCCCGCTGACGGAAGAAATGATGAGCGCGCGCCCGGGCCGGGTGCTGATTTCGCCGCTCGATCCGCTGACCACTTACAACGTCTGCACCGAAACCCTGTCCGGCCTCGCGGTGGGCATGGCGCTGGGTTATGGCGGGCCGGCCGTGTTCCGCTATTCGCCATTCGAAGGCAAGATCCTGATCGGCCCGCGCCGGCCGGTGTGGCTGACGCAGTGCACCGAGGTGGTGGTGGGCGGCGAGCCGGGGCAGCCGGTCGAGGTGCGCATCCGCCGCCGCTTTGGCATGGACTTTTTCACCGTGCAGCGCGGCGGCGCCTTGCAGGCGGTGGCGACGGTGGCCGCTCATCTGCATGCGCAGTTCGAGCAAAAAGACCGCGCCCTGCGCGCCATCAAGCGCGAGCAGGAACTGGAGCGCGCCGCGTTGAACGCCAAGCTGTCCGCGCTGCAGGCGCAGGTCGAGCCGCACTTCCTGTTCAACACGCTGGCCAACCTCAAATACCTGATCCGCACCGATGCCGACAGCGCGCAGCAAATGCTCGATCACCTGGTCGGCTATCTGCAAAACGCCCTGCCCGACATGCGCTCGGTGTCGTCCACGCTGGAACGCGAGCTGGCGCTGGTGCGCGATTATCTGTCCATCATGCAGATCCGCATGGGCCAGCGCCTGCGCTTCCGCATTCAGGCGGATGACGTCGCGCTGGCCCAGCCCTTCCCGCCCGCGATGCTGATCTCATTGGTGGAAAACGCCGTCAAGCATGGCCTGGAGCGTGCCAGCCGCGCCGGCGAAATCGTCATCAGCGCCGTGCTGCACGGCGACGCCTTGCGCGTGCAGGTGTGCGATGATGGCGTCGGTCTGACGGAACAGATGGGACAGGGTTTTGGCCTGTCGAATATTCACGAGCGGCTGCAGCTGCTGTATGGCGATCGCGCCTCGCTGTCGGTAACGGCCGGAGACCCCGGTGGCGTGATTGCCACGCTGGCCATCAACAAGGAGTAGGGATGCCGATCGCCCTGATCGTAGAAGACGAACCGCTGCTGGCGGCCGAACTGCGCGACCAGCTGCATGCGCTATGGCCGGAACTGGAGATCGCCGGCCATGCGGAAAACGGCGTCGAGGCGGTGTCGATGCTGGAAGCGCTGAAGCCGGACGTGGTTTTCCTCGACATCCAGATTCCGGGCCTGAGCGGCATGGAGGTGGCGCAGCATGTGGACGAAGCGACGCAGATCGTGTTCGTGACGGCGTACGCCGAGCATGCCGTGCAAGCGTTTGAAGCGGGCGCGGTGGATTACATCGTCAAGCCGGTGACGGCGGCGCGGCTGCTGCAAACGGTGAAGCGCCTGAAGACGCGCAGCGCGGCGCCGGTGCCGGCCGGCGTGTGGCAGCAGATCGCGCCGGTGCCGGTGCAGCATCTCAAGTGGATCAAGGCATCGGCCGGCAACACCGTGCGGCTGGTGATGGTGCGCGATGTGCAGTTCTTCCAATCGGACGGCAAATACACGCGCGTGGTCACGCATGATGGCGAGGCCTTGATACGCCTGCCGCTGAAAAGCCTGATCGAGCAGCTGGACCCTTCGCAGTTCGCGCAGATCCACCGCGGCGCCATCGTCAATCTGGAAGCGGTGGACCGCATCGACCGCGACGGCACGGCGATGGAAATCCGCATCAAGGGCCGCGCCGACAAACTCCCCGTCAGCGAGGCCTACACGCGCCAGTTCCGGCAGATGTAATCAACCAGCGCGCTTGGCGGCGATGGCGTTGCCCGCGCGGCTGGCGCCTTTGCGGTTAAGGAACTGCGAAATGAACTGCCCCGCATCCACCACGATGTCGAGGTCGATGCCGGTCTCGATGCCCAGACCTTGCATCATGTACAGCACATCCTCGGTGGCGACATTGCCGGTCGCGCCCTTGGCGTACGGGCAGCCGCCCAGGCCCGATACCGACGAATGGTAAATCGCAATCCCCAGCTCCAGACTGGCGTAGATGTTGGCCAGCGCCTGGCCATACGTATCGTGGAAGTGCCCGGACAAGCCGTCCACGCGGAATTCCCGGATGGCGCGCTCCATCACCGCCTGCGTCTTGCGCGGCGTGGCCACGCCGATGGTGTCGGCAATGTCGATTTCATCGCAGCCCAGATCGCGCATGCGGCCCACCACGTCGGCCACCGCGTCCAGTGGCACTTCGCCCTGGTATGGGCAACCGAAAGCGCAGCTGATGCTGCCGCGCAGGCGGATGCCGTGTTCCTTCGCCGCCTTCGCCACGCCTTCAAAACGCGCGATCGATTCCGCGATCGAGCAGTTGATGTTTTTTTGCGAGAAGGCTTCCGAGGCGGAGCCGAAGATCACCACCTCGTCAGCCTTGGCCGCCAGCGCCGCCTCAAAACCCTGCATGTTCGGCGTCAGCGCGGAATAGATCACGCCCGGCTTGCGCTCGATGGCGGCCATCACCTCGGCGCTGGTGGCCATCTGCGGCACCCACTTGGGCGACACGAACGCCGCCGCTTCAATGTTCTGGAAGCCAGCGCTGGTGAGACGGTTCACCAGTTCGATCTTGATCTCGGCCGGGACGTTTTCCTTTTCATTCTGCAGGCCGTCGCGCGGGCCCACTTCAACGATTTTGACTTGTTTCGGTAAGCTGCTCATTTCAATATCCCAGTGTGCGGTTGACCACGCCGGCGACCTGTTCGCCGGCTTCCGTCTTGCGAATGTTGGCGGCAATCTGCTGCACGCTCTCGCGGCGCAAGGTCAGCGCGGAGATGTGCGGCGTGATGGTGATGCGCGGCTCCTGCCAGAACGGGTGCTGCGCCGGCAGCGGTTCATTGCGGAACACGTCCAGCGTGGCGGCGGCGATGTGGCCGGACTTGATCAGCGTGAGCAGATCCGGCTCCGCGATGTGCGCCCCGCGCGCGACGTTGATGATGTACGCGCCCTCCGGCAGCTTGTTCATGTTGGTGCGGTCCATGATGTTGCTGGTGTCCGGCGTCAGCGGCAGCATGCAGACCAGCACGCGCGTGCCGCGCAGGAAGGTGTCCAGGCCATCGGGGCCGGCGAAGGTCTGCACACCCGGCATGGTTTTTTCGGTGCGGCTCCAGCCGCGCAGCGGGAAGCCGAACGGCGCCAGCGCTTGCAGCACGCGGGTGCCCAATACGCCCATGCCCAGCACGCCGATGGCGAAATCTTCCTTGTGATGCTGCGGCAGCGGCGCCCATTGGCCGGCGCGTGCCTGTGCTTCGTATTCGTCAAAGCGGCGGAAGTAGCGCAGCACCGAGTGCGTGACGTATTCTGCCATCTGCAGCGCCATGCCGGCGTCTTCGAGGCGGATGATGGGGATGTGGGCCGGCAGCGCGTCGCCGAATTTCAGCAACGCATCCACGCCGGCGCCGGTGACAAAGATGGCTTTGACGGTGGCCAGTTCGTCCAGCATGGCTTCCGGCGGCGACCACACCACGGCATAATCGCAGGCCTGGCATTTTTCGCCGGCGTGCCAGATTTCGATTTCGGCTTCCGGCAGATATTTGGCGAAGTCCTTGATCCACGGTTCAGTCTTGCCATCGGCGCGGTGGAGCAGTATGCGCATGCTGTTCTCCTTACGCCGCCTTGAAGGCCAGCAGCGGTGCGCCGTCTGCCACCTGGTCGCCGACGCTGTAGAGGATGTCGTCGACGATACCATCATGCGGGGCGGCGATGGTGTGTTCCATTTTCATGGCTTCCATGATGACCAGCGCCTCACCTTTTTTCACTTCCTGGCCTTTGCTGGCGAGGACGGCGACTACCTTGCCCGGCATTGGCGCGGTGAGGCGGCCGCCTTCGGATTCGGTTTCGCCGGCATGCGCCATTGGGTCGTTCCACGTTAGCTGGTAGTGGGCGCCGTTGGCGAAGACGTGGAAGACGTCGCCGTCGCGCAGCACCGCGCCGTGGGTAGCGGTGTCGCCCAGTTTGATGCTGTAGTCGTTGCCGCTACGCGCTGCCAGCGACAGGATTTGTGGTGCGGCCGTACCGGTGCTGAACAGCCAGTCTTCAGGGCGATACGTTACGTAGGTGTCGTAGGCCGCATGTTCATCAGCGAAGGCCAGTTTGCGGGCGTAGGACTGGTTCATGCGCCAGCCGGTCGCGCGGCTCCATGGATCGGCGGGATTGGCGCTGGCCGGCGCGGCCGCGCGCGATTCGCCGGCCAGCAGCGCTGCCGCTGCCAGGGCCAGCGCGGTAGCAGGTGCCGGCTGCGCGGCGGGGAACAGGCTGTCGTGATTGCGTTCGATCAGGCCGGTGTCCAGATCGGCGGTGGCGAAGGCCTGGCCTTCCACCAGGCGTTTCAGGAAGGCGATGTTGGTGGCCAGGCCGACGATCTGGTACTGGGCCAGCGCTTGCGCCATGCGGGCCAGCGCCTGTTTGCGGTCGGCGCCCCAGACGATCAGCTTGGCGATCATCGGATCGTAGAACGGTGAAATCGCATCGCCCTCGCGCACACCGGAGTCGATCCGCACAGCTGCCGGCGCCGCGCCGAGGGCCACGCCGCCCAGCTCAAACGAGACGGCGTCCGGCGTGCCGAGATGGCGCAGGGTGCCGATCGATGGCAGGAAGCCTTTTTCCGGATTCTCGGCGTAGATACGCGCTTCGATGGCGTGACCGTTGATGGCCAGTTCGTGCTGCTGCTTCGGCAGCGGTTCGCCGGCCGCCACGCGCAACTGCCACTCCACCAGGTCGGTCCCGGTAATCATCTCGGTCACCGGATGCTCAACCTGCAGGCGGGTGTTCATCTCCATGAAATAGAACGAACCATCCTGATTGGCGATGAACTCCACTGTACCGGCGCCGACGTAGCCGACAGCACGCGCAGCGGCCACCGCCGCCTCGCCCATCGCCGCGCGGCGCTCGGCCGACATGCCCGGCGCCGGCGCCTCTTCCAGCACTTTCTGGTGGCGCCGCTGCACCGAGCAATCGCGCTCGAACAAATAAATGCAATTGCCCAGCGTATCGGCAAACACCTGAATTTCAATGTGACGCGGACGCTGTAGGTATTTCTCCGCCAGCACCTTGTCGTCACCAAAAGAACTGATCGCCTCGCGCTTGCAGGACGCCAGCGCATCCTTGAACTGCGCCGAGTTCTCCACCACCCGCATGCCCTTGCCGCCGCCGCCGGCCGAAGCCTTCAGCAGCACCGGATAGCCAATGCGATCGGCTTCGCCATGCAGGAACTCCGCATCCTGCTGATCGCCGTGATAACCCGGCACCAGCGGCACATTGGCCTTCTCCATCAGCTGCTTGGCAGCGGACTTGGAACCCATGGCGCGCATGGCGGATGCCGGCGGGCCAATGAATACAAGGCCGGCTTCCGCGCACGCATCCGCAAACTCCGCGTTCTCCGACAGGAAGCCATAGCCCGGATGGATGGCCTGCGCGCCGGTGGCCTTGGCCGCGGCGATGATCTTGTCGCCGCGGAGATAGCTCTCCTTGGCGGCGGCAGGGCCGATCAGCACTGCCTCATCGCACACGGCGACGTGCTTGGCGTTGGCGTCCGCTTCCGAATACACGGCCACGGTCCTGATGCCGAGGCGGCGCGCGGTAGCGGCCACACGGCAGGCGATTTCACCACGATTGGCGATCAGAATTTTTGTAAACATCGTCTCTCTCTTTGCAGCTTATGGCTGGAAGTTTTTTTATGGTGATGCTTTTAATGCGGCTGGATCAGCAGCCGCACTTTTCCTTCGGTGCGGAATCCAGTACGGCGCCGCGGGTTTGCAGCCCCAGTTTGGCCAGCAGCGCGCGGTCGTCGTTAGCTTCCGGGTTATCGGTGGTGAGCAGCTTGTCGCCGTAGAAGATCGAGTTGGCGCCGGCCAGGAAGCACATCGCCTGCACCGCTTCGCCCAGTTCGCGGCGACCGGCCGACAGGCGCACGCGCGCTTTCGGCATGGTGATGCGCGCCACAGCGATGGTGCGAACGAATTCAAACGGGTCCAGCGGCGGCAAGCCGTGCAGCGGCGTGCCTTCCACTTGCACCAGATGGTTGATCGGCACCGATTCCGGATATGGATTCAGGTTCGCCAGCTGCGCAATCAGGCCGGCGCGCTGCTCGCGCGATTCGCCCATGCCGACGATGCCGCCGCAGCAAACCTTCAGGCCCGCTTCGCGTACGTGGCCCAGCGTGTCCAGACGGTCCTGATACTCGCGGGTTGAAATCACGTTGTCGTAGAACTCTGGCGCGGTATCCAGATTGTGGTTGTAGTAATCGAGGCCGGCATCCTTCAGGCGCTGCGCCTGATGCTCTTCCAGCATGCCCAGCGTGGCACAGGTTTCCAGGCCCAGTGCCTTCACCGAACGTACCATCTCTTCCACCTTGTCCATGTCGCGGTCTTTGGGACTACGCCAGGCGGCGCCCATGCAGAAGCGGGTCGCGCCGTTGTCCTTGGCCTGTTTGGCCGCATCCAGCACGGTGTCGATGTCGAGAATCTTCTTGGCTTCCACGCCGGTGTCGTAGCGCGCCGCTTGCGGGCAGTAGCCGCAATCTTCTTCGCAGCCGCCGGTCTTGATCGACAGCAGCGTGGCCAGTTCCACGTCGCCATCCGGGAAGTTGGCGCGGTGGACTTGCTGTGCCTTGAACAGCAGATCGTTGAACGGCAGGTCAAACAATGCCAGCACTTCTTCGCGCGGCCAGGTGGACGCCGCAGGCTGGATCGGCGCGGTCGGGCGGTGCAGGGAAACGACCTTGGGTTCTTGCAGGGTGTTCTCGGACATCTTGGTTCCTTCTTCGTTCAAATTGCGTTTGGCAGCGGCCAGTTGGGCAGCTGCGTAAAATCGATATAGTCGGCCGCTGCTTCGGCGGTCGGGTCGTCCAGGCGCGGCACGCGGCCGAGGAATGGCGCCGGGATGCGCTGCTCCAGCGCCATCACGTTTTCATCGGCAAAAGCCATGTCGGCCTGCGTTTCATTTGCCACCCAGCCGGCCAGTTTCAGGCCGCGCGACAAAATCGCTTCCACCGTCAGCAGCGCATGGCTGATGCAGCCAAGGCGCAGGCCGACCACCAGCACCACCGGCAGCGCCAGCTGCTCGGCTAAATCGGCGGTATCAAATTCGTCATTCAGCGGCACGATGAAACCGCCCACGCCTTCCACCACCACCGCATCCGAGGCGGCGTTGATTTCCACGTAGGCCGCCAGGATCGGCACCGGCGAAATGGTGATGCCTTCCAGCTCGGCGGCGATGTGCGGGGCGGCCGGCTCCTTCAGCAGGAACGGCGTGGTGATCGACTGCAGCAGGTGGACATTGCCGGCGGCGGCCAGGCGGTCGCAGTCGTCGTTATGCCATTTGCCGTCGCCGGCCAGTTCCGCGCCGGCGGCGACGGGTTTCATGCCGCAAGCGCGCACGCCGCTCTGCACCAGCGCGTGCAGCATGGCGGACGACACCAGCGTCTTGCCGATTTCGGTATCGGTGCCGGTGACAAAGCAGTTGAAGCGCGGCGGCACGCCGCTGCCTGCCGCCGAGGCTTGCGTTTGTGGAGCGACTGCTAACACAGGATCGTCCAGGCTCATTTCAGCTCCTTTTCCAATGCATTGAGCGCGCCTATCAATTTTGCGACTTCCATGCTGTTGTGTGCTGCCGACAGCGTGACGCGCAGGCGCGCAGTTCCGGGCGCCACGGTGGGCGGACGGATGGCGCCGACCCACAGGCCTTGTCCGTACAAAGCCGCGCCGGCGCGCATGGTTTCGGCATTATCGCCGATCAGGACAGGCTGGATCGCAGTCTTCGAGGGCAGGCGCTGCCAGCGCTCCAGGCGCAGGCCATCGTCCAATTGTGCCACCAATGCCTGCAAATGTGCGCGCCGCGTGACGCCTTCCTCGCCTTCCAGCAGGTCCAGGCTGGTCAGCAGGGCGTGCGCCAGCGCCGGCGGCGTGGCGGTGGTGAAGATGTAGGGACGGGCTTTCTGGATCAGCGTTTCGATGACTGTCTCATGCGCGGCGACGAATGCGCCGCCGACGCCGGCCGCCTTGCCGAGCGTGCCCATATAGACCAGATACGGCGAACGCAGCTTGAAATGCTCCAGCGCGCCGTGGCCATTGGCACCCAGCGTGCCGAAGCCGTGGGCGTCGTCCACCACCAGCCAGGCGTTGTGCTGTTCGCACAGAGCCAGCAACGCAGGCAGCGGCGCCAGGTTGCCGTCCATGCTGAAGACACTGTCGGTGACCACGACCTTGGTGGCGGCCTTGCTGGCTTTCAGCAGGGCTTCCAGCGCTTGCAGGTCGGCGTGCGGATAGACATGGGTCTTCACGCGCGACAGTCGCGCGCCATCGATCAGCGAGGCGTGGTTCAACTGTTCCGAGAAGATCTCGGCTTCCTTGTCGCCTGCGGTCAGGCCGGTGATGACGGCCAGGTTGGCCATGTAGCCGGTGCAGAAGCTGATCGCGCGCGGCGCTTCCAGATGAGCGCCGACGAATTGCGCCAGCCGTTCTTCCAGCATCGCATGGGCGCGCACATGGCCGCTGATGAGATGCGATGCGCCGCTGCCGACGCCGTAGATCGCCGCGCCCTCTTGCAGCGCGAGCTTGATCTTGCGGTGATTGGCCAGGCCGAGATAGTCATTGCTGCAGAAGGCCAGCAGTTCGCGGCCATCCACGCTGACGCGCGGCCCGCACGGCGAATCGACCGTGCGGCGCTTGCGGATCAGCTGTTGGTCGTCCAGCGCTTGCAGCTGCTGGTTGAGGCGTTTGAGCAGTTCCATCGTCAGCCCGCCATCACTTTGTTGAACACCGCCAGCGTGTTGGCAGCCAGGCCTTCGATTTCCTCCTCGCTGAGGATATACGGCGGCATCATATAGACGGTGGCGCCGATGGGGCGCATCAGCAGTTCGTGTTCGGTCGCGGTGGCGAAGAAGCGGCGCGAGAAGTCTTGCGGCGCGTCGATGGCGTCGAGGGCCCAGATCATGCCGCGCTGGCGGAAGTTGCGCACCTGTTCGTGCTGCGCCAGTGGTTGCAGGGCTTGCGTCAGACGCTCGGCCTTTGCGCGGTTGGCGTTCAACACATCGTCCTCTTCGAAGATTTGCAGCGTCGCCAGGGCGGCACGGCAGGCCAGCGGGTTGCCGGTGTAGGAGTGCGAGTGCAGGAAGCCGCGCGTGACGTCGTTGCTGTAGAAGGCCTGATAGATGTCGTCGCGCGTCATCACCAGCGACAGCGGCAGGTAGCCGCCGCTGATACCTTTCGACAGGCACAGGAAGTCCGGCCACACGCCAGCTTGCTCGCAGGCGAAGAAGGTGCCGGTGCGTCCGCAGCCGACCGCGATTTCGTCCAGGATCAGGTGCACGTTGTGCTGGTCGCACAGGGCACGCACCAGTTGCAGGTAAAGCGGATCATGCATCGCCATGCCGGTGGCGCATTGCACCAGCGGCTCGATGATGATGGCGGCGATCTTGTCGCCACGTTCAATGAACAGGCGCTCGACATCGGCGGCGGCGCGGCGGGCCACGTCTTGCGCGGTTTCGCCTTCCGCGGCGAGGCGCGCGTCCGGCGACATCACGGTTTGCGAGGCGCGCAGCAGCGGGCCGTAGGCGTCCTTGAACAAAGCCACATCTGTCACGGCCAGCGCGCCGATGGTCTCGCCGTGGTAGCTGCCCTTCAGGCAGACGAATTCCTGCTTGCCTTCGTGGCCATTGTTGCGCCACGAGTGGAAGCTCATCTTGAGCGCGATTTCAACGGCAGACGCGCCATCGCTGGCGTAGAAACTGTGGCCCAGCACATGGCCGGTCAGCGCCGACAGCTTTTCGGACAACGCAATCACCGGCTCGTGCGTGAAACCGGCCAGCATGGCGTGTTCCAGCGTATCCAGCTGGTCCTTCAGCGCCGCGTTGATGCGCGGGTTGGCATGGCCGAACAGGTTCACCCACCACGAGCTGATCGCGTCGAGGTAGCGGCGGCCGTCATGGTCATACAGCCATGCGCCCTTGCCGCGGCTGACCGGGATCAAGGGCACGGTTTCGTGATGCTGCATCTGGGTGCACGGATGCCACACACTGCGCAAACTGCGCGCTACCCAGTCGCTTTGTTTATTCAATTCCAAAACTGCTCCTAACTTAGCCAGGCAGGCTTACGCTTCTCCAGGAAGGAAGCCACGCCTTCGCGCCCCTGGTCCGAGGCGCGGATTTGCGCGATGCGTTCGGCCGTATCGGCCAGCAGCGCATCGTTGACTTCTTGCCCGACCACCTCACGCACCAGCACTTTGGCTTGGTGGACGGCGTTCGGACTGTTGTTGACCAGCGCTTTGACGATTTCCGCCACTTTCGCATCGAGCGACGCGGCGGCAACCACTTCATGCGCAAAGCCGATGCGCAACGCTTCCCGCGCGCCGAAACGTTCGGCCGTCAGGAAGTAGCGGCGTGCGGCGTTTTCGCCCATGGCCTTGATCACGTAAGGCGAAATGGTCGCGGGGATCAGGCCCAGTTTCACTTCGCTCAGACAGAAATTGGCCTCCTCCACCGCGACGATGATGTCGCACGCGGCCACGAGACCCATGCCGCCGGCGTAGCAATCGCCCTGCACCCTGGCCACCACGGGCTTGGGGCACAGGTAGATGGTGCGCAGCATCCCCGCCAGTTGCAGAGCGTCGGCATGGTTTTCGGCGTGCGTGTAGCCCGCCATTTTTTTCATCCAGTTCAAATCGGCGCCGGCGCAGAAGGCCGGGCCGTTCGCCGCCAGCACGATGGCGCGCAGCGCGGCATCATCGCCGAGTTCACTGAAGGCCTGCTTAATTTCGGCGATGGTGGTTTCGTTGAAGGCGTTGCGCACGTCCGGGCGGTTCAGTGTGACGGTGGCGACGTGGCCTTCGCGGGCGATGGTGAGCGTGGTGTAGGTCATCTCGTCGCTCCTTACATGCGGAACACGCCGAACCTGGTGTCTTCGATTTCCGCATTCAGCGCGGCGGACAGGCCGAGGCCCAGCACCATGCGCGTATCGGCCGGATCGATCACCCCGTCGTCCCACAGGCGCGCGGTGGCGTAATACGGGTGGCCCTGATGCTCGTACTGCTCCTTGATCGGCTGCTTGAATGCGGCTTCCTCTTCGGCCGACCAGGCGCCGCCCTTGGCCTCGATGCCATCGCGCTTGACGGTGGCCAGCACGGATGCCGCCTGGTCGCCGCCCATGACCGAGATGCGCGCGTTAGGCCACATCCACATGAAGCGCGGCGAGAAAGCGCGGCCGCACATGCCGTAATTGCCGGCGCCGAAGCTGCCGCCGATGATGACGGTGAATTTGGGCACCGCTGCGGTGGCGACCGCCGTCACCATCTTGGCGCCATTGCGGGCGATGCCCTCGTTTTCATATTTGCGGCCGACCATGAAGCCGGTGATATTTTGCAGGAACACCAGCGGGATCTTGCGCTGCGCGCACAGTTCGATGAAGTGCGTGCCTTTCAGCGCCGATTCGGAGAACAGGATGCCGTTGTTGGCGATGATGCCGACCTTCATGCCGAAGATGTGGGCGAAGCCGCACACCAGCGTGGTGCCGTAGCGGGCCTTGAATTCATCGAATTCGCTGCCGTCGACGATGCGGGCGATGACCTCGCGCACATCGAACGGCTTGCGGGTATCGACCGGGATCACGCCGTACAGCTCTTTGGCGGCATATGCCGGTTCCTGCGCCTCGCGCAAGGCGCCCTGCTGCGGCTTGGTGCGGTTCAGATTCGAGACAATCGTGCGCGCCAGCGACAGCGCGTGCAAATCGTTCTGCGCCAGATGGTCGGCCACGCCGGACAGACGGGTGTGGACATCGCCGCCGCCCAGGTCTTCCGCCGTCACCACCTCGCCGGTGGCCGCCTTCACCAGCGGCGGGCCGCCGAGGAAGATGGTGCCTTGGTCCTTGACGATGATGGATTCGTCGCTCATCGCCGGCACGTAAGCGCCGCCGGCGGTGCAGGAGCCCATCACCACTGCGATCTGCGGGATGCCCTTGGCCGACAGGTTGGCCTGGTTGTAGAAAATGCGGCCGAAGTGGTCGCGGTCCGGGAACACATCATCCTGATTCGGCAGATTGGCGCCGCCCGAGTCCACCAGATAAATGCAGGGCAGATTGTTCTGGTCAGCGATTTCCTGCGCGCGCAGGTGCTTCTTGACCGTCATCGGATAATAGGTGCCGCCCTTGACGGTGGCGTCGTTACAGACGATCACGCACTCCTGCCCGGCCACGCGGCCGATGCCGGTGATGATGCCGGCGGCCGGCGCCGCATCGTCATACATGCCGTAGGCCGCCATCTGCGACAGTTCCAGGAAAGGCGTGCCGGGATCGAGCAGCATCTGCACGCGGTCGCGCGGCAACAGCTTGCCGCGGGCGACGTGCCTGGCCGACGCCGCCTCACCGCCGCCGAGGGCGATCCTGGCGACCTTATCGCGTAAATCGGCGACGACAGCCTGCATGGCGGCGGCGTTGGCCTGGAAATCCTCGCTACGAGGGTTGAGCTTGCTTTCGATCTGCGGCATTGCTTTTCCTTTTCTCGTCGGGGTCAGCTCTGACATTCGGACATGGCGGAACTAATCCATTTCAACTTAGTTCCCTGATGTCCGAATGTCAGAGCTGACCCCGAATTAATCATTTATTCTGGAAAACTACCGTCAACGTAAAACCAGCGCAGGTCTCCTCCTTCTGCCGGTTCGCGGACAAAATTGCTGATCTCGTGCAGGCGCTGCGCGCGGCCATTGATCTTGAACCGGGCGACAAACTCCACCGTATCTTTGGTCAGATCGGCATCATCTGCTTTACGTTGACGTAAACGTAAAGCAGATTTTACCTCAAGTCCCAGCCATTGCACCTTTTCCTCCGCGCTCATGATGGGCTCGGTCGGGCGGGTGCTGACGTGCCAGGTGGCCAGCAGGTAGGGCTCGTTGCGCTGGCCGTAGGCGGTATAGCGCGAGCGCATCAGCGCTTCGGCGGTTGGCGCGATGGCCTCGCCGGCAATATACGGGCCGCAGCAGGTGGCAAGCGCGGGGCCGCCGCAGGGGCAGCCGGCAGGCGCGGGGGACTTCTTGGACATGGTCAAAACAGCCGGGGCTGGTGGTGCAAACCCCGCATTATCCGCCAAATATGCGCATTCTGCCGTGCCGCGCGTTATGCTAGATGCATAAATATTGTTGATTCACACCTCGCGATGCGCACACGTTTTCCCCATCGCTATTACACTAGAGGCGTGAGGAGAATGGAATGAGCCAGACAAGTGTTGAATTCAAGGCGGACGCCAACGACAGTTCGCCGTTGTACATGCAAATTGCCCGCAAATTGAGCGACGATGTACTCAATGGCCGCTACCAGGTCGATCAGGCGCTGCCGTCCGAGCGGACTTTGTCTGAACTGTTGAACGTGTCGCGGGTCACGGCGCGCAAGGCCATTGACCAGCTGGTGGACCAGGGATTGGTGGTGCGCCGTCGCGGATCGGGCAATTATATTGCGCCGCGGATCGAGCAGCCGCTGTCCAACCTCACCAGTTTTTCGGAACAGCTGCAGCAGCGCGGCCATATTCCCGGCTCGCGCTGGCTCAAGCGGGCGATTGTCACGCCCACGCCGGAGGAACAGCTGAGCCTGGGCCTGTCGCCGTATTCCAAGGTGGCGCGTCTGGAACGTCTGCGTCTGGCGGACGATGTGGTGATGGCCTACGAAGTCTCGGTCTTGCCGCAGACTGTGCTGAACGACCCGAATGCGGTCGGCAACTCGCTTTACCAGTATCTGGAAGGCATCAACAAAGCGCCGGCGCGCGCGCTGCAGCACATCCGCGCCATGAACGCCTCGGCCGAGCTAGCCAAGCAGCTGGGCGTGCCGGAGGGGCAGGCGGTACTGTACATCACCCGTATCGCCTATCTGGAATCGGGCGAGGCGATGGAGCTGACGCATTCGTATTGCCATAGCGATCACTATGACTTCGTGGCGGAGATGCGCCGCGCAACCTGAACCATGCTCAAGACCGAGACGCCGAGTGCGCAGCATACGCAGCTGGACCTCTACCCGGTAGAGGAGCTGGTCGCTGCCCTGGTCGATGACCAGGCCTCGGCGGCGCAAGCCGTGAAGGCGGCTGCGGCCAGCATCAGCGCGGCAGTGGCGGCGATGGCGCCGCGGATCGCGGCGGGCGGCCGGCTGATTTATGTCGGCGCCGGCACCTCGGGCCGGCTAGGCATCCTGGACAGCGTGGAGCTGTTCCCGACGTTTTCGTGGCCGCATGAGCGCGCGGTGGCGGTGCTGGCCGGCGGCCTGGGCGCCATGTTCGAGGCGGTCGAGGGGGCCGAGGATGACCGCAACAAGGGCGCTGCCGACTTGCGGCTGCTCTATCCCTCCTACAACGATGTGATCCTGCTGGTGGCCGCCTCCGGCACCACGCCGTATGTGCTGGGCGCGCTGCAGGCGGCGCGCATGGTGGGTTCGTTGACGGTCAGCATCGCCAACAATGCCGGCACGCCCCTGCTGAGCGGCTGCGACGTCGGCATCCTGCTCGACACCGGGCCGGAAGTGGTTTCCGGCAGCACCCGCCTGAAAGCTGGCACGGCGCAGAAAATTGTCCTCAACACGCTGTCGACGGCATTGATGGTGCGGCTGCACAAAGTCTACGGCAACCTGATGGTCGACCTGCAAGCCACCAACGCCAAATTGACCGAACGCACCATCCGTCTGACCATGCACGCCACCGGCGCCGACGCCGCCACCGCCCGCGCCGCGCTGGAACAATGCCAGCACCAGGTCAAGGTCGCGATCATCATGCTGCTCAAAAAACAGACCGCCGAGCAGGCCCAGGCCCTGCTCGACCACACCAACGGCAACGTCCGCGCCGCCCTGCAATAAATCCGGGGTCAGGTCCGTCATTTCTACACGATCTGATCCGTAATGCCTGTTACAGTTCAGTTCGTGTAGAAATGACGGACCTGACCCCGGAGTGTGGATATGCGTGAAGGTAGTGCCTGGGCCTGGGTGCCGAGTGTGTCGTTTGGGCAGGGGGTGCCGTATGTGGCGGTGATGATGTTGTCGACCGTGATGTACAAGAATCTGGGCATCTCAAATGCCGATCTGGCGTTTTATACGGCCTGGCTGTATTTGCCCTGGGTGGTCAAGCCGCTCTGGTCGCCCATTGTGGAGATGTTCGGCACCAAGCGGCGCTGGACGGTGACCATGCAGCTGGTCGGCGGCGCCAGCCTGGCGGCGGTGGCGCTGACTTTGCACGCGCCCGATTTCTTCCGCTGGACCCTGGCGATTTTCTGGCTGATGGCCTTCAGTTCGGCCACCCACGATATCGCTTCCGATGGTTTCTACATGCTCGGCCTGCCCACTCAGCGTCAGCAGGCGGCGTTTGTCGGCGTGCGCAGTGCGTTTTACAAGCTGGCGATGATCGGCGGACAAGGCGGCCTGGTCTATATCGCTGGCGAACTGATCAAATCGAGCGGCGATCCGGCGCAGGCGTGGTCGCTGGTGTTTGCGCTGATGGCCGCGTTCTATCTGGCGCTGTGTGCATATCACCATGTCATGCTGCCGCGCCCGGATGCGGACCGCAGCCATGTCAGCGGCGGCGCGCTGTGGCAGGACTTTGTTCACACTTTCCGCAGCTTTTTCCAGAAGCCGGCCATCCTGACCACGCTGGGATTTCTGCTGCTGTACCGTCTGGGCGAAGCACAACTGCTGAAAATGGCGGCGCCGTTCCTGCTCGATCCGCGCGACAAGGGCGGGCTGGGCCTCAGCACCTCGGATTTCGGCCTGGTCTACGGCACCATCGGCGTCTGTGCGCTGGTGATCGGCGGGCTGGCCGGCGGGGTGACGGTGTCGCGCTTTGGCCTCAAGCGCGCACTGATGCCGATGGTGTTTATCATGCATGTGCCGGATCTGGTGTTTGTGTATCTGGCCACGGCGCTGCCGGACAACCTGGCGCTGGTATCGGTTTGCCTCGCGATCGAGCAATTCGGCTATGGCTTCGGCTTTGCCGCGTTCATGCTGTACATGGTGCTGGTGGCGGATGGCGAGCATAAAACCGCCCACTACGCCATCTGCACCGGCTTCATGGCCCTCGGCATGATGTTGCCGGGCATGGTGAGCGGCTGGCTACAGCAGCAGCTGGGTTATCAAAACTTCTTCATCTGGGCCTGTGTTTCCACCCTGCCCGCGTTTGTGATGGCCGCGCTGGTGCGCATCCCGGCCGAATTTGGCCGGAAATAGCTATTACAATACGATCTCGACTGATTCGGAGAGTGGTTTTGGTTTTTAATGCGAAGAAGCGGCTGACCCTGTCGGCCGGCGTGGCGGCCGGCATCGCGGCCTTGCTTGAGGGATGTTCCAGCACGCCGATGGCGCCTGTGCCGGAAGCCGGCAGCGTGCCCGGTGGCCCGGCTGCGCCTGCCGGTGTTCCCTCCGCGCCGTCGGCGCCGGCCGTGGTCAACGCCAATATGCCGCCGCCTGCGCCGCGCGAATTCCGCGCCGCCTGGGTGTCCACCGTCGCCAATATCGATTGGCCCAGCCGCAGCAATCTGGGCATGGCCAGACAGCAGGCCGAAGCGCTCGCCATTCTTGACCGCGCCAGGGCGCTGAACCTGAACGCCATCGTGCTACAGGTGCGCCCGAGCGCGGATGCGATTTATCCGTCCACGCTGGAGCCATGGTCGGAATTCCTGACCGGCCAGCAGGGCCGTCCGCCGGCACAGGCCTGGGACCCGCTGCAGTTCTGGATCGAGCAGGCGCACGCGCGCGGACTGGAGCTGCATGCCTGGTTCAATCCCTATCGCGCGCGGCATGCGACGGCCAAGTCGCCGCTGGCGGCCAATCACATCGGCCGCACGCAGCCGGAAGTGGTCAAGCCGTATGGCCGCTATCTGTGGATGGACCCGGGCGAGGCGGCCGCTTCGCAGCATACGCTGGACGTGGTGCTGGATGTGGTGCGCCGCTACGATATCGACGGCGTCCACATCGACGATTACTTCTACCCGTATCCGATCGATACGCCGAATGCCGCCGGGCCGGAAGGCGTGGCGCTGGATGGCGGCGTCGGCGCCAAACAGGAGCTGGAGTTCCCGGACCAGGCCTCGTGGCAGCGCTATTTGCTGGCCGGCGGCTCTCTGGACCGCGCGCACTGGCGCCGTCAGAATGTCAATTCGCTGATCGAAGCGATGTACCTCGGCATCCGCAAGGAAAAGTCGTGGGTGCGATTCGGCATCAGCCCATTCGGCATTGGCCGTCCGGACCGCCGTCCGGCCGGCATCATGGGTTTCAGCCAGTACGACAAGCTGTATGCCGATGCGGAACTGTGGCTGGCCAATGGCTGGCTGGATTACCTCGCGCCGCAGTTGTATTGGCCGGTGTCGCAGGCGCCGCAGGCTTTTGATGTGCTGCTCGATTACTGGCTGGCGCAGAACACGCGCGCACGCCATGTGTGGCCAGGCTTGTACACCAGCCGCATTGACAACACCGCCAAGGCTTTCGCGCCGGAGGAAATCGTCAAGCAGATCGGCGTCACGCGCAGCCGCAATGGCGTGCGCGGCCACCTGCACTTCTCGATCGCGGCGCTGATGGAAAACCGCAAGGGCATTGCGGATCAGTTGAAATCGCAGGCTTATCAAACCGCCGCGCTGACGCCGGCCACGCCGTGGCTGGGGGCGGAAGCGCCGGCCGCACCGCAGGCCGCCGCGCGGCGCGAGAGCAATGGCGTGGCCTTGAAGCTGTCCGCCGGCGCGGGCAAGGCGGTGGCGCATTACGCGATCTGGTCGCGCTACGGTGGCGAGTGGCGCTTTGCGGTGGCGCCGGCTTCGCGTCCGCTGCTGCTGCTGGCTGACGATGCGGCCGGCGGCGCGGCGCAGTCGGTGGTGGTCAGCGCGGTGGACCGCCTGGGCAATGAAAGTGAACGTATCAACGTCTACACACGGAGTTGAAGATGAGCCATCTCGGTCTGGGCATCGATGCAGGAGGCACGCAAACCCGCTGGGCACTGGCTGATGCGGCGGGCGCCATCGTGGCCGAGGGCAGCGTGGCCGGCATGTCGGCCACGCAGATGGCCAGCACCGCCGGCCGCGATGCGGTGCGCGGCATCTTCGCCATGCTGGCGACGCAGGTGCTGGCTGCCGGTCAGCCGGTGCGCGTGTGCGCCGGCTTGACGGGTTTTGACGGCGTCAGCACGCAGGCCACGCAGATGCTGGCGGAGGCGCTGAAGCTGGCGCCGTCCGCCGTTGGCATGCGCAACGATGTGGAGATTGCGTATCTGGACAGCTTTGCGCCGGGCGAGGGTTATCTCGTGTATGCCGGCACCGGTTCGATCGCTGCGTTTATCGATGCGGATGGCCAGTTCCATCGCGCCGGCGGGCGTGGCGTGACGCTGGATGATGGCGGCGGCGGGTTCTGGATCGCGCGCGAAGCCATGCGCCATATCTGGCGTCTGGAAGATGAGCAGCCGGGCGTGTGGCAGCAGTCGGCCATGGCGCGCGCGGTGTTTGCGCAGATCGGCGGCAGTGATTGGTCGCTGTCGCGCCAGTTTATTTACGGGCAGGATCGCGGCGCGATCGGGCGGCTGGCGCTGGCCGTCGCCGCCAGCGCGGATACCGATCCGGTGGCGCGCAACATTCTTGAACGGGCGGGCAGCGAGTTGGCGCGGATTGCGCTGGCGCTGGTGGGCCGCTACGGTGCGCGTCCGATTGCGCTGGGCGGACGGGCGGCGCATCTGCATCCGCTGATCGCGCAGAGCATGCGCGCCGCGTTGCCTGCTGAATTGTCGATGGCGCAGCGGCACACGCTGGCGCACCACGCGGCGGCGCGGATTGCTCTACACTCCCATCATTGAACCGATGCCGACACGCTTATGAAAATTGTTCCGCTACTCGCTTTGACTGCCCTGGTGGCCGGTTGCGCCACGGTGCCGCCGCCGCAAGGTCCACGCTTCGATCATTCGCTGACTGCGCGTGCGCAGAGTGACCGTATCAAGTATGTGATCCTGCATTACACGGTGAGCGATCTGCCGCGTTCCATCAACACGCTGGCGCATGGCACGCAGGTCAGTGCGCATTATCTGCTGACGGATACGGAGCAGCCGTTTTTCTATACGCTGGTGGATGAGTCGCGTCAGTCGAACCATGCAGGGCTGAGCAGCTGGAAGATTTATAACCAGCTCAATTCGGCATCGATCGGGATTGAGATTGTAAATCCGGGCTTCAAGGAGACGCCGCAGGGACGGGTGTATGCGCCGTTTTCCCAGGCGCAGATTGATCAGCTGATTTTGCTGTTGAAGGATATCGTCAAGCGGCACAATATCCCGATGGGGAACATCCTCGGGCATAACGATATCGCGCCGCAGCGCAAGCAGGACCCGGGGCCGGCGTTTCCGTGGAAGCAGTTGGCGGATGCGGGACTGATTCCTTGGCCGGAACCGAGCCGCGTGGCGGCGCGCCTTCCGGGCTTGCAGGAGCAGATGCCGGATGTGGTGTGGTTCCAGCGCAAGCTGGCGGAGATCGGCTATGCGGTGCCGCAGAACGGCGAGCTGGATCAGGCCACGCGCAATGTGATTTCGGTGTTCCAGACCAAGTACCGCCCATCGCTCTACGACGGCACGCCGGATGCGGAAACCGCCGCGATGCTGGACGTGCTGACCAGCCCTGTGCCGGCGGTGCCAGCCAGCGCCGCGCCAGACGCCGCCCGCGCCGCCCCGTCCACGCCATCGCCCGCCGCGCAGGGGCCCACAAACGGCGCATCGCCTGTGTCGTCGCCCGCTGCCGCGCAAGGCGCCGCAAGCAGCACGCCTGCAGCCACCGTGCCCGCGCCGTTGCCCGCCGCGCCGGCACCGGTGACCGAGCCGACCGAGTCGCTCTGACGCGGCATTGTCATGACCGCGCCGCCCGTTGCTTGCGAAGCGATCCCCGGCCATCCTGATTTCCGCCGGTTGGACAGCATTGCAGGCATCGCGGCCGATCTGCGCTACGCCACGGCCGACAACTTCGTCGGCCGCGATCTCTACTCTCCTCTGGATTGCCGCTGGCTGCACAAGGACGCCGCCGCCGCGCTGGAAAACGCCGTCGCGTGGCTGGCTGCGCGCAAGCCGGATTATAAGCTGCTGGTACTGGATGCCCTGCGCCCTCAGCGCGTGCAGGAACAACTCTGGTCCGCCCTGCAAGGCACAGATCTGCTGACCTACATCGCCGATCCGGTACGCGGCTCGATCCACTCCTTTGGCATGGCGCTCGACCTCACCTTGCTGGATGCCCAAGGCCGTGAACTTGACATGGGCACCGGCTTCGACGACCTCACTGAACGTTCGCATCCGGCACTGGAAGAAGGCCTGCTGGCGATCGGAGCCCTGACCGAACAGCAAATCGAAAACCGCCGCTGGTTGCGCAACGCCATGCTGCACAACGGCTGGCACGGCATCAACACCGAATGGTGGCACTTCGATTGCGGCGATCGCACGCACGTCCGCCAGCACTACACGCGCGTGCTTTAGCGCAGTTTACTGTTCCAGCTGTGTCAGAATCGCATGCGCCGCCTTTACGCGCGCAGGAATCGGATAGTTGCGGTTCGCCAGAATCACCACGCCGATTTTCTTCTCCGGCACGAACAGCACATACGCGCCGAAACCGCGCGTTGAACCGGTCTTGTCGTACAAACCGGATTCCGCTTGCGACGTGACACGTTTGGTGGCGTTGGCCTTGAAAAGCATTTCGGGGGAATTCCCTTCCAGCAGATGCTCCAGCGAGGTCGGGTATGCAAACTGCTCCCATCCCAGACCCTGCGTCATGAGGCCCGTGCGGAAGTAGCCGACATGGGTGCCGGCGATGATCGGCCGCATGGACGCCTGCGGATCGATGTTGGCCTGCACGTAGCGGATCATGTCGGCGCTGGTGGAGCGTACGCCGTAGGTCTGTTCGGCAAAAAGGTCGGGTTGCATGCGCACAGGCTTGTCCTTGTCGTAGCCCCATGCGTAGTTTGGCATCGCGCTTTCCGGCACGCGCACGTAGGTGTTGTTCAACCCAAGCGGCGAGATCACATGCTTTTGCATAGCCTCGGCAAAATCCTCTTTCAACGCCAGCGCGGTGAGATGGCCGAACAGGCCGAGACTCGGATTGGAATACTCGCGCAGCTTGCCCGGCGCGGCTTTCGGCTGCCAGTCGCGGAAGTAGGCCAGCATGCTGCGCTCATTGTTCTGCACCGCTTCAGGGAGCTGCAGTGGAAAACCGCCAGCGGTATAGGTGCCGAAGTGGAGAACCGTGGCGTTATCCACAGGCGTCCCTTTCAACTGCGGCATGTAGCGGCTGGGATGATCGTCCAGCGACAGCTTGCCCTGCGCCACCGCGTAAGCCGCCAGCGTGGCGGTGAAGGTCTTGCTGACCGAGCCCAGTTCAAACAGCGTGTTCTCGCTGACCGGCGTTTTCTGCTCGCGCGACGCCAGGCCGTAGTTGAAGAAACGGGTCTTGCCGTCAGCCGTCACGGCGACCGCGATGCCGGGCACGTCGTACTCCTGCATGATCGGTTGGACGGCCTGGTCGACCACCGTTTTCAGGTCGGCGGCGTAGGCGAAGGGCGTGCAGCAGCACGCTGCGATGGCGAATGCCATGCGGCTCAGAGTAGACAAGTTGGCTCCTTGGGTTGGGGATTAAAGCGTGTCGAGCTGGGACGCCACGTCGCGCAGGAAGCTCTGCCTGGCCCTTGGCCCGGCGTAGGTCTGCTGTCGGTGGTCCAGTGTCATGCGGGTGAACACGATGGTGCGTGCGCCCTTGGTGGCCCAGCCGACATACCAGCCGTACTGGCGGCTTTCGTCGTCGCGGCCATTGGGCTGGACCGGCGAGGCGGTACCGGTTTTGCCGTAAATGGTCCAGCCATTGGCCAGCGTCTGCGGATGCAGAATGCGCGCGGTCATCTCGTAGGCCTGGTCCGAAACCGGCAGCTGGCGGGTGACGATCCTGCGCAGGAACTCCAGCTGTCCGGCCGGCGAAATCTGCAGCGAAGAGCCAATCCATGACTGGGTCAGGCCATTGTGTTTGCCGGTGTCGCCCGAGATATCGCGGTTGCCGTAGTTGAAGCTGTCGATATAGCGCTGGAAGCGCTGCTGGCCCAATTGGGTGGTGACCTGCTGCGCGTACCACACGGTGGAGTTGGCGATCCAGCTGGATGGGTCGGTGTCGGTCTGCCATTCCTTGTTCCAGCTGGCGTAGCTGGACTTGTAGGGCAGCCGAGGCGTGTGTTCGTCGGTCAGTATGCCGCTGTCATAGCCCATCAGCGCGACCACGATATTGAAGGTGGAGGCTGGCGTGACCTGTTGTTCGCATTGGCCGTCGTAGCGCAGGCGCTGGCCGCTGGCGGCGTCCATCAGCGCGGTGCAGGACAGCTGAGCGCTGGTTTGCGACGCCAGCGATGGTTGCAGCGTCAGACTGGCGCCCAGCACTGCGGCCAGTCCGGCCGCTGCGGCCACGCCGGTCCAGCGGCTGTGGCGCGATGGCGCGCGGATCAGCGCAATGCGGCCAGCCATGCTGTCGGGTGTGACGTTGCCGAAGGCGAGCGCGGTCGGCATGCTGGTCTGTTGCAGCGTGAGCTGGGCGACCAGCGCCGCGGCGTAGGCTTTGCGCTGTGCCGGCGGACGGCCGTGCAGCACGTCGCGGTCGCAGCCCAGTTCCTGCGCCCACGACAGCTGCCGACGCAGCAAATGCATGAAGGGATTGAACCAGAACAGGGTTTGCAGTGCGATGCCGGCGCCGGCCCAGTGCAGGTCGCGGCGGCGCCAGTGGGTCAGTTCGTGCTCTATGATCAGCTGGCGCTGGTGGTCGGCAAAGCCGTGCAGATGGCGCGGCAACAGCAGGCGTGGGCGCAGCAGGCCAAACAGCATGGGCGAGATGGGGGCGTCGATTTCGATGGTGTCGACTGGCCGGGTGGCTGTGTGGTCGCCGGCGCTGGCCAGGGCTTGCAGTGCGCGGCGGCTGTGCAGCCACTGGCGCAGCGCGAGGCCGAATCCGGTCGCGTAGATCAGCACCCAGGCCTTGGCGGCCCAGGCCAGGTAGTTGCGCGGGGTGCGGTCCTGGTTTGGTGTGCTGGCGGGCTGGCCGCTGCTGGCGGCGGCCAGCCCGCCAGCAGCGGTAGTGGCGGCCGGTTCGGCGGTAAAGCTTTCGATATCGATCGGCGGCAGCAGATGCAGGCGCTCGCTGTGCGGCACCAGCACCAGCAGGAAGGCGGCGGCGATGGTGCACTGGGCCAGCAGCCACACCGTGCGCTGCGCGGCAATGCCGGGCAGCCAGCGGCGGGCCAGCGCGGTCACGGCCCACACCCCCAGCCCGGCGGCCACGCAGCCCAGGCTGGCCAGCAGGAACTGGAATGCCAGCAAATCGATGCCGGTAAAGGAAATGGAAATAGCCATGCGATGCCCCGTGTGCGACTGTTGCCACCATTGTGCGACAGATGTCGCATGCAAGTCAAGCGTCGCCGCGTGGCTCCGGACCGGCTAGCGGTCGACCGTGGCCATGCGTTCCTGGCTGTAGCGCGGGCCGGCCACCTGTTGCAGCGCGCTTTCCAGTGCGGCCATCTCGGCGGTGCTGAGCAGGACGTTGGCGGCGGCCGCGTTCTGCTCCAGATTGACGCGGCGGCGGGTGCCGGGGATTGGCACGATGTCTTCGCCCTGCTGCATCACCCAGGCCAGCGCCACCTGCCCGGGCGCCAGTCCACGCGCGGCCGCCAGATCGCGCACTGCCTGCGCCGCCTGCATGTTGGCGTCGAAGTTGGCACCCTGCATGCGCGGGTCCTGATGGCGGAAGTCTTCCGGCGGATATTCCTCGGCGCGCCTGGCGGTGCCGGCCAGGAAGCCGCGTCCCAAGGGGCTGAACGGCACCAGTCCGATGCCCAGCTCGCGCAACACGGGAATGATATCGTCTTCCAGATTGCGCTCCCACAGCGAATACTCGCTTTGCAGCGCGCTGATCGGATGCACTGCGTGGGCCCGCCGGATGTTTGCCACGCCGGCCTCGGACAGCCCCAGATAACGCACCTTCCCTTCGCGCACCAGTTCGCCCATGACGCCCACCACTTCCTCGATCGGCACCTTGGGGTCGATGCGGTGCTGGTACAGCAGATCGATGTAGTCGGTGCCCAGCCGGCGCAGCGAACCTTCAACGTGTGCGCGGATCTGCGCCGGATCGCTGGTGACGCCCACTGTGGCGCCATCGCGGATATCGAAACCGAACTTGGTGGCGATGATGGCCTCGCTGCGGCGGCCGGCAAAAGCGCGGCCCAGCAATTCCTCATTGTTATACGGGCCGTAGACCTCGGCCGTATCGAAGAAATTGATGCCCAGTTCCAGCGCGCGGTGCAGGGTGGCGATGGCTTCCTGCTGGTCGGACGGTCCGTAGGCATGCGTCATGCCCATGCAACCGAGGCCCTGCGCGGAAACGGTCAAGCCCTGATTGCCCAGTTTGCGTTGTTTCATGATGGCTCCTTGCGATGTGATGGGCTGAGTATGGACCTCGTCTAAAAAATACACAATTACATTAAAATGCAAAACATTGTTGAAGCTTGTGCAATGGTGAAATCATGGAGATGCTCAAGGAAATGGCAGTGTTTGCCCAGGTGGTCGACAGCGGCGGCTTTTCGGCGGCGGCGCGGATCCTGGGCCTGACTACCTCCGCCGTCAGCCGTCATGTGTCGCGCCTGGAGACGCACATGGGAGGGCGTCTGCTGCACCGGACCACCCGTGCACTGTCGCTGACGGAACTGGGCCAGCACGTCCATGCCGGCTGCGTGCGGATGCTGAGCACCGCGCGCGAGATTCACGCGCTGGCGGGCAGTTATCGCGCCCGTCCCAACGGCGTGCTGGCGGTGACGGCGCCGGTCGCGCTGGGGCAGATCTGGCTGGCGCCGCGGCTGCCGGTCTTTCTGGAGCGGTATCCCGAGGTGCAGGTGCGGCTGATCCTGGTCGACCGCAATGTCGATCTGGTCGAGGAAGGTGTGGACCTGGCGATCCGTATCGCCACCGAGCCGGCGCCGGGACTGGCCGCCCGTCCGCTGGGCAAGGTGCGCTATGTGCTGGTGGCGTCGCCGCAATATCTGGCGGCGCATGGGGCGCCGGCCACGCCGCACGATTTGCCCCGCCATGCCTGCAGCTATCTCGGTTATGCGCGCTTTGGCGAGGAATGGACGTTTCGCCGCGAAGGCGCGGCAAGCACGCTGCGCGTGCCGTCGCGGCTGACGATCAATAACAGCGTGGCGCTGCTGGCGGCGGTGGAGGCGGGCAGCGGCATCGGCCTGCTGCCCAACTTTACCGCGCGCGCGGCGCTGGAACAGGGACGGGTGCGGCAGGTGCTGGCGGACTGGGAGCTGGACGAGCCTTATGCCGGCAACGTGTATGCGGTGTACCCGCCCGGACCGCATCTGCCGTTGAAGGTGCGCGCCTTTATCGATTATCTGGCGGCGGAAGCGGCGCCTGCGCTGTAGCGCCCCCCTGCCGCGCCACCCAGTCGGTCAGGGCGTCCAGCACGGCGCGACCGGCGCCATTGGCGACGTGCTCGTCGTTGAGGATGGCAACCACGATGCAGGGCTGGTTGCTGGCGTCCGGGACGTAGCCAGCGACTGCGATCACGCCTTTCAGACTGCCGGTCTTCAGGCGCGCGCGCTGCGCGGCCGGGCTGTCCTTGAGACGGCGGCGCATGGTGCCGTCGGTGGCGGCGATCGGCAGGCTGGCCAGGAATTCCGGCATCCACAGGCTTTTCAGACCCGCTTGCAGGACGCCTGCCAGTTGCGCCGGTGTGGCGCGCTCGCTGCGCGACAGGCCGGAGCCGTTGTCCACTACCAGTCCATTGCCGTCGATGTTGTGCTGCTGGAGCCAGGCGCGGATCGCGGTTTCGGCGCGCATGGCGGTGCTGGCGCGGCCGGCGTCCGCAGCCAGCGGGCGGCTGCCCAGCGTGGGGTCGGCTTCCAGGCTGCCCAGGCTGAGGAAGATGGTGCGGGCCAGCGTGTTGTCGGATTGTTTGTTGGTGTCGCGCAGGATTTCAGGCAGCGTGCGCGAGACATGTTCGGCCAGCAGGCGGCTGGCAGGTATGGTGGTGCCGCTGTCGCGTACTTCGCCGCTCAGCGTGCCGCCTTGCTGGCGCCATTCCGCCAGCAGCAGGCGGGCCAGGTAGTCCTGGCTATCCAGCACGTTGATGCTGGTGGATTTCACGCAGTCTTTGGGGAAGCTGCCGTGCAGGACGACTTCGATGCGGTCGCCCTTGCGCGTGTAGTCCGGCGAGCGCCAGCCGTTTTCCCATGCGGCGCAGGGGGTGTCGCTCAGCTTCATCTCCGAGCGGATGCTGACCTTGTCCAGCTCCGGCAGCATCACCAGCGACAGCTTGTCGGCGCTGGAGCGCATCTCCACTTTCAGCAGGTTGGTGTTGACCAGCGCCGCATTCGGAATGACGTTGTAGTACGCCCATGGATATTCGTCAAACGGCGGCTGCCCCGCATCCGGGCGCGATGGCTGGAACAGCTGGCGGTCCACCACGATATCGCCCTTGATGCGGCGGATGCCCTGGTTGCGCAGCGCTTGCAGCATGTGCGACAGCGCATCTTCGTTCAAGTCCGCATCGGCGCCGCCGCGCAGAATCAGGTCGCCCTGCAAAACGCCGTTGACCACGTCGGCATTGGTGCGGAACTCGGTGCGGCCACGGAACACGGGGCCCAGCTGCTCCAGCGCCGCCATCGTGGTGAACAGCTTCATGGTGGATGCCGGCTGCATGCTCAGCGTCGGGTTGTGCGACACCAGCACGGTGTCGCCGCGCATGACGATGACGCCGGCCGCCTCCTGCGGAATCTGCGCGGACTGCATCAGCTGCGCCACCGGTTCCGGCAGCGCGGCATGGGCCAGGCCGGCCGCAAGCAGCGCGGCCAGCACCAAAGACTTAATGGAAGAAGACATAGGAAATCGCAATCGCAGCAATCACGCCGGCCAGGTCGGCAATCAGCCCGCAGGAGATCGCGTAACGCGTCTTGCGGATGCCGACCGAGCCAAAGTACAGCGCGACTATGTAGAAGGTGGTATCGGCCGAGCCCTGGAACACGCAGGCCAGGCGGCCGACAAAGGAATCGACGCCGTAGGTTTGCATGGTGTCGATCATCATGGCCTTGGCGGCGCTGCCGCTCAAAGGCTTCATCAATGCGGTCGGCAGCGCGGGGACGAAATCGGTGTTCATGCCGATGGCGCTGAACAGCCAGTTGAAGCCCTGCACCACAAAGCCCAGCAGGCCGGCGTTGCGGATCACGCTGATCGCCACCAGCATGCCGACCAAATATGGAATCACGGTCAGCGAAGTCTGGATGCCGCCCTTGGCGCCCTCGATAAAGGCCTCGTACACATTCACCTTCTTGCGCAGGGCGCCGATGATGAAGCCGCCGATCACCGCCATCAGCACGAAATTGCTGAACACTTTGGAGACGACTTCGATTTCGCCCTTGGTGAGGTAGTTGGTGAAGTACCAGACCACGGCCACAATGAACGCCGTGATGCCGCCCAGCCAGCCCACCACCACGCGGTTGAACAGGTTGATGCGCTGGCGGATGGCGACCGCGATGATGCCGGTCATGGTCGCCACATAGGTCGCCACCATGCAGGGAATGAAGATGTCGGATGGGTCGGCGGCGCCAAGGATAGAGCGCTGCGCCATGATGGCCAGCGGGATCAGCGTCAGGCCGGAAGTGTGCAGCACCAGGAACATGATCTGCGCATCGGTCGGCTCGTCCTTGTTGGGGTTGAGCGTTTGCAGGCTTTCCATCGCCTTCAGGCCGAACGGCGTGGCGGCGTTGTCCAGGCCCAGCAGATTGGCCGAGAAGTTCATCACCATGTGGCCGGTGGCCGGATGGTTGCTTGGCACGCCGGGGAAGATGCGCGAGAAGAACGGCGCGATCAGTTTGGCCAGCAGGTCGATGGCACCGGCTTTTTCCCCGATGTTCATGATGCCCAGCCACAGCGTCATCACCCCGGCCAGCGGCAGGGCGATATCCATCACGCCGGTGCGCGCCGAATCGAAGGTGCCGTCGATGATGCGCTTGAAGATTTCCGTGTCGCCCAGGAAGAGGAATTGCGCCAGCGCGGCCAGAAAGCCGACGAGGAAAAATCCGGACCAGATGTAATTGAGCGACATTTTTCGTGGGGGCAGTAGTGAATCTGCAAAGTATAGCGGGTAAGCAAGCGCAAAAAGTTATAAGCTGCCGCTTTACCGTGCGAGGCCGCATGCAAAGGATGCTGAAAATTTGTGCAGTGGTGGTGGCGCTGGCCACCGTCGCTCCGGCGAACGCCGGCGCCCATGCCGGGCAAAAAGTCCTGCACGCCTTCCTCAGCACCGGCGAAACCGCGCTCGACCCGGCCGTCGCCTCGGACATCGCCACCCTCAGTCTGCTGGAAAACCTGTTCGATCCCCTGCTGCGCTACGACTATCTGGCCCGCCCGGTCAAACTCATCCCCAACACGCTGAGCGCCATGCCGGAACTCAGCGACGATGGCAAAACCTACACCTTCCACCTGCGCGACGACGTCTATTTCACGCCGGACGCCGCCTTCAAGAGCGCAAAACGCCAGGTCACGGCCGACGACTACGTCTACAGCTTCAAACGCCTGCATGAGCCGGCATTGAAATCGCCCTGGCTGTACCTGTTCGACGGCGTGGCCGAGATCCAGGCCGTGGACCGCCTCACCCTGCGCATCCGCCTGAAAGCCCCCGATCCCAATTTCCTGTTTTACCTGGCGATGCCGGCCACCAGCGTGGTGGCGCGCGAGGTGGTGGAAGCTTACGGCGCCCAAGCCGGCAACCACCCGGTCGGCAGCGGCCCGTTCAAGATCGGCACCTGGAAGCGCAGCGACCAGATTGTGCTGCTGGCCAACCGCGATTTCCGCCCAACAGCATTCCAGGGCCAGCGCCTGCCGATCCTGGACCGCATCGACATTAAAATCGTTGAGGAATACCAGTCGCGCGTGCTGGGCTTCCTGAACGGCGAATTCGATTTCCTTGAGCAGCTGCCGGAATCGATGAAGGAAATGGTGCTGACCGACGACGCCAGGCTCAGGCCGGAACTGGCCCGCAAAGGCATTGTCCTCGCGCCCTTCCCGGTACTGCAAACGTATTACATGTGGATGAACATGGACGACCCGCTGATCGGTGGCTACAGCAAGGAGAAAGTCGCCTTGCGCCGCGCCATCGCGCTCGGCTACAACCGCGCCGAGGACGTGGCGGTCATGAAGAAAGGCCTGGCCCTGCCCGCCGTCACGCCGCTGCCGCCGAATGTGCTGGGCAACGACCCGCGGTACCGCAGCCCAGTCGCTTACGATCCGGCGCTGGCCAACGCCCTGCTGGAGCGCTACGGCTACCGCAAGGGCAAGGACGGCTTCCGCAGCCAGCCGGACGGCAAGCCGCTGACGCTGGTGATGCACAGCGAAGCCTCCACCGTCGGCCGCCTGCGCGACGAGCTGTGGCGCAAGAGCCTGAACGCCATCGGCCTCAAGGTCGTCTTCAAGAGCGACAAGAAAACCGAGATCATCAAAGCCTCGCGCCTCGGCGCGGTGATGATGTTTGAAACCAACTGGGTGGCCGACTTCCCCGATGGCGATAACTTTTACCAATTGCTGTACGGCCCCAATGCCGGCCGCGCCAATTACGCCCGTTTCAACCTGCCGGCATACAATCAGCGCTATGAACAAGCCCGCTTGATGGGAGAGTCGCCGCAGCGCACGGCCCTGTATGATGAGCTGGCGAACATCATCCACGCCTACACGCCGTGGGTGCTGCTGACGCATCCCATATCCGCCGACTTGCAGCAGCCGTGGTTGAAAAATTACCGTCGTCACCCGGTGGAGTTCACCAACTGGCGCTATCTGGACGTAGACGCACATACCGCACACTGAGCTGTGCCTAGAATGACAGCATGAACCTATTCAACCGCAGGGCGCTGGCCTATGTGGCCGGCCATCCCATGGATTTCACGGTGCAATGCCTGAAAGGTTTCCGCGCCAATCAAGGCCTGCTGCTGGCGGGCGCGGTGGCGTATTACTCGCTGCTGTCGATCCTGCCGCTGTTGATGCTGGTGGTGGTGGCCCTGTCGCATGTGATCGATCAGGATGAATTGCTGCTGACCGTCGGTCGATACCTGAACTGGCTGGTGCCGGGGCAGTCCAAGCCCATTGTCACGGAAGTGGCGCATTTTCTGGAGCATCGCGACCTGGTGGGCGGGGTACTGGTGGTGACCATGCTGTTCTTCAGTTCGCTGGCTTTTACGGTGCTGGAGAACGCCATGTGCGTGATTTTCAAGCACCGGGTGGCGATACGGCGGCGCCATTTCATGGTCTCGGCCATCATGCCCTATTGCTACATCCTGTCGCTGGGCGCGGGCATGCTGGTAGTCACGCTGGTGGCGGGCAGCCTGCAGGTGCTGGGCCAGGAGAGCGTGCGGCTGTTTGGCTATAGCTGGTCGTTGAACGGCGTCTCGGGCGTGCTGTTGTACTTGCTCGGGTTGGGCGGCGAGGTGCTGGTGCTGACCTCGATTTACCTGGTGATGCCGGTCGGACGGCTGTCGCTGTCGCACGCGCTGATCGGCGGCGTGACGGCGGCGCTGCTGTGGGAGGTGGCGCGGCGGATACTGGTGTGGTACTTCACTACCTTGTCGCAGGTGAACGTGGTGTATGGTTCGATGACGACCGCGATTGTGGTCATGTTCAGCCTGGAGATCGGCGCCACCCTGCTGCTGTTTGGCGCGCAGGTGATTTCCGAGTTCGAGCGCGTGGGGCGCGAACGACCCAACCGCGCGCCGCAGCCCATGACCACGCAAACCACACAAATAAAATAATTTGTGCATCGCACAAAAAGTGTGGTACACTCCGTTTGTGGTTGAGGTTTGCATGCAAACAGTCCCACGTCCGGCCGACGCGCCGCGCCCAGAGTTGTGTAAGTTCGATGGCGCAGGTGACGCAGAAGCCGGGGTTGTAATTCCGAATACGTTGGTCGATTTACACGCCAGGGGCACCACGCAGATAGCATGGGCGCCTGGGACGCCGCCTCACCTGGCAGATAGCCAGGGAGCCCGGTACGATTAAAGAATAGGTAATACATTGGAACGAAGCCCGCAGCGATGCGGGCTTTTTTTTCGTCCAGAAAATGCCGATGCTTGACCTTGCCGTCATTGTTTGTCAGGCTGGCATCTTTCTTTCTCGTGTGGAGCTTATTTGAAACCTAAAAAGTGGATTGCATTAATCCTCGGCTTTTTTGCTGCGCCATTAGGATTTCTATACGTCGGTGCGCCGCGCTGGAGCGCGATCAGCTTTGCCGTGGGACTGACTGTTGGCCTAGCCGGTTTTTTACTGCCGGGGCCGCAACTGGAACTGTTACTTGGCGTGGTCTCGCTCGTGTTGGCCGTGTTCTGGGCCTGGCGCGCATACCGCCTGGCAGCAGAGCGGACCGGAGGCGAGGTGCGGCACTGGTACTCCCGTTGGTACGGACTGTTGGCGGTGGTGGCTGCCGCGGTCATCGTGGTATCGGCGTTGCGAATTTTCCTGTACGAGCCATTTCGTGCGCCATCCACCTCCATGCAGCCGACCGTGATGCGGGGAGCGACCTTGTTGGTTCAGAAGTGGGGCTACGGCCATTTCAGCACGATGGGCGTACGGCTGGGCAGCGCGGCGATATCAGCGCCTATCCAGCGCGGCGACATCATGGCTTTCGATTATCCGCGTGACCCGCGCACGACCTATCTCAAGCGCGTTGTCGGCCTGCCGGGCGATAAAATCGTTTATCGCGACAAGCGTCTGTTCGTGAATGGCGTGGATGTGCGGGGCAACCAGCAGGCAGACTATCTGGATGCGGACCGGTTAATTTACTTCAAGCGTTATCGGGAAAAGCTGGATCAGACAGAACACGATATTCTGATCAACAGCGACGCAACCCCCTGGCATGGCAGCAGTGCCTATGAGTTGCCGGAGCAATGTACGACCGATGACGAGACGATACGTTGCACCGTGCCAGCCGCCAGCTATTTCGTCATGGGCGATAACCGGGACAATAGTCTGGATAGCCGTTTCTGGGGTTTTGTGAGTGCGAAAGCGATGATCGGCAAGGTTGTGTATATCGTGCCGCCGCGCGGTTAAAGGTTAAGGAGTCTGGATTGGATCAGCATATCAAGCCGGTGGAACTGGCGAAGGCTTATCGTTTGTTGAATCATGGGCCGACGGTGCTGGTGTCGGCTTCGCATGGTGGTGTGGATAACGTGATGTCGGCGGCGTGGTCGTGCGCGCTGGATTTTGCGCCGCCCAAGGTAACGCTGGTGCTGGACAAGGCCACGGCCACGCGTCCGCTGGTGGAGAAGAGCGGCTATTTCGCGTTGCAGGTGCCAAATGTGGGGCAGCTGCAGCTGACCTACGAGGTAGGCCACGTCAGCGCCAACGATACGCCGGATAAGCTGGCAAAAGCCGGCGTGGAACTGTTCCGCGTGGATGGTCATGATGTGCCGCTGGTGGCCGGATCGTCGGCATGGCTGATCTGCAAAGTGCTGCCGGAGCCGCGCAATGAGCAGGTGTATGACCTGTTCATCGGCGAAGTGGTGGCCGCATATGCCGATGACCGCATATTCAGCAACGGCCACTGGCATTTTGAGACCGCCGACTCCTCGCTGCGCAGCCTGCATTACATCGCCGGCGGGACCTTCTACGCCATCGGCGCAGCGCTGGCGGCAGACACCTGAGCAACTTCATTCCGGCTTTCGCCGGTACGACGGTCAGAGGGCGCGGGCGATCAGGATTTTCTGGATGTCGCTGGTGCCTTCGTAGATCTGGCAGACGCGCGCGTCGCGGTAGATGCGTTCTACCGGGAAGTCGCTGACGTAGCCGTAGCCGCCATGGATTTGAATCGCGTCCGAGCACACCTTCTCCGCCATCTCGGAGGCGAACAGCTTGGCCATCGCGGCTTCTTTCAGGCAGGGCAGGCCGGCGTCTTTCATGGCCGCCGCGTGCAGGATCAGCTGGCGCGCGGCTTCAATCTGCATCGCCATCTCGGCCAGTTTGAACTGCACCGACTGATGTTCGAAAATCGGCTTGCCAAAGCTCTCGCGTTCGCGCGCGTAGCTCAGCGCCGCTTCATACGCGGAGCGCGCCATGCCGACCGATTGCGAGGCGATACCAATACGCCCACCCTCCAGCCCGGACAGCGCGATCTTGTAACCCTGGCCTTCCTCACCAATCAAATTCGCAGCCGGCACGCGGCAGTTTTCAAACAGGATTTGCGCAGTGTCCGATGAATGCTGGCCCATCTTGTGTTCGATGCCGGCCACGATGTAGCCCGGCGTACTGGTCGGCACCCAGAACGCGCTGATGCCTTTCTTGCCGGCCGCCTTGTCGGTCACCGCCATCACGATCGCCACATCGGCATGCTTGCCGCTGGTGATGAATTGCTTCACGCCGTTCAGCACATAGTGGTCGCCATCGCGCGTGGCGGTGGTGCGCAGGGCGGCGGCATCGCTGCCGGTGTGCGGTTCGGTGAGGCAGAAGGCGCCCAGCATGTCGCCCTGCGCCAGTGGCCGCAGCCATTGTTCCTTCTGCTGCGCGTTCGCATACATCATGCCGATGCTGCATACCGGGCAGTTGTTGACCGAGATGATGGTGGACGTGCCGCCATCACCGGCCGCGATTTCTTCCAGTACCAAAGCCAGGGACACGTAATCCATGCCCGCCCCGCCCAGTTCCTCGGGCACGGCGACGCCGAAGGCGCCCAGTGCGGCCAGCTCCTTCAGTTCCTCTTTCGGAAAGTGGTGCTCCTTGTCCCAGCGCGCCGCGTTGGGGGCCAGACGTTCCTGTGCAAAAGCGCGCAGGGCGTCGCGGATCATTTCGTGTTCCTGACTCAGTATCATGTTGTCTCTTCTATTCTTTACCAGCCGATGGTTGTGCCATCGTAGTTGCGATAAGTCGCCTGGGCGGACGCGGGTAGCGTCGCCAGCGTGTTGCGGATGCCTGCCGCGCTCTCTTCTACCGAGAGATCCGCGCCGCTGCCACCCATGTCGGTGCGCACCCAGCCTGGATGGAAGGCCACGCAGGTCGCGCCCTGTTTGCCATGTATCAGCGCCGTGTCGATCAATACCGAATTCAAGGCAGCCTTGCTGGCGCGGTACAGCGATCCCACCGGCGAATTGCGCTCGCTCAGTGACCCCATGCGCGAAGACAGCACCGCCAGCTTGCCCTTGGCCGCACATACCATCGGCGCGATGACCGGCAGCAGGCGCATCGCCGCCAGCACGTTGGTGTGCATGACCGCGTTGAAGTCGGTCTCCATCGGGAAGCCGTCGTGGCGCGGGCCATACACGCCCGCGTTGAGGATGGCGACGTCCAGCTCTTCGCCATCCAGTTTCCAGCCGATGCCGGCCACCGCTTCAACGTTGTTCACATCCAGCTTGTGCGGCTCGGCGCCCAGCGCCGCCAGTGCGTCGCAGTCTTCCTGCTTGCGCGCGGTGGCGATCACGCGCCAGCCGTCGGCCCGGTACTGTTTCACCAGTTCCAGGCCGATGCCGCGCGAGGCGCCGATGACCATTGCCGTCGCCATTACACCAGCTCCACGGCCACCGCGGTCGCTTCGCCGCCGCCGATGCACAGCGCAGCCACGCCCTTCTTGCCGCCGCTGCGTTTCAGTGCGCCCAGCAGGGTGACGATGATGCGCGCGCCGGAGGCGCCGATCGGATGGCCCAGCGCGCAGGCGCCGCCATGGATGTTGACCTTCTCGTGCGGGATGTCGAGGTCGCGCATGGCCGCCATCGGCACGGCGGCGAACGCTTCGTTAATCTCGAACAGGTCGACGTCCTTGGTGCCCCAGCCGACTTTCTTGTACAGCTTTTCGATGGCGCCAATCGGTGCGGTGGTGAACCAGTTCGGTTCCTGCGCAAAAGTGGCGTGGCCGAGCAGGCGGGCGATCGGCGTCAGGCCCAGTTCCCTGGCTTTCGATTCGCGCATCATCACCAGCGCGGCGGCACCGTCATTGATGGAGGACGACGAGGCGGCGGTGATGGTGCCGTCTTTCTTGAAGGCCGCGCGCAGCGTCGGGATCTTTTCCACTTTGGCTTTCAGCGGGCCTTCATCTTTATCGATGACGATGTCGCCGGCGCGCGAGGTCACGGTGACGGGCGCGATCTCCCACTTGAAATAGCCTTCGTTGGTTGCCACTTGCGCGCGCTTCACCGATTCGATGGCAAAGTTGTCCTGCGCCTCGCGGGTGAATTCGTATTTGGCCGAGCACTCCTCGGCAAAGGTGCCCATGGAGCGGCCTTCGCCGGTTTTCTCATTGCGCGAGTAGGCGTCTTCCAGGCCGTCGTACATCATGTGGTCGAACATCATGCCGTGGCCGATGCGGTAGCCGCCGCGTGCCTTGGGAATCAGGTAGGGGGCGTTGGTCATGGATTCCATGCCGCCGGCGATCACCACGTCGGCGCTGCCGGCCACCAGCTGGTCGTGCGCGAAGATGGTGGCCTGCATGGCCGAGCCGCACATTTTGGACAGGGTGACTGCGCCGGTGGACGTGGGCAGGCCGGCCTTCAGCAGGGCCTGGCGCGCGGGCGCCTGGCCCTGGCCCGCCATCAGGCAGTTGCCGAAGTAGACGTGTTCCACCAGCTTGCCGTCGATGCCGGAACGCTCGACCGCGGCCTGGATCGCCACGGCGCCCAGGTCGTGCGCGGACTTGGCGGAGAAGTCGCCCTGGAAGGCGCCCATGGGCGTGCGTGCGGCGCCGACGATTACGATAGGATCATTCATTTTCTAAGGTCTCCATAAAAGGCGGTGGTGTCACCGCGGGGATGTTCGAGTCATGCTTGTGCGAGAAGCGGATGTGCTGCGGGTAGGGGTAAACGTCTTCCAGTACCCCATCCATAATGCGTTGTTTGCGCGACTGCCAATACTCGGGCGTCAGCAGGTCGGCGTGATGCTTGAGGAAGTACTTGCGGATCTTCTGGTTCCCCAGCAGGAAGCTGCCAAACTGCTCGGGGAAGACATCGTGCCTGCCGATCGGATACCACGGCTCCGATGCCATTTCCTCTTCCTCGTTGCGCGGCTCGGGGATGGCGCGGAAGTGGCAATCGGTGATGTATTCGATTTCGTCGTAGTCGTAGAACACCACGCGCTGGTGGCGCGTGACGCCGAAGTTCTTGTACAGCATATCGCCGGGGAAGATGTTGGCGGCCACCAGTTCCTTGATGGCGTTGCCGTATTCAAGCACGCCATGTTCCAGCTGCGCGTCGTCGTGTTCTTTTTCGGTCAGCCACAGATTGAGCGGCACCATGCGGCGCTCGATGTACAGGTGCCTGATGACGATCTGGTCGCCGTCCTCCTCCAGCATCGATGGCGCATGCTGCTTCAGCTCCGCCAGCAGTTCTTCCTTGAAGCGGCTGCGCGGGAAGGCGACGTTGGAATACTCCAGCGTGTCGGCCATGCGGCCCACGCGGTCGTGGTGCTTGACCAGCAAGTACTTCTCCTTGATCAGCGCGCGCGTGGTGTCCTTCGGCGCCGGATAGAAGTCCTTGATCACCTTGAATACGTACGGGAAGGACGGCAGCGCGAACACCAGCATCACCAGGCCGCGGATGCCGGGCGCGATGTCGAACAGGTCGGACGAGTGCTTGAGGTGCTGCAGGTAGTCGCGGTAGAACAGCGTCTTGCCCTGCTTTTGCAGGCCGAGGATGGTGTAGATCTCGCTGCGCGGCTTGCGCGGCATGAGCGTGCGCAGAAACTGCACGTAGGCCGACGGCACTTCCATGTCGACCAAAAAGTAGGCGCGGGTGAACGAGAACAGCACGGCAATCTGCTCCGGGTCGCACAGCACGGTGTCGAGTACCAGTTCGCCATGGCGGTTGTGCAGGATCGGCACCACGAAAGGATAGACGCGGTTGCCGTTGATGCTTTTGCCGACGATGTAAGCGCCCTTATTGCGGAAGAACAGGCTTGATAGCACCTGGAACTGGTGATTCGGTTCGATGCGGGCGTCGCCATACAGCTGTTTCAGGCGCGCTTCCACTTGTTCGACGTCGCGCGTCAGGTTGGCGAACCTGGCTTCCAGCTGGAAGTTGGTGATGATGCGCTTGAGCGTGAAATGCATGCCGTCCGCCGCCGGGTAGTAGACGCGGTAGGTCGGGCGCAGTTCGGCGGTTTCGATGTACTCGGTGGAGACCACCGGACGTACGAAGATGAATTCGTTGTGGAAGTAGCTGCGGTGCAGGATGTTGCAGCAGACGGAGTTGAAGAAGGTTTCGGCCAGCTCCGGTTGCTTGTGGTCGGATAGCATGCCGATGTAGTGCAGCTTGAGTTCGCGCCACACTTCGTCGGTCAGTTCGGATGGTTCGTATTCGTCTTCCAGCAGCTGCACGCATTCCAGCACGCGCTGGTCGTAGAAGTCGATGCGCGCGCGGGCGGCTTGCTGCGCTTCGGCCCAGGCGCCGCGCTCGAAGTGCTGCTTGGCCTGCTGGCTGGTCGCGCGGAACAGCCGGTAGTGCTTGTCGAAACCGTCGCGGATGGTGCGCGCGATGTCGAACGCGATTTGCGAACGCAGCAGTTTGGGGAAAGCGGCCTGGGTCATGATGGTCATCATCGTCGTACCGGCGGAAGCCGGTACCCATGCTGAGCTGGCTACGCCGGCGCTCTATGGGCACCGGCCTGCGCCGGTGCGACATTCATTTTACTTGGTCTCGGCAAACAGCTCGCGGCCGATCAGCATGCGGCGGATTTCGCTGGTGCCGGCGCCGATTTCGTACAGCTTGGCGTCGCGCCACAGGCGACCGACCGGGTACTCGTTGATGTAGCCGTTGCCGCCCAGGGTCTGGATCGCCTCGCCGGCCATCCAGGTGGCTTTCTCGGCGCTGTACAGAATGGCGCCGGCCGCGTCCTTGCGCAGGTTGCGCACCTGCTCCGGCGTGGTGGCGCGGTCGCAGGCCTGGCCGACGGCGTAGACGTAGGCCTTGCAGGCCATCATGGTCGAGTACATGTCAGCCAGCTTGCCCTGCATCAGCTGGAACTCGCCGATCGGCTGGCCGAACTGCTTGCGGTCGTGGATGTACGGCACCACCACGTCCATGCACGCCTGCATGATGCCCAGCGGGCCGCCGGACAGCACGGTGCGCTCGAAGTCCAGGCCCGACATCAGCACGTTGACGCCCTTGCCCAGGCCGCCCAGCACGTTCTCGGCCGGCACCTCGCAATCTTCAAACACCAGCTCGCCGGTGTGCGAGCCGCGCATGCCCAGCTTGTCCAGCTTTTGCGCGATCGAGAAGCCCTTGTAGCCTTTTTCGATCAGGAAGGCGGTCATGCCTTTTGGACCGGCCTCCAGGTCGCTCTTGGCGTACACCACCAGCACATCGGCGTCGGGGCCGTTGGTGATCCACATCTTGGTGCCGTTCAGCACCCAGCGGTCGCCCTTGAAGTCGGCGCGCAGCTTCATGCTGACCACGTCGGAACCGGCGTTCGGCTCGGACATGGCCAGGGCGCCGACGTGTTCGCCGGAAATCAGCTTGGGCAGGTATTTTTGCTTTTGTTCTTCGGTGCCGTTGCGTTTGATCTGGTTGACGCACAGATTGGAGTGGGCGCCGTACGACAGGCCGACCGAGGCCGAGGCGCGCGAGATTTCTTCCATCGCCACAATGTGGGCCAGGTAGCCCATGTTGGCGCCGCCGTATTCTTCCGGCACGGTGATGCCCAGCACGCCCAGTTCGCCCATCTTGCGCCACAGGTCCATCGGGAACTGGTCGCTGCGGTCAATGTCGGCCGCGCGCGGGGCGATCTCGGCGGCGGCGAACTGCTGCACGGCCTCGCGCAGCGCGGCGATGTCCTCGCCATGGTCAAAGGTCAGGCCTGGGAGATGGAGCATGTCTTCCTCTATTCGTTATGGGTTTGAAGCGGCCATGATACGCCGATGTGACGTTAACGTAAACGTCAAGCAGCGTGCTGGGCGGCCAGCAGGCGCTTGCACTCGTCTTCGTGGGCCTGGATCTCGGCCAGTGACATTTCGATGTCTTCGCGCTGCTGCTCCAGCGTCTCGCGGTGCTGGGCCAGCACGGTCAGGAAGCGGTGCATCTGCGCCACCGAATCCTTGGGCGTTTCGTACATGTCGACCAGGCTCTTGATTTCGGCCAGCGACAGGCCGAGGCGCTTGCCGCGCAGCGTCAGCTTGAGGCGGGTGCGGTCGCGGCCGGTGTAGACACGGTTGCGGCCGCCGGCGCCTTCGCGCGACGGGCTCAGCAGGCCCTGATCTTCGTAAAAGCGGATGGCGCGGGCCGTGATGTCGAATTCGCGGGCCAGTTCGGTAATGGTGTAAGTGGACATGGTTTTGATGGATTTCCGTTTACGTCAACGTCAAGCCATTGTAGCGCGAAACCCACCGCCAAACGTAGAGTTGGTGGCACAAGGTGACTGGCGGGCATGCGCAATGGTATCGTGCGACGTGAAAGGCGGCGCGGCAGCATGATAATCAACCAGGCATCGGGGCCGAATAAAATTCACCCTGCAATTTCGCTGACGTTTGCCCCGGCAGAGGATAGAATGTTAATTAAAAAATCCCATGACGTCACAATCCCGGCCCGCTTCGCAGAGACTGACTTTCATGGCGCAACGTGAAATAGTTCAATTATGAATTCCTCTAATGAACGCGAAAGCTTTAGCCAACGCCTGCAACAGGCTCTCAAGAACGCTCACTACTCGCCCGACAGTCCGACCCGGTTGGCGCGCGAATTCAATATCCGTTTCGACGGCCGGCCGATTACCGTCCACGCAGCCCGGAAATGGCTGGTAGGCGAGGCGATTCCGACTCAGGAGAAGCTGCGCATGATCGCCCAATGGCTGGGCGTGCCGGCCGAATGGCTGCGTTTTGGCGGCCCGGAAGAAGGGGCGCCGAACAGCGACAGCGCCAATGGTTTGTCGCGCTTTGAGTCGGCGGACGTCAAGCTGATTGCCGATTTGCAGCGGCTGGACGAACATCACCGCCAGATCGCGCGCGAATTTATCCGCATGCTGGTGCGAGTGAACTACCAAAAGTAGTTATTTTTACGTAGTACTACGCAGAAATATGGACTGCGGCGCCCCATGCTGGCGCCGTATATTCATGAAACCAGGTTCAGGATCGGCCGGTTTTTGTTTGGAGCGGGGCGCGCGCAAGGCAGCGCCCTTTTTATTTTCGCCACCTTTGCGAAATGTCATGGTTCCGCCACGGATTTCAGGCACAATAGGACAGAACCTATTTTTCGGGGAGTCACGCTTTGAGCCGTTTGATGAAAAGCAACTACAGCAATGCCGCCCAGCTGAAAGATTTGATGACCGCCCCGCCCATGAGCGCCGCCCAGCATGCTGAAGTGATGCGCAAGCGCATTGCCCAGCGCCGCATGGTGGAAGAAGCCCGTGAACTGAAGCGCGCCGCCAGCTCTTACTACGACAAGCGTTAATTGGCCGGTTTCAGCCCCGCCCAGCGCGGCGCCAGGGCGTGTTCGATGCCAAACAGGTCGAGCACGCGGGCGACCGTGTGGTCCACCATCTCTTCGATGGTTCGGGGCTTGTGATAAAAGCTGGGCAGCGGCGGGAAGATGATCCCGCCCATTTCCGTGACCGCCGTCATATTGCGCAGGTGCGCCAGGTTGAACGGCGTTTCGCGCACCATCAGCACCAGCCGGCGGCGCTCCTTGAGCACCACGTCGGCCGCGCGGGCGATCAGGTTGTCGGACAGGCCATGCGCCACCGACGCCAGGGTTTTCATCGAGCAGGGAGCGATAATCATGCCCTCGCTCTGGAACGAGCCGCTGGCAATCGTGGCGCCGACATCGCGCACCTTGTGCACCACGTGGGCCAGTGCTTCCACCTCGCGCCGCTGCAGGCCGGTTTCCTGGTGCAGGGTGAGGACCGCGGCTTCGGAGAGCAGCAGATGGGTCTCGACGGCCGCGCTGTGTTGCAAATGCTGCAGCAGACGCACGCCATACACCGCGCCGGTGGCGCCGGTGATGGCGATGACGATCCGCCGCGGCGTATTAGCCATGGTTGTCCAGCAGGGCCTTCAGTTCGCCGGATTCAAACATTTCGCCCATGATGTCCGAGCCGCCGACGAATTCGCCGCGCACGTACAGCTGAGGGATGGTTGGCCAGTTCGAGTAGTCCTTGATGCCCTGGCGCACTTCCGGATCTTCCAGCACGTTGACGGTGGCAATGTTTTCAACGCCGCACGCTTTCAGGATCTGGATAGCACGGCCGGAAAAGCCGCATTGCGGGAACTGGGCGGTGCCCTTCATGAACAGCACCACCGGGGTGTTGGTCACGGTTTCTTTGATCCAGGTTTGTACGTCGCTCATAGCTGCCTCTAGGGTAAAAAGATGTGGAATACCGGCATTTTATAAGAAAATGCCGGTGCCCGTTATTTTACCCCCGCAGCTTGGCGAAGGCTGCGGCCATGCTGCCGGCCATCGCCGGTTCGCGGTTTTGCTGCCGCTGCTGGTCCTTCTGGTGCTGGCCCATGGCGCGGCGGTCATTGCGGTCGCCGCGCTGCTGCGGCTGTGAACCGGCTTGCGGCGCGCTGTCGGTCAGGCGCATGGTCAGGGCGATGCGCTTGCGCTTTTCGTCCACTTCCAGCACCTTGACCTTGACCACCTGGCCGGCCTTGACCACCGTGTGCGGGTCCTTGACGAAGGTGTTGGACAGGGCCGAGATGTGCACCAGGCCATCCTGGTGCACGCCGATGTCGACAAACGCGCCAAAGGCGGCGACGTTGGTCACCACGCCTTCCAGGATCATGTCCGGACGCAAGTCTTTGATTTCCTCCACGCCCTCCTTGAAGGTGGCGGTGGTGAATTCCGGCCGCGGGTCGCGGCCCGGCTTTTCCAGTTCCTTCAGGATGTCGGTGATGGTTGGCACGCCGAACTTGTCGTCGGCGTACTTCGCCGGCTGCAGGCGCTTGATCAGGCCGCTGTCGCCAATCACGGACTTGATGTCCTTCTGGATGTCGGCCAGGATTTTTTCCACCACCGGGTAGGATTCCGGGTGCACCGCCGAGGCGTCCAGCGGGTTCTCGCCATGCATCACGCGCAGGAAGCCGGCGGCCTGTTCAAACGTCTTGTCGCCCAGGCGCGGCACGGATTTCAGCGCCGCGCGCGAGGTGAAAGCGCCTTTCAGGTCGCGGTAGGACACAATCGCCTGCGCCACCGAGCTCGACAAGCCGGACACGCGCGCCAGCAGCGGCGCCGAGGCGGTATTCACGTCCACCCCAACCGCGTTGACGCAATCCTCGACCACGGCGTCCAGCGTGCGCGCCAGCTGGGTCTGCGACACATCGTGCTGGTACTGGCCGACGCCGATCGATTTCGGATCGATCTTCACCAGCTCGGCCAGCGGGTCCTGCAGCCGGCGCGCGATCGACACGGCGCCGCGCAGCGACACGTCCATGTCCGGCAGCTCTTTCGAGGCGTACTCGGAGGCCGAGTACACCGACGCGCCGGCCTCGGACACCACGATCTTGTTCATCTTCTGTTCGGGGAAGCGCTTGAGCAGGTCTTGCGCCAGCTTGTCGGTCTCGCGCGAAGCAGTGCCGTTGCCAATCGAAATCAGCGACACATTGTGCTTCATGGCCAGCTTGCCCAGGGTGTGCAGCGAGCCTTCCCAGTCGTTCTTCGGCTGGTGCGGATAAATCACGGCGGTATCCACCACCTTGCCGGTGGCATCCACCACCGCCACTTTCACGCCGGTGCGCAGGCCCGGGTCCAGGCCCATGGTGGCGCGCTGGCCGGCCGGGGCCGCCAGCAGCAAGGCTTTCAAGTTGGTAGCGAACACGTTGATGGCTTCCAGCTCGGCTTTCTCGCGCAGCGCGCCCATCAGCTCGGTGTCCAGGTGCATGAAGCTCTTCACGCGCCAGGTCCAGCGCGCCGTGTCGGACAGCCACTTGTCGGCCGGGCGGCCGGCGTTCTTGATGCCGAAACGGGCGGCGATGCGGCTCTCGCACGGGTTGTGCGGCGCGTCCCACTTGGGTTTTTCCGGCTCACTATCAAGACGCAAGGCCACGTCCAGGATGCCTTCGCGGCGGCCCCGCATCAGCGCCAGCGCGCGGTGCGACGGCACGCTGGCCAGCGGCTCCGAATAATCGAAATAGTCGGCAAATTTTTCGCCTTCTTCTTGCTTACCTTCAATAACTTTCGATTCAACAATGCCATGCTCTTGCACATATTCGCGCAACGATTGCAGCAGGGTGGCATCTTCGGCAAAGCGTTCCATCAGGATCTGGCGCGCGCCGTCCAGCGCGGCCTTGGCGTCGGCCACGCCCGGGTTGTTGCCGTCGGCGGTGGTGAACGCGACGCGCAGGTAGTTGGCGGCCTCGGTTTCCGGGTGCAGTTCCGGGTTGGCCAGCAGGGCGTCGGCCAGCGGCGCCAGGCCGGCTTCGATGGCGATCTGGGCCTTGGTGCGGCGTTTTTGCTTATACGGAAGATATAAGTCTTCCAGGCGGGTCTTGTCTTCTGCGTGCATGACAGCATCTAACAACTCTGGTGTCATCTTGTTTTGCTCGGTAATCGATGCCACGATACTGGCGCGGCGATCTTCCAGCTCGCGCAGGTAGCGCAGGCGCTCTTCAAGCAGACGCAGTTGGGTGTCATCCAGGCCCCCGGTCGCCTCTTTACGATAGCGGGCGATGAAGGGAACGGTGGCGCCTTCGTCCAACAGGGCGATGGCGGCGGCAACCTGGGCCGGCTTGGCGGACAGTTCCAGGGCAAGACGTTGTTCAATGGAAGGCAACATGGTGATGATTCCTAGACAGACAAGGCCGGAATAATACGACATCGGCCGCCCAAAAGGTCACGAACGTGGGCGGCCCAACTTTGATAGGCAGTTTTTATACAGAATTACATGAACACGAACGCTTCAATGGCGGATAATATTGCCTGTTGCCGTTTTTGAACCATCTTGACCAACAATGCGACCTATGGATTTTACCCGCGACGACGCCCCTGCCGCCCCTGCTGCTCCAGCACCGGCCCCAACGCGCCCTGCGCCGCCTGCGAATCAATTGTCGTACGCTGTTGCCACCTGGCTGCAGCGTGTGGATGCGGCAGCCCACCCGAAAGCCAAGCTCACCCCGCCGCCGGTCGATAACGACCCCAAGCAAACCCAATACAAACTGATTTATGTGATGGCGCCCACCAGCGGCGGCCGTCATGTGGCGCTGTGCCTGTACAAGGCCCGCCTGCGCCCGAATGGCGACGTGGCGGCGGCCAGTCCGGTCAGCGAAGTGTTTTCGCTGCTGTCGACCCCGCCCAGCTTCATGACCCCGGCCGACGAGGACCTGATCCGCTTCTTCGTGGCCATGCGCAGCGGCCAGAATTCCCAGACTGGCTCGGCCACCGAACCGCGCGGCAAGATCGGCGCGGCGCTGTTGAATATGCTCGCCGAGCAAGACAAATTATTGTGGGCGAACTCGTGGGCCGATGTCGGTAACGGTCTGGTGTATCCGCTCAAGGGCGGCGTGTTGCGCGAAGCCAATCTGGCCTGGCGCGAAGAGGGCAAGGGCCTGCGCCTGGGCTGGCAGGTGGCGCCGCCGCCGGGCGCCAAGCACGTCGGCGCCGATCAGGTCGACTACATGCTGCCGACCGATCCGCCGTGGTACATCGATAACCTGTCGTGCGGGGTATTGCAACTCAATCAGGGCGGCACCCAGATCCCGCTGGCCGACCTGCAGGCGCTGGTGGCGCAGGCGCCGCTGCTGACCAATAACGACAAGATGCGGGTGTCGCAGCTGCTGCTGGCCCACGGCCTGCAAGGCCTGATGCCGCTGCCGCAGCCGCTGCCGCAGCGCATCCGCGACGACGTCAAGCCGCGCCCGGTGCTGACGCTGGACGCCGCCATGCTGGCCGACGGCTCGCTGCAGCGCTGGAATGACTTTGCCGTGCTGTCCTTCGACTACGATGGCGAGCGCGTGTCGTTCGACCCGTCGCAGCGCGTGGTGCGCCAGAAAGGCGAGGTGACCGAGATCATCCAGCGCGACAGCGGCGCCGAGGACGATGCGCTGGCGGTGCTGACCGAGCGTCATTTTGTGGCCCCGGCCACCCTGCCGCTGAGCAGCGTCAAGGGCGGCCTGTTGCTGCCGAGCCAGGCCGAATGGATACGCTTCGCGCGCGACGGCATCAGCGCACTGAAAGAAGCCGGCTGGAAAATCGAAAAAACCGTCAAGTACCGCTACGACACCCAGGAAGTGGGCGACTGGTACGCCGACGTCACGGAAGACGAGGCTGACGGCGGGCGCGCCTGGTTTGATCTGGAACTGGGCATCATGGTCGAGCAGGAGCGGGTGCCGCTGCTGCCGGTGCTGGTCCAGCTGATCCGCAACACGCCCAACGATTTCAATCCGAAAGTCATTGCCAACCACGGCGAGGAAGACCAGATGCTGGCCACCTTGCCGGACGGCAGCCGCGTGGCCCTGCCCTGGGGCCGCGTGCGCCCGATTCTGAACACCTTGGGCGAGTTGTATTTCAGCGACAAGATCAAGACCTCGCTGCGCATGGCCACGCTGGACGCGGCCCGCCTGGACGAGCTGGCCCGCAACGTGGAAATGGAATGGACCGGCGGCGCCGAACTGCGCGACATGGGCGCGCGCCTGAACCAGTTCGGTTCGGTCAAGCGGGTGGTCACGCCGGCCGGTCTGCAGGCCACGCTGCGCGACTACCAGACCGATGGCCTGTCATGGATGCAATTCCTGCGCGAATACGGCTTTGCCGGCATTCTGGCCGACGACATGGGCCTGGGCAAAACCGTGCAGACGCTGGCGCACATCCTGGTCGAGAAGGAAGCCGGCCGCCTGACCGCGCCGGCCCTGGTCATCGCCCCCACCAGCCTGATGGGCAACTGGCAGGAAGAAGCGGCGCATTTCGCGCCTGGCCTGAAGGTGCTGCTGCTGCAAGGCAAGGACCGCATGGCGCAGTTCGACCAGATCGCCGAAGCCGATCTGGTGCTGACCACCTACGCCCTGCTGCCGCGCGACGAGGAAAAACTGCGCGAGCACGATTTCCATCTGGTCATCCTGGACGAATCGCACTACATCAAGAACACCCGCTCCAAGGCGGCCCAGAGCGCCGGCCTGCTGCGCGCGCGCCATCGGCTGTGCCTGTCCGGCACGCCGCTGGAAAACCACCTGGGCGAGCTGTGGTCGCAATTCCACTTCCTGCTGCCCGGCTTGCTGGGCGACGAGAAGGGCTTCAACACCGTGTTCCGTCACCCGATCGAGCGCCAGGACGATCCGCTGCGGCGCGCGCTGCTGAACCGCCGCATCAAGCCTTTCCTGCTGCGCCGGACCAAGGACAGCGTGGCCAAGGAACTGCCGCCGAAGACCGAGATGGTGCGCAAGGTTGAGCTGACCGGCGCCCAGCGCGACCTGTACGAAACCGTGCGCCTGGCCATGGACCAGAAAGTACGCGAGGAAATCGACCGCAAGGGCGTGGCGCGCAGCCAGATCGTGATTCTGGAAGCGCTGCTCAAGCTGCGCCAGGTGTGCTGCGATCCGCGCCTGGTCAAGTCGACCACCAAGAAACAGCAGCAGGCCGGTTCGGCCAAGCTGGCCGACCTGATGCAGATGGTCGAAGACTTGCTCGAAGAGAAGCGCAAGATTCTGGTGTTCTCGCAATTCACCAGCATGCTGGAGCTGATCGAGGAAGAACTGGACGCGCGCGATATTCCGTATGCGCTGCTGACCGGCGACACCAAGGACCGCAGCGCCCAGGTGGCGGCGTTCCAGCAAGGTGCGGTGCCGATCTTCCTGATTTCGCTGAAAGCCGGTGGCGTCGGCCTCAACCTGACGGCTGCCGATACCGTGATCCACTACGATCCGTGGTGGAATCCGGCGGCGGAAAACCAGGCCACCGACCGCGCCTGGCGTATCGGCCAGGACAAGCCGGTGTTTGTCTACAAGCTGATCGCCAAGGGCACGCTGGAAGAGAAAATCCAGGTGTTGCAACAGAAGAAATCCGACCTGGCGCAATCCATCCTGGCCGAAGGCGAGTCGCAGAAGATGGCGCTGACCCAGGAAGATCTGCAGCAAATCTTCGCGCCGCTGGTGGAGTAAGCCATGGGCCAGACGATGGCGGAGCTGCGGGCGGCCTTACAGCAGTCGCAAGCCAACGAAGCCCGCTACCGGCTGCTGCTTGACCACAGCAGCGAGATCAGCTGGATGGCCGATTGCGCCAGCCGCACGCTGACCTGGCTCAGCCCGGCGGCCGAACGCCAGTTCGGCTACACGCTGGACAGCGCGCAAGCCCTGGCGGCCGGCCTGCTCAAGGACTTGCAGCCGCGTCTGGCGCGCTATGCCAAAGGCGATCTCAGCCGGCGTCGCCTGCTGCGTGAAACCGAACTGCCCCATCGCGATGGCCGCGCGGTGCCGGTGGAAATCGAATCCACCCTGATCCTGGATGCGGCCGGCGTGCCGGTCACGGTGGTCGGCGTGGTGCGCGACCTGACGGCCCGGCGCGAGCTGGCGCAGCAGCAGAAACAGTTCGCTTCCATGCTGTCGCACGAATTCCGCACGCCGCTGTCGACCATCGACGGCGCCGTCCAGCGGCTGGAAATGACCGGCGCCCACCACGACGAAGGTACGCGCAAGCGCTACCGCAAGATCCAGACCGCGGTCGACCGCATGCTGGCCATGCTGGATGAATACCTGTCGCCGGAGCGCATGGCCAGCATCGGCCGTGCGCGCCAGCCGAACGAAATCAACCCGAGCACCTTGTTGCAGACGGCTGCCGAACAGGCGCGTGCGCGCCGCGCCCAGGTCACGGTTGAAACTTCGGGCCTGCCGCAATGGATGCGCTGCGACCCCGCCGGCATGCGCCTGTGTCTGGAAATCTTGCTCGACAATGCAATAAAGTACACAAACGATGAGATTCCGATAGAATTGGTAGGGAGAATTGCAACGGAGGGTGGTGTCGAATTCCTGGTGCGCGATCATGGCGCCGGTATCGCCGCAGCGGAATTGCCGCATGTGTTCGAAAAAGCTTACCGGGGCAGCAATGCCGCTGGCGTGGCCGGATCGGGCTTGGGTCTGTATATGGCGCGCGCCATCGTGGATGTGCACGGCGGGACCGTGAGTGCACGGAATGTTTCTGAAAACGGCATGGAATTTCGGATTTGGTTGCCTGTGGTAACCAATGCGGGGAAAAGCCTTGCGCCTGCCGATGCCAGCAGTGATAATTCCTTGGACGCAAGCTGATTGTCCCAGGTCTTGGGCACAATTGCTCAACAATCGAACGAATGGCGCATCAATGACGCAAATACTGATCGTGGAAGACAATCTGGACTACGCCGAAGAAATGGCGGAGTTCCTGACTGAACTTGAACACGAAGTGCACATTACCAACAACGCCAGCGATATGTGGTCTGCCCTCAGCCAGGGCAACGTCGGCGTGGTCGTGCTGGACCTCGGCCTGCCGGATGAAGACGGCTTCAACGTCATCCCGCGCATGCGCCAGCTCTACCCGCAAATCGGTCTGCTGGTGCTCACTGGCCGTGTGGCTTTTGACAACCGCATCCTTGGCCTGCGCCTGGGCGCGGACCACTATTTAACCAAGCCTATCAAATTTCCCGAACTGGCGGCGCACATTGAAGCGCTGGACCGCCGTGTTGGTCCGCAGGAAACGATACCGGCGCCCAGCAAGTGGACGCTCAAGGTCAGCGCCCGCCAGCTGGAGCTGCAGGGCATGGCCATCACCCTGACCGAAAAAGAGTGCAACTTCCTGCACCTGCTGACGATTAACACCCGTCCGGTGCCGCGCCAGGTGATTGTGGCCGGCATCGGCGGCGACGATCCGGATGCCGGGCGCCGCGTCGACATGCTGGTCTACCGCCTGCGCAAGAAGGCGCGCACCGGCCTGGGCCAGGATCTGCCGCTGCGCAGCGCCTATGGCGAAGGCTACAGCCTGTCCGCCAGCTTCAACCTGTCATAAAAAGGGACAGAGTCAGCCTGTTTTTTTCATCTGCGAAATTAATCGGGGACAGAGTCAATCAACCAGGGTAGAATCGGGTTTCCGATCTGCCCTTTTTTGTTATCTCCATGGCACGCCTGCCCCGTTTAATCGTTCCGCACCAGCCGCACCACGTCATCCAGACCGGCGCCAACAACCAGAATGTCTTCCTCGACGCCGAGGATTACCAAACCTTTCTCGGCTGGCTGCGCACCGCCGCCAAAAACTACAAAGTCGCGGTCCACTGTTATGTATTGATGCCGAATCATCTGCATTTGCTGGTCACGCCCGCCGACGATACCGGCCTGGGCCAGATGATGCAGTGGATAGGCCGCTATTACGTGCCCTATTTCAACCAAAAGTATTCCCGTAGTGGAACTTTGTGGAATGGACGCTACAAAACTTCGCTGATCGACGCTGACGCTTACTTCATGTTGTGCAGCCGTTACATCGAATTCAACCCGGTGCGCAACGGCATGGTGGCGCGCGCCGAGGATTATCCCTGGTCCAGCTACTGCCACCATGCCGGCATCCGCCCGGACGGACTGGTGACCGACCACGCCAAGGTCTGGGAGCTGGGCAACACGCCATTCCAGCGCGAAGCGGCCTACAGCGCGCTATCGCAGCCGCCGCTGACCGAAGAAGACATCACACTCATTGGCAAATCCCTGCTCAAGGGCTGGCCGCTGGGTTCGCAGCAATTCCAGACCGCGCTGCAAGCCAGGGTCAAACGCCAGGTATTGCCGGCCAAACGCGGCCGTCCCTTCAAAATAAAACCGTAACTCCGGGGTCAGGTCCGCCATTTCTACACGAGCTGGGCTGTAGGCATACCTACAGCCCAGCTCGTGTAGAAATGGCGGACCTGACCCCGGATTACTCTGTCCCCAATTAAAAAAATAAGCTTCTGCGGGAAATTTAATTCGACTCCGACCCTAATTGTTGTTGTTGAGGTTTACGCTGCATTGCACTAATCTTAGCTTTCGAGCCAATTAGTCTGGAGTTTAGCCATGAAAGCGCAAGGTCTTTACGATCCGTCCAATGAACACGATGCCTGCGGCGTCGGTTTCGTCGCCCATATCAAGGGCAACAAGAGCCATTCGATTGTGGAACAGGGTCTGCTGATCTTGAAGAACCTCGATCACCGGGGCGCGGTGGGCGCCGACCCGCTGATGGGTGACGGCGCCGGTATCCTGATCCAGATCCCGGATCAGTATTACCGCGATGAAATGGCCAAACAGGGCGTGGAACTGCCGCCGCCCGGCGAATACGGCGTCGGCATGGTGTTCCTGCCGAAAGAAAACGCTTCGCGCATCGCCTGCGAACAGGAAATCGAGCGCGCCGTGCGCGCCGAAGGCCAGATCGTGCTGGGCTGGCGCAATGTGCCGGTCGACCTCGACATGCCGATGTCGCCAACCGTGCGCGCCAAAGAACCGGTGATCCGCCAGATCTTCATCGGCCGCGGCGCCGATATCATGGTGACCGACGCGCTGGAACGCAAGCTGTATGTGATCCGCAAATCGTCCGGCCACGCCATTCAGGCCCTGAAACTGATTCACGGCAAAGAATTCTTCGTGGCTTCGATGTCGGCCCGTACCGTGGTCTACAAAGGCCTGCTGCTGGCCGACCAGGTCGGCGTTTACTATAAAGACCTGCAAGACGCGCGCTGCGTGTCGGCGCTGGCGCTGGTGCACCAACGCTTCTCGACCAATACTTTCCCGGAATGGCCGCTGGCCCACCCGTACCGCCTGCTGGCGCACAACGGCGAGATCAACACCGTGCGCGGCAACTTCAACTGGATGCGCGCCCGTGAAGGCGTGATGAAATCGGCGGTGCTGGGCGAAGACCTGCAAAAGCTGTTCCCGCTGATCTATGAAGGCCAGTCGGACACCGCCTGCTTCGACAATGCGCTGGAACTGCTGCTGATGGCAGGCTACCCGATCGCCCAGGCCATGATGATGATGGTGCCGGAAGCGTGGGAAAACCACGGCACCATGGACGACAACCGCCGCGCCTTCTACGAATACCACGCCGCCATGATGGAACCGTGGGACGGCCCGGCCGCGCTGGCCTTCACCGACGGCCGCTACATCGGCGGCACGCTGGACCGTAACGGCCTGCGTCCGGCCCGCTACATCGTGACCGACGACGACCTGGTGGTGATGGCCTCGGAATCCGGCGTGCTGCCGATTCCGGAATCGAAGATCATCCAGAAATGGCGTCTGCAACCAGGCAAGATGTTCCTGATCGACCTCGAAGCCGGCCGCATCATCGACGACAAAGAGCTGAAGGACACCTACGCCAACGCCAAGCCCTACAAGGCATGGATCAACGCGGTGCGCATCAAGCTGAACGAAATCAAGCTGAGCGAAAGCCAGCTGGCGCACAACCGCGCCAAGGACAAGCCGGCCGCCGGCGAAAAAGCCGTGCCTTCGCTGCTGGACCGCCAGCAAGCCTTCGGCTACACCCAGGAAGACCTGAAATTCCTGATGGCGCCGATGGCCGCCGCCGGCGAGGAAGCCACCGGCTCGATGGGCAATGACTCGCCGCTGGCGGTCATGTCCAACAAGCTGAAGCCGCTGTACTCGTACTTCAAGCAGCTGTTCGCCCAGGTCACCAACCCGCCGATCGACCCGATCCGCGAAGCGATGGTGATGTCGCTGGTGTCGTTCATCGGTCCCAAGCCGAACCTGCTGGACACCAACAACGTCAACCCGCCGATGCGCCTGGAAGTGTCGCAGCCGGTGCTGGGCTTTGATGACATGGAGCGTCTGCGCAGCATCAGCCAGCACACCGGCGGCAAGTTCAAATCGTACGAACTGGGCATCTGCTACCCGCTGGCCTGGGGCAAGGAAGGCGTGGAAGCCTGCCTGGCCTCGCTGTGCGCGGAAGCGGTGGATGCGGTCAAGTCCGGCCACAATATCCTGATCGTGTCGGACCGTTCGATCGGCCCTGAGCGCGTGGCGATTCCAGCCCTGCTGGCAACCTCGACCATTCACCAGCACCTGGTCAGCAAAGGCCTGCGCGCCTCGACCGGCCTGGTGGTGGAAACCGGCTCGGCCCGCGAAACCCACCACTTCGCCCTGCTGGCCGGCTACGGCGCGGAAGCCATCCACCCTTACCTGGCGATGGAAACCCTGGCCGAAATGGCGCACGGCATGCCGGGCGATATGTCGGCTGAAAAAGCCATCTACAACTTCACCAAAGCCATCGGCAAGGGCCTGATGAAGGTGATGTCGAAGATGGGCATCTCGACCTATATGTCCTACTGCGGCGCGCAGATCTTTGAAGCCGTCGGCCTGAACAAGTCGCTGGTCGACAAGTACTTCCGTGGCACCGCCTCCAACGTGGAAGGGATCGGCGTGTTTGAAGTGGCGGAAGAAGCGCTGCGCCTGCACAACCTGGCCTTCGGCGACGACCCGGTGCTGGCCAACCACCTGGACGCGGGCGGCGAATACGCCTTCCGCGTGCGCGGTGAAGACCACCTGTGGACCCCGGACGCGATCGCCAAGCTGCAACACTCGACCCGTGCCAACAACTACGCCAGCTATAAAGAGTACGCCCAGATCATCAACGATCAGAGCAAGCGCCACCTGACCCTGCGCGGCCTGTTCGAATTCAAGATCGATCCGGCCAAGGCGATTCCGCTGGACGAAGTGGAACCGGCCAAGGAAATCGTCAAGCGCTTCGCTACCGGCGCCATGTCGATGGGTTCGATTTCGACCGAAGCGCACGCCACCCTGGCGGTGGCCATGAACCGCATCGGCGGCAAGTCCAACACCGGTGAAGGCGGCGAAGATCCATCGCGCTACACCATGGAGCTGAAAGGCATCAAGATCAAGCAGGGCGAGACCATGGCTTCGGTCATGGGCAAGGAACAGATGGTGGTCGACATTCCGCTGCAGGAAGGCGACTCGCTGCGTTCGCGCATCAAGCAGGTGGCGTCGGGCCGTTTCGGCGTGACCGCTGCCTACCTGAACTCGGCCGACCAGATCCAGATCAAGATGGCCCAGGGCGCGAAGCCGGGCGAAGGCGGCCAGCTGCCAGGCCACAAGGTGTCGGAATACATCGCCACCCTGCGCTTCTCGGTGCCGGGCGTGGGTCTGATTTCGCCGCCGCCGCACCACGATATTTATTCGATTGAAGATCTGGCGCAGCTGATCCACGATCTGAAGAACGCCAACCCGCGCGCTTCGATCTCGGTCAAGCTGGTGTCGGAAGTGGGTATCGGCACCGTGGCTGCCGGCGTCACCAAGGCCAAGGCCGACCACGTAGTGGTTGCCGGCCACGACGGCGGCACCGGCGCCTCGCCGCTGTCCTCGGTCAAGCACGCCGGCACCCCATGGGAGCTGGGCCTGGCGGAAACCCAACAGACGCTGGTGCTGAACGGCCTGCGCAGCCGTATCCGCGTGCAGGCCGACGGCCAGATGCGTACCGGCCGCGACGTGGTGATTGCCGCCATGCTGGGCGCCGACGAAATCGGCTTCGCCACCGCACCGCTGGTGGTGGAGGGCTGCATCATGATGCGCAAATGCCACCTGAACACCTGCCCGGTCGGCGTTGCGACCCAGGATCCGGTGCTGCGCGCCAAGTTCTCGGGCAAGCCTGAGTATGTGGTGAACTACTTCTTCTTCGTTGCTGAAGAAGCCCGTCAGCTGATGGCGCAACTGGGCATCCGCACCTACGACGAACTGATCGGCCGCGTCGATCTGCTGGACAAGTCAAAAGCCATCTCGCACTGGAAAGCGCAAGGCCTGGACTTCAGCAATATCTTCTACCAGCCGGAAGTGCCGAACGGCGACGCGATCTACCACACCATGGAGCAGGATCACGGCCTGGACAAGGCGCTGGACCACAAGCTGATCGCCCAGGCCAAAGCGGCGCTGGAAAAAGGCGAGCGCGTGTCCTTCATCTCGCCGGTGAAGAACCTGAACCGCACCGTGGGCACCATGCTGTCGGGCGAAGTGGCCAAGCGCTACGGTCACGCCGGCCTGCCGGACGACACCATCCACATCCAGCTGCAAGGCACGGCGGGCCAGTCGGCGTGCGCCTTCCTGGCGCACGGCATCACCATCGACCTGGTCGGCGAAGGTAATGACTACGTCGGCAAGGGCCTGTCGGGCGGCCGCATCATCGTGCGTCCGAATACCGAGTTCCGCGGCTGGGCGGTGAACAACATCATCATCGGCAACACCGTGCTGTACGGCGCGATTGCCGGTGAAGCCTTCTTCAACGGCGTGGCCGGCGAGCGCTTCGCGGTGCGTAACTCGGGCGCCACCGCCATCGTGGAAGGCACCGGCGACCACGGTTGCGAATACATGACCGGCGGCACCGTGGTGGTGCTGGGTAACACCGGCCGTAACTTCGCGGCCGGCATGTCGGGCGGTATCGCTTACGTCTACGATCCGGACGGTGATTTCGAATCGCGCTGCAACACCGCCATGGTGTCGCTGGAGCCGGTGCTGACCACCAAGGAGCAGGCAGCGCAGAGCGAAACCTGGCACATCCAGCACAAGGATATCGGCCGCGAGTCGGACGAAGTGATCCTGAAGCGTTTGATCGAGCGCCACTTCAAGCACACCGGCAGCACCCGTGCCCGCCTGTTGCTGGACAACTGGGCCGAGAGCCGCGCCAAGTTCGTGAAAGTGTTCCCAAGCGAATACAAACGCGCACTGGCCGAGATGGCCGAAGACGTGGCGAACGAAGCCGCTTCCGCTCAACCGATCGCTGCTTAAAAACGGACATGCACTCGTAACCGTCATCCCGGCGCAGGCCGGGATCCATAGAACGGCTGATCTGAGTCAGCATGGATTCCGGCGTGCGCCGGAATGACGGCGCTAGCACCAACTTAGAAGGATATATCGTGGGTAAAATCACCGGCTTCATGGAATTCCAGCGTCAGGAAGAAGGCTATCTGCCGCCAGCGACGCGCGTTAAAAACTATGCGGAATTTGTCATTCCGTTGACCAACGAGCAAGCCAAGATCCAGGGCGCGCGCTGCATGGATTGCGGCATCCCGTTCTGCAACAACGGCTGCCCGGTCAACAACATCATCCCGGACTGGAACGATCTGGTGTATCGCGGCAACTACCGCGAAGCACTGGACACCCTGCACTCGACCAACAACTTCCCGGAATTCACCGGCCGCATCTGCCCGGCGCCATGCGAGGCCGCCTGTACCCTGGGCATCAGCGAAGATCCGGTCGGCATCAAGTCGATCGAACACAAGATCATCGACGAAGGCTGGGAACACGGCTGGGTGGTGCCGCAGCCGGCGGCCAAACAGACCGGCAAGAAAGTCGCCGTGGTCGGTTCCGGTCCGGCCGGCCTCGCCGCGGCCCAGCAGCTGGCGCGCGCCGGCCACGCTGTGACCGTGTTTGAAAAATCCGACCGCGTCGGCGGCCTGCTGCGCTACGGCATTCCCGACTTCAAGATGGAAAAGTCGCACATCGACCGCCGCATCAAGCAGATGGAAGCCGAAGGCGTGGTATTCCGCACCTCGGTCCTGATCGGCAAGGACTTCCCGGCCAACGTCAACAACTGGGCCAAGGAAACCATCTTCCCGGAAGACCTGCAGAAGGAGTTCGACGCCGTGGTGCTGGCCGGCGGCGCCGAGCAGCCGCGCGACCTGCCGGTTCCGGGCCGCGAGTTGAAGGGCGTGCACTTCGCGATGGACTTCCTGCCGCAGCAGAACAAGGTCAACGCCGGCGACAAGCTGAAAGACCAGATCAAGGCCACCGGCAAGCACGTGGTGGTGATCGGCGGCGGCGACACCGGTTCCGACTGCGTCGGCACCTCCAACCGCCACGGCGCCGCCTCGGTGACCCAGTTTGAACTGATGCCGATGCCGCCGGAGCAAGAGAACAAGCCGCTGGTGTGGCCATACTGGCCAACCAAGCTGCGCACCTCGTCCTCGCACGAAGAGGGCTGCGAGCGCGACTGGGCAGTGGCCACCAAGCGCCTGGAAGGCAAGGGCGGCAAGCTGGAAAAACTGGTGGCCTGCCGCGTCGAGTGGAAAGACGGCAAGATGACCGAAGTGCCGAACTCGGAATTCGAAATGAAGGCCGACCTGGTGTTCCTGGCGATGGGCTTTGTCTCGCCGGTGGCCAACATCCTGGACGCGTTCGGTGTGGACAAAGATGCACGCGGCAATGCCAAGGCCAGCACCGACGGCGAAGGCTGCTACAAGACTTCCTCCCCTAAAGTATTTGCCGCCGGCGACATGCGCCGCGGCCAGTCGCTGGTGGTGTGGGCGATCCGTGAAGGCCGCCAGTGCGCGCGCGCGGTGGACGAGTTCCTGATGGGCAGTTCCGAGTTGCCGCGTTAAGCTCAGCGAAACGGTACTCAGGCTTTGCCTGACTCCCTGCCGGATATGGATGGGCGATCCCCAGCCGTATCCGGTTTTTTTATGCCTGCTAGTTGAGCGCAAACACACTTACGGTCCGAAATTGTTGTTTTTGTAATGAATTTTGGAGATTGATATGTATTGATCATTTCCGCCTAGCTACAATAAATTCATCGACGCCTACTTTTTGAATAATGGACTGCGACCGCACCCTCGAGGAACTCACCACGCTGTTCGCTTCGCTCGCTGAAGGAGCCCAATGGGAGCAGATTGCGGATGAAGAATTTCGGCTGAAACTTCCACAGGGAACCTACCTGCGTTTTAATCGTCATAAACGTACCATCAATGTAGGGGGGAACCCGCGTCTCATAAAGCGAACAGTTGCCGAGATTAAGGGAATCCTACGCAATAGCGATGCAAGTCCTGCTGAGTCCGCAGGAGAAAACATGGCTTACTCTCCGGTTAACCCTGCGGTAGGCGTGTTTGTGAAGAATGAATCTACTCAGAGCGAATATCGACCGGATGTAGACTCTGAAGTTGTGATTGGTATCGTTGCTACGGTTGGCACGAATACTGAGGAGGTATTCAGGCTCATCGCGGACAGGCTGAAATTGTTCAAGTACAACGCGGAAGAGATAAAGATATCTCGCGATATCCTTGAAAAATTCGTTGCAAGTGAAGAGGTGAGTAGCTCGGAGCGACTCAACCGCTTAATGGATGAAGGTAATCGCCTTCGCAAAGAGACCGAGGATTATGGCATTCTCGCCAAACTTGCGACTGGGTTGATTTATAAGAAGCGCTTTGAATTTAGTGGGATGAAGGAGCCCATCCGGCCGTTTCGGCGTAAATGCTTTATCGTCAGCTCGCTCAAGCATCCTCAGGAAGTGCAGGCACTCAGAAAAGTCTACTCAAATGGATTTTTCCTGGTGGGAGTGCATGCAGCTAAGGATCGGCGTATCGAATACCTGAAAAACAAGGGCATGAGTAAAGAGGATGCGGAGGCTCTTGTAGAGCGCGATGAGCACGAGACCGACAAGTTTGGCCAGCAGACTCGGGACACATTTCATTTGTCGGACTTCTTCATCAATTATGATGGAGACGCGGATAAATATAACAACGAATTGATCAGAGTGGTGAACCTGATCTTCGGACATCCCTTTGTGACTCCAACCTTTGACGAGTTCGCTATGTTTATGGCCTTCTCTGCGTCACTGAGGTCAGCCGACCTGTCTCGGCAAGTGGGGGCTGTAGTTACGAAGGATCAGAACATCGTATCAACTGGAGCCAACGATGTTCCTCGCGCTGGTGGGGGATTGTATTGGGCAGAGCGCAGCAAAGACGGAAAAAGCATTGTTGATGCGGACAACGGGCGAGACTACAAGAGAGGCTTTGACGCCAATGTTAAAGAGAAGCAGCGGATCATCGAGGATATCGTGTCCAAGTTCGATGAGCCAACGCAACAGCGCGCCAGAGCGATTATCGAGGAGAGTAAGCTTAGAGATATTACGGAATATGGTAGGGTCACTCACGCAGAGATGGAGGCGCTTCTTGCATGTGCTCGCAATGCGGTACCTACAGTCGGCACGGACTTGTACTGCACCACATTTCCGTGTCACAACTGCGCAAAGCATATAATTGCTGCCGGCGTGAAGCGAGTGGTCTACGTTGAACCTTATCCGAAGAGTAAGGCATTGGAATTTCACAGCGACTCGATCACCTTTGAGAGGCCTGCTCAAGACGATCGCCGTGTTCTATTTGAGCCGTTCGTGGGTGTTGGGCCAAGAAGCTTTTTCAATCTTTTTTCCACCAGCTTAGGCAGTGGATTTAAGATAGATCGAAAAGACGATCACGGAGCGTGTGTAAACTGGTCTGAGGCGGAGGCCAGAGTTCGTATGCAGATGATTCCTTCTTCGTATATGGACCGAGAAGCAGCTATTACTGAAGAAGCATTAAAAAAGATGGAGGGCCTATGAGCACAAAAGCAGATTTCCTAGCTAGTTTAGCTAGATCGACAGAGGCTGTTAAATCGTGGCCGTCTTGGCGGCAAACTATCTCTGCGCCTCGGCCTTCTACTCCACCAGCGTCAACTGTACGAAATGACCAAGGAACGCAGCGCACTCCTACTGTTACGCGTAAATGATGTGTTAGGTGATGGGTTCGGGGGCTGGAGTACCGTACTGAGTAGCATGCCAATTCATCGAAAGTCCTCTGTTGTTCCTTGATGATACAGAAAGGACGCTGGATCAGCGGCCTATGCCGGATACCGACGGGCGATCCCCGACTGTATCCGGTTTTTTTTGAAAGTACCGCCTGCTGCACCGCATGAATGTAACAATTAGTGCTTGGTGTAAATTACTGACTTTGGGTTCAGTAGTGTTGTATTATCTGCCATTCGGCACCTCCGTATGAGGTACTCTCCAGCAGAGATTGACCTTTCTGCACTACAATACGGCATTCCAAAAAATGAGTTCAGTCGTGGCTAATCTAGTCGAAATCCGTGATTTACACTTCACCTATGGCAAGCGCGCGATCCTGACCGGCTTGAACATGGACTTCCCGCGCGGGAAGGTGATTGCAATCATGGGCGGCTCGGGCAGCGGCAAGACCACCGTGCTGCGCCTGATCGGCGGCCAGCTGCGCCCGCAGAAGGGGCATGTCAAGGTCCAGGGCCAGGTGGTGCACAAGCTGAATACCGCCGGTTTGTATCTGTTGCGTCGCAAAATGGGCATGCTGTTCCAGCATGGCGCCCTGTTTACCGACCTGACCGTGTTTGAAAACGTCGCCTTCCCGCTGCGCGAGCACACCGACCTGCCGGAAGAGCTGATCCGTAACCTGGTGCTGATGAAGCTGCAGGCCGTGGGCCTGCGCAATGCCGCCAAGCTGAAGCCGGGCGAAATCTCCGGCGGCATGGCGCGCCGCGTGGCGCTGGCGCGCTCGATCGCGCTGGACCCGGAACTGATTATGTATGACGAGCCGTTCGCCGGCCTGGACCCGATCTCGATGGGCGTCACCGCCAACCTGATCCGTAACCTGAATACGGCGCTCGGTTCGACCACGGTGCTGGTGTCGCACGACGTCAAGGAAAGCTTCGCCATCGCTGACTATGTTTATTTCCTGTCGCAAGGCAAGATTGTTGCGAGCGGCACGCCGGCCGAGATGCTGGTGTCCACCGACCCGTATGTGAAGCAGTTCGTCAACGCGGAAGCGGACGGCCCGGTGCCGTTCCACTATCCAGGCAAGTCCCTGGCCGACGATCTGGGCCTGGGAGTGCAAGTATGAGTGTGAAGAATTGGTTGTCCAGGCTGGGCGCGCCGCTGCGCGACTATATTGAAAGCATCGGTTTTGGCGCGCGCACCTTTGGCGCCATGCTGGGCCTGTCGCCGGGCTTGCTCAAGCGTCCGCGCCTGGTGGTGGAACAGCTGCATTTCATCGGCAATTACTCGATGCTGATCATCACCCTGTCCGGCCTGTTCGTCGGCATGGTGCTGGGCCTGCAGGGGTACTACACGCTGAACAAATACGGCGCCGAGCAGTCGCTGGGCCTGCTGGTGGCGCTGGGCCTGACCCGCGAACTGGGCCCGGTGATCACCGCGCTGCTGTTTGCCGGCCGCGCCGGCACCTCGCTGACCGCCGAAATCGGCCTGATGAAGGCCGGCGAGCAGCTGTCCGCCATGGAAATGATGGCCGTCAACCCGATCCAGCGCGTGCTGGCGCCGCGTTTCTGGGCCGGCGCCCTGTCGGTGCCGCTGCTGGCGTCGGTGTTCAGCGCGGTGGGCGTGCTGGGCGGCTGGCTGGTCGGCGTGCAGCTGATCGGCGTCGATGACGGCGCCTTCTGGTCGCAGATGCAGGCTGGCGTCGATATCTGGAAGGATATTTTCAACGGCTTCGCCAAGAGCGTGGTGTTTGGCATTGCCATCACCTTCATCGCCCTGTACCAGGGCTACGAAGCCCAGCCGACCCCGGAAGACGTGGCGCGCGCCACTACCCGCACGGTGGTGATCTCATCGCTGATGATCTGGTGGCTGGACTTCATGATGACGGCGCTGATGTTCAGCAAATAAAGATTAAGAAACTGAGGAAGAAGAATATGCAACGCAAATCTCTGGATGTCTGGGTCGGTCTGTTCATCGTCGTCGGCGTGGCTGCGCTGATGTTCCTGGCGCTCAAGGCCGGCAACATGAGCTCGCTGTCCTTCGCCAAGACTTACGCCGTCACCGCCAAGTTCGACAATATCGGCAGCCTGCGCCCGCAAGCGGCGGTCAAGGCGTCCGGGGTGGTGGTCGGCCGTGTGGGAGAGATCAAGTTTGATGACAAGAGCTACCAGGCGCTGGTAACCTTGAATATGGAAGAAGGTTATAAATTCCCTAAAGACAGCTCGGCCAAGATCCTCACCGCCGGCCTGCTGGGCGAACAATACGTCGGCATCGAAGCCGGTGGCGACACCAACAATCTGGCCGCAGGCGACAAGATCGCCCGCACCCAATCGGCGGCCGTGCTGGAAGACCTGATCAATCAATTCATTTACAGCAAGGCCGCAGAAGGAAAGGACGATAAATGATCCGTACCACGAAATTCCGCCAGGCCGCGCTGGCGCTGGGCGTCACTGTGATGCTGGCCGGCTGCGCCGGCCCCAACCCGCGCGACCCGTACGAGAGCTACAACCGCGCCATGTTCGAGTTCAACGACACGGTCGACACCTACGCGCTGAAGCCGGTGGCCACCGCCTACAAGAACGTCACCCCAGGCTTTGTGCAGACCGGCGTCAACAACTTCTTCGGCAACCTGAGCGACGCCTGGAGCGCGGTCAACAACCTGCTGCAAGGCAAGGGCCAGGATGGCATGTCGGACGTGGCGCGCTTTGCGCTGAACTCGACCCTGGGCATCGTCGGCCTGTTCGATATCGCCTCGGAAGCCGGCTTGCCGAAACACAAGGAAGACTTCGGCCAGACGCTGGGCGTGTGGGGCGTGGAATCCGGTCCTTACCTGGTGCTGCCGCTGCTGGGGCCGTCCACCGTGCGTGACACGGTCGCGTTGCCGGTCGATATCTCGGGCGACATCTGGCGCTACAAGGACCCGACCAATGTGCGTAACATCGGCACCGCGCTGCGCGTGATCGACACCCGCGCCGGCCTGCTGGACGCTTCCACCCTGCTGGAAGACGCCGCCCTGGACCGCTACGAATTCCTGCGCGACGGCTATCTGCAGCGCCGCGAAAGCCAGATCCACCCGGACGGCGACGGCCCATCGGGCAAGCGTAAAAAAGATGATAGCGAAGAAACTTCCGCACCCGTGTCATCCGAACCGGCCCCAAAAGAGTTAAACTCCGGCACACCGGCTGCAAAACCTGACAGCCAGTGACCCCGAGAACCACTCATAAGGCATGGAAAAGATGAAATTCATTAAACAATTTATCGCTTTAGCAACTGTTGCCCTGGCCTGCAATGCGCATGCCGCCGCCCCTGCCAACGAGGCGCCGGACGCGCTGGTGAAACGCATCAGCCAGGACGTGATCGACACCGCCAAGAACGACAAGGCGATCCAGGCCGGCGACACCAAAAAGGTGATCGACCTGGTGGAAACCAAGATCCTGCCGTACGTGGACTTCCAGCGCATGACCGCGCTGGCCGCCGGCCGCTTCTGGCGCGACGCCACCCCGGAGCAGCAGAAGGCGCTGACTGAACAGTTCCGTTCGCTGCTGGTGTTCACCTACTCGGGCGCGCTGTCGCAGATCAAGAACGAAACCGTGGAATTCAAGCCGCTGCGCGCTGATCCGTCCGACACCGAAGTGGAAGTGCGCTCGCAGGTCAACATGACCCGCGGCGAACCGATTCCGCTGAACTACCGCGTCGCCAAAGGCCCGCAAGGCTGGAAGATCTACGACATCAACGTGCTGGGCGCGTGGCTGGTCGAGACTTACAAGGGCACCTTCGCTTCGGAAATCTCGAAAGGCGGCATGGACGGCCTGATCAAGGCGCTGACCGAGAAAAACAAAAAGCTGGCCAGCAAGCCGCTGAAAACCAACGCACCAAAGTAAGCTCATGAACGCCGTCACCGAACCCATCGACAACCTGCAGTCGCTCACGTCCCTGACCGTGCTCAACGCCAGCGCGGCGCTGGAGCGCGGTCTGGCCGCCCTGCGCGCCGGCCAGACCGTGTTCGACCTGCGCCATGTGTTGACGGTGGATTCGGTGGCAGTGTCGGTCATGCTGGCGTGGCAGCGTGCCGCGCAGGCGGCCGGCACCAACCTGCAACTGAAAAACCTGCCGCCGGCGCTGCAAAGCCTGACCAAGCTGTACGGCGTGTGCTCGCTGCTGTTCCCGACCGACGTCAAGCTGGAGCAGGATGGCAGCATCGCGCGCAACCCGGCGCAGGACGAATTCTCGCCGGTGCATGCGCCGGAATCATTCTTCAGCAAGAAGACCCAGGTGGCCGACGACTCGTCCACCCAGCATCACCATTGACCCCCGCCTCCCCCCGCCGCCTGCAGTAAATCCCCGGTCCGGCTCAGCCGGATCAAAATTCCAATATAATTGAACGTTGCCGCAGCCGGAGAGCCGCGGCGCCCGCAGCATCTGCTCCCGCGCCGGCCCGGCCGCCGCAACCTTATAGATAAGTCAAGAATGACAGCGATCCAAATTAGCAATGTCGAGAAGCGCTACAAGTCGCTCCAGGCGCTGGGCGGCGTCTCACTGAACATTGAAGAAGGCGAATTTTTCGGCCTGCTCGGCCCCAACGGCGCCGGCAAAACCACCCTGATTTCCATCATCGCCGGCCTCAACCGCCCGGACCACGGCTCGGTCAAGATCCACGGCCACGACGTGGTCGGCGATTTCCGCGCGGCCCGCAAGAAGCTGGGCGTGGTGCCGCAGGAACTGGTGTTCGACCCCTTCTTCACCGTGCGCGAAACCCTGCGCCTGCAGTCCGGTTATTTTGGCCTGAAAAACAATGACGCCTGGATCGACGAGGTGATGCACAACCTCGACCTGACCAACAAGGCCGACGTCAATATGCGCGCCCTGTCCGGCGGCATGAAGCGCCGCGTGCTGGTGGCGCAGGCGCTGGTGCACAAGCCGCCCGTGATCGTGCTCGATGAGCCGACTGCCGGCGTTGACGTCGAGCTGCGCCAGACCCTGTGGAAGTTCATTTCGCGCCTCAACCGCGAAGGCCACACCGTGGTGCTGACCACCCACTATCTGGAAGAAGCGCAGGCCATGTGCAAGCGCGTGGCCATGCTCAAACTGGGCAAGGTGGTGGCGCTGGATTCCATGGCCTCGCTGATCCGCCGCATCTCCGGCTCGCAGCTGATCGTCAACATGACGCACGGCGACCTGCCGGATGATCTGCGCGCGCTGATCACGCACCCGGAAACCTCGGAGCACGGCAAGAAGTACAGCCTGCGCATCAATGAATACGCTGAAGTCGAGCAGATCCTGAAACGCCTGCGCGAATCGGGCGCCGTCATCGACGAGATGCAACTGCAACAAGCGGATCTGGAAGATATCTTCATCCAGATCATGGAAAAGGGTACCGTATGAACTTCCTCTCCGCCGGCTTCCGCACCCTGGTCTACAAGGAGACCCTGCGCTTCTGGAAAGTGGCGACGCAAACCATCGCCGCGCCGATCCTGACCGCCATGCTGTACCTGCTGATCTTCGGCCATGTGCTGGAAGGCCGCGTCAACGTCTACGATGGCGTCAACTACACCTCGTTCCTGATTCCGGGCCTGGTGATGATGAGCGTTCTGCAGAATGCCTTCGCCAACTCGTCGTCTTCGCTGATCCAGTCCAAGATCACCGGCAACCTGGTGTTCGTGCTGCTGACGCCTTTGTCGCACTGGGAGATTTTCTCGGCCTACGTGATTGCCGCCATGGTGCGCGGCGTGGTGGTGGGCATGGGCGTGTTCCTGGTGACCGCGTGGTTCGCCCACCTGTCGTTCGCGGCGCCGCTGTGGATCATCGTGTTTGCGCTGCTGGGCGCCGCCATCCTCGGCACCATGGGCCTGATCGCCGGCATCTGGGCCGAGAAGTTCGACCAGCTGGCCGCTTTCCAGAACTTCCTGATCGTGCCGCTGACCTTCCTGGCCGGTGTGTTTTATTCGATCCACTCGCTGCCGCCGGTATGGCAGGCGGTGTCGCATTTGAATCCGTTCTTCTACATGATCGACGGCTTCCGTTACGGTTTCTTCGGCCAGTCCGACGTCAATCCGCTGGTGAGCGTGGCCATTGTTGCGGCCTTCCTGGTGGTGCTGGCGTTCCTGGCGATTCGTCTGCTGCGCTCCGGCTACCGCCTGCGCCACTAATAGGAATACAAAAATGGTCACCACTCCAGAACTCATCCACGGCTACATCCAGGCCGGTCTCGAATGCACCCACCTCGAAGTGGAGGGCGACGGCCAGCACTTCCAGGCCGTGATTGTGTCGCCTGCGTTTGCAGGCAAGCGCCTGATCCAGCGCCACCAGCTGGTGTACGCTGCACTGGGCGACCGCATGCGTGAAGAAATCCACGCGCTGTCGATGAAAACCCTCACCCCTGACGAATACCAAGGATAAGCATGGACAAGCTTCTGATCCAAGGCGGCAACCGCCTGCATGGCGACATCACCATCTCCGGCGCCAAGAACGCGGCGCTGCCTATCCTGTGCGCCGGCCTGCTGACGTCCGGCGATGTCGAGCTGTCCAATGTGCCGCACCTGCACGATGTATCGACCATCCTGAAGCTGCTGGGCGAAACCGGCCTGAAAGTCACGCAGGACGGCGACAAGGTCACCCTGAACGGCAGCGCCATCACCAAGCTGGAAGCGCCGTACGACCTGGTGAAAACCATGCGCGCGTCGATTCTGGTGCTGGGTCCATTGCTGGCGCGCTTTGGCGAAGCCAAGGTCTCGCTGCCGGGCGGCTGCGCCATCGGCTCGCGTCCGGTGGATCAGCACATCAAGGGCCTGCAGGCGCTGGGCGCCGACATCACCGTCGAAGGCGGCTACATCTACGCCAAGTGCGCCAAGCTGAAAGGCGCGCGCATCGTCACCGACATGATCACCGTGACCGGCACCGAGAACCTGCTGATGGCCGCGACGCTGGCCGAAGGCGAGACCGTGCTGGAAAACGCCGCCTGCGAACCGGAAGTGACCGACCTGGCCAACCTGCTGGTGGCCATGGGCGCGAAGATCGAAGGCATCGGCACCAACCGCCTGGTGATTCAGGGCGTGAGCGAACTGCATGGCGCCAAGCACGCCGTGATCTCTGACCGTATCGAAGCCGCCACCTTCCTGTGCGCGGTGGCGGCCACCGGTGGCGACATCACCATCCGCAACACCCGCGTCGACATCATGGATGCGGCGCTGGACAAGCTGCGCGAGATCGGCCTGCAGCTGACCGTTGGCGACAACTGGATCCGCGCGCAGATGGACAAGCGTCCGACCGCGGTCACCTTCCGCACCACCGAATATCCTGGCTTCCCGACCGACATGCAGGCGCAATTCATGGCGGTGAACACCATCGCCGAAGGCGCCAGCCGCGTGACGGAAACCATTTTTGAAAACCGCTTCATGCACGTCCAGGAGATGAACCGCCTGGGCGCGCAAATTGAAACCGATGGCAACACCGCCTTTATCAAAGGCGTTGAACAGCTGGTCGGCGCGCCTGTGATGGCGACCGACCTGCGTGCATCCGCTTCGCTGGTGATCGCCGGCCTGGCTGCGCGCGGTGAAACGCTGATCGACCGCATCTATCACCTGGACCGCGGCTACGATCAGATGGAAGTCAAACTCTCCGCCGTAGGCGCCAACATCAAGCGTATCAAATAACATCATGAGTGCATTCCAAGCCGACTCCCAGCAGCTGATTCTCGCTCTGTCGAAGGGCCGCATTTTCGAAGACACCCTGCCGCTGCTGGAAGCCGCCGGCATCACCGTCACCGAGAATCCGGAAACTTCGCGCAAGCTGATCCTGCCGACCAACGACCCCAACGTGCGCGTGCTGATCGTGCGCGCCACCGACGTGCCGACCTATGTGCAGCACGGCGCGGCGGACTTTGGCGTGGCCGGCAAGGATGTGCTGCTGGAGCACGGCGGCGAAGGCTTGTACCAGCCGATCGACCTGCATATCGCCGAGTGCCGCATGTCGGTCGCGGTGCGCAACGGTTTCGATTATGAGACCGCGGTGCGCCAGGGCGCGCGCTTGCGCGTGGCCACCAAGTTCGTCGAGACCGCGCGCGCGCACTTCGCCAAGAAGGGCGTGCACGTGGACCTGATCAAGCTGTATGGCTCGATGGAGCTGGCGCCGCTGGTCGGCCTGTCGGACGCCATCGTCGACGTGGTCAGCACCGGCAACACGCTGCGCGCCAACGACCTGAAAGAGGTCGAGGCCATCATGGATATTTCGTCGCGCCTGATCGTGAACCAGGCCGCGCTGAAGATGAAACGCGAGCGCCTGCAACCGATTATCGAAGCATTTGAACGCGCATCCAAAAAATGATTACCAAGCTCGATTCCAGCCAGGCCGATTTCAAACAGCGTCTGGACACCCTGCTGGCTTTTGAAGCCAGCACGGATGACGCCATCGAATCCGCGGTCGGCAACATCCTGGCCGACGTGAAAGCACGCGGCGACGCCGCCGTCCTCGAATACACGAATAAATTTGACCGCCTGCCGAACGGTGGCGCCACCAGCATGGCGGCGCTGGAGGTCTCGCAGGAAGAACTGCAAGCCGCCCTCGCAGCTATCCCTGCGGCCCAACGCGCAGCGCTGGAAGTCGCCGCCCAGCGCGTGCGCGTGTTCCACGAACGCCAGAAGCAGGAACTGAACGGCTTCACCTACACCGAAGCCGATGGCACTGTGCTGGGCCAGCGTGTGACGCCGCTGGACCGCGTGGGCATCTATGTCCCGGGCGGCAAGGCCGCCTACCCATCGTCGGTGCTGATGAACGCGATTCCCGCGCACGTCGCCGGCGTCGAAGAAATCATCATGGTGGTGCCGACGCCGGACGGCGTGAAGAACCAGATGGTGCTGGCCGCCGCCGCGATTGCGGGCGTCACCCGCGTCATCACCATCGGCGGCGCGCAAGCCGTGGCCGCACTGGCCTACGGCACCGAAACCATTCAAGCGGTCGACAAGATCGTCGGCCCTGGCAACGCCTACGTGGCCTCGGCCAAGCGCCGCGTATTCGGCACCGTCGGCATCGACATGATTGCCGGCCCGTCGGAAATCCTGATCGTCTGCGACGGCAGCACCGATCCCGACTGGGTCGCCATGGACCTGTTCTCGCAAGCGGAGCACGACGAACTGGCGCAAGCCATCCTGCTGTGCCCTGACGCCGATTACATCGCCAAGGTCGAAGCCAGCATCGCCAGGCTGCTGCCGACCATGCCGCGCCAGGAAGTCATCAAGACCTCGCTGGGCGACCGCGGCGCGCTGATCAAGGTGCGCGACATGGACCAAGCCTGCGCCATCGCCAACAGCATCGCCGCCGAGCACCTGGAAATTTCCGCCGTCGAGCCGCAGCAATGGGCCGACAAGATCCGCCACGCCGGCGCCATGTTCCTCGGCCGCTTTTCGTCCGAGTCGCTGGGCGATTACTGCTGCGGCCCGAACCACGTGCTGCCGACCTCGCGCACCGCGCGCTTCTCATCGCCGCTGGGCGTGTACGATTTCCAGAAACGCTCGTCGATCATTCACGTCAGCGAAGCCGGCGCGCAAACGCTGGGCAAGGTGGCGGCCGAACTGGCCTACGGCGAAGGTCTGCAGGCGCACGCCCGCAGCGCGGAGCTGCGCCTCAAATGAGCGAGTGGTTGAATCAGGTCTTCTGTGAGGATGCGCTGGCCGGCCTGGCGCGCATCCCGGACGGTTCCATCGATCTGATTCTGACCGACCCGCCATACAACCTGGGCAAGGACTACGGCAATGCATCGGATCAGAAGTCGGTAGACGACTATCTGCTCTGGACCGAGCAGTGGATCGACGCCGCCCTGCCCAAGCTGAAGTCCAACGGCAGCTTGTACATCTTCCTCACCTGGCGGTTTTCGCCGGAGATTTTCGTCATGCTGAAAAAGCGCATGACGATGATGAACGAAATTATCTGGGACCGCCGCGTGCCGTCCATGGGCGGCAGCGTGCGCAGCTTCTCTTCGGTGCACGACACCATCGGTTTCTTCGTGCGCCGCAAGGATTACTACTTCGACCTCGACGCCGTGCGCATCCCGTATGACGCCGAGACCAAGAAAGCCCGCACGCGCTCCATCTTCATCGGCGCCAAGTGGCTGGAAGTCGGCTACAACCCGAAAGATGTGTGGAGCGTGTCGCGTCTGCACCGTGAGCATCCGGAGCGCGCCGACCATCCCACGCAAAAGCCGCTGGAGATCATCGAGCGCATGGTCAAGGCCTCGTGCCCGCCGGACGGCGTGGTGCTGGACCTGTTCATGGGCAGCGGCACGACGGCGGTGGCGGCCCAGCGCTGCGGCCGGAATTTTGTGGGGTTCGAATTGAATCCCGAATATTGCGGCATCATCGCCGAGCGCCTTGCCGCGCCGGAGGTGCCGATCAAGAAGTCCCGAAGTTTAGTCAACTCATAGGAGCCCAAGTAAGATGTCCCCCATCGCCACGTTGGTCAACAGCACCATCCGCCCCGACGTCCAAGCTGTAGCCAGCTACCATGTCGCTGATGCGAGTGGTTTTATCAAACTGGATGCGATGGAGAACCCTTACCACCTGCCGCATCCTCTGCGCGAGGACCTGGCCCGGCGACTGGCCGACGTGGCGCTCAACCGCTATCCGGCACCGGCCTACAGCAGCATCAAGCAGCGCATCAGGGACAAGCTGGGGGTGCCGGCCGGTTACGACGTCATCCTCGGCAATGGCTCGGATGAGCTGATCTCGATCCTGTGCATGGCCTGCGCCATGCAGGACCGCCGCGCGGTGGTCGTTGCGCCGACGCCGTCCTTCGTGATGTACCAGCGCTCGGCGCAATTTGCCGGCATGGATTACGTCGGCGTGCCGCTCAGGGCCGACATGACGCTCGATCTGCCGGCCATGCTGGCCGCCATTGCCGAGCACAAGCCGGCGCTGGTGTTCCTGTCCTACCCGAACAACCCGACCGGCAATCTGTTTGCGGAAGACGACATCGTCGCCATCATCAAGGCGCTCGACGGTTTCGGCCTGGCCATCGTCGACGAAGCCTACGAGCCGTTCGCCCAGCAGACCTTGATGCAGCGCCTGCCCGAATTTAACAATCTGGTGGTGATGCGCACGGTCTCCAAGCTCGGCCTGGCCGGCATCCGCCTCGGCTACATGTCGGCGGCGCCGCAATTGCTGGCGGAATTCGACAAAGTGCGGCCTCCTTACAACATCAACGTATTGACCCAGGTTGCGGCCGAATTCGCGCTCGACCACCTGGAGGTGCTGAACCAGCAGGCGGCCGCATTGCGCGCCGCACGCGCCGATCTGACGGCTGCATTGGCCGCCATGCCGGGCGTGGAGGTATTTCCATCGGCGGCGAATTTTATCTTGATTCGCGTGCCTGATTCCGACGTCATCAACGCAAAACTGCTGTCTCACAAGGTATTAGTTAAAAATGTGAGTAAAATGCACAGTGTGCTGGCCAATTGTTTACGTATTACCGTCAGCACCCCGGAAGAAAATTCCACCTTCCTCGATGCCTTCGCCGCATCGCAGGCAGCCTGAGACCATCGCGAGCTTTTCATGAACCGCACCGCAGAAATCATCCGCAACACCAACGAGACGCAAGTCCGCGTATCCATCAACCTGGACGGCACCGGCAAACAGAAACTGAACACCGGCGTGCCTTTCCTCGACCATATGCTGGACCAGATCGCCCGCCACGGCCTGTTCGACCTGGAAGTCGAAGCCACCGGCGATATCCATATCGACAACCACCACACGGTGGAAGACGTCGGCATCACGCTGGGCATGGCGGTGGCCAAGGCCATCGGCGACCGCAAGGGCATCGTGCGCTATGGCCACTCCTACGTCCCGCTGGACGAGGCGCTGTCGCGCGTGGTGCTGGACTTCTCGGGCCGCCCAGGCATCGAATATCACATCCCGTTTACCCGCGCCATGATCGGCAGCTTTGACGTCGACCTGACGCTGGAATTCTTCCGCGGCTTCGTCAACCATGCGCTGGTGACGCTGCATATCGACAATCTGCGTGGCACCAACGCCCACCACCAGTGCGAGACCGTGTTCAAGGCTTTTGGCCGCGCGCTGCGCATGGCGTCCGAACTGGACCCGCGCGCCGCCGGCACCATCCCGTCGACCAAGGGCACCCTGTAAGAAATCCACCATGAAAAAAATCGTCGTAGTTGATTACGGCATGGGTAATCTGCGCTCGGTTGCGCAAGCCCTGCGTGCCGTGGCGCCGGAAGCCAGTGTGCTGATTTCCGGCGAAGTGGCCGATATCGCCGCGGCCGACCGCATCGTGCTGCCGGGCCAGGGCGCCATGCCGGACTGCATGCGCAGCCTGCGCGAATCGGGCGTGCAGGAGGCCCTGCTGGCGGCCTCCCGCAAGGTCCCCCTGATGGGAGTGTGCATCGGCGAGCAAATGCTGTTTGATGTGAGCGAGGAAGGCAATGCCGCCGGCCTGGGCCTGCTGCCCGGCAAGGTGGTGCGCTTCCAGCTGGACGGCCAGACCCAGGAAGATGGCTCGCGCTTCAAGGTGCCGCAAATGGGCTGGAACCAAGTGCGGCAAACGGCGTCTCATCCGATGTGGCAGGATATTCCGGACCATGCGTATTTCTACTTCGTGCACAGCTATTTCGCCCAGCCGGAGCAGGCCGCGCACACGGTCGGCCAAACTGTCTACGGTGCGGCGTTCAGTTGCGCCGTGGCCCGTGATAATATTTTTGCGACCCAGTTCCACCCGGAGAAAAGCGCCGCAACCGGACTGCAGCTGTACAAAAACTTTGTTCACTGGAACCCTTGATTTCTATTTTCTAACACACTTAAACCATCATGCTGCTCATTCCTGCCATCGACCTCAAAGACGGTCACTGCGTTCGCCTGAAACAAGGCGATATGGAACTCGCCACCGTATTCTCCGAAGATCCGGCCGAGATGGCCCTGCATTGGCTGAAGCAAGGCGCGCGCCGCCTGCACCTGGTTGACCTGAACGGCGCCTTTGCCGGCAAGCCGAAGAACGAAGGCGCGGTCAAGGCCATCCTGAAAGTGGTGCAGGACTACGCGGAAGAAAACGATCTGGACGAAATTCCGGTGCAGCTGGGCGGCGGCATCCGCGACCTCGACACCATCGAGCGCTATCTTGATGCCGGCATCAGCTACGTCATCATCGGCACCGCCGCGGTGAAGGAGCCGGGCTTCCTGCATGACGCCTGCGGCGCCTTCCCGGGCCACATCATCGTCGGCCTGGACGCCAAGGACGGCAAGGTCGCCACCGATGGCTGGAGCAAGATGTCCGGCCACGAGGTGATCGACCTGGCCAAGAAGTTTGAAGCCTACGGCGTGGAATCCATCATCTACACCGACATCGGCCGTGACGGCATGATGGGCGGCGTGAATATCGACGCCACCGTCAAGCTGGCGCAGGCGGTGAAGATTCCGGTGATCGCCTCCGGCGGCCTGCACAACATCAGCGACGTGGAAGCCCTGTGCGCGGTACAGGACGAAGGCATCGAGGGCGTGATCTGCGGCCGTTCGATCTACGAAGGCACCATCGACCTGGCGTCGGCGCAGGAGCGCGCGGACGAACTCAGCGGCGACCTGATCGAAGAAGAAGACGAATAACACTATGCTGGCTAAACGCATCATCCCTTGCCTGGACGTGACCGATGGCCGCGTCGTCAAAGGCGTCAACTTCACCGAGCTGCGCGATGCCGGCGACCCGGTGGAAATCGCACGCCGCTACGATGAGCAGGGCGCCGATGAGCTGACCTTCCTCGACATTACCGCCACCAGCGACAACCGCGGCCTGATCCTCGACATCATCGAGGCGGTGGCCTCGCAGGTGTTCATTCCGCTGACCGTCGGCGGCGGCGTGCGCGAGGTGGCCGATGTGCGCCGCCTGCTGAACGCCGGCGCCGACAAGGTCAGCATGAACTCGTCGGCGGTATCGAATCCGCAACTGGTGTACGAGGCGTCGCAGAAGCACGGCTCGCAGTGCATCGTGGTGGCGATAGACGCCAAGCAGACCGCGCCCGGCAAGTGGGAAGTGTTCACGCACGGCGGCCGCAAGGCCACCGGCATCGACGCCATCGCGTGGGCCAGGAAGATGGAGCAGCTGGGCGCCGGTGAAATCCTGCTGACCAGCATGGACAAGGACGGCACCAAGTCCGGCTTCGACCTCGGCCTGACGCGCGGCGTGTCCGACGCCATCAGCATCCCGGTGATCGCTTCCGGCGGCGTGGGCGGCCTGCAGGATCTGGCCGACGGCGTCAAGCTGGGCAAGGCCGATGCGGTGCTGGCAGCCAGCATCTTCCACTACGGCCAGCACACGGTGCAGGAAGCCAAGCGCTTCATGGCACAACAGGGCATCCCCATGCGCCTGGACTAAGAGAAGAGAAAATGAGTACTCCAAGCATCCAGCCCAAAGCGGCCTGGCTGAAAAAAATCAAATGGGACGAGCACGGCCTGGTGCCGGTGATCGCCCAGGAAGCGGGCAGCAACGACGTGCTGATGTTCGCCTGGATGAACCGTGAGGCGCTGGCCAAGACGGTGGAACTGGGCGAGGCCGTGTACTGGAGCCGCTCGCGCAAGAAGCTGTGGCACAAGGGCGAAGAGTCCGGCCACGTGCAGAAAGTGCTGGAAGTGCGGCTCGACTGCGACGAAGACGTGGTGCTGCTGAAAATCGAGCAGGCCGGCGGCATCGCCTGCCACACCGGCCGTCATTCCTGCTTCTTCCAGAAGTTCGAGGGCGACGCCCTGGAAGGCGACTGGCAAAACACCGAGCCGGTGCTGAAAGATCCGAACGATATTTACAAGGCAGGCAAATGAGCACCATTCTTGACCGGCTGGCGGACGTGATCGAATCGCGCAAGCCGGCCAATGGCGGCGATCCCGCCACCTCCTACACCTCCAGGCTGTTCACCAAGGGCGACGACGCCATCCTGAAGAAGATCGGCGAGGAAGCCACCGAGACCGTGATGGCCGCCAAGGACGCGCGCGCCGGCGGCGACAGCGGCAAGGTGCTGTACGAAGTGGCCGACTTGTGGTTCCATACGCTGGTGCTGCTGGCCCAGTTCGATCTCAAGCCGCAGCAAGTGCTCGATGAGCTGGCGCGCCGCGAAGGCGTGTCGGGCATCGAGGAAAAAGCATCCCGTAAAGAATAATCGGAGCCTTCGTGGAAAACTGCATCTTTTGCAAAATAGCCGAAAAGAAAATTCCTTCGACCACCGTGTATGAAGATGACGAGCTGCTGGCCTTCAAGGATATCAATCCGGCCGCCCCGGTGCATCTGCTGCTGATTCCAAAGAAACATTTCGCCACCCTGCAGGATGCCGCCGGCGAGCCCGAACTGCTGGGCAAGATGCTGGCGCTGGCCCCCCGTCTGGCAGAGGAAAACGGCTGCGCGGTCGGCTACGATGCGGACGGTGCGCCGGTACGCGGCTACAAGACCCTGATTAACAGTGGGCCGGATGGCGGCCAAGAGGTGTACCATTTACACCTGCACGTGATCGGCGGCCCGCATCCGTGGCGCGGCCAGCGTTAATCGGCCGCCGGGTCACTACATTTACCGTAGGCACTGCGCTTCGCTTATACTGTCGCAGCAGTCCTGGAATCAACGAACAAGGGGAATATGATGGGTTCTTTTAGTATTTGGCACTGGCTGATCGTGCTGGTGATCGTGATGCTGGTCTTCGGCACCAAGAAGCTGGGCAATATGGGTTCGGACATCGGCAAGGCCGTCAAGGGCTTCAAGGATGGCGTGAAGGGTGCGGATGAAGACAAGCCTGCCGCTCCGGCACCGGGCACCATCGACGTCGACACGAAAGAGAAGAAGTAAGTAGCGTCTTCTTATGATCGATCTCGGTCTTACCAAACTTGCTGTCATCGGCGTGGTTGCGCTGGTCGTCATCGGTCCCGAAAAGCTGCCCAAGGTGGCGCGCATGGCCGGGACGCTATACGGCCGCGCCCAGCGCTACCTGCACGAAGTGAAAACCGAAGTCTCGCGCGAAATCGAGCTGGAAGAACTGCGCAACCTGAAAAAGGAAGTGCAGGACGCTGCCCAGAACATCAAGTCGGATGTGGAAAATTCGATTTCGCAGAACATGGCGGAGGTGGAGAACGCCTTCAGCGACAGCACGTATGACAGCACGCCGTCGTACGAGCCGGTCTCGTTCGGCCAGGTCACCACGGAAGATTTGTCGCGCAAGGCGCGCGAGTTCCGCCGCAAGAAGCTGGTGCGCAACTCGGCCATTCCCAACTGGTACAAGCAGCGCCATGGCGGCAAGCTGCACGTCACTTCGGGCGCGGCGCGGGTGGCCCGCTTCCGTCCGCGCGGCCCTACCAATAGCTCTTTCTTTTAAATGACGACACCTAATCCGGGCGAAGAGACCTTTATCTCTCACCTGATCGAACTGCGTGACCGGCTGGTCAAGGCCTCGATCGGCATTGCGCTGGTGTGTATCGGCCTGATGATCTGGCCGGGGCCTTCGCACATCTACGACATCATTGCCGAGCCGATGATCCGCTCGCTGCCGGAAGGCTCGAAGATGATCGCCACCGGCGTGATTTCGCCGTTCCTGGTGCCGATGAAGGTCACGCTGGTGATCTCGATTATCCTGTCGCTGCCGTGGGTGCTGTACCAGCTGTGGGCGTTCGTGGCGCCGGGCCTGTATGCGCATGAGAAGCGCCTGATTGCGCCGCTGGTGATTTCGTCGTCGGTGCTGTTCATGGCGGGCGTGGCGTTCTGCTACTTCCTGGTGTTTGGGCGGGTGTTCCAGTTCATTGCCGAGTTCTCGCCGACCTCGATTGCGGTGACGCCGGATATTGAGAACTACCTGGACTTTGTGATGTCGATGTGCCTGGCGTTTGGCGCGACCTTCGAGGTGCCGGTGGTGGTGGTGATCCTGGTGCGCATGGGCCTGGTGAGCGTGGCCAAGCTGAAAGAGATTCGTCCTTACGCCATCGTCGGCGCCTTCGTGATTGCCGCCATCGTCACGCCGCCGGATGCAGTGTCGATGTTCTCGCTGGCGATTCCGATGTGCCTGCTGTTTGAACTGGGCCTGTTGGTCGCCCCCCTGTTCGTCCGCATCTCCACCGCCCCGGAAGAAAAAGCCTGATTCAGGTCAGGCGATCCAGTATCTTCCACAGCATGCCGATGGTAACGGCATGCAAGGCGAACGATACGCCAAGCATCCAATAGACCGTGGAGAACTTAGCGTTCATTTCTGTTCGTAACCCTTCGATTTTTACCCGCAGTTCATTGATTTTTGCGTTCATTTCCGTGCGCAGTTCATTGATCTCCGCGGTCATTTCCAGGCGCAACTCATCGATCTTTGCGCTCATTTCTGTGCGCACTTCATCGATCTTTGCGGTCATTTCCAGGCGCGCTTCATCGATCTTTGCGGTCACTGCCAAGCGCAACTCACCGATTTTTGCGGTCATTTCGGTGCGCAATTCATTGATCTTTGCGGCTATTTCCGTACGCAGTTCATCAATCGTTGCGGTCATCTCCATGCGCAGTTCATTGATCTTTGCGGCCATTTCCGCGCGCAGCATTTCGATGCGAGCGGTCAGGTCGCTTCTCACCAGTACCAGCTCGCTGGGCGCGACGGTGCTTTCGGACAGCGCGGCGAGCAGCGCGTGCGCATGTGTCTCGGCTTGATCTGGCGGGATGCCAGCCTCAACCAATCTTTTGGTGTACTCAAGCGTGTCGAATTTGATGGGCATGGTCATGATACCTCCCGGATTTGATCGTAGCAGAAAGCGGCTGTGAGACAGCCGTTCTCCATCGTATCGAATCACATGCCCATCGGTTTGCGCGGGCGCAGGCTTACTGCGTCATCAGTCCTTTGATGACGCGCACCGGTGCGCTGCCGTAGCTGAGGAATTGTTCATTGAATTCCTTCAGGTTGAACTTCGTCCCCAGCTGCTGCTTGCGCTGTTCGCGCAATTCCATGATCTCGCTGTAGCCGCTGAAGTAGCTGGTCAGCTGCACCGACGACACCTGCACACGATGCCATTTCTCAACGGCCTCGCTGCGCGTCTGGAAGGCCTGGCGGGTCAGCAGATCAATCGCCTGCTCCTCCGTCATGCCCAGCACATGCACGCTGTAATCGAGTATCGTGTTGGTGACGCTGCGCAGGTTCCACTTGGAATACATCAGCCACATCTCCGGCGCGTTATCGCCATAGCCGGACTCCAGCATCATGCGCTCGCCATACACCGCCCAGCCTTCCACCATGGCGCCATTGCCAAAGATCGACTTGACGATCGACGGCGAGCGGTTGGCGTACACCAGCTGCGCGTAGTGGCCCGGAATCGCTTCATGAATATTCAGGATCTGCAGAATCCAGTGGTTGTACTCGCGCAGGCTGCTCTCGGCCGCTTCCGCCGTCGCGCCGTCCAGCGGCGTGACGTTGTAATAGGTCCGGTCCTGCGGGCGATACGGGCCCGGCGCATCGATGCTGGCGCCGGCCACCCCAGCGGCATAGGCCGGCGTCGCGCGCACTTCCAGCGGCTTGTTCGGATCCAGCGTCAGCAGGTTCTTGCTGATCACCCAATCCTGCAGCACCGGAATCTGGCGCTTGATCTCGTTGACGAAATCCTCGCGTGCCACATGGCGCTCGGACAGCTTGTCGATCACCATGCCGATCTTGGCGTAGCGGTCGCTCGGCCTGGCGGTGCCGCCCATGGTCTTGTCCCACAGCTCGTCGGACAGCTTGTCCATATTGGCCAGCAATTCCTCGCGCGCCGCCAGCGCCTTCTGATAGGTCTGCTCGGCAGTGCTGGCCGACTGGATATCGAACGCGAACTTCTGCTCATACAGCTCTTTGCCGAGGCGGAAAGTGCGACGGCCCTTGGTGTCCATCTGCTTGTCCATCTCGGTCAGGAAAGCGACATACCCATCCACAGCGGTCAGCGCCGCATTCACGCGCTGGGTGAACAGCTGCTTCTCCACCGGTGTCAGGATGGACGCTTGCGCCACCTTGTCCACTTCGGTCAGCAGGGTCTGCACGCCGGGCGCCTGCCTGATCGCCAGCCGGGTGTGTTCGCGCGTCGGATTGACGATATTGGCGCGCGCCGCATCGTAGTAAGCCGGAATGCTGGCGATGCGCTTGAGCAGCGTACGCAGGCGCTGCGGCTGGGCCGCGTATTCGGTATTGAGGATCAGGTCGATCGGACCGGCGACGTTGTAGCTGGCCGGATTCCACTCCCACTCGCGCAGCGTGGTGAGGCGGAAGCGGTCGCTATCGAGCTTGTTGATCAGCAGGCCCAGGTCGGTGCGCTGCTTGGCCGACAGCTTGCCGGCGTTGACGGCGTTGAACCGGGCTTTCCAGTCGTCGATGAAAGCCAGCTCCTTGTCCTGCTCGGCCTTGTCGAACACGGTCAGGGTGGCGGCGGTGTCGTACTTGCCGGCGTAAATTGCGCTTTCCGAATCGATGCGCCACAGCGCGTTGAGGAATTGGTTGCTCAGGTTGTCGAACTGGCGGTCCTGCCAGCGCTCGGACGCCACCTTGAGTGCCGGTACGGCGGCCACGGCAGCGGCTTTGCTTTTGCCGGAAGACTTGGCCGCAGCCTTGCCCTTGCCGGTGCTCCTGGAGGATTTGGTGCTCTTGGCCTTGCTGGCCTTGGCGCTGCTCTTTTTGGTGGGCGCAGCCTTGTGGTGTTGCGTAGCAGCACTGGCTGGAGCGGCGGCCAATGCCGCCATCAGCGCAGCCAGTGCGAGTTTTGTCTTGATCATCATGTGCAGCCTTGTGTCTGAAGCGGAGGAGATTATCACTAATCCGCCCGCTTGAGAGCGCCCGATACAAGACAAAATAATGAAACAAAGAGAACTTTGTTTTCCTGCTAACCAAGTTATAGCGGTGTGGATGCCCGCCCGGCCGGCAGCGGCGCGGAGATTTCCAGCAGGGTTTGCGCGGTCTTGCTGTCGTCGGTTTCGCTTTCCACCAGATCGGCCAGCGCCACGATGCCGATCAGCGTGTGGTCATCGCGGCTGACCACCGGCACGCGGCGGATCTGGATATCGCGCATGTCCTGCATGACCTCGTCCGTGCCCTGATCCTCGTAGCAGTGGCAAATATCTTCGGTCATGATTTCAGCCACCTGTGTTTCCTCGGGGCCGAGGCCGGCGGCGGTGGCGCGGATGGTGATATCGCGGTCGGTGATCATGCCGATCAGGCGCTGGCCCTCGGTGACCGGCAGCGCGCCGACGTCCAGGTCTTCCATCAATTCAGCGGCGCGGCGTATCGATTCCTCCGGCGATACGCTGGTCACATCGCGGCTCATCACATCTGCTATGGTTTTCATATGATCTCTCCCGTTGAAAGGCGCCGGCTGGCGCCATCAGGCTAAGACGGAAAACACCGGCAGCAAGTTCCGCTACGTCTGCAAGCCTTCCTGCAGCATGGCCAGCATCTCGGCCGAGGACATCCGGCCGCTGACGTCGCTGCCTTCCAGCAGGCTGTCGGCCAGGTCGCGCTTGTGCTGGTGCAGGTCGACAATACCTTCCTCGATGGTGTGGCGTGCCACCAGGCGGTAAATGGTCACCGGCCGCAGCTGGCCCATGCGGTGCGCGCGGTCGGACGCCTGGTCTTCCACTGCCGGGTTCCACCACGGGTCCATATGGATCACGTAGTCGGCGGCGGTGAGGTTGATGCCGACCCCGCCCGCTTTCAACGAAATCAGGAACACATCGCCCTCGCCGGCCTGGAAGGCGTCCACGCGCTTCTTGCGGTCGGCCATGGAAGTGGCGCCGTCGAGATACTGATAGCTGACGCCCTGCTCATCCAGATGCTCGCGGATCAGCGCCAGATGGTCAACGAACTGGCTGAACACCAGCACCTTGTGCTTGTTGTCCAGCAGGTTCTCCAGCAGGTGCGCGAAGGCGGCCAGCTTGCTGCTGGCCAGCTTCAGTTCCGGCGCAATCAGGTTCGGATTGCAGCAGGCGCGGCGCAGCTTCATGATCTCGGCCAGGATCTGGATCGATTTCTTCTCGGCCGGCCCCTCGACCTTTTCCAGATTCTCCAGCGCGGCGCGGCGCAGCGATTCGTACAGCGCCGTTTCATCCGCCGACAGGTCGACTTCCAGCGTGATCTCGGTGCGCGACGGCAGCTCGGTCAGCACCTGCGACTTGGTGCGGCGCAGGATGAACGGCTGGATCAGGCGGCGCAAGCGTTTGCGCGCCCCCAGTTCGGCGCGGTGGTCCTGCGGTTTTTCAATCGGCGCCGCAAAGCGCAGGTTGAATTGCTCGATGCTGCCCAGCAGGCCGGGATTGATGAAGCGGAACAGGTTCCACAATTCACCGAGGTGATTCTCCAGCGGCGTGCCGGTGACGGCGATGCGGAACTCGCCCTTCAAGGCCATCACCGCCGCCGAGCGCTTGGTGGCGGCGTTCTTGATAGCCTGCGCTTCATCCAGCACGATGGTGTTCCACTGGACTTTGGAGAACAGCCCGGACTCCAGCTGCAGCAGGCCGTAGCTGGTCACCACCACATCGTAGGCGTGCAGATTGTTCAGCACCTCGGCGCGGTCGCCGGGGCCGAACAGCTGCATATTCAGCGTCGGCGCAAAGCGCGCCGCTTCGCTCATCCAGTTCATGCAGACCGAGGTTGGCGCGACCACCAGCGTTGGTCCTTGCGGTGCGCGCGACAGGATCAGCGCCAGCGCCTGCAGCGTTTTGCCGAGGCCCATGTCGTCGGCCAGGCAGGCGCCCACGCCCCAATGCGCAAGGCGCGACAGCCAGTTGTAGCCTTCCAGCTGATAATCGCGCAGCTCCGCTTGCAGGGTGCTTGGCAGTTCAGGCATGAAGGCTTCCTGCTCCTGCATGCGCGCCAGGTGCGCTTTCCACAGCTTGTCGGATTTGAGGCCGCCGACGTCGTCGGCCAGTTCTTCCAGCGCGAAGGATGCCAGCGGGTGCACGCGCACGCCGTCGGCGGTCAGTTCGCCGTAGGCTTGCACCTCTTGCAGGCGGCGGTGCAGTTCTTCGGTCAGCGCCATGTAGCGGTTCTCGCCGAGTTCGACGAAGCGGCCGTGGCTCTTCTCCATCATCTCCAGCAGCGTGCGCAGGTCGATGACCTTGCCCTCGTCGACTTGCAGCTCGCCGCTGGCGGCAAACCAGTCCTTGTTGCTTTTGATGGCAAGGCGCAGCTGCTTGCTCTCCACCTTGTTGGTGACGCGGAAGCTCTCGCCCTCCGGCCAGGCGATGACGATGCTGGCCGGGTCCAGCGCCTGCAATTCCACCAGCAGTTGCAGGCACAGGGCTGGTTGGCCCAGCAGCCATTCGCCGTGATCCTGCTCCGCCTGTTCCAGCACCGGGCATTTGGCGATCAGATCGCGTTCCGCATCGCGCTCGTCGATCAGTTTGCGGCGCGCCTGCACTGGCTTGCCGCCGATGTCGGCGATCACGCTGTCGGCGCCGTCGCCCGGCTTGTAGTAAGCGCCGTTCACCAGAGGACGAACCAGGATCTGCATCTTCAGGCCATGCTGGTAAGGCAGCAGGTGCAGATGCAGGCGCATGTCGGCTTCCATCTGCTCCATGTCCGGCGCGGCGCCGCCGAGATCCGACTGCACCGTCACCATCGACGAGATGGCGCTGATGGCCGACAGCACCTGCTGCTCCGCGTGCGCCGGCACGTTGAGCGCATCACCGACGATGGCGGCGATCTTGCGGTGCTCTTCCAGGATGTTCACCACGCGCAGGCGCGTTGGCGTTTCCCTGGTGATGACAACCGAGGCATTATCGTCCGGGATCGGCGGCTGCAGGCGCAGCTCCAGGTTGCCGGGGCTGCGCTTGACCAGCAGTTCCGGTTCGCCGGCCAGCATCTCCACGCGCATGTCCGGCAGGTCGGACCAGAACAGCAGTGGATGATCGACCAATGCCGGCGCGGCGCGCTGCGGATCGATTTCGTAAGTCAGGCCGGTGGACTGGTAGCCGCGATGCGCCACAGTGATGGCTTCCGCCGCGCGGATGTCCTGTGGCGTGAGGAAGTTGAACTGTTCAGTTTCAAAGCGCAGGCGCTTCAGGCCTACCGCGCGGCCCTTGCTCCACAAACCACGCGCATCGCGCTTCTGCTCCACCGGCGCGATGTCGGTCAGGCCGTGGCGGTTATCGTAGGTCAGCAACCAGGCAAGGCGGGTGCTGCCTGCCGGTTCCGCCGCGGCGGGCTGTTGCAGGTTGATGAGGGCCGTGAGCTGGCGCTGCCAGCCTTCCTGCCGCTCGAACCAGGTCGTCATGTCGGGGAAGCCGAGGCGCGAGCGCAGTGCCTGCGCATGAATCTGCATCTCGTTGTCGCCCATCTGGCCCAGCAGCGCGGCGCCCTGGCCGGCGATGAACAGATAGCCGGCGCGTTCAGCGTTCTTCACCAGATCCTGCAACTGCTCCTTGCGCTCCTGCAGTTGCGGCAGCGAGAGCCAGAAGTGCAGCAGGAACTGGAACATCTGCGTTTGCAGGCCCGGTTCCCACGGCAGCGCGGAGACGGTATCGACCTGCATCACGCCGGCGCGGATCTGGCGCAGCAGATCGATCATCTGATGCACCGAGCTGTCGTGATTCTTCGGCAGCTTGACCGCGATCTCCAGATAGGCCTCGGCGGCCTTGAGATGGCGCGGATCGCCGCTGCGCAGCGCCGACAGCAGATACAGATTGCCGCCCATGCCAGTGAACAGCTGCTTGCGTTTGCCGGTATCGCGGCGCAGGGTTTTCAGCGCCACGTCAAAGCCGGTGATGGCCGCGCTGCCGGCGCCGCGCAGCAGCACCACGATGCTGGCCAGGTACTGGCTTTGCGCGCCGGCCGTGCGTTCGAGATAGCGCTTCGCATCATCCAGACGGCCGCACAGCAGCGCGTCTTCCGCCATCGCCATGCGCAGCTCCGAATTGATGTCACCGTGACGGCGCTGCATATGCATCTCGCAGTATTCGCGCAATAGCGGTGCGGTTTGCGGTTCCTGCTGGGCGTTCTGCATCAGCACCGCCAGCACATCGTCCTGCAGCAGAGGGCTGACCAGCGCAATCATGCCGGGCTCGAACGGCCGGCCGAAGATATCAACGATCGGATGCAGCTGCGCCGCCTCATAGCTGCCAAGGCAGAAAGCCAGCACTGACTGGATCTGCTGCGGACCGTGGCCGCGCAAAAGGCCCATGCGCAGACGCGCCATGCCGGCACGGTAGCTGCGCGGCTCCATGCTGTTCCAGGTCTGGCGCATCGGCACCAGTTCGGCGTAGGCGGCGCACAGGTCTTCCATCGCATGGGTGCCGATGGCGGAACGGATTGCCGGCCAGCGCAGCTTGGCGTTGCAGACAAAACCGCGCCCCGTCACCACGCTGATGAAGGCCAGCCGTTCCAGCTTGGACAGCGCGTCGTCCAGCGTGGCGACCGTGTAGGGATGACCGTCGTCGTCGTACTCGATGCGCGCGTGGTTCAGGTGATCGAGGATGGCGGTGCGGCCCATGGGCTCACCGACCAGCGCGAGCAGCGCCAGGATCGCTTTTTCGTTATAGGGCAGCGCGTCGAATTCGGCGAGCAGCTTGGGATCGGTCATGCGTGGTTCAGCTTAAAGATGTTTTGATAGAAGCGCAGCTCCGCTTCCAGCGTGCGGATGATGTTTTCGGCTTTGCGGAAGCCATGGCCTTCGCCTTCCAGCTCGACGTATTCGACCGGGATGCCGCGCTTTTTCAGCGCGGCGACCATCATTTCCGATTGCTGCGGCGGCACCACCTTGTCGTCCAGGCCCTGGAAGAAAATCATGGGGCGCGACAGCTTGTCGGTGTGGTTGATCGGCGAGCGCTGGGCGTAGACCGCATCGGCCTGCGCTTTCGGCGCGATCAGGTATTCATTGTAATGCGACTCGAACTTGTGCGAATCCTGATCCAGGCCTTTCAGGTCGGAGACACCGTAGTAGCTGGCGCCGGCCTTGAACACATCATGGAAGGTCAGCGCGCACAGGGTGGTGAGGCCGCCGGCGCTGCTGCCGCGGATGATCAGGCGGTCGCCGTCGGCCAGGCCGCGCTCCACCAGCGCCCTGGCGCCGTTGACGCAGTCTTCGACATCGACGATGCCCCACTGGCCTTTGAGCAGATCGCGGTAGGCGCGGCCAAAGCCGGTGCTGCCGCCGTAGTTCACATCCAGCACGCCGAAGCCGCGGCTGGTCCAGTACTGGGTTTTCAGATTGAGCGTGTTGACCGTCATGCCGGTCGGGCCGCCGTGGCCGATGACAATCACCGGCGGCTTGCTGCCTGTCGGCGCCTGCACATCCTGGTTGCGTGGCGGGTAGTAGAAGGCGTGGGCGGTGCGGCCGTTGCTGGCGTAGCTGATGCTGTCCGGGATCGACAGATTGGCTTCATCCGGCAGGTCGTCAATCGATTGCGCGAGGATTTCCACGCCTTCCTCGGTGAAGTCGATGCGGGCCAGCTCCATTGGAATGGTCGGGCCGCCGGCCAGCATGGCGATGTAGCCATTGGCGACGCGCAGCTCGCGGATTTCCTCGTAGGGATTGGCGATGCATTCCAGCTTGCCGCTACCCGGCAGCAGGCGCGCCAGGCGGCTCACGCCCTTGTCGATGTAAGTGCAGATGATTTCGGCGGCCGAGCGGAAGCCGTACATGCTGTTGCCGAAGGTCCAGTGCGGGGTAGCGAATTCCGCTTCCATCGGGCACAGGCCTTCGGTGCGCTGGCGGTCGCGGCACAGGCGGTACAGATTCCACCAGCCGCTGCGGTCGGAGACGAAGTGCAGCAGGTTGTCTGGGGACCATTCCGGCTGGCAGATCGATTCCTCGGCGCCGCCGGCGATGCGTTTCGGCGTGGACAGCGTGCCGTCCGCGTTAAAATCGGCCAGCCAGAGCGTGGTGCCCTGCCATGGCATGCGCGGATGGTCCCAGCTCAGCCACGCCAGCGAACGGCCGTCCGGCGACAGGCGCGGCGACGAATAGAAATCCGCGCCCTGCACCAGCACCGTTTCCACGCCCGCCGCCGCGTCCAGGCCGATCGCGCAAATCGTGTTGGCCGGCTGTGCGTGCGCGTCTTCTCCGTGCAGTTCGCGCACGGCGATCAGGCGATTGCGGGCGCGGTCCAAGGCAAAATCCGCGAAGCGCTGCTGGCCGGCCTGCGTCACCTGCACCGGCGCCTCGCCGGCGGGCATGCGGTAGACGCAGTTGTCCTTGAAATGGGTGAAATAGACCGTTTCGCCATCGACCACATAAGCGCCGCCGCCGTACTCATGCACGCGCGAACGCACGTTAAACGGTGCCGGCGTCAATTCCTGGGTAGCCACGCCGTGATAACGCAACAGCGTATTGCGCCCGGCCTCCGCCGCCCGGCCGGCCAGCCAGAAAATATCGTTGCCATCCGTGCCGCCCAACATCAGCGCCGACATCGGCACGGCCCCGGCCGCCACACGCTCGGCGCTGATGGTCGACGGCCAGGCGCCGTAGGGCGCGATGGTGGATGCTTGAGAAGTCATAAGGCGGCTCCAGAAAGGGTCTTGACGCGGTGCTAGGCATGATAGAGAAAGGCCGACGAAAAAAAAAGCGGCAATTCGGGGTCAGCTCTGACATTCGGACAGCGAAAGCGCACTTTTGATATTTCTCAATACGCCCGTGTTTTGCGATGAAACAAGTTGGTTAGAGCAGGCCAAACCTTCTAGCACACATTTCACAGGCCGTGCTGATATATCTCAAGCTTTGTGCTTGCTTGTCCGAATGTCAGAGCTGACCCCGAATTGCTGTACTAAAAAAAAGCGCGCGGGATGCGATAATAGCCTCTTTGAACGTCTTATATTGCCTTCCATGCCACAATTTGCTCCGCTCAAGAACGATACTTTCCTGCGCGCGTTGTTGCGCCAGCCTACCGATTACACCCCCGTGTGGCTGATGCGTCAGGCGGGGCGATATTTGCCTGAATACCGCGCTACCCGCGCCAAGGCCGGCTCTTTCATGGGCCTGGCCACCAATCCGGACTACGCTACCGAAGTTACCATTCAGCCGCTGGACCGCTTCCCGCTCGACGCCGCTATCCTGTTCTCGGACATCCTGACCGTGCCGGATGCCATGGGCCTGGGCCTGCATTTCGTCGAAGGCGAGGGCCCGAAATTCGCGCGTCCGCTGAAAACCGAGGCCGAGGTGCTGGCCCTGCGCGCGCCGGAACCCGGCTCGCTGGACTATGTGTTCAAGGCCGTGACCCAGATCCGCACCGAGCTGAACGGCCGCGTGCCGCTGATCGGCTTCTCCGGCAGCCCGTGGACGCTGGCCTGCTACATGGTCGAGGGCGAAGGCTCGCGCGAGTTCCACACCATCAAGAAGATGCTGTACAACCGCCCCGACCTGATGCACCGCATCCTGGACGTCAACGCCCAGTCCGTTGCCGATTATCTGAACGCCCAGATCGACGCCGGCGCCCAGGCGGTCATGATCTTCGATTCGTGGGGCGGCGCGCTGGCCGACGGCGCTTACCAGGCGTTCTCGCTGAAATACATGCAGCAAGTGGTCTCTCTCCTCAAGCGCGAGAAAGATGGCGTGAAGATCCCCGCCATCGTGTTCACCAAGGGCGGCGGCCACTGGATCGAGCAGATCGCCGATATCGGCGCCGACGCGCTGGGCCTGGACTGGACCGCCAATCTGGCCAAGTCGCGCCAGCTGGTGGGCCATAAAGTCGCCCTGCAAGGCAATCTGGACCCGGCCATCCTGTTTGCCAGCCCGGAACAGATCACCGCTGAAGTCCACAAGGTGCTGGACGCCTTTGGCAAGGGCGATGGCCATGTGTTCAACCTCGGCCACGGCATTTCGCAGTTCACCCCGCCAGAGAATGTGGCAGCCATGGTGGAAGCGGTCCACAGCTACAGCAAGGCGCTGCGCGCAGCGTAAGGAAATCCGCTTTGAAGGGGGCGCGTTCCGCTCAGGAACGTGCCCTTTTTCATTGGTGCGAACGGACTAGTCATGTCGACTTATGCACAATTTTTTTTGCTGCGGAAATAATAGGCAGCCACTTTTCGCCTGCCCGACAGCTTGTTGTAACTCGCTGATTTATAAAAGAAAAATCCGATGCTCAGCAGTGGCGATGCGGCCAGCCGTAAACCGGCCGGCTAAGCTTCATGTAGTTTATTTCTTCATTTTCCACAAAGTTATCCACAAAAACTGTGGATAAAAAATAAAATGACTTAGTAAACCGTGACTTAGCCATAATATTGCTGTTTTGCTTTAAATCCATGTTGCGTTGCACGATTTTTAGGCAAAAATAGCAGGCTTGCCAAGCTCGTTATCAAAGCACAAAGCTTGATCTGAGCTTCAGTATAAAATTTGGCGGCTTTGTGCTGTGCAATATGGTGGTTTTGTCCCCAAAAAGTGCTTGATTTCGACAAAAAATGCATCCTAAATACTTCACTTATGCACAGCCAGGGGCCAGCGACGGCGATTTTCGCTCTCCTAGGAAGCATTTTCCAAGTCACTGATTTTAAAGAGAAAAAATTTTGATTTTTTGCCCGGTTTACGAACATATCCACATGCATGTCGGTGCTTTCCGGGCATTAAGTTTTCATTGTCCACAAAGTTATCCACAGAAACTGTGGATACATACAGCATCGGGATTTTCGCAAGGTGCAGCATGAATAATCCACGCCCTTGTATCCTCCAAATTGCCATTGATACGCCGCTCAATGCGGTTTTCGATTACCGCTGGCAATGCGAGGAGGATCGGCGCCCGCAAATTGGCCAGCTGGCGTTGGTGTCTTTTGCGCGGCGCGAGGTGGTCGGGCTGATCGTCGGCGTGTCCGAGGACACCGAGGTGCCGCTGGATAAGTTGAAAGATGCGCTGGCGGTGCGCAGCCAGCTGTCGCCGCTGTCGGCCAAATGGCTGGCGCTGGCCGGCTTTGCCGCCGATTATTATCAGCGCCCGCTGGGCGAGGTGGCGTTGCCCGGCCTGCCCAGGAATCTGCGCGTGCTGACCACGGTGGCGCTCGACCGCGCCATCAGGAAACTGGCCAAGCTGGCGGTGCCGCACGACCCCACGCCGGCCAATACGCCGGTGCTGAACGCCCAGCAGCAGGCGGCCGCCGACGCCATCGGCGCAGCGCAAGGCTTCAAGCCTTCGCTGTTGTACGGCGTGACTGGCAGCGGCAAAACCGAGGTGTATCTGCAAGCCTGTGCTCAAGTGCTGGCGCGCGAGCCAGAGGGGCAGATCCTGATCCTGGTTCCGGAAATCAATCTGACGCCTCAGTTGGAAGGCAATATCCGCGCGCGTTTCCCCGGCGTGATGCTGGCCACCCTGCACAGCAGCCTGTCCGAGGGCGAGCGCATGCTGCACTGGCTGGCGGCGCATGAAGGCAAGGCGCGCATCGTGCTGGGCACGCGGCTGGCCATCCTGGCTTCGCTGCCGCACCTGAAGCTGATCGTCATCGACGAGGAGCACGATCCCTCGTACAAGCAGCAGGAAGGTTTGCGCTACTCGGCGCGCGATCTGGCCGTGTGGCGCGCCTGGCAGCTGCAGATTCCGATCGTGCTGGGTTCCGCCACGCCGTCGCTGGAAAGCTGGCATCACGCGCAATCGGGCCGCTATCGTCTGCTGCCGCTGCGCGAACGCGCGGTGCAGAACGCCGTGCTGCCGACCGTGAAGCTGATCGACATGGAGCGCGACAAGCCGCAGGATGGCCTGACGGCGCAACTGATCGCAGCCATCCGGCAGCGCATGGAACGCGGCGAGCAGTCGCTGTTGTTCCTCAACCGGCGCGGCTATGCGCCGGTGATTTGCTGCGAATCGTGCGGCTGGATCAGCGAGTGCACGCGCTGCACCTCGTTCATGGTGCTGCATCGTCCGGAGCACCGGCTGCGCTGCCACCACTGCAGCCTGGAGATGCGCATCCCGCGCCATTGCCCGACTTGCGGCAACGTCGATCTGCAGCCGCTGGGACGCGGCACGCAGCGCGTGGAAGAGGGCCTGCAGGCCATGTTCCCGGAAGCGCGCGTGCTGCGCATCGATGCTGATTCCACCCGCAAGAAGGGCAGCGCGCAGGAGGCTTTCGATACGGTGCACCGGGGCGAGGTGGATATCCTGATCGGCACGCAGATGGTCGCCAAGGGGCATGACTTCAAGAAGCTGACGCTGGTGGGCATCCTGAATCCTGATACGGCGCTGTTCTCGCAGGATTACCGCGCCAGCGAGCGCCTGTTTGCGCAGCTGATGCAGGTGGCGGGCCGCGCCGGCCGCGCCGGCATTCCAAGCGAGGTGCTGATTCAGACCCGCTATCCGCAGCATCCGCTGTACGGCGCGGTGGTGCACCACGATTACGATCACTTTGCCTCGGCCTTGCTGGAGGAGCGCGAGCAGGCCGCCTTGCCGCCCTATCTGTTCCAGGCCTTGCTGCGGGCCGAGGCGCGCGAGCTGGCGACGGCCATCGAGTTCCTCAACCTGGCCAAGGATTGCGTCGAGCATGCCGGCATTACCATCAACGATCCGATCCCGATGACCATGACGCGTGTGCATAACGTCGACCGCGCACAGTTGCTGGTCGAGTCGCCGTCACGCCCGGCGCTGCAAGCCTTCCTGAAAGAGTGGATGCAGGCGCTGCGCGAGATGAAGAGCCGCGTGAAGTGGTCGCTGGAGGTCGACCCGCTCGATATCTGACGTCGCACCGGCGAAAGCCGGTGTCCATGCTGAGCGTGCGTTCTATCGGCACCGGTCTGCGCCGGTGCGACATGCTTAAGGCAGCAGGTGGCGTTTGGCGGTCGCCACGATCTGCTCGCTCAGCGCGCGGGTGAATGGGGTGTCCAGATTCCATGCATGCCAGTTCAGCGCCACGTCGACGAAATGGCCGGGCGCCAGATCGACCAGCCGTTCGTCATTCAGCGCTGCCGCCACCTGCTGCCACGGCATCAAGCCATACGCCAGGCCGCCGAACACGCACTCGCTGGTGGCCGCCGACAGCGGCAAGGTGTGATGCGGATAGGCGCTGCGCAAATCCAGCACCTCATGCAGGAAGCCGGCCATCATGTCGCGGTCGCTGACCACGGCCGGCGCCAGACGCGCCGCCTCGATCAGGAAGCCATCGCCAAACCAGTGATTGGCAAAGGCCTTGGTTGCTACGCACACGTAGCGCATGCGGCCCAGCGGCGTCACCTGCGGACCGTTGGCCGGCGCCTCGGCCGCGCCAGCCGCCACGCAGCCGAACACGCTGCCTTCGCGCACCAGATGCAGGGCCAGCTCGGTGCCGGCCTGCTGCACGTTCAACTGGCAGCGCGGCGGCGACAGCAGCGGCTGCAAGCTGAGCGGGAACCATGTCGCCAGGCTGGCCGCATCCACCGCCACAGCAATCTCCGGCATGCTGACCTGGTTGCCCAGATCGATATCGAGCGCCGCTTCCATCAGCTTCACATTGCGGTGGTGCGACACCAGCCGCTGGCCCAGCCCGGTCGGCACGGCTGGCTGGCCGCGCACGATCAGCAGGCGGCCGGCCGCGTCTTCCAGCGCCTTGATGCGCTGCGAGACGGCAGACTGGCTGATGCCCAGCGCCAGAGCGGCCTTTTCAAAGCTGCCCTGACTGACCACCGCATCCAGCACTGCCAGCGCCCGGTAATCCAGAGTGTCCATAAGTTAAGCTTATAAATTTTGAAAACGATAAGTGATACTAATACCGTTTTGTTGCAAAGTAAAACGTAATTCTCAGTTCAGAGTAGACTTGTTCACCATGAAAACTCTACGCACCGAAGTCGCCGTCATCGGCGCAGGCACCGCCGGCATGACCGGCTATCGCGCCGCCAAGGCCGGCGGCAAGCAAACCCTGCTCATCGAGAGCAATGTCTATGGCACCACCTGCGCGCGCGTGGGCTGCATGCCGAGCAAGCTGCTGATTTCCGCGGCCGACGCGGCGCATATGCTGCAGGCGGCGGCCGGCTTTGGCGTGCACGCCGGCGCCGTGCGCATCGACGGCAAGGCGGTGATGGCGCGCGTGCGCAGCGAGCGCGACCGCTTTGTCGGCTTCGTGGTGGAAAGCGTGGACGGCTACCCGGCCGAGGACAAGCTGCACGGCCACGCCCGCTTCCTCAGCCCGACCCAATTGCAGATCGACGACCACACGCTGGTGGAGGCGGAGCGCTTCGTCATCGCCACCGGCTCCACCCCGATCGTGCCGGACGAGTGGCGCGCCGGCGGCGGCGCACGCGTGATCACCAGCGACGAGGTGTTTTACTGGGACCACCTGCCGCCATCGGTGGCGGTGGCCGGCACCGGCGTGATTGGCCTGGAACTGGGCCAGGCGCTGCACCGCCTCGGCGTGCGCGTGACCATCTTCGGCCGCGGCGGCAGCGTGGCGCAACTGAGCGATCCGGAAGTGCTGGACGTGGCGCGCAGCGCCATGCTGGATGAACTGGACGTGCGCTTCAAGACCCGCATCGTCAAGGTCGAGCCGCAAGGCGACGGCCTGGCCATCACCAGCGAAGACACCAACGGCGACCAGCATACCGAGCATTTCGCCTATCTGTTGTCGGCCATCGGCCGCCGGCCGAATGTGCACAAGCTGGGGCTGGAACATACCGGCCTGCAGCGCGACCACCACGGCATCCCTGTCTATGACAAGCAGACCATGCAATGCAAGGCAAACGATGGAAGCGGCAGCGCCATCTTCATCGCCGGCGACGCCAACGACGAACGGCCGCAGCTGCCGGAAGCGGCCGACCACGGCCGCATCGCCGGCGACAACGCGGCGCGCTATCCGGACGTCCAGCCCGGCCTGCGCCGCACGCCGCTGGCCATCACCTTTACCGAGCCGCAGATTGCCACCATGGGCAGCAGCTACAGCGAGCTGTGCGTCTCGCACGCCGGCCGCTTCGCGGTGGGCAAGGTGTCGTTCCACAACCAGGGCCGCAGCCGCGTGATGCTGCAAAACAAAGGCCTGCTGCGCGTGTATGCCGAATACCAGACCGGCCGTTTCCTCGGCGCCGAGATGATCGGCCCGCGCGCGGAAAACGTCGGCCACCTGCTGTCGTGGGCGGTGCAGGCCGGCCTGACTGTGGACGCCATGCTGGACATGCCGTTCTATCATCCGGTGGTGGAGGAAGGCGTGCGCACCGCGCTGCGCGATCTGGCGCACCACCTGCAGCACGAGCCGGCCCATGACTGCCCTTGCGTGGACTGTACGCCGGCGCCGTAATTGTTATTGTTAAATCAAAGATACAAAATAGTCACACATTTTCCTGCAAAAAGCCGTATGCTGCGGTCATGAATATTCGCAAAGTGACTGCGGCAGATTTGAAGCTGGGGATGCTGCTACCGTGGGATGTGTACGGGGAAAACGGTGCTTTGCTGGTCCGTAAGGGACACTTGATCGCCAGCGCCAACCAGATCGCGTATCTGGTGGAGCGCGGCGTGTTTGAAGACGGCGAGCCGGGGTCCATCCTGGCCGATCCGCCGTCTGTGCTGCGCAAGCTGAATGCCGCCTACCTGGAACTGCACACCCTGCTGGACGCGGCCTCGCGCGGCGCCGCGCCGCCCGATTTCCGCCGCCGGCTGGATGACATCGCCCTGCTGGTGCATGGCGCCATTGACCTGAACGCCGACATCGCCACCGCCAGCGTGCTGCACAACCAGCACCAGGCGCCCTACGCCGCGCGCCACAGCGTCAACACCGCGCTGATCGCGGTGCTGCTGGCGCGCGCCCGTCAGCGTTCGCGCAACGACGTCATGACCGTGACGCTGGCCGCCTTGACCATGAACACCGGCATGCTGGAGCAGCATCAGCGCTGGCATGACAGCCCCGACGCGCTGGATGCGGCCGATGACGCGCGCCGGCTGGCGCATCCGGAACGCAGCGTGCAATTGCTGCGCGCGGCCGGCGTCAACGATGAGGCCTGGCTGAATTGCGTGCTGCATCATCAGGAAAACGAAGATGGCAGCGGCTACCCGCACGGCAAGGTGGGAGCGCAGATTCCGCTGCTGTCCAAGCTGGTGGCGCTGGCCGACCGCTATTGCGCGCGCGTCTCCGAACGCGTCTACCGGCCGACCATGACGGCGCATGGCGCCTTGCGCGACATGCTGCTGGAAGCGCGCACCACGCTGGACACCAACCTGGTGTCGCTGGTGATCCGCGAGCTGGGCATCTACCCGATCGGCACCTATGTGCGCATGATTAACGGCGAGGTGGGCGTGGTGTCGCGGCGCGGCCTGCAATCGACCACGCCGCATGTGGAATCGGTGATCGGCCCGCGCGGTGCGCCGCTGGAGGTGTTCCTGCAGCGCGATACCCGCAACGAACTGCACGCCATCCGCGAGGTGCTGAGCAATGCCCAGGTGGCCGCGCTGGAGGCGCCGCGCCTGCGCATGTCGCAGGTGTGGGGGCGGGCGGCCGTGGGTTAAGGCCGCTTAATTGAGCAGCGCGTCCAGGCGGCCCTGCTGCGCCAGTTCGCGCAACATGCCGATGGTGTCGATGTCCGATTCCACGTAGGCCGAGCGGCGGAATTCGTCGTACATGGCGTTGGCCTCGTCGGTGGCGGCGTCGTGGCTGTCTTCGTACTGGAAGCGCACGAACAGCGTGTCCTCGGTCGGCGTCTCGATGGTCATGGTCAGGCTGGACTCGGCGATGTCCTGCTGCGCCGCCACGTGGTAGCGCACGCTGCGCATCGGTTGCAGTTCCACCGTGTCCTCCACCACCAGCTCGCCATAACGCAGGCGGCGGCGGAAGCCGCTGTCGGTGCGCTGGTCGATGGTGCTCTCGTCCAGGTGCGGCACGAACAGCTTGGGCGACTCGGCGCGCAGCACCAGACCGCGCCAGACTTGTTCCACGGACAGGGCGTCGATCAGCGGGTTGAGCGGGTCGTTAACTTCAATTAAGTGTTCAAATTTCATGATTGCAACCAATATAAGGTTAGGCCGGGGCCTGGATCACCGCATGGTAACGCAAATGTCACAAGCGCTTCATGCGGCAGCTCAGTAGCGGCCCCGGCGACTGATACAATATGGGGCTATGTCCACCAAAGTTCCAGTATTCGGCCTTAATTTGCCGCAGAGCCAGGCTGTCACCTACCTGGACGGCCCTTGCCTGGTGCTGGCAGGCGCCGGCTCGGGCAAGACGCGCGTGATCACGCAGAAAATTGCCCACCTGATCGAAGACCGCGGCTACGATCCGCGCACCATCGCCGCCCTCACCTTTACCAACAAGGCGGCGCTGGAGATGCAGGAACGGATCGCCAAGCTGCTCAAGCAGCCAAAACAGGCCAAGCAGCTGACCGTGTCCACCTTCCACTCGCTGGGCGTGAAGATCCTGCGCCAGGAATGCAACGAACTGGGCTTGAAAGACCGCTTTTCCATCATGGACAGCGACGACTGCGGCTCGCTGATCCAGGACATGGCGCTCACCACCGACAAGCAGGTGGTGCGCCGCATCCAGACCGACATTTCGCTGTGGAAGAACGGCCTGATCGATCCGGTGCAGGCCCTCAACCAGGCCAAGGACGAGGACGAGGCGCAGTCGGCGCGCGTGTACGCCAGTTATGTCGCCACCTTGTCGGCCTACCAGGCGGTGGACTTCGATGATTTGATCCGGCTGCCGGTGGAATTGTTCCGCAATCACGAGAATGTGCGCGACAAGTGGCAGCGCCGCCTGCGCTATCTGCTGATGGACGAATACCAGGACACCAATACCTGCCAGTACGAACTGGTCAAGCTGATGGTGACCGGCATCGGCAAGAAGCCGATGTTCACCGCCGTCGGCGACGACGACCAGGCCATCTACGCCTGGCGCGGCGCCTCGGTGGAAAACCTGAAAACCCTGCAGACCGATTTCCCCGACCTGGAAGTGATCAAGCTGGAGCAGAACTACCGCTCCACCACGCGCATCCTGCAGGCGGCCAACGCGGTGATCGGCAACAATCCCAAGCTGTTCGAGAAATCGCTGTGGTCGGAACACGGGTTGGGCGAGCCGATCCAGGTGACTTCCATGCCGACCGAAGATGCCGAGGCCGACCAGGTGGCCATGCTGATCTCGGTCGACCATTTCACCCGCAAGAACAAGTGGTCGGATTACGCGATTCTGTATCGCGGCAACCACCAGGCGCGTATCATCGAGCAGGCCTTGCGCAAGGAGCGCATTCCGTACACGATTTCCGGCGGCCAGTCCTTCTTCGACAAGGCCGAGATCAAGGACATCATCAGCTACCTGCGCCTGCTGGCCAATACCGACGACGATCCGGCCTTCATCCGCGCCGTGACCACGCCGCGCCGCGGCGTCGGCCAGTCGACGCTGGAGACGCTGGGCACGTTCTCGGCCCAGTGGAATTGCTCGCTGTTCGAGGCAGTGTTCAAGGGCGGCATCGAGGGCTTGCTGCAGGACCGCCAGCTCAATCCGCTGCGCGACTTCTGCAACTTCATCAACAACCTGGAGTCGCGCGCCAGCCGTCCCGGCCCCTCCGGCAGCGGCGACAACGCGGCGCAGGTGCTGGATGATCTGCTGGAAGCCATCAACTACGAAAACTATTTATACGATATGTTTGACGAGCGCGCGGCCCAGAGCAAGTGGCAGAACGTGCTGGAATTCGTCAACTGGCTGAAGGACCGCGGGCGCGGCGGCAAGGACCGCGACGGCGAGGAAAAGAATGTGCTGGAGCTGACCCAGATGGTGGCGCTGATGTCGATGCTGGAAGGGCAGGATGAAGACCCGGACGCGGTGCGCATGTCGACCCTGCACGCCTCCAAGGGGCTGGAATATCCGCACGTGTTCCTGGTCGGCTGCGAGGAAGGCATCCTGCCGCACAAGGGCGACGCCGATGCGCCGGCCGAATCGATCGCGGCGCGGGTGCAGGAGGAGCGCCGCCTGATGTACGTCGGCATCACGCGCGCGCAGCGCACCCTGCACATCACCTGGTGCAAGAAGCGCAAGCGCGCCGGCGAGCAGGTGCACTGCGACCCGTCGCGCTTCATCAAGGAGATGAAGCTGGACGAGGGGACGGCGCCGCCGATGGAATCCGAGGTGCTGACGCCCAAGGAGCGGCTGGCACGCATGAAGGAACTTTTAGCCACCCCGAAGTCCTAAGCTGTGCTAGCATCAAATCGGGCTGATCCGGCCCGATACCGATGGAGGTGATAATGCGTGTGCAATCTCTCGCTGCTTTCGTGCTGGCCTGTGTGCTGCTGCCGGCGGCGCAGGCGCAAGACGTGGTGACCAAGCCCGAAGCCGAGGCCATGGTCGGCAAGGCCCTCAAGTACCTGAAGGGCAACGGCAAGGACAAGCTGTACGCCGAGGTCAGCAAGAAAGACGGCCAGTTCACCGATCGCGATTTATACCTGGTGGTGTATGGTCTGGACGGCACGGTGCGTGCGCATGGCGCCAACGGCAAGATGATCGGCAAGAACCTGATGGAGATTAAAGACGTCGACGGCAAGTACTTCATCAAGGAGCGGGTTGAGCTGGCCAAGAAAAACAAGCCGTTCTGGCAAGACTACAAATTCACCAACCCGGTCAGCGGCAAGATCGAGCCCAAGACCATGTATTGCGTGCCCGAGGACGACATGGTGGTGTGCGGCGGGGTCTACCTCAAGTAAGGGCGGTACAATGCCTGCTTTCTGGCAGGAGTAAGACCGTGAGCAATACCGAAGACCGCTTCATCGACATTGAAATCAAGCTGGCGTACGCCGAGGACATGGTGGACTCGCTGAGCCAGCGCATCCACGAGCAGCAACAGCAGATCGGCAAGCTGGAGCAGATGTGCGCCTCGCTGCTGCAGCACATCCGCAATCTGGCGCAAAACAATGGCGGCCAGCTGCCGCACGAGCGGCCGCCGCATTACTGATCAGGCCAGTAGCGCGCGCAGGGCTTGCACCACCAGCGCGTGATCTTCCGCCTGGCGCAGGCCGGACACGGTGACAGTGCCGATGATGCCGGTGCCCTTGAGGGTGATCGGGAAGGCGCCGCCGTTGGCCGCATGGTCGCGCGGATCGAGATACCGGATGTCCTCGAACACCACGCCGCGATGCTTGTGGTCGATGCCGACGTAGAACGAGCAGCGGCCAAAGCGCGCCACCACATTGTTCTTGCGGCGGATCCAGTCGGCCTGGTCGGCCGAAGCGCCCTGCATGGCGTGGTGGAACAGCACCTTGCCATTGATGGTGACATTGATCGTGATGCTCTTGCCGCCGGCCTTGGCCAGTTCAATCAGCTTCAAGCCCAGCGTCAGCGCGGTGTCGCTGCTGAAAGCGGTAAATTGCAATTCCTGTTCCTGCTGGGTGAGTGTCTCCAGCAGTTCCGCATAGTTTTCCATTCGTGTTTCCCTGGTTGATGGTTCGCAGACCGCAGTGTAGCCGAGCTGTGAATTACCAGTCGCCGAGGCGCAAGGTTTCGGCTTCCGGCAGCATGTTGCTTAAACGCCCCGCCTTGTCCAGCCAGACGGCGGCTTCGGCCGGATCGGCTGGCACATGGACACCTTGCGCCAGCAGTTGCCCCAGCTGGCGCATGGCGCTAATATTGCTGGCCACGGCCGCGCGGCGCAGGTATTTCACGCCTTCGGCATCGTTTTGCGGGATACCGGCGCCGCTGAAATACAAATTGGCCAGCGCCGCCTCGGCCGACGGCAGGCGTTGATCGGCGGCCTTGCGGAACCACAGCGCCGCTTGCGCCGGATCGCGCTCCATGCCCAGGCCGCGCAGATAGAGCGTGCCGAGGCCGTAGCTGCAGGCCGCGTGGCCAGCTTCCGCGCCTTGGCGATACCAGATGGCAGCCTCGGCATAATCCTGCGCGACGCCGCGTCCCTGTTCGTAAAATTGCCCCAGCTTGTAAGCGGCGTCGTGGTTGCCCTGCCCGGCGGCCTTGCGATACCAGTCAGCCGCCTGCGCCAGGTCAGCCGCAGACGCCTTGGCCGTGTCATAGGTGTTCGCCATCCGCAGCTGGGAGTAAGCATGGCCGTGGCTGGCGGCACGCTGATACCAGGCCATGGCCTGCGCCGCATCCTTGTTGATGCCGGCCTGGCCATACAGGTAGTTGCCGGCCAGCTCGGCTTCAGCCTCCGCATTGCCGTTGGCGGCGGCGGTGCGCAGCAGTTTCGCGTAGTGTTCGGCATCGTGCTGGACCCCGATGCCATCGCGGTAAATGCGCGCCAGCTTGTACAGCGCTCCGGCGTCGCCGGCCAGTGCGGCCGTGCGGTAGGTTTCGGCATCGGCGACGGTGCGTTTGGCTATTTCCGGCGTATCGAGAACCCAGACATATTGCAGGCGGGTCCAGCTGCTGAAGCTCACCCCATTGAGGGTTTGCGGAATGAACTGGCAACGCTTGATGCCGTTGATGGCCGCTTCGTCGAGCAAGGGGAAACCGCTCGACTTCCGCACGACGGCATCGATGACCTTGCCGTCGTCACCGATCAGGAAACCGAGCGTGACGGTGCCGGTCTGCTCCTTGCGCAGCGCTTCTTTCGGCCATTCCGGCTTGTCGCAGGTTTTGAAATTGACGGTCGCTGCTGTCTTGACTGGCGCCTCGGCAGCGTAACTGGCATTCAGGGCGATCATCGTCAGCAGAATCGGGGCGAGCAGGCGCATGGGGAGGCAGGATGTTGTATTGAGGTGAACGATATTATTGCGAAAATGGTAATTTGTCTATCTTGTCCGCCGGTGTCGATTTGCGCTACCTTGGTTCGTCGTAGGATGGAGAGGGATGTCCTCTGACTTTCAGGAGAATCGATCATGACGACCAATACGATCCAGCTGCACCGCGTACTGAAATCCACCGCCGACCGCGTGTACCGCGCCTTCCTGCACCCCGACGCGCTGGCCAAATGGCTGCCGCCGCACGGTTTCTACGGCACGGTACATGAGATGGACGCCAGGGTGGGCGGCAAATACCGCATGTCTTTCACCAATTTCACCACCGGCGGCAGTCATTCCTTTGGCGGCGAGTACCTGGAGCTGGAACCGGGCCGCAAGCTGCGCTACAGCGCGCAATTCGACGACCCCAACCTGCCGGGCCAGATGCAAACCACCATCACCCTGCGTGAAGTGTTCTGCGGCGTCGAGATGCATGTGGTGCAGGAAGGCGTGCCCGCCGTCATCCCGGCGGAAGCCTGCTACCTTGGCTGGCAAGAGTCGCTGACCCTGCTGGCCCAGCTGGTGGAACCGGAAATCCGTGAGTAAAACTATTGGAACCAGCCGAGCATCCTGACGATGATGCCCAAGGTGCCGAGGGCGGTGGTGAGGCTGATGCTTAAGAGAATACGAAAATCCGTGGTGCGGATTTTCGTGAGTTGTTCGTGCACGCGAACCAGCTCGGCTTCCGTGCGGACGAAGCCGGCCGGCATGTCTTCGCGGAGCTCCGCTATGGCCTTGCCTTGATAACGAACCGCTGTCTCAAGGTGCGCTACGCGCTCGGCGATATGATGGTGTTCCTGCTGAGATTGATTATCGCCGTTCATGTCTGGCTCCTTGGCGTTCGCTTCTGCACTTTACCCTCACGCCGGCGCGGAGCATAGCTCGCACAATTGAGGCAGGTCAGTTAAGCTTGCGGAAATTTTATGAGGAGCAGGCATGGGCAAGGGCAGGTTGGAAGCGTTTAGCGATGGCGTCATCGCCATCATCATCACCATCATGGTGCTGGAGTTGAAGGTGCCGCATGGCGCGGAATTCGAGGCGCTGGCGCCGCTGTTTCCGGTGTTTCTCAGTTACGTGCTGAGCTTCATCTATGTCGGGATCTACTGGAACAACCATCACCACCTGATCCACGCGGTGACCAAGACCACCGGCGGCGTGCTGTGGGCCAATCTGCATTTGCTGTTCTGGCTGTCGCTGGTTCCGTTTGTCACCAGCTGGGTCGGCGAGCACCATTTCGCCGCCGTGCCGCTGGCTTGCTACGGCTTTGTGCTGTTCATGTCCAGCTTCGCCTACCTGCTCCTGGTGCGTTGCCTGGAGGCTAATAACGAGGCCGTGAAGGCCGCGCTTGGCACTGATCGCAAGGGCAAGGTGTCGATGTTGCTCTATCTCGTGGGCGTCGCGCTGTCGTTCTTCTACCCGCTGCTGGGCTTTGCGGTGTACGTGCTGGTGGCCGTGATCTGGTTCCTGCCGGACCGCCGTATCGAGTCGCGTTACAAGTCCTGAGCGCCGGTGCGTTTCCACGGTGAAATTGCCAGAGTCACTAGTATCCCACGCTCAAATACCAATTTCACCAAGCAATGTTTGGAAAACCACGGCGGTTTCCAATCAATTGCAGTGCAGCACGTTTTGCGGGTGACTCGCGCGTAATTCCCCTGCTATGATCGTCGGCTTCATGCTGCGCCTGTCCGCGCGCCAGCATTTTTCCAGCACCTGAGAAAGATACCTATGAACCGTCCTCACATGCTTGTCATTGCCGCCGCGCTGGGCGTGGCGTTCTCGCAAACCGTTCTGGCCGCACCGGCCGCCGAGCTGGCCGGCAACCCGCTGGCCACTGCCAGCAGCCTGCCGTTCCACTACCCGGCGTTCGACAAGATCAAGGACGAGCATTTCATCCCGGCCTTCAATGAAGGCATGCGCCAGCAGTTGAAGGAAATCGAGGCCATCGCCAACAACAAGGCCGCGCCGAGCTTCGACAACACCGTCGTGGCGATGGAAAAATCCGGCGCGCTGCTGACCCGCGTGCAGACTGTGTTCTACAACCTGCAAGGGGCCAACACCAACGACAAGCTGGACGCCATCGACAGCGAAATGTCGCCCAAGCTGGCCGCGCACAGCGACGCCATCTTCCTGAATCCAAAACTGTGGGCGCGTGTGAAGTCGCTGTACGAGAAACGCGAGTCGCTCAAGCTGGACGCGGAATCGAAGCACCTGCTCGAACGCTACCATACCGACTTCGTGCGCGCCGGCGCCCAGCTGTCGGCCGCCGACAAGGAAAAGCTGAAGGCCATCAACGGCGACATCGCCAAACTGCAAACCGCCTTCACCCAGAACGTGCTGAAGGAAACCAACGCCTCGGCGCTGGTGGTGGACAGCCGCGCCGAACTGGCCGGCATGAGCGACGCCGCCATCGACGCCGCCGCAGCGGCCGCCAAGGCCAAGGGCATGGACGGCAAATTCCTGGTGGCCGTGGTCAACACCAGCGGCCAGCCGCCGCTGGCTGAACTGACCAACCGCGCCACCCGCGAAAAGCTGATGGCGCTGTCGCTGGCGCGCGGCAGCCGTGGCGGTGAATTCGACAGCCGCGAGCTGGTGCTGAAGATCGCCAAGGCGCGCGCCGAGAAAGCCACCCTGCTGGGCTACGCCAACTTCGCCGCCTATTCGCTGGAAGACCAGACCGCGCACGACACCGCGTCGGTCAACAAGCTGCTGAGCGAACTGGCCAAGCCGGCCGTCAACAACGCCAGGAAGGAAGCGGCCGATCTGCAAGCCGTGGTCGACGCCGAAAAAGGCGGCTTCCAGATCGGCGCCGCCGACTGGGCCTACTACACCGACAAGGTGCGCGCGCAGCGCTTCGCCTTCGATGAGAACCAGCTCAAGCCTTACTTCGAGCTGGATAATGTGCTGATCAACGGCGTGTTCTACGCCGCCAACAAGCTGTACGGCCTGACCTTCAAGGAGCGCAAGGATCTGCCGGTGTACAACCCGGACGTGCGCGTGTTCGACGTGTTTGACGCCGACGGCAAGCAGCTGGCCATCTTCCTGGCCGATATGTACGCCCGCTCCAACAAGCAGGGCGGCGCCTGGATGAACGAGTACATCTCGCAGTCGTCGCTGCTGGGCACCCACTCGGTGGTGGCCAATCACCTCAACATTCCAAAGCCCCCTGCCGGCGAGCCGACCCTGCTGACCTACGATGAAGTGAAGACCGCCTTCCACGAGTTCGGCCACGCGCTGCACGGTATGTTCTCCAACGTGAAATACCCGCGCTTCTCCGGCACCAGCGTGCCGCGCGATTTCGTCGAGTATCCATCGCAAGTGAACGAGATGTGGGCCGTGTGGCCGGCGGTGCTGAGCAACTACGCCAAACACTACAAGACCGGCGCGCCGATGCCGAAGGAACTGCTGGACAAGGTGATCGCGTCGAAGAAATTCAACCAGGGCTTCATGACCACCGAATATCTGGCGGCCTCGCTGCTGGACCAGCGCTGGCACCAGCTGACCCCCGCGCAAATCCCGACCGACGTGCTGGGCTTTGAAGCGCAGTCGCTGAAAGACATGGGCGTGGACTTCGCGCCGGTGCCGCCGCGCTACCGCACCACCTACTTCTCGCACAGCTTCTCCGGCGGCTACTCGGCCGGCTATTACGCCTATCTGTGGTCGGAAAAACTGGACGCCGACACGGTCGAATGGTTCAAGGAAAACGGCGGCCTGCAGCGCAAGAACGGCGACTGGTTCCGCGCCAAGCTGCTGTCGCGCGGCGGCACCGACGATGCGATGAATTTGTTCCGCAATTTCCGTGGCCGCGATCCTGTGATCGAGCCGCTGCTGGATCGCCGTGGCCTGAAATAATATAAATAGTTTATAAGGATAATTGCATGAACCACACCAACATCATCATCGCGGCCAGCGTCGCAGCGGTTTTCAGCATCGCCCACGCCGAGCCAGCCTCGCTGCTGCCGGCGTCGAACCCGTTCGCCAAGCCAAGCACCCTGCCGTTTGGCTATCCGGCCTTCGACAAGATCAAGAACGAAGACTACGCGCCGGCGTTTGAAGAAGGCATGCGCCAGCAGGCCGCTGAAATCGAGGCCATCGCCAACAGCAAAAAGCCGGCCACCTTCGATAACACCATCGTCGCCATGGAAAAATCGGGCCAGCTGCTGTCGCGTGTTTCCAGCGTGTTCGGCAACCTGTCCGGCGCCAACACCAACGACACCTTCAAGGCGCTGGAGCGCGAGCTGTCGCCGAAACTGGCCGCGCACAACGACGCGATCCGCCTGAACGGCAAGCTGTATGCCCGCATCAAATCGCTGTACGACAAGCGCGACAAGCTGCATCTGGACGCCGAATCCAAGTACCTGCTGGAACGCTACCACACCGACTTCGTGCGCGCCGGCGCCCAGCTGTCGGATGCCGACAAGCAGAAGCTGAAAGCCATGAACGGTGAACTGGCCAAGCTGCAAACCACCTTCGCCCAGAACGTGCTGGAAGAAGCCAACGCCTCGGCGCTGGTGGTGGACACGCGTGAAGAACTGGCCGGCATGTCGGACAAGGCGATCGACGCCGCTGCCGCCGCCGCCAAGGCCAAGGGCCTGGAGGGCAAATTCCTGATCCCGGTGGTGAACACCACCGGCCAGGCCAATCTGGCGGTGCTGACCAACCGCGCCGTGCGCGAGAAGCTGATGGCGCTGTCGCTGGCGCGCGGCAGCCATGGCGGCAAGTTCGACAACACGCAAGTGGTGCTGTCGCTGGTCAAGCTGCGCGCAGAAAAAGCCGCCTTGATGGGCTATCCTAACTTTGCCGCCTACGCGCTGGCCGACCAGACCGCGCACGACACCGACGCCGTCAACAAGATCCTGGCCGAGCTGACCCGCCCTGCCGTGGCCAACGCCAAAAAAGAAGGCGCCGAGATCCAGAAGGTCATTGACAAGGAAAACGGCGGCTTCCAGCTGGCCGCGCAAGACTGGGCCTTCTACAGCGACAAGGTGAAGGCCGAGCGCTTCAACTTCGACGCCAACGAACTGCGGCCTTACTTTGAACTCAACAATGTGCTGACCAATGGCGTGTTCTTTGCCGCCAACAAGGTGTACGGCCTGTCGTTCAAGGAGCGCAAGGATCTGCCGGTGTACAACCCGGACGTGCGCGTGTTTGACGTGTTTGACGCCGATGGCAAGCAGCTGGCCATCTTCATAGCCGACTTCTATGCCCGCTCCAACAAGCGCGGCGGCGCCTGGATGAATGCCTATGTGTCGCAATCGTCGCTGATGGGCACCCGTCCGGTGGTGGCCAATCACCTCAACATTCCCAAGCCGAACGAGGGCGAGCCGACCCTGCTGACCTACGACGAACTGCGCACCATGTTCCACGAGTTCGGCCACGCGCTGCACGGCATGTTCTCGAACGTGAAATACCCGCGCTTCTCCGGCACCCGCGTGCCGCGCGACTACGTCGAATTCCCATCCCAGGTCAACGAGATGTGGTCGGTCTGGCCGGACGTGCTGGCCAATTACGCCAAGCACTACCAGACCGGCGCGCCGATGCCGAAAGAGCTGCTGGACAAGGTGATTGCGTCGAAGAAATTCAATGAAGGCTTCCGCACCACCGAATACCTGGCCGCTTCCATCCTGGACCAGAAGTGGCACCAGCTGGGCGTGTCGCAGATCCCAACCGACGTGCTGGGCTTTGAAGCGGCCGCGCTGAAGGAAGCCGGCATCGATTACGCGCCGGTGCCGCCGCGCTACCGCACCACCTACTTCTCGCACACCTTCGCCGGCGGCTACTCGGCCGGCTACTACGGCTATGTGTGGGCCGAGAAGCTGGACGCCGACGCGGTCGACTGGTTCATCGAGAACGGCGGCATGCTGCGCAAGAACGGCGACTACTTCCGCAAAATGCTGCTGTCGAAGGGCGGCACGCTGGACGCGATGCAGATGTACCGCAACTTCCGTGGCCGCGATGCCAAGATCCAACCGCTGCTGGAGCGTCGCGGCCTGACCGAGTAAGATATACTCCAATGGGCACAACGACCGAGGACTCACCATGGAAGGCAACCTGAAAGCATCGCTCAAGTCTCTGCACGCGCGGCTGGCGCAAGCCGGCCCGGTGGATGAGGAATTGCAGGAATTGCTGCTGCAGCTGGACAGCGACATCAAGGCGCTGCTGGAACGCGGCAGCGAAGCGCCCCCGGGTGAGACCACCACCTTTGGCCTGGCCGAACGCTCGCAGGAGCTGTCGGCCAAGTTTGCCGTCAAGCATCCGCAACTGGAGCCGGCCCTGCGCGAGCTGGGCACCATCCTGTCGAATATGGGGATCTGAAAACGAAAAACCCGGGGAAGCCAGGTCCCCGGGCGGCCAGTGTTACTCAAACACCGGCGATTGCTGGCAGAAGTGTGCTGCCGCCTTTCCGTTATAGCAAAGATCCCGGCCAAATCAATGTGAGACTGACATCATTTCTTGCAAGTGATTGAATAGTAAAAGAAAATTTATTTGGCGGTGAGCGTAGCGCTCGCATTTCCGGTACAATACCGCCCCATGAATCCCCCTACCAATTTATTTGCGGCCGTCCCGAAGCGGTCTGCACGCGCTCCCGTTGCGCCTTTCCTGCCGATGTCCCGTCAAGAGATGGACGATCTGGGCTGGGACGAGTGCGATGTCATCCTGGTGACCGGCGACGCCTATATCGACCACCCGAGCTTCGGCATGGCCCTGGTCGGCCGCCTGCTGGAAGCCAACGGCTACCGCGTCGGTATCATCGCCCAGCCGGACTGGCAGTCGGCCGACGCCTTCCGCGCGCTCGGCAAGCCACGCCTGTACTACGGCGTCACCGCCGGCAATATGGACTCGATGGTGAACCGCTACACCGCTGACCGCAAGCCGCGCTCGGACGACGCCTACACGCCCAACGGCGAACCGAACAAGCGCCCGGACCGCGCGGTGTCGGTGTACGCCCAGCGCTGCCGCGAAGCCTACCCCGGCACGCCGGTGGTGATCGGTTCGATTGAAGCGTCGCTGCGCCGCATCGCCCACTACGATTACTGGTCGGACAAGGTGCGCCGTTCGGTGCTGTTCGAGTCCAAGGCCGACATGCTGATCTTCGGTAACGCCGAGCGCGCGCTGGTCGACCTGACCCGCCGCATGGCCGAGGGCGAGCACATCAAGACCATCCGCGACCTGCGCGGCACCGCCTTCCTGGTGCCGGCCGGCTGGATGCCGGGCGAGGACTGGGGCGTGCACAATTCCACCCGCGTCGATACCCCGGGCAAGATCGACAAGCATGTCGATCCATACCTGATGGTGAACCCGAGCTCGCCAACCTGCGCCACCGACAACGGCGGCGACAAGCCGGCCGAGGAAGTCAATCCGGCCATGGTCGAGCCCAAGGCCGAGGTGGTCAAGCCGATCCGCATCATGAGCCGCGAAGAACGGCGCGCCATGGAACTGGAAAAACACCACAAGACCGTGGTGCGCCTGCCGTCGTTTGAAACCGTCAGCAACGATCCGGTGATGTATGCGCACGCCTCGCGCGTGTTCCACCTGGAATCGAACCCGGGCAACGCGCGCGCGCTGGTGCAGGGCCATGGCGACCGCGACGTGTGGATGAATCCGCCGCCACTGCCGCTGCAGATGGACGAGATGGACAATGTCTACGACATGAACTACGCCCGCGCGCCGCACCCCAGCTATGGCAACGCCAATATCCCGGCGTGGGAAATGATCCGTTTCTCGGTCAACATCATGCGCGGCTGCTTTGGCGGCTGCACCTTCTGCTCGATCACCGAGCACGAGGGCCGCATCATCCAGAGCCGTTCCGAGCCGTCCATCCTGCGCGAGATCGAGCACATCCGCGACAAGACCAAGGGCTTCACCGGCATTATTTCCGACCTCGGCGGCCCGACCGCAAATATGTACCGCCTGTCGTGCAAGGACAAGGAAATCGAGCAGACCTGCCGCCGCCTGTCGTGCGTATACCCGTCGATCTGCGTCAACCTGGGCACCAACCACAATCCGCTGATCAAGCTGTACCGCCGCGCCCGCGAAATCCCGGGCGTGAAGAAGATCCTGATCCAGTCGGGCCTGCGCTACGACCTGGCGGTGCGGTCGCCCGAGTACGTCAAGGAACTGGTGACCCACCACGTCGGCGGCCTGCTGAAGATCGCGCCCGAGCACACCGAAACCAATGTGCTGAGCAAGATGATGAAGCCGGGCATCGGCGCCTATGACGAGTTCAAGCAGCTGTTCGAGAAGTATTCGCTGGAAGCCGGCAAGAAGCAGTACCTGATTCCGTACTTCATCGCCGCCCACCCGGGCGCCACCGACGAGGACATGCTGAACCTGGCGCTGTGGCTGAAGAAGAACAACTTCCGCCTCGACCAGGTGCAGACCTTCATGCCCACGCCGATGGCCATGGCCAGCGCCATGTACCACTCGCGCCGCAATCCGCTGCACAAGGTGACCGACGATTCGGAGGAAGTGTTCACGCCGCGCAGCCTCAAGCAGCGCCAGGCGCACAAGGCGTTCCTGCGCTACTACGATCCAAAGAACTGGCCGATCCTGCGCGAGGCCCTGCGCAACATGGGCCGGGGCGACCTGATCGGCACCGGCGAGCGCCACCTGATCCCGCCGTACACGCCGGGCGAGGAAAACTTCAAGGCCTCGCAGGGCAAGCGCGCCATGCCGATGCTGGCCCCGGGCGCCGACAAGCGCGGCGGCAAGGGCTTGCCGATGGCGGGCACGCGCGGCAAGGCCAATGCCCTGACCGGCTCGCTGACCGCGCGCCAGTCGGTCGACACCAAGGCCAAGCCCTCGATCCTGGACACCATCAAGGTCAAGAAAGCCGCGCCGGTGGCCAAGGGCGGCAACCCCGGCCGCACGGCAGCCGCCAGCGGCGGACGCGGCCGGAAGTAAGCGAAGTTTAGATCGACGTTCTCAGGGGAAATGTTGTAAATTTCCTTATCGGCGCAAATGCGTGGATAATTCAGGTCTGCTCGTGCGATGCGCAGCTGGCGCGCAGGGTTACACTGCTCGCACCGCAGACCTTCTCTGTGAACTGGACGATCATGACAAACTTTAAATTCTCCTCCCTGCTGCTGGCGCCGCTGTTTGCCGTGCTGGCCGCCTGCGGCGGCGGCGGCGACAAGGGCAGCTCGACGCCCACCACCACCCCGACCCTGAAAAGCATCGCCCTGGCCATCCCCAGCAGCACAATTCCGATCGGCTCCAGCCAGACCATCACGGCCACCGGCACCTATTCGGACGGCAGCACCAAGGCGCTGAACGCGGCCAGCGGCCTGACCTGGACCACCAAGAGCGGCGGCGCCAGCGTGGCGCAGATCTTCAGCAGCGGCAAGGTGACCGGCGTGGCGGTCGGCACGGAAACCATCAACGCCACCCAGGAAAGCGTGGTCGGCAGCATCACCCTGACGATTACTGCGCCATGGACCGCGGTCTCGGCCGGCGGCTTCCAGACCATCGCCCGCAAGGCGGACGGCAATCTGTACGCCTGGGGCCAGAATAACTGGGGCCAGCTGGGCGACAGCAGCACCACCCCGCGCAACGCGCCCGTGCTGGTCAATGCCGGCGCTGGCACCACCGCCTGGAAGCAGGTGGCGGTGGGCGAGCAGTTCGCGGTCGGCATCCGCGCCGGCACCGGCACCACCTCCACCGGCGGCACGCTGTGGGCCTGGGGCTACAACCAGAACGGTCAGCTGGGCGTGGACGCCACCCAGCTGGTCAGCCGCTCGACCCCGACCATCATCGGCAAGGATACCGACTGGGCCTATGTGGTGGCCGGCAAGGGCCACGTGCTGGCGCTGAAGACCAACGGCACCCTGTATGCCTGGGGCCGCAATGCGAACGGCCAGCTGGGCGACGGCACCACGATCGGTAAATCGACCCCGACCAAGATCGGCACCGCCACCTGGATCGCCATCGCCGCCGGCGGCAGCCATTCACTGGGCATCCAGAAAGATGGCTCGCTGTGGACCTGGGGCGGCAACTCGGACGGTCAGCTGGGCAATGCTTCGACCGGCACCGACGTCACCGCGCCGGTCAAGATCGGCAACCTGACCTTCACGGCGGTGTCGGCCGGCGCCGCACACTCGATGGCGATCAGCGCCAACGGCGGCCTGTACGCCTGGGGCCTGAACAGCTCCGGCCAGCTGGGCAACAACGGTTCGACCTCGCTGACGGCACCGACCCAGATCGGCACCGACAACAACTGGGCGGTGGTCTCGGCCGGCGCGATCCACACCATGGCAGTGCGCACCGACGGCACGCTGTGGGGCTGGGGTTCGAATGCCGAGGGCCAGCTGGGCGACGGCCTGGGCGACGCGCTGGCGCCGGTGCAGATCGGCACCGGCAACAATTGGGTGACGGTCAGCGTTGGCACCGGTCACAGCTTTGGCCTGAAGACCGACAACACCCTGTGGGGCTGGGGCCGCAACCAGGAAGGCCAGTTGGGCAACGGCAAGAATGTGCTGTCGCCAATTCCGGTGAACGTGCCCAACTAAGCGTTTCTTTTTAGCGCAACAACGGACGGCCTGGCCGTCCGTTGCTTTTTGTACCGGCGCGATGGCATACGCTACACTAGTGCCATGGCTTTCCCCTCTTCCGCCCTTGCCCAGCTGTGTGCCGCCGCTGTCATCCTGCTGGCGGCGCTGCCGGCCATGGCGCTGGAAAAAATCACCCTGCAGCTCAAGCATGCGCACCAGTTCCAGTTTGCCGGCTATTACGCGGCGCAGGAGCTTGGCTATTACCGCGAGGCCGGGCTGGAGGTGCGCATCCTGGAAGGCACGGACGGCAACGCCCCCGAGCGCGATGTGATTGCCGGCAAGGCCGAGTATGGCACCGGCAGCAGCAGCCTGCTGCTGGCGCGCATGGCCGGCAAGCCGGTGGTGGTGCTGGGCGTGATCTTCCAGCATTCGCCGTATGCGCTGGCGATGCGTCAGACCGGCAGCGATCCCGACATCCGCCGCCTGATCGGCAAGCGGGCGATGATCGGCTCGCTGACCGACGACCTCGGCACCGCCGACGAACTGATGGCCTTCCTGACCAAGGAGGGCGTGCCGCCCAGCAGCTTCCAGCGCGTCGAGCACAGCTTCAATCCGGAAGACCTGGTCAACGGCAAGGTGGATGCCATGGCGATCTATACCACCAACGAGCCGGACACCTTCGACCGGCTGGGCTTTCCCTATGATATCTACAGCCCGCGCGCGGTCGGCATCGATTTTTACGGCGACAACCTGTTCACCAGCGAGCAGGAGATGGCCAACCACCCGGAGCGGGTGCGCGCCTTCCGCGCCGCCAGCATGCGCGGCTGGCAATGGGCGATGAGCCACCATGAAGAGGCGGCCGACCTCATCCTCAACAAGTATTCGCGCCGCGCGGACCGCCAGCATCTGTTGTACGAGGCGCGCCAGATGGTGCCGCTGGTGCAGCCAGTGCTGGTGGAAATCGGCTATATGAACCCGGACCGCTGGCAGCATATTGCCGAGGTGTATGCCAGCCTGGGCATGCTGCCCAAGCATGCCCGCTTTGATGGGTTCATGTACCAGCTCGACCCCGGGCGCGGCAATCTGCGGTGGCTGTACCGCGTGCTGGGCGCGCTGGCGCTGCTGCTGGTGCTGGGCGCGGCAATTCACTTCAGCCTGCTGGCGCGCGAGCGCAAGCGCGCGCTGGAAACCATCCGCAAGGGCGAGCAGCGCTTCCGCACCATGTTTGAAGCCTCGCCGCTGGGCATCGCGCTGATCGACTCGATCAGCTACGAATACCGCGACATCAATGCCCGTTACCAGGGAATCCTTGGCCGCTCGCAGCACGAGCTGCGCGCCCTGCGCTGGCTGGAAGTCGGCCATCCGGACGATGTGGTGCCGATCAAGGCGCAGATGGCGCTGCTGACCACCGGGCAGATCAGCAGCTTCAAGGCGCTCAGCCGCCTGTTCAAGCCGGACGGCAGCGTGGCGTGGATCGATGTCTCGGTCAACGCCATCGACACCGAGGCCGGCAGCCATCCACACCACCTGTGCATGATCGAGGATGTCACCGCCAAGAAGCAGAGCGAGGCGCTGATCTGGCAGCAAGCCAATTTCGACACGCTGACCCATCTGCCCAACCGCCGCATGTTCCTTGACCGGCTGGCGCACGACATGCTCAAGAGCCAGCGCGACCAGTCGCGCATTGCCGTGCTGTTCATCGACCTCGACCACTTCAAGGAAGTCAACGACACGCTTGGCCATCAGCAGGGCGACGTGCTGCTGGTGGATGCGGCGCGGCGCATCAGCGCCTGCGTGCGCAAGTCGGACACGGTGGCGCGGCTGGGCGGCGATGAATTCACCGTCATCCTGTGCGAGCTGGAGGCGCCCGACCATGTGGAACGCATCGCCCAGGACATCCTCAGCCGCCTGCTGCAGCCGTTTGACCTGGGGCAGGAACAGGCGTTTGTCTCGGCCAGCATCGGCATCACCCTGTACCCGGACGATGCGCTGGACGTCGACAACCTGCTCAAGCACGCCGACCAGGCCATGTATGCGGCCAAGGGCGCCGGCCGCAACCGTTACAGCTATTTCACGCCGACCCTGCAGGTGGCCGCGCTCAGCCGCATGCGCCTGACTAATGACCTGCGCGGCGCGCTCAAGGGCGAGCAGTTCGAGCTGTACTTCCAGCCGATCGTGCACCTGGCGAGCGGGGCCATCCACAAGGCCGAGGCCCTGATCCGCTGGAACCATCCGCAGCGCGGCGTGGTGAGCCCGCTGGAATTCATTCCGCTGGCGGAGTCGAGCGGGCTGATCGTGGAGATCGGCGAGTGGGTGTTCCGTGAATCGGCGTGCTGGGTGCAGCAATGGCGGCGCGACTGCCATCCGGATTTCCAGGTCAGCCTGAACCAGTCGCCGCTGGAATTCCAGCGCGAGGGCAGCTCCTACGATGGCTGGCTGCAGCACTTGCAGGCGCTGGAACTGCCGGGCCAGTCGCTGGTGGTGGAAATCACCGAGGGCCTGCTGCTCGATGCCAGCAGCGTGGTCAGCAATCGCCTGCTGCAGCTGCGCGACGCCGGCATCCAGGTGGCGCTCGATGACTTCGGCACCGGCTATTCGTCGCTGTCCTACCTGAAAAAGTTCGACATCGACTACCTGAAGATCGACCGCTCCTTCACCCGCAACCTGGCGCCGGATTCCAGCGACATGGCCTTGTCCGAGGCGATCATCGTCATGGCCCACAAGCTCGATCTGAAAGTGATTGCCGAGGGCGTGGAAACGCCCGAGCAGCGCGCCCTGCTGGCCGCCGCCGGCTGCGACTATGGCCAGGGCTACCTGTTCGCCCAACCCATGCCGGCCGCCCGGTTCGATGCATTTCTACGCAAAGCTTGATCCGGTTAAGTGATCGTATATACTGTCTAAATATACATACAAGGATAGGCCATGAGCGCCCCTCGCATGGTGGCAAAATCGATGCTCCAGAAAGCTGATGAGCTTGGTTGTCCACTTACCAATTTAAAATTACATAAGCTGCTTTATCTTGCCCATGGATTGTCGTTGGCGAAATATGGCACGCCTTTGATTGATGGTGAATTTGCCGCGTGGAAGTATGGCCCGGTCGTGGAATCGCTGTACCACGATCTCAAGATATTTGGCTCTAATCCTATTAAACCGGACAGCCAATTCATTGCTGCGTGGCCGCTGCTTGAAGAAAACTCTACGCATAACCACGTGATTCTGTCTATCCTGAAGCAGTTCGGGGCGATGTCTGCCGGCACCCTGGTCGACATCACTCATAGGGCCGACAGCCCTTGGCAGGCCGTGTTTGACGAAAGCACTCGAAGCAGAATCATTCCTGATGAAGAAATCCAAAGCTACTTCAAAAAGCACCTCAAAGCGGCTTGAAAGTGCAGCTGCTTCAGGAGATTTCCTAGATTTCGATATTTCAGAAAAGGAAGATCCTATCGCCCATGATGGCGAGGATGATGCTCCTATTTCAGAGTATGAAGAGCGATACGTTGCTTTCATCGATATCCTCGGCTTCAAGGAGCTGATTTCGGCATCCCAGCACCAAAGCGCCTTGATTGGCCCATCCTTGATTTTCAATGCCTTGGATATACGGCATTCTTCCGTGCAGGATGCGTTTCTCGCACGTGTACGGGCTAAAGATGTGGTCTCCGCTGATCTCGACTTCATGGTTCAGTCATTTTCGGACTGTGTCGTTGCTTCGTGTAAGAAGAATCCCCTGGGACTTGGACTGCTCCTGTTCTTCTGTTGGCAGATATCATCGGATTGGCTTTCTAAAAGCTTCCTGTCTCGCGGCGGCATCGCTTGCGGCAAACCGCTTCATAAACCAAACAAAGGCGGGGCGTCCGTTCTTTTTGGGCTGGCATTCATCCAGGCATACAAATTGGAAAGTGAAGTAGCTGACTATCCTCGTATTATTTCAAAAGAGGTGAGAGCAGCCCATGCTGCACTTGAAGTGTCTCATTTTCCAGCCAACTCCCACTGCAAGGAAGTCATCCAAGCGCTGGTGACCCGCTTTCCAGATGGCCCTACGGGAATCGACATCTTTGCTCACTTGCGCGACAGTGGATTCGATAGAAGTACCCAAAGCTATCAAGACGATGCGGCCCAGTACCATCGTGCCTTGACCTCACACCTGTCCAACGCATCGGATATGCCTCATTTTTATCGCAAGGTGCTCTGGCAAGTTGACCGTTTCAATACGGCCATTTTACGTACGACTTATGCTGACAAGCATATCGAATAGCTAGCCCGTCCCGTCCCATCGATCGCGTGGTGCTCTTTGTCAAAGAGCGAGGGATAATGCTATCCCGTTTGCAGCATCGATAGTCAAATCCAATTGAAACTATTGGAACAATCAATTTTGCAAATAGGGTAAAAGCCCTTAAACTGGCGTCTCAATGATTCACAACCCAACGAGGAAACCACAATGTCCCTGATCAATACCCAAATCAAACCATTCAAGGCAACCGCATACCACGCAGGCAAATTCATCGACCTGAGCGAAGAGTCCCTGAAAGGCAAGTGGTCCGTTCTGATGTTCTACCCAGCCGACTTCACCTTCGTGTGCCCAACCGAACTGGAAGACCTGGCCGAGCAACAACCTGAATTCGCCAAGCTGGGCGTGGACGTGTACGGCGTATCGACCGACACCCACTTCGCCCACAAAGCATGGCACGACACCTCGGATGCCATCAAGAAAGTGAACTACCCGCTGATCGGCGACCCAACCGGCACCCTGTCGCGTAACTTCGAAGTGATGATCGAAGAAGAAGGCCTGGCGCTGCGCGGCACCTTCGTGATCAATCCCGAAGGCTTCATCAAAGTGATGGAAGTGCACGACAACGGCATCGGCCGCGACGCCACCGAACTGCTGCGCAAAGTGAAAGCCGCCAAGTACGTTGCCGAGCACCCAGGCCAGGTATGCCCAGCCAAATGGACCGAGGGTGCAGCTACCCTGACCCCATCGCTGGATCTGGTCGGCAAGATCTAAGTCTTGAACGACACTGCAGCAAACAAGTAGTTACCGCGATGCCGGACCGGGCGTCCGGCCCGGCATACGCCTAAATATTTGTGAAAAGGAAGAAAAATCATGTTGGACGCTACCCTCAAAACCCAGTTGAAAGCCTACCTGGAAAAGGTGGTACAGCCGATTGAGCTGGTCGCTGCGCTCGATGACAGCGCCAAGGCCCGTGAGATGAAAGAACTGCTCCTCGAAATTGCCGAGTTGAGCGACAAGATCTCGCTGGTGGAGCGCACCGAAGCCGGCGTGCGTACCCCGTCGTTCAGCATCAACCGTGCAGGCACCGATATTGGCGTGCGTTTCGCCGCCATTCCGATGGGCCACGAATTCACCTCGCTGGTGCTGGCGCTGCTGCAAGTCGGCGGCCACACCATCAAATTTGACGAAGCCGTGATCGAGCAGATCCGCAACCTGGACGGCGATTACGAGTTCGAAACCTTCATGTCGCTGACCTGCCACAACTGCCCGGACGTGGTGCAGGCGCTGAACGCCATGTCGGTGATTAATCCGCGCATCAAGGTCACCACCATCGACGGCGGCCTGTTCGCCAAGGAAGTGGAAGAGCGCCAGATCCTGGCCGTGCCGATGATGTTCCTGAATGGTCAGCATTTCGGCCAGGGCCGCACCTCGGTCGAGGAAATCCTCGCCAAGCTGGACACCAATGCCAGCGTGCGCGCCGCCGCTGAGCTGAGCAAGAAAGAGGTGTTTGATGTGCTGGTGGTCGGCGGCGGTCCTGCCGGCGCGGCCGCGGCCATCTACGCCGCCCGCAAAGGCATCCGCACCGGCGTGCTGGCCGAGCGTTTCGGCGGCCAGGTGCTGGACACCCTGGCGATCGAAAACTTCATTTCGGTGAAAGAGACCGAAGGGCCGAAGTTTGCCGTCGCGCTGGAACAGCACGTCAAGGAATACGAGGTCGACATCATGAACACCCAGCGCGCCAGCAAGCTGGTGCCGGTGGGTAAAGTGGTGGAAGTGCAGACCGCTTCCGGCGCCGTGCTGAAAGCCAAGTCGGTGATTCTGGCGACTGGCGCCCGCTGGCGCGAAATCAACGTGCCGGGCGAGAAGGAATACCGCAACCACGGTGTGGCTTACTGCCCGCACTGCGACGGTCCGCTGTTCAAGGGCAAGCGCGTGTCGGTGATCGGCGGCGGCAACTCCGGCGTGGAAGCGGCGATCGACCTGGCCGGCCTGGTCAATCACGTGACGCTGATTGAATTCGGCGCTGAACTGCGCGCTGACGCGGTGCTGCAGCGCAAGCTGCGCAGCCTGCCGAACGTGACCGTGATTACCTCGGCCCAAACCACCGAAATCCACGGCGACGGCAAGAAAGTGACCGGCCTGAGCTACACCGACCGCAACACCAACGTGGCGCACAAAGTGGAACTGGAAGGCGTGTTCGTGCAGATCGGCCTGGTGCCGAACACCGAGTGGCTGAAAGGCACGGTGGCCCTGTCGCGCCACGGCGAGATCGAAGTTGACGCACGCGGCCAGACCTCGCTGCCGGGCGTGTTTGCGGCCGGCGACGTGACCACGGTGCCGTACAAGCAGATCATCATCGCCACCGGCGAAGGCGCCAAGGCCGCCCTGTCGGCCTTCGACCACTTGATCCGTTCGGACGATGCGGACGTGGTGGAAGAGTCGGCAGACAAGCACGCCATGACGGCGTAATGCAAATAAAAACGGGAGCCTCGGCTCCCGTTTTTATTTCCGCGGCGGCTGCGTTCAATGCGGCCGGCATTTCTTCGCTGGTGAACTGTGCGCTGGGCCAGTCGTCGAAGAGCCTCTTGGGTCTCTCGGCTTACCGGCTGTCTCTGTTCTCTGCCCGCCCGGACGTCAGGAGGTCAGGTCATAGCTGGCTTGTTTGGCGCGCAGTTCCATGGCGTTGCGGTGGCGCGCGCGCAGCCGCGGGTCGGTGATCAGGCGGCCGAGCGTTTCGCCGACCACCATCACCACGCCCAGCAGCGGCAGCACCAGCATCAGGCCTGCCACGCCGGCCACCGAGCCGCCGATGAAGATCATCAGCACGGTGATCAAGGGGTGGATGTGCAGGCTGCGGCCCAGAGTCAGCGGCATGAAGACGAAGTCGTCCAGCAGGCGCACCAGGATGAACACGCCGATCGCCAGGTAGGCCACCGAGGGATTGGCCGGCGCATCGGTGGAGGCCACCATCACCACCAGCACGCAGCCGACGATCGAACCCACGTAAGGCACCCACGCCAGCACGGCGGAGATCAGACCCAAGGTCAGCGGCGAGGAGACGCCGATCGCCCACAGGCCGAACGCCAGCACCACCGTGTCGAGCATGGTCAGCCGGATCAGGCCCTGGAAGTAGCGGTGCGCGGTCTGGTCGACTTCGTGCAGCAGACACAGCGTGCGTTCAAAAAAGGCGTTCGGCACGGCGCGCGCCAGAAACTTTTTGAAGCGCAGGCCGTCGCGCAAAAAGAAGAAGGTCAGGAACGGCGCCAGCAGCAGCGACGGCAGCCATTCCAGCACCGACACCAGAATATCGGTCAGGTGCGACTGCAGGAAGTCGCCGGTGAATTCGGTCATGCGCTGGTTGATGGTGTCGGCCAGCTGTACCTGGCGCAGGATGGGGAACTGCTCCTCCAGCGCCACCAGCGTATGGCGCACGAATTCCAGCCCGCCCGCCAGGTAGATGCCCAGCATGTCCTGCCACGAGGCATCGGGCGAGGATTTCCAGAACACGGCCGCCATCACCGCCAGCGCGACGATCAGCGCGAACACGGCGCACACCACCAGCGTGGCGCCGTTCTGGCTGAAGCCCATGCGGATCAGGCGCTGCGCCGGCGGTTGCAGGATGTAGTACAGCACAATGCCCAGCAGGAAGGGAATCGCCAGGAACAGCATTTGCTGCAGCAGGAACAGCAGCACGCAGGTGGCGGCGATGATGCCGCTCCAGACCACCGGCCCGCCGCGTTGTTGGGAGGGCAGCAGATTCATAGCGCCTCGATTTGCGGCTTGCCGGTCATCCAGTCGCGCAGGCGGCGGCCGATGTGGCGCGCCAGGGCCAGCGAGATTTTGTAGCCGATCACGGGGTCGGTATCCATCAGGCCCATGAAGTCGGCGCGGAAGAACACGGCCAGTTCGCAGTTGTCCAGCGCGCGCGTCTGCGCGTTGCGCGGCGAGTTGTCCAGCAGCGCCAGGTCGCCAAAGAAGGAGCCAGCCGACAGTTCGGCCACCACTTCGCGTCCCGCGCCCAGCTGGCGGCTGATGATGACGCGGCCCGACATGACCAGATACAGGGCCTGGCCTTCCTCGCCTTCGTCGAAGATGATTTCGTCGGCCAGGTAGCGGCGTTCATGCATCAGACCGTCGACGATTTTCAGTTCGAGCGGCGTCAGCGACGAGAACAGGGCCGATTCTTTCAGGCGCAGCAAACGCGGCGACAGCTCGGGCGATTTGAGGAAACCGAAAATCAAGGGAACTCCAGGGGCGAGAACAGGGTGTGACTGTTATTGTCGCCGGTTTTGCCCTCCAGCTGCATATTTGTTGCTAAGAAATCACAGTTGCAATGTGCTTACCAGTGGCAGGCTGGGATCGAGGTGGCTGGTCAGCAGGATGCACTGGCGCGCCAGCCGTTCCGGCGCCGCCAGTTGCTGGCGCAGGTAGGCTACCGCATCGGCATCGAGGCCGTTGAAGGGTTCGTCGATCAGCAGCAGGCCAACCGGCAGCGACAGGGCCAGCGACAGCTGCATTTTCTTGTGCTGGCCGAGCGAGAGCGTGGTGACCGGCTGGTCCAGCGTGGGCAGCAGGTGGAAGGCCTGCAGTTCGGCGTTCAGGCGTTCGGGATCGGCGCCGGCATACAGGGCGACATGCATGTCCAGCACTTCGCGCACGGTCAGCCATGGTAGTTGCGGGGTGTCGCCGCCGCAGTAGTAGCAGCGCAGGCGGTAGGTCAGCGGCTGGGTGTGGATTTCGATGTCGTCCAGCCAGATCTTGCCGCTGTGCGCAGTGAGCGCGCCGCCGATCAGTTTCAGCAGCGTGGTCTTGCCGGCGCCGTTTTCACCGCGCAGCCAGGTGATGCCATTGCCCAGCGTGAGGTTGAACTGGTTGAACAGCGGGTGGCTGGCGTATTCAAAGGTGAGTTGTTCGATTCTTAGTTCCATAATTCGCTTCCTATGGCGGTCAGGATGACGATGGCGCCGATCACCAGGCCCACGCGGCCGCGCACGCTCAGGCGGCGCAGGGCGACCACCGCCAGTTGGGCGATGGCGGCAAAACAGAGCCAGACGGCGGCGACGGTGTGGCTGTAGCCTGCGGCTGCGCGGCCCAGCGTCAGCAGGGTGAACCAGCCCAGCACGCACAGGCCGGGCAGCAGGGTGAAGCCGATGGCCAGGCGGTAGAGGTGCGTGGTGTGCATCGGCCACTGTGCGGCGATCGGGCGCAGCAGGGTGATTTGTTCGCTGACGGCTTTGTCGCCGCGGTCGGTCAGCAGCATGGTAAACAGGGCGGCGCAGGCACCCCACAGCGCAGGCGGCACTACCGGCGGATGCCAGAGCCAGACGGCGATGCTGCCCAGCGCGCCCGCCAGCAGCAGCGTTTGTTGAACGCCAATGACGTTCTCCGCGCGCCAGAACGGCAGCCAGAAAAGCTGCTTCCAGTAGTAAGCCAGCGCGAGATGGGGACGCGATGCGGCCGCGCGCAGGGGCGTGGTCGCGGCGGCGGAGGGCGCGGCGCTGGCGATCGCGGCCACACCAGCAGCGCGGCGCGCGGCGGTGGCGGGGACATAGGTGCTTGGTGCGGGGCGGCGCGAAGCGGGTTTGCGGGCGGCAGGAAGGTGGGCGCGGTGGGCCAGTGTCAGCGTGGAGAGCAGCCAGGCCAGCAGCAGGGAGGCGACAGTCAGCGCCACGGCTTGCGCGGCGACAGGGCGCAGCCAGTCGGGCCATTGGTACAGCCAGATGGCGGCAGAGATGGCGTAAGCAACGCTCAGCGGACCGACGATCATGCCGGCCACCGCCGCGTCGGCGGCCCACTTGCTGCGCGGCGACACCGGCAGCGGACGGCTCCACGCCAGCACGGCCGCCGGGTGCAGGCGCTTGCGCAGCAGCCATACCGGCAAGCTGCCCAGCAAGGTCTGGCCGGCGAACAGGCCGAGTGCTTCAGGCCAAGGCTGCGTGGCGGCAAACATGCCGGGCAGGGCGATCATCGCCAGCAAGCCGACCAGCACCGTGCCGAAGCCCAGCAAAATATATTCAAGCGAACTTTGGAAACTGCGCGCAAATTGCAGCAGCGCATGGCGCGCCAGCCGGAGCCGGAAGTGGAGATAGGAATGTTTCATTGCCAATCAGCTTACAGCAACATTCTGAGGCGGAAATGAAAAAGGCCCGATGCGAACATCGGGCCTTCCTCGGAATATTGGCGGAGCGGACGGGGCTCGAACCCGCGACCCCCGGCGTGACAGGCCGGTATTCTAACCAACTGAACTACCGCTCCAATTCGTTTTTATAAGTTATCTGGTGGGTGCTGAGAGGGTCGAACTCCCGACCTACGCCTTGTAAGGGCGCCGCTCTACCAACTGAGCTAAGCACCCAGAAAACTTATCAGCGTTTGTCACAACTGCTGAACGAGGCCGTATTCTATAGGAGGCAGATTCACTTCCGCAAGGGTTTTTGAAAATAATTTAGAAAATTGTTTGACACACCGATGAATGACAACCTTGACCTTTTGTACAAACGCGTCAGCTGGCGGCTGATGCCTTTCCTGTTCCTGTGCTTCGTGGCGGCCTACCTGGACCGCGTGAACGTCGGCTTCGCCAAACTGCAGATGCAGGCCGACCTGCAGTTCAGCGATGCCGTCTACGGCGTGGGCGCTGGCATCTTTTTCATCGGCTACTTCATTTTCGAGGTGCCCTCGAATCTGTTGATGACGCGTGCCGGCGCGCGCATCTGGATTGCCCGCATCATGATCAGCTGGGGCCTGATTTCCTCGGCACTGATGTTCACCAACAGCGTGGCCACGTTCTACGTGCTGCGCTTTTTGCTGGGCGCGGCCGAGGCCGGCTTTTTCCCCGGCATCATCCTGTACCTCACCTACTGGTATCCGGCCCGGCGCCGCGCGCGCATGGTGGCGCTGTTCATGAGCGGCGTGGCGGTGGCCGGCGTGGTTGGCGGGCCGCTGTCCGGCTGGATCATGAAGGCCTTCGCCGGCCTCAATGGCTGGAACGGCTGGCAGTGGTTGTTCCTGCTGGAAGGCTTGCCCTCGGTACTGCTGGGCGTGTGGACCCTGTTCTATCTCGATGACGGCATCCGCGCCGCGCGCTGGCTGAGCGAAGCGGACAAACAGGCGCTGCAGCGCGATATCGCCGCCGATCGCATCCAGCAACACCACCTGCCGCTGGCGCAGCTGTTCCGCAGCGGCACGGTGTGGCTGCTGGCGCTGGTCTACTTTTTGTGCGTGATGGGCTTGTACGGCGTCAGCTTCTGGCTGCCGCAGCTGATCAAGAACAGCGGCGTCAAGGACTTGTTCGATATCGGCCTGCTGTCGGCCATACCGTACCTGGTTGCGGCGGTCACCATGGTGCTGGCCGCGCGCCACTCCGACCGCAGCGGCGAGCGCCGCTGGCACACCGCCTGCGCCGCGCTGGCTGGCGCACTGGGTCTGGTGGCCGCCACCGTCTACAGCGACAACACCGCGATCGCGCTGGCGGCACTGAGCGTGGCCACCGCGGGCATCCTCAGCACCTTCCCGATTTTCTGGAGCCTGCCGACCGCGCTGCTGGGCGGCACGGCGGCGGCGGCCGGCATTGCGATGATCAACTCGATCGGCAACCTGGCCGGCTTCGTGGCGCCGTATCTGGTGGGCGCGATTCGCGACGCCACCAGCAGCACCGCCGCCGGCATTTACCTGATCGCCGCCAGCCTGCTGGCCGGCGCGGTGCTGGTGGTGACGGCGGTGCGGCGATTACCTGGGACGTAATCGCCGCCATCGAGGGATCTCCGCACAATGAGGCTTCCTAACCACCTCAAGCAAAGGAGATCATCATGAGCAACCCAGCCAACATCGCCACCCAGTACCTGGCTGTCTGGAACGAGCGCGACGCCGCCGCCCGCCGCGCGCTGGTGGCCCGCACCTTCAGTCTGGACGCCGACTATCTCGATCCGATGATGCGCGGCAGCGGTCATGACGGCATCGACGCCATGATCGCCGGCGCGCAAAGCCACTTCCCGGGCCATCGCTTTGCGTTGCATGGCACGCCGGACGGCCACAACGACGTGGTGCGCTTCTCGTGGACGCTGGCCGCCCCCGACGGCAAGCCGGTGGCCTACGGCACTGACGTGGCGCGGGTGGCGGCCGACGGCCGGCTGGCCAGCGTGACCGGCTTCCTCAACGCGGCGTGATAGATTACGCCATCCCATCCATACGGAGACGCCATGACCGCACGCGAGCAGTACTTCAGCGACTTTGCCGCCGCCCTGAAGTACTGGCGCGGCAAGCGCGGCTACAGCCAGCTGAAGTTGTCGACCGAGAGCGCGATCTCGCAGCGTCACATCAGCTTCCTGGAAAGCGGCCGCTCCCAGCCCAGCAAGGAGTTGATCCTGAAGCTGGGCATGGTGCTGCAGGTGCCCTTGCGACAACGTAACGCCATGCTGCTGGCGGCCGGCTACGCGCCGGCCTACCAGGAGCGCAATCTGTCCGATCCCGAGCTCGGCGCCGTGCGTCAGGCGCTGGAATTCATGCTGGCGCAACAGGCGCCCTATCCGGCGCTGGTGGTGGACCGCCTGTGGAATCTGCTGATGTTGAATGAGCCTGCCGCGCACATGCTGCGCTGGCTGCACGGCCTGCCGCCGGAAGTGAACTTCCCTGTCGACGGCTCCCTCAACGTGATCCGCCAGACGCTGGACCCGAACGGCCTGCGCCGCTACCTGCCCAACTGGGAAGAGGTCAGCGCCGACCTGCTGCTGTGGATACAGCGCGAAGCCATGAGCGATGGCCCCGGCAGTGAAGCCACGCAGCTGTTGAGCGATCTGCTGGCGCTGGCCGGCATTGCCGACATGCCGCGCCTCCCCAACCTTGACCGCCGCGCCTTGCCGTTCCTGCCGATGATCTTGCGCAAGGATGGCATCGAGCTCAACATGTTTACCACCATTGCCACCCTGGGCACGCCGCATGACGTCACCGTGCACGAGTTGCGGGTGGAATCCTTTTTCCCGGCGGACGGCGCCACGGCCAACTGGTTCAGGCAGCGCTAGCGCCTAGCGCGGCGGCGGCAGCGCATCGAGAATGTCGCGCGCATCGTCGTGGTACAGCCGCTGCGTGGCTTCGGCGCCCAGATAGCGCTCATAGAATTTCTGCATGGTGCCGTCGGCCACGATGGAGCGCAGCGCGTCGGCGTAACGCTGCAGCACTTCCGGCGCCACTTTGTGCGAGACGTACAGGCCCACCATAGTGCGCGGCGATTCGGTCACGCTGCTCACGCTCATCTGGCCGACCATGCCAAAGCGCCGCTGGTTAAGCAGGTGGATGGTGGCCGGCGCCAGCGTGCCCTCGGCGCGGCCGGCCTGGATCTTGCGGAACACCACGCTGTAATCATTGACGTATTCCAGCCGCCCCAGCTGTTGCAGGCGGTCCAGCTGGGCTTGGGTTTGCGCGGAATAGGTGATGCCGCGCGTGATGTTCAGGCGCGCCGTGCTGCGCGCGACGAATTCGGCCAGGCTGCGGAATTTGCCGGCCTCCCGGTTCAGCAGCACCAGCTCGAAATGGGTGTAGGTGTAGGGCAGCCAGGTGCCGTAGCGGTCGCGCTCGGCGGTGCGCAGCGAGGCCCCGGTCAGGTCCAGTTGCTGGCTGAAGAATTGCGCGTACAAGCGGCTGCGCGGATACCAGCGCACCGTCAGCTTGCAGCCGCTGCGCTTTTGCAACTCTTCCAGCACGTCGATATTGCTGCCGCGAATGGCGCCGTTGTCCAGGTAGGAGGAATAGCCCAGGTCGCTGACGCCGGCGGTGGCGGGCGGGCAAGGGGCCGGCGCGGCGGCCAGCGCCGGTGCCAGCGGCAGCCACGATGCCAGCAAAACAGTAGTCAGGCGCTTGGTCATGGCGATTAGTGTAGCACCGGCAACTTGCATGTCGGCGGCTTTCGATGGATACTGTGTTTATTTACAGTATTGTTTCTGCATCATGGCCGACGCCGACCGCCGCATTGCCCACATCGACATGGATGCGTTTTTCGCATCGGTCGAGCTGCTGCGCTATCCGCAACTGCGCGGCCAGCCGGTGGTGATCGGCGGGCGCGGTTATGCGCCGGAGCAGCGCGAAGATGGTTCGTACATCTTCAAGCGCCTGCGCGATTACGTCGGGCGTGGCGTGATTACCACGGCCACCTACGAGGCGCGCGCCTTTGGCGTCGGCTCGGCCATGGGCATGATGAAGGCGGCCAAGCTGGCGCCGGACGCCATCCTGCTGCCGGCCACCTTCGACGCCTATCGCCATTATTCGCGTTTGTTCAAGGAAGCGGTGGCCAGCATCGCGCCCGATATCGAAGACCGCGGCATTGATGAAATCTTTGTCGACCTGACCCATGTGGAAGGCGAGACGCGTGAACTGGCGGCGCGCATCAAGCAGGCAGTGTTCGATGCCACCGGGCTGACCTGTTCGATCGGCGTCACGCCCAACAAGCTGTTGTCGAAAATCTGCTCGGACCTGGAAAAGCCCAATGGCCTGACCGTGCTCGGCTTTGAGGACCTCCCCACGCGCATCTGGCCGCTGAATGTGCGCAAGGTGAACGGCATCGGCCCCAAGGCGACGGCCAAGCTGGCCTCGCTGGGGATCGAAACCATCGGCCAGCTGGCGCATACCGACGCCGGCCTGCTGCAGGATTATTTCGGCGCGCATTACGCGGCGTGGCTGGCGCGCGCCGCGCGCGGCATCGATGAGCGCGGCATTTCCACCAGCCGCGAGAGCAAGTCGATCTCGCGCGAAACCACCTTCGAGCGCGACCTGCATGCGCGCCACGACCGCGACACCCTGTCCGGCATCCTGACCACGCTGTGCGCGCGGCTGGCGGACGATCTCAAGCGCAAGGGCTATGTCAGCCGCACCATCAGCATCAAGCTGCGCTATGACGATTTCCAGATCGTCAGCCGCAACGTCACCTTGCCGCTGCCGGTGGCCGATGCCGGCGCCATCCTGCAGGCCGCGCGCGAATGTTTGAAACGGGTGCCGCTGCAACGCAAGCTGCGCCTGCTCGGCGTGCGCGCCAGCACGCTGGAACCGCCCGGCGCCATGGCGCGGATGCCACAACCGGTGCAAGGCGAGCTGTTTGCCTGAACCCGGCGCGGCGCCACCGTGTAAAATGGCGCTCCTTTTGCTTTTACTTCTGAAACAAGGCCTATCAACTTTATGTGGTTCAAGAATCTACAGATTTACCGTCTGCCGGCCCCTTGGGCCTACACCCCCGAACAACTGGAAAGCGCGCTGGCCAGCCAGGCCTTCACCCCGGCCAGCAGCAATGAATTGCTGCGCCAGGGCTGGGACAAGCCGCGTCCGAATGGCGGCCTGGTCCACGTGGTCAACAAGCAAATGCTGATCCTGCTGGGCACCGAGAAAAAACTGCTGCCCAACACCGTGATCAATCAGGTGGCCAAGGCGCGCGCGGCCGAGATGGAAGAAGCCCAGGGCTTCGCGCCCGGCAAAAAAGCCATGAAAGAATTGAAAGAACGCGTGGCCGACGAACTGCTGCCGCGCGCGTTCTCGATCCGCAGCAATGTCTGGACCTGGATCGATCCGGTCAACGGCTGGCTGGTGGTGGATGCGGCCAGCCCGGCCAAGGCTGACGAAGTCATCAAGCTGCTGCTGAAAGCGGTCGACCGCATGCCGCTGGAAAGCCTGCGCGTGCAGCGTTCGCCGGTGGGCGTGATGACCGAATGGCTGCAAACCGACGAAGCGCCGGCCGGTTTCACGGTCGACATGGACACCGAACTGCGCGCCACCGGCGAAAGCAAGGCCGCGGTGCGTTACGTCAAGCACTCGCTGGACCCGGAAGAAGTGCGCCGCCACATTGCGGCCGGCAAGCAATGCACCCGCCTGGCCATGACCTGGGAAAGCAAGATTTCCTTCGTGCTGACCGAACAGCTGGCGATCAAGGGCGTCAAGCCGCTGGACGTGCTGGATGAAAAAGACGCCGGCGTGCGCAACGACGACGAGCGTTTCGACGGCGACTTCATGCTGATGACCGGCGAGCTGTCCAAGCTGATGGCCGACGTGGTGGAAGCGCTGGGCGGCGAAGCCAAGGCCTGATCCAGTCCTTGCCGTTTAATTAAAAATGCCGCGAAGTCGTTGATTTCGCGGCATTTTTTTTGTGGCGCGCTGCAAGAAAATTCGCTATTGCCATGTGGAAATTAAGGCAATCTCTGCTATAGTGAAAAGTCTTAGCAAAAGAGGAATTTTATGAGCGGGCCGATCGGATTAAGCACCCAAGAAATCGCCAACTTGCCCGTGTCGGCGATTGCCGCCTGGACGGCTGCGGACATCCTGGACTTGACCGATGAGCAGGTGATGGCGCTGCGTCCGGTCCAGGTGGCAGCCTTCACCAGCTTGCAGCTGGCCGCGCTGGCGCCCGCCAACATGGCGGTGATGACCACGCAGGACGTGGCTGCGCTCAAACCGGCGGTGTTGAATGCCGCCGGCGCCGCCTCGCCGGCGCTGATGGGGGCGCTGACCGACGACCAGATCGCCGCGCTGAGCACGGCGCAAGTGGCGGCGCTGGGCACCAAGGCCTTCATGAGCATGCGGCCCGGCTTCATCACCGCCATGGAAACCGCCGACGTTGCCGCGCTGAGCGCCGCCAACCTGGCCGCACTGGACGTGTCCGACATTGCCGTCATGCTCAGCGCACAGTTTGCCGCACTGGGCAGCCGCCAGGTCGCGGCCTTGTCCACCGACGATATCCAGGCCATTGCCGACGATGGTTTTGCCGCCCTGAGCACGCAAGTGATTGCCGGGCTGACCAGCAAGCAGGTGGCGGCCCTGACCGGGAACCAGGTGATCGCGCTGACCACCCGCCAGGCTGGCGCGCTGGGCGCGGCACAACTGGCCGCGCTCAACGATGCCAACCTGGCCGTGCTGGAAGCGGCAGACATCGGCGCGCTGAAAACCGCCGCCATCGCCGGCTGGTCGACCCGCCAGCTGGCGCTGCTGAGCGCCGACCAGCTGGCCGGGTTCACCACTGCCCAGATCGCGGCGCTGAACACGCGGCAGGTGGCAGCGCTCAACAGCGACGCCCTGATCCTGCTGCCGACCGCCGACCTTGCCGCGCTCAGCAGCGCCGCCATCGCGCGCCTGAGCACGGATGTGTTGTCGCAGCTGAGCACCGACCAGATCCGCGCCTTGAGCACGCAGCAACTCGTGGCCCTCAGCAGCGCCCAGCTTGCCGGGCTGACGGTAGACCAGATCGCCAACCTGCGGACGGCGCAGCTGAGCGCGCTGGAATCGCGCCAGATCGCCGGCCTGTCGTCGGACGATCTGCTGGCGCTGGATGGCGGCGACCTGCCCTACCTCAGTACCAACGCCATTGCCGCGCTGAGCACCAGCCAGTTCGCCGCGCTGGGCGGCGCCGACCACAGCGACTTTGCCACCCTCACCACGGCGCAGATCGCCGCGCTGCGTCCCGCTGTGCTGGCCACGCTGGGCGTGGAGCAGGCCGCATCGCTGACCACGCGTCAGGCCGCCGCGCTGAGCAGTAGCCAGGTGGCCGCGCTGAGCACTGCGGCTTTCCAGGCGCTGCCGGCCGCCGACATCGCCGCGCTGAAGACGTATGCGATTGCCGCCCTGTCCACCAGGCAGCTGGCGGTGCTGAGCAGCGAGCAGCTGGCGGCCTTCAGCACCACCCAGTTTTCCGTGCTGAGCAGCCGCCAGGTGGCGGCCCTGAACAGCGATACCCTGGCCGGTCTGTCCAGCGCCGATCTGGCCGCGCTGACCACCAGCGCGGTGCCGGTGCTGAACCCGCAATTGCTGTCGGCGCTGAGCACCCAGCAGCTGGCCGGCCTCGGCTCGCGCCATCTGGCCGTGATGAGCAGCGCGCAGATCAATGCCTTCACCACCACCCAGATCGCCGCGCTCAGCACGCGCCAAATTGTCGGCCTGGGCGCGCTGCAGATGGGCGCACTGGGCAGCGATGATATCAACGTGCTGGGCAGTGCGGCGATGCGCGCGCTCAGCACCACCGCGGTCAATGCCTTGAACTCGGCCCAGCTGTCGGTGCTGGGCGAGGCGGCCGGCGGCAGCCTGTTTGGCGTCCTGACTACCGCGCAGATCGCCGCGCTGCGCACCAACGCCCTGGGCGGCATCACCACCGACCAGATCGTGGCCCTGACTACCGCGCAGGCCGCCGTGCTGAGCAGCGCGCAAGCTGCCGCCATCGGCCAGCGGCTGGTGCCGGCGCTGGAAGCGGCCGACTTTGCCGCCTTGAACACCAGCGTGATCGCCAGCCTGACTTCCGCCCAGGTGGCGCTGCTGGACGCCGGCCAGGTGAGCGCGCTGACCACGCTGCAGGCGAGCGTGTTGAGCGGCAAGCAGTTTGCCGCTCTCAACTATCCAGCGCTGATGGGCTTGCAAAGCAATGACTTTGGCGCGCTGTCCACCAGCACCATTGCCTCGATTGCCACCGACACGCTGCTGGTGCTGAGCACCAGTCAGCTGGCCGGACTGGCCACGCAGCAGATGGCGGGCTTCAGCATTGGCCAGCTCAACTCGCTGACCACCGACCAGGTGGCCAGCCTGCGCTCGGCGCAGGTGGGCGCGCTGACCACGCGCCAGGTCGCCAGCCTGAGCACCGACACCATTGCCGCCATCAGCAGCGCCGGCGTGGCCGCCCTGAGCACCAGCGCGATTGCCGCGCTGAGCTCGGCGCAACTGGGCGCGCTCAGCATGGATGTGCAAGCGCTGAGCACGCGCCAGATCGCCGCCCTGCGCACCAACACCCTGGCCGGCCTGAGCAGCGACGAGGTGGTGGCCCTGAGCACCAGCCAGATGGCGGCATTCAGCAGCGACCAGGCGCGTGCCCTGCGCACCGAAGCGCTGGCCGCCATGGAAGCGGCCGATTTTGCCGCCCTGCGCACCGCCGCCATCGCCGCGCTGGGCACGCAGCAAATTGCCGCCCTGACCAGCGACCAGCTGGGCGCCATGACGCCGGCGCAATTCCTTGCCCTGAATACCCGCCAGCTGGCTGCGCTGCCGAGCGATGCAATTGCCGGCTTCTACAGCGACAGTCTGGCCGCGCTGGGGCCGGCGTTCATTGCCACCCTGTCGGCTGACATGATCGCCGGCCTCAACTCGGACCAGCTCAACAGCCTGAGCTCGCAACAATTTGCCGTCTTCAGCAGCAAGCAGTTGCTGGCGCTGAGTCCGGAGCAAGTGGCCACGCTGGGCAGCCGCCAGATCGTCGGCCTTGGCACGCGCAACCTGCCGGGCCTGGGCAGTGACGACATTGCCGCCATCGGCAGCGACGGCATGCGCGTGCTCAGCACGGCCATGTTGCTGGCGCTCAGCACCGCGCAGCTGGCGGCGCTGGGCGGCGACCCGGCCGGCAACCTGTTTGGCGCGCTGACCACCACCCAGATCAGCGCGCTGGGCACGCGCCACATCGGCGTGCTCACCACCGACCAGATCGTGGCCCTGAGCACCACCCAGGCCGCCGTGCTGAGCGGCCTGCAACTGGGCGCTTTCACCACCCAGGACATCGTCGCGCTGGAAACCGCCGACCTCGCGGCGCTGCGCACCGCCACCCTGGCCGCGCTCAGCACGCGCCAGGCTGCCGTGCTCAGCAGCGACCAGGTGGCGGCCCTGACCAGCGCCCAGATCGGTGCGCTGAGCTCGGCCCAGTTCTCCGCGCTGAGCTCGAATGGTGTGCAGGGACTGGAACTGAACGATATTCCAGTGTTGAATACCAGCGTGATTGCCGGCCTGTCCAGCCGCGCGCTGGCAGCCTTCAGCACCGACCAGGTGGCGTCGCTGTCGACGCGCCAGGTGGGCGCGCTCACCACCGCCCAGCTGAACGCCCTGAGTAGCGACCAGATGCTGAATCTGCGCTCGGCCCAGATTGCCGCGCTCAGCTCGGCACAGCTGGGCGGCCTGGCCTTGCGTGAAATCGCCGCCATCAGCACCGACAACCTGGCCGTGCTGAAAACGGCGGCGATTGCCGCGCTGAATTCCGCGCAGTTGAGCGTGCTGGGCAACGATCCCTATGGCAGCGGCGAAAGCGTGATCTGGGCCTTGAGCACCGGCCAGATTGCGGCGCTGCGCACCGCCGCGCTGGCCGGCCTGCGCACCCAGCAGGCGCAGGCGCTGACTTCCGATCAGGTGGCGGCGCTCAGCAGCGCCCAGTTCGCGGCGCTGTCGTATGCCGGCGTGCGTGCGCTGGACCTGGAAGACATCGCTGCCGTGAAAACCAGCACCATCCGCGGCCTGTCCTCCGCGCAGCTGGCCAACCTCACCGCCGACCAGTTCGGCGTGCTGAGCACCGGCCAGTTTGCCGCCCTGAGTTCCGCCGCGCTGGGTGGGCTGACCGCCGCGCAGGCGGTGGCCATCAGCGTCGACCAGGCGACAGTGATGAGCAGCAGCCAGCTGGGCGCGCTGTCGCTGGCCGCCATCGCCAGGCTGGAGGAAGAGGATGTGATGGCGCTGCAAACGCGCGCCGTGCTGGGCCTGACCGCTGCGCAAATGGGCGCGCTGACGGCCGCCCAGCTGGCGGTGCTGAGCACCGACCAGGTGGCCGTGCTGGGCAGTCGCCAGATCAACGGGCTGACCGATGCCAGGATTGCCGCCCTTTCGGTCGACGACATCGCCGCATTGAATACCCAGGCCGTTGCCGGCCTCAGCGCTGGCGCCCTGTCGCGCCTGTCGGAGGCGCAGCTGCAAGGCATGGGCACGCGCCAGATTGTCAGCCTGAGTTCGCAACAGATGGCCGCCCTGCGGGCGCCGCAAATCACAGCGCTGACCGAGGAACAGGTGGCGGCGCTGGGTACCCGCCAGGTGGCTGGTCTGTCGCTGGCCGCCATCAGCGCGCTTGATACCGATGTGGCCGTGCTGAGCACGCAAGCAGTGGCAGCCCTGTCGGGCGCGCAGATTGCCGCGCTGGGCGCGACCGGAGCCGGCGCGGCCGCCAACGTCGGCTTGCTGAGTACGGCGCAGATTGCCGCCATCAACACCAGCGCGCTGCAATTCCTCACCCTCGCGCAAATCCAGGCCTTCAGCGCCGATCAGCTGGCGGCGCTGAGCCTGAAGCAGGTCAATGCCCTGTCGCCGACCTTCCTGCACACCCTGAGCGGCGCACAGTTGGCCGGATTGAGCACGGCGGCGGTGGCGGCGCTGAGCACCTTGCAATTGAGTGGCCTCAGCATCAACCAGTTTGGCGCCCTGACCTCGGATCAGGTGCATGCGCTGACGGCGGCCCAGTTCGGCAGCCTGGCGCCAGCCAATGTCGGCGCGCTCGGCGTCGAGACGCTGGCGGCGGTCAGCGTGGCCGCGATTGCCGGCCTGACCTCGGACCAGATGAACGCGCTGGGCGGCAAGGGCGCCGGCATCTCGGTCCTGAGCACGGCGCAGATTGCCGCGCTGGCCACCAAGGCCTTTGCCGGCCTGACCTCGGCGCAGGCGGTGGCGCTGACGGTGGAACAGGTGGCGGCGCTGAGCGGCGCGCAAATGGCTGCGCTGCCGCTGACCGTGGTGGGCGCGTTCGAGGCGCAAGACATCGCGGCGCTGAAATTGTCGGCGGTGGCGGCACTGAAGACCCAGCAGCTGCTGGCCCTGAAAGGCAACCAGATTGCCGCCCTCAGCGCCGAGCAAGTGGGCGTGCTGGGCAGCGCGCAACTGGCCACGCTGTCGGCCGCGCAAGTGGCTTACCTGGATCTGGAAGACGTGGCATCGATCAGCCCCACGCTGCTGAACGCAGCCGCGCGCGACGGCAACCTGCTGGCGGCGATGAATGCCGCGCAGCTGCAGGCGCTGAGCGAGGCGCAGTTTGCCGCGCTCAACTCGGCCGCCATCGCGCGCCTGCGGCCGGCTGCGCTGGCAGCGGTAGAGGCGGTGGACATTGCCGTGCTGGGCACCAGCGTGATCCGCGCGCTGAGTGACGAACAATTGCTGGCGCTAACCGTAGCGCAGGTGCAGGCGCTGACCCTGGCGCAGATGGCCGCGCTCAAGCCGAGCGACAGCGCCAACCAGTTCACGGCGGTGCAAGTGGCGGCCTTCTCGGGCGCGCAGCTGGCGGCGCTCAGCACCGCCATGATTGCCGACCTGGGCCAGGCCAACCTGAAAGCGATAGAAGTGCAGGACATCGCCAGCCTGGGCACGCAGCAAATCCGCGCGCTGTCGCCGTTCCAGATGACGGCCTTCAGCAACGCCCAGCTGGCGCAACTGACCACCACCCAGACCCACGTGATGACCTCGGCGCAATACCATGCGCTGTCGGCCACGCAGCAGGCCGCGTTCAGCGGCGAACAGAAAGCGGCCATGCCGTTTGTCACGCCGCTGGTGCTGGACCTGGACGGCAACGGCGTGCGCACGCTGGGCCTGGAAGCGGGGGTGCAATTCGACCTGGCAGCCAGCGGCACCCAGCGCGCCACCGGCTGGGTCGGTTCCGGCGACGGCCTGCTGGCGCTGGACCGCAACCACGATGGCGTCATCAACGATGGGGGCGAGCTGTTCGGCTCGGCCACCCGGCTGGCCGATGGCCGCACCGCCAGCCACGGCTACGAAGCGCTGGCCGCGCTGGACGGCAATGCCGACGGCAGGATCGATGCGCAGGACGCGCAGTTTGGCGAGCTGCGGGTATGGATTGACGCTGACGCGGACGGCGTCAGCCAGGCCGGCGAGCTGAAGACGCTGGCCGAGTTGCACATCGCCAGCCTCAACCTCGACGTGCAGCGCGGTGGCGTGGTCGACCATGGCAACATCCTTGGCCTGACCTCGACCTACACCACCGACGATGGCCAGTCGCATGCGGCGGCCGACGTCTGGTTTGCGCAAGGCCTCAGCGGCCAGGTTAGCGGCCTGGCGCAGGCGCTGTCCCGCTTTGACAGCGGCACCGCCACGCCGCTGCCGGCCAGCGGCCAGCTGACGCGGCATGCCGCGCGCCTGGGCGACGTCTTGCAGCACTACGCGGCCGCCGCGCCGCTCAGCGACGCCGTGCACACCGAGCACGACAGCCAGCGCCTGAAAGCCCTGCAACCAGGCACCGCCGCTCAAAGCCTGTTCGCCCTGCCACGCTAAACTCCGGGGTCAGGTCCGCCATTTCTACACGGCCTCAACCGTAGCGGCCGCTACGGTTGAGGCCGTGTAGAAATGACGGACCTGACCCCGGATTTCCTGTTCCCCCGGCTAGCCGCGTGTGCGGCGGCCGGGTTTCGTCCGCCGATCCATTTCAGCGTACGATAAAAGGAAAATCCATGAGCTTAAATCCTGCCATGACGACCGCGCAGTTCGCGGCCGGCGGCACGCGTCTGATCGCCAGCCTTACCCCTGCTGACTTTGCAGCGCTGCCTACCCAGTACGTGGTCGCCATGACCACCGCCCAAGCCCGCGCGCTCAGCGCCAAGCAATTGTCGGCGCTGCCGGCCGCCAGCGTCACCGCGCTGGAAGATGCCGACTTCGCGGCGCTGGGCTTGTCGCAGTTGACCGTCGCCACCCAGACCACCGGCTTTACCGCCGCGCTCACCGCCAGCCAGCTGGCCGCGCTGACGGTGTCGCAGGCGCTGGTGCTGAGCGCAAAAGGCATGGGCGGCATCCGGCCCGAGGCCTTGGCCGCCATGCAGACCCAGCAACTGACGCTGCTGCGCGAAATGCAGTTGCGCGGATTGACCGCCGCGCAGATGCACGCGCTGACCACTGATCAAATCAGCGCCCTCACCGTCACCCAACTGCCTTTCCTGCCGACCCAGCGTACGCCCGGCGTCGACATGTTCCGCACCGATCAGGTGGCCGCTTTCAGCACGCGCCAGATGGCGGCGCTGGGCACGGCGCTGCTGGCGCAGTTCAGCAACACCGAACTGGCCGCGATTGAAACCGAAGATCTGGCCGCGCTCAGCACCCAGCAGGTGGGCGTGCTGAATGTGAATCAGCTGCTGGCGCTGGGCACGGATCAGTTGCAGGCGCTGCGCAGCCATCAGGTCGGCGCGCTGGGCACGCGCCAGGTGCAGGCGCTCAACGTCGAGCGCCTGCATGCGCTAAGCACCGCCGGCTTGAGCGGGCTCACCAGCCGCCAGGTGAATATGCTGTCGACCAGCACCTTTGCCGCGCTGGACAAGGAGGAACTGGCCGCGCTCGGCACCGGCGCCATCAACGGCTTGGCCACACGCCTGCTGACTTTGCTTGACGCCGACAAGATGGCCGCCCTGACGCCGCGCCAGATGGCGGCCCTGACCTCGGCCAGTCTGAATGCCTTGCGCAGCGACCAGTTCCTCGCGCTCAGCACGGCGCAGGTGGCCAGCCTGAACGCGGCGCAGCTGGGCGGCCTGTCGACCAAAAATCTGGCGGCAATTCAAGCGGAAAACCTGGGCGCCCTGCCGGCCGCGTTTATCGCTGCCCTGAATTCCGCCCAGTTTGCCGCGCTGGGCGGGACCGCGCATGACATCAGCTATCTGAGCACCAGCCAGATCGCGCAATTGCGCACGGCCGCCCTGTCCGGCATGACGGCCGCGCAAGCCGTGGCGCTGACCAGCGACCAGGCCGCACGCCTGACTGCCGCCCAGGTCGGCGCCTTGTCGACCAAGGTGATTGCCGCGCTGGAGCAGGAGGATTTTGCCGCCCTCAGCGGCGCCGCCATTTCCGGCCTGAGCGCCCAGCAGTTCGCCGTGCTGCGCAGCGACCAGATTCTGGGACTGACCACCGCGCAAGCATCCGGCCTGGGCAGTCACCATATCGGCGCCCTGTCGACCGCGCTGATGGCGCAGATGCTGCCGGAAGAAATCGCCGCCCTGAAACCGGCTGCATTGGCCGGCCTGCGTTACGATCAGTTGCGCACGCTGTCCAGCGATCAGGTGCGTGCGCTGACCGTGGCGCAATCGGCGGCCCTGAGCAGCAACCAGTTCCGCGCGCTTGACACCGCCATTGTCGCCAGCATGGAGGCGCAAGATGTGGCGGCGCTGAATACCAGCGTGGTGGCCACGCTGTCGACCGCCACTGTGGCAGCCTTGAATACCGAGCAGATTGCCGCGCTGAATGCGCGCCAGGTGGGCATCATGTCGACCGCGTCGCTGCAAGCGTTGAGCGATGCGCAGTTTGCCGCGCTGGGTTCGCAGCAATTGGCGGGCTTGAGTTCGCGTCAGTACCAGTCGCTGTCCACGCGCGATATGGCGGCCATCAGCAGCGCGCAATTTGGCGGCTTGTCCACCCAGGTCATCGCCAGCCTGAGCACGGCGCAGGCCGTGGCCCTGACCACCGATCAGATGGTGGGGCTGACGTATGCGCAGGTCGGCGCGCTGAGCAAGACCACCCTGGTGGCGCTGGAGAAGGAAGACCTGGCCGCGATGGAAACGTCGGACTTGCGCGCCCTGGGCAGCGCCCAGCTGAAGGTCTTGTCGACCGCCCAGCTCAGTGCGTTCACGCCGGCGCAGGCCAATGTCTTCACCACCGCCCAGACGGCCGGCCTGAGCAGCGCTCAACTGACCGCGCTGAATGGCGCGAAAAACGCGGAAGCCGTCACCGCCAAGGTGATGAGCCTGCGGGTGCGCGACCTGGTGCAGGCGCTGGCCAGCTATCAGGCGGAAGTGGCGGCGCCCGGTCTCGATCCGTTACGTGAACAGGCCGGCAGCCACTTGCAGTTGAATATCTACGCGCCGGAAACGCCGCCGCACCTGTTCGCGCCGCCGCGCAAGTAGCATTACAGCGGCTGGAACAAGCCGGCCGCTTTATTTTTCTGCACATTGTCCCAGGCGAAGATCTTGCCGTTCATGGCGACGTACACGCCAGCCGGCAGGGTCTGCGCCACGCCGGCGGCAAAGCCGAGGTTGAACAGGGCGTCGGAATTGGCGATTTCGTAGGGAATCATGGCGCCGGTCAGCACAATGGTCTTGCCGAGGTTGGCCGGGCCCAGCACCTGGGCGGTCTGCGGCATGGTGTCGGTGCCGTGGATGATGACGATGGCGTTTTCCGCTGCGGCGCGGCAGGAGGCCAGGATGCGCTCGCGGTCGGCGTCCACCATGTCCAGCGAATCCATCAGCGGCAGCTGTTCCAGCGCCACGTCGATGGTCAGGCGGCAGCGCTTGAGCAGGTCCGGCACGTGGCTGTCGGCAAAGCCGAGGGTGCCGTTCAATTCGTTGTAATGTTTGTCGAAAGTGCCGCCGGTGGCGAGGATGCGCAAGGTCATGATAAAAAGCTCAGACTAAAGAAAATGATGTGCATGATAACCGATACGCCGGACTGGAAACTTGGGCGTACTATGTCTACACTGGTTTCTTTGTTCGTTTGCAGACTATGAAAGCGCTCGCTCCCGGCACTGTTATTTTCCATCGCCACCGTGGCTATGGCGTGATCACGACGGTCAATTTGCTGACCGGCTGGATCTCCGCCCGCTTCGGTAACGAGTCGCGCACGCTCGATTTGAATCTGTCCACAGACGAGGTGCAGTTTGCCGACGGCGAGGCCATCCTGTTCCGCCGCGCGCCGCCGGACCGCATGCCGCACGCGCGCCTGATGGCCGTGGTGCGCGAGCTGCACAAGGCCGGTTATCAGAAGTTGTACCTGTATTCCTGGCCCAAGCCGTCCGGGTTGCACTGGCGCTGGCATTTGTTTACCGGTCCGCGCGACTGGATGCAGCGCTCCTGGCGCGAGGGCTGGTATGGTTCGGGCGCCGACTACAACAGCAATCCGGTGATGGGCTGGGGCGATACGCCCGGCGCCACCACCGAGGAATTGATCCACGCGCTGGCGAAGTTCGATCCGCAAGGGCTGGCCCATGCGCTGGGACGCGATGAAGATCACACCGCCTGGTTTGCGCAGGTGTGCGATGCCCTGCTGCCCGGCTATATGTACAGCCTGGATATGCAGCGTCCGGACGGCGGCCCGCTGACCGACATGCCGCCGGTGCCGGTGATACCGGTGCGTGCCGCGCTGCCGCCGTATGCCGGCCCCGACATCGGCTGGCCGCCCGGCTGGGCCGGGCTGTGGAGCAAGGTGCATGTCATGCCCGCCCCGCGCATCAACCTCAGCGGCCTGCCGGAAGTGCCGGAGCAGACCGACTAGCGCGCCTTGGCGACGTAAGCGGGATTGTGGATATTGGCCGGCGCACCGTTGGCGAAATCCACCACGTTCTGGAACGCATGGCGGAAGTACAGCTCGTAGCTGTCCTGCTCGACGTAGCCCAGGTGCGGCGTGGCCAGCACGGTCGGAATCCGCAACAGCGGCGAATCTGCCGCCAACGGCTCGGAAGTGAAGACATCCAGCGCCGCGTAGCCCGGACGGCCTTGCTGCAGCGCCTGCTCCAGCGCATCGGTCTGTACCAGTTCCGCGCGGCTGGTGTTGACCAACAGCGCCGTCGGCCGCATACGCGCCAGATCGTCTGCGCTGACGATGCCGCGGGTGGCCTCATTCAGCCGCAGGTGCAAGCTCAGCACATCGGCCTGTTCAAAGAAGGCCGCGCGCGAGGCGGCTGCCGCGTGGCCGTCGGCCACCGCCTTGGCGCGGCTGGCTTCGCTGCCCCAGACCATCACCTGCATGCCAAACGCGCGGCCGAAGCCGGCCACGGTCTGGCCGATCTTGCCATAGCCCCAGATGCCCAGCGTGCGGCCCTTGAGCACAAAGCCCAGCCCGTTCAACTGCGGGTTGATCGAGGCGGTCTGCCACAGGCCTTCCTTCAGATTGTTCGCATAGGGCACGATCTTGCGTGCCGCCGCCATGATCAGCGCCCAGGTCAGCTCGGCCGGCGCGGTGGGCGAGCCTACCCCTTCGGCAATCGCAATCCCCAGCTCGGTGGCGGCCGCCACGTCCACATGGCCGGCCAGCTTGCCAGTCTGTGAAATCAGTTTCAAATTCGGCAACTTGGTCAGCAGGGCACGATTGAACGCGGTGCGCTCGCGGATCAGTACCAAGGCGTCAAAAGGCGCCAGCCGGATCGCCAGCTGACCCAGCCCCCGGGTAGTACTGTTGAACACTTTTACTTCGTGGTCTGCCAACAACTCATAGCATTTCAGACTCTGAGTTGCATTTTGGTAATCATCGAGAATGGCGATTTTCATGAAAGATAAGCGATGTTTTGATTAATTTCGTAGGGAAATAACATGTTCCGAGTTAAGCCAAATAGCCTACTACTTTAGTCAACCAATTCTCCTACATTTTTGTATGGAACACCTGTTGAGGGGTGTACAATCGGCCGACAAATCATAGCCCGACGACCAGATCCGGGCTGCGCAACGACCGCCGTATGACCGCCGACCCATTTCGAATGGAGCTCTGAGCGCCAAGCCATAAGCTGACGACGATCCTGCCGCCACAGAATTTTAATTAGCATTGGAGAAGCACCATGAACCAGCCTGTAATGGGTGGCGTTGCACCATTGAACGCACCAGCTTACATCAAACAGCAAAAGCTCATCAATTGGGTGGCCGAGATCGCCGCCCTGACCAAGCCGGACCGCATTTACTGGTGCGATGGCTCGCAAGAAGAGTACGACCGCCTGTGCGGCGAAATGGTTGCCGCCGGCACCATGAAAAAGCTGAACCAGGAAAAGCGTCCTAATTCCTACCTGGCCTGCTCGGACCCGACCGACGTGGCGCGTGTGGAAGACCGCACCTTCATTTGCTCGGCCACCAAGGAACAGGCCGGCCCGACCAACAACTGGATGGACCCGGCCGAAATGCGCGCCACCCTGCATCCGCTGTTCGACGGCTGCATGGTCGGCCGCACCATGTACGTGGTGCCGTTCTCGATGGGGCCGCTGGGTTCGCCAATCGCCCACATCGGCGTGGAACTGTCGGACTCCCCATACGTGGCGGTCAATATGCGCACCATGACCCGCATGGGCAAAGCCGTCTACGACGTGCTGGGCACCGACGGCGAGTTCGTGCCTTGCGTGCATACCGTGGGCGCTCCGCTGAAAGCCGGCCAGAAGGACGTGCCATGGCCGTGCAACGCCACCAAGTACATCGTGCACTATCCGGAAACCCGCGAAATCTGGTCCTTCGGTTCGGGCTATGGCGGCAACGCGCTGCTGGGCAAGAAGTGCTTTGCGCTGCGTATCGCGTCCAACATGGGTTTCCAGGATGCACAGAACGGCAATACCGGCTGGCTGGCTGAACACATGCTGATCCTGGGCGTGGAATCGCCAGAGGGCAAGAAGCACTACGTGGCTGCCGCCTTCCCATCGGCTTGCGGCAAGACCAACTTCGCCATGCTGATTCCGCCAGAAAGCTTCAAAGGCTGGAAAATCACCACCATCGGCGACGATATCGCCTGGATCAAGCCGGGCAAGGATGGCCGCCTGTACGCGATCAACCCGGAAGCCGGCTACTTCGGCGTGGCGCCAGGCACCAACGAAAAAACCAACTACAACTGCATGGCCTCGCTGCGCGAGAACACCATCTTCACCAACGTAGCGCTGACCGATGACGGCGACGTCTGGTGGGAAGGCCTGAGCAAGCCGGCCCCGCAGCACCTGATCGACTGGCAAGGCAAGGACTGGACGCCGGAATCGACCTCCAAGGCCGCTCACCCGAACGCCCGCTTCACCGTGGCCGCGACCCAGAATCCGGTGATCGACCCGGCCTGGGACGATCCAGCCGGCGTGCCGATCTCGGCCTTCATCTTCGGCGGTCGTCGTTCGACCACGGTGCCGCTGGTGACCGAAGCCCGTAACTGGGTGGAAGGCGTGTACATGGCTGCGACCATGGGTTCGGAAACCACCGCTGCCGCTGCCGGCCAGATGGGCGTGGTGCGCCGCGATCCGTTCGCCATGCTGCCGTTCATCGGCTACAACATGAGCGACTACTTCCAGCACTGGCTGAACCTGGGTGAAAAAGTCGGCAAGATCGACGGTGCCGTGTTGCCGAAGATCTTCTGTGTCAACTGGTTCCGCACCGACGAGCAGGGCCACTTCGTCTGGCCTGGCTTCGGCGACAATATGCGCGTGCTGAAGTGGATGCTGGAACGCATCGAAGGCGACGCTGGCGGTGTGGAAAACATCTTCGGCACCACCCCGCGCTTTGGCGACCTGAAGTGGGACGGCATCCCGTTCTCGCCGGAAGAATTCGAAACCATCACCTCGATCGACAAGGATGCATGGCGCGAAGAATTGAAGCTGCATGAAGAATTGTTCACCAAGCTGGCTTATCACCTGCCTGAAGAACTGAAGGCAGTGAAAGCCGACCTCGAGAAGCGCCTGGCACGATAAGCCGGCCGGGAGGAGACAGCAACGGCGCGGAGCGGAAAACGCTGCGCGCCGTTTTTTTGCTTGTAATTTCGCACACCTGTGCTAAAGTTCGGGCATGGATACCTTGACCGCAAAAAGCGAGGCGACTTACGCCACCATCATTAATGCCGCATTGGATATGGCCGCGGCGGATGGCATCGGCAAGCTGTCGCTGGGTGAATTAGCCAAGCGTACCGGCATTAGTAAAAGCGGGGTATTTTCCCGCGTCGGCTCGCTGGAGGCTTTGCAAACCGCGGTATTAGATGAATATGACCGCCGCTTTGCAGAAGAGATATTTATGCCTTCACTGCAACAACCTAAAGGTTTGCCACGTTTAATTGCGCAAGTTCATGCCTGGGCAAATCGTGTAGGAAATGAAAGCCTGCGTAATTCCTGTTTATACAGCGCCGGTGCTTTTGAATATGACGATCAAAATGGCCCATTACGCGATCGTTTGCAAAAAGGCGTAGAAGCATGGCGGGCTTCTTTGCGCAAAACTATTTTACAAGCCATCGAATTAGGCCAGTTAAAGCCTGATACCGATCCTGGGCAATTGGTCTATGAAATTTATAGCCTGGTGGTGGGTTTAATTCACGATAGCCGTTTCCTGCGTGATGAGCCGGCACGGAAATATATGTTAAACGCGTTCGACCGCCTGATTGCGGCGTATGGTCACGCCTGAACATTTTTTTAAATTAATTTCGCACAGGTGTGCGAAATATGGAGGCAGATATGATTACCTTATTACTGATCATTCCCGTGGCAGTGTTCATGGCGGCACGCAGCAAGCTGTGGGGTGTCTTGCGCCGCCTCCCCAGTCAGAACGACGACTTCATCCATTTCTAGGCCCTCATGCTGAAATCTGGCCCTTTCATGCTCATTTTTGGCATGAAAAGGCCGGGTTTGAAGGGCTTAGCGCGGATATTGGGCTTCCACGCCCAGAATCGCCTTGGGTTCCAGGTAGCTGTCCAGGCCGTATGGACCGAACTCGCGGCCGATGCCGGATTGTTTGAAGCCGCCAAATGGCGCAATCAAATCGTCGTGGATGCCGTTGATATGCACGCGGCCGGCGATAATCGAGCGGGCAATACGGTTGGCGCGCTCCAGATTGGTGGAGCTGATATAAGCCTGCAAACCATATGGCGTATCGTTGGCGATTTGAATGGCTTCTTCTTCGGTTTTATAAGTCAGCACCGATAATACCGGGCCGAAGATTTCTTCTCGCGCAATCGTCATATCATTGGTGACGTGAATAAATGCGGTTGGCTTGACAAAATAACCGGCCTCCAGGCCAGCGGGTTTGCCCACTCCGCCTGCGATCAATTCAGCGCCCTCGTCAATGCCAATTTGAATATAACGCTGCACGCGCTCGAATTGTTTTTGATTCACCAGCGGGCCGATTGTATTATCGGCATTACGGGGATCGCCAACCTTGACCGCATTCACGGCGGTTGCCACCAGCTGCTTTACCCGTTCCAGTTTCTCTGCGGGCACCAGCAGACGGCTGCCGGCAATGCAGGCCTGGCCGTTATTCATGAAGCAGGCTTGAATCGCGGCCGGAATCGCCTTTTCAAAGTCCGCATCGTCCAGAATAATATTGGCGCTTTTACCGCCCAATTCCAGGGTTACCCGTTTCATGGTATCCACGCCCAGGCGGGCAATACTCTTGCCGACCGCTGTCGAGCCGGTGAAGGAAATCTTATTCACGTCCGGATGCACGCTCAGTTCGGCGCCCACCACGTCGCCGCGGCCGTTGACGATGTTGACCACGCCCGGCGGCAGCTGTGCTGCGTGGAAACATTCGGTCAGGATCTGGTTCTGGCGTGCGCTCAGCTCGCTGGGCTTGACCACCACCGTGCAGCCGGCCGCTATCGCCGTCGCCACCTTGTTGGCAATAAACCAGGCGCTGGAATTCCACGGCGTGATGATGCCGACCACGCCGACCGGCTCCAACACCACCCTGGCGGTGTTCACGGTTTTCACGAAGGCGTGATCGTCCATGACTTTTTTGACATCCAGGAACATCTTGGCGGTATAGCGCGAGCGGCCGACGCTGGTGTTGAGCGGGCCGCCATATTCCTCGACCTGCGCCGCCGCCGCATCACCGGCGCGCGCCAGCACTACGTCATGCAAACGCTGCAACATGGCGCCGCGCTCGGCCTTGGTGGTGCGCGAGAATGCCGGGAAGGCAGCTTTGGCGGCGGCGATGGCGCGGCGCGCGTCTTCGGCGTCGCCCAGGCGCACCTGGCCGTCCAGCCGGCCCGTGGTCGGATTGATAAGATCGAACAGCTCCTCGCCGTGCGGCGTGACGAACTGGCCGTTGATGTAAATGTGGTCGATGGTGTGCATGACAGGCTCCTTGGCAGGTTGATGGAGCCATTCTAGAAATCGCCGCGTTCGCGCATCAGTGGGATTCCTGCAGCATGGTTGCCTGATTCTGCAATCCATGCCGGCGTTTTAGCATTTCGTCACAATTGCCCGGCGCCTTGCCGCGCTGGCGGTTACAGTGCACGCTCAACACTTTTACAAGATAGGCCAACATGACAACGACTACCCGTATCGGCGCCGCCAGCGCCTTGTTGTTCTCCCTGATCCTGGGCGTGGCCCATGCCGACAGCGCCGCTCCCGACCTGGAAGCGCGCCGTGCGACCCTGAACCAGCTGATTAAAGAGCAGTGGGAATACACCATGCGCAACAGCCCGGAGTGGGCATCGCTGCTGGGCGATAAGCGCTACAACGACAAATGGTCCGACTTCTCGCAAGCCGGCATCGACGCCGACCTCAAGGCCAGCGCCGATTTCCTCAAGCGGTTTGAGGCCGTGGACACCACCGGCTTCCCGCTGCAGGAACAACTGAACCGCGAACTGATGGTGCGCCAGCTGCGCCAAAGCGTGGAAGGCGCCCGCTTCAAGGATTGGGAAATGCCGTTGGCGCAGAACTCCGGTGTTCACCTCGACACGCCGCAAATCGTCGCCGCGCTGCCGTTTGAGACGGTCAAGGACTACGAGGACTACATCAAGCGCCTGCACACCCTGCCCAAGTTGTTCGACCAGACCCGCGCGCAGATGGAAAACGGCGTCAAGGACAAGCTGATGCCGCCGCAGTTCCTGATTCCGAAAATCGTCAAGCAGTGCGAAGACGTGGCGGCCATGAAGCCGGCCGATTCGCCCTACGCCGAACCGCTGAAGCGCTTCCCGAAAGAGTTCTCGGCCGCCGACAAGGCGCGCCTGAGCAAGGAAGTGCTGGCCGCCGTGAAGAATGACGTGTCGCCGGCCTACAAAAAGCTGGCCGTCTACACCAAGACCAAGTACCTGCCGCATGGCCGCAAGGAAGTGGGCATGTGGTCGCTGCCGGATGGCGGCGCGCGCTATGCCTTCAAGGTCAAATCGTCCACCACCACCGCCATGACGCCGGAACAGATTCACCAACTGGGCCTGTCCGAAGTGGCGCGCATCGAAGGCCAGATGCTGGATACCGCGAAAAAGCTGGGCTACAGCGATCTGAAAACCTTCAACAAGGCGGTCGCCGACAATCCTGCGCTGCATCCCAAATCGCGCCAGGAGATCATCGATCTCTATCAGAAGTACACCGACCAGATGTACCCGCAGCTGACCAACCAGTTCGGCGTGCTGCCGAAGAATAAGGTGGAAATCAAGCCGGTCGAGGAATTCGCGGAGAAGGGCGCATCGGGCGCCTCCTACATGCCGGGATCCCCGGACGGCAAGCGCCCTGGCCGCGTGATGGTCAACACCGGCGACTTCGAGCACCGTTCCACCATCGGCATCGAAACCACGGCGCTGCACGAAGGCGTGCCGGGCCACCACATGCAGCTGACCATCGCCCAGGAGATCAGGGGCCTGCCGGACTTCCGTCAGCAGGGCGGCTACACCGCCTATGTGGAAGGCTGGGCGCTGTATTCGGAACGCCTGGGCGAGGAGCTGGGCTTCTACCAAGATCCTTACAGCTACTACGGCCATTTGCAGGATGAGATGCTGCGCGCGATCCGCCTGGTGGTCGATACCGGTTTGCACTACAAGCAGTGGAACCGCCAGCAGGTGGTGGACTTCTTCCACGACCACTCGGGCATCGAGGAAGTGGAGGTGCAGAGCGAGACTGACCGCTACATCGTCTGGCCAGGCCAGGCGCTGGGCTACAAGATCGGCCAGCTGAAGATACTTGAGCTGCGCGATTACGCCCGCAAGGAGTTAGGCGCCGGCTTCGACATCCGCAAATTCCACGACCACGTGCTGGGCGCGGGCGCGCTGCCGATGGATGTGCTGGAGTCGCACATCAAGGATTGGGTTGAGGCGGAGAAGAAGACCGTCGCAAATCAATCTTCGTAACCCACCAGGCCTTGTTCTGGAAGGCGAAGTCAAGGGCGTGCAGCGAGACGACCTTGCCTTCACTGGCCTGGATTTCTCCCGGCTTGGGCAGGACGGCGGCAGCGGTGCCGCTGTCTGCCAGCGCATCCAGCGCCTGCATCAGACGCATGTCGTCGCGCTTCATTGCCGTGCACACGCCGTACTGGTCGCATACCTGCACCGGAAAAGCGATGAAGCGCACCGCGCGATCCAGCATGTCTTCGTTCCCCAGGTAGTTGAACACCCAGCCGGCGGTATCGGCCAGGTCACGCGCGCGCGCCAGTACCGCCTGATTTTCCTTTTCCAGCTCCTGCCGCATCGAGCGGCCCTGCCCATACAGCATATCGTCGACGCGCCAGCCGGCTTCCTCATCCACCAGCACGAAACGGATTTGCCGCTCATAGGCGGAACCCATGTCGGGATTGATGTTGAAGCTGGCCTCGATGATGTTGTCGCCGGCGCGCGTGACCTTGAAGTGCGCACGTTCGAAATCCAGCGTCGGCGGCACCTCCTGCGCATCGAGGAATACATCGCCATCGGCGCCGTAGCCGCAGATATCGTCGCCGCGCGACAGGCTGTCGCACAGCTGCAGGTTGGCGTCGACCAGCGCTTCCAGCGCTTTCGAAAAGAAAGACCCGGACGGCAGCTGGCTCGCCTGCCGCGCCTCCGGCCGCGCCAGATGGTCCTTGTAGAAGTTGGTGATGAGATCGAGCTGCTGCTGCTTCACCGACCAGGCGATATCGGCAATCAGTCCCACGATGGCGAACACGAACAACAAGACGCCCACCGGCACCAAGCGTTTTTTATTGATCTTCATGTTGCGGTCCGGAGTTTTTTGATGTCCTGCATGGGAGGCGCGCCAAACAGGCGGCGGTACTCGCGGCTGAATTGCGAGGCGCTTTCGTAGCCGACCTTGTAGGCGGCGGTGGTGGCGTCGACATCGCCGTTCAGCAGCAGGGTGCGCGCCTGCTGCAGCCGCAGCTGCTTTTGATACTGCATCGGCCCCATGGTGGTCACCGCCTTGAAGCGGTGGTGCAGACTGGAGACGCTCATATGGGTGGCCTGCGCCAGGTCTTCCACCTTGACTGGCTGGTCGTAATGGTCCTTGAGCCAGGCGATGGCTTTGCTGATGCCGCGGTCCTGCTGATCCAGTACGATGTTCTGATACAGATGACGGCCGTCGGGACCGGTCAGCATACGGTAGATGATTTCGCGCTTCAGGCCCACCGCCAGGAAGGCCGCTTCCGCCGCCGGCGCGCGCAGCAGGCGCACCAGCTGGTATAAGGCTTCCTGCAAAGCGTCGTCGGTGCGGCCGACGAAGGCGCCGCGCTCCGGCTGCTGCGAGTCGATGCTGACTTGCGCCTCCAGCACAATGGCCGCAATCTCCTGCGGATCGAGTTCAATATTCAGCAGCAGGTAGGGCTTGTCCGGCGTGGCATTGATGATGTGGCCGGAAGCAGGCATGTCGACCGATACCGCCAGATACTCGCCGGGGCCGTAATCAAGCACCTCATCGGCCAGGATCACGCGCTTGTGCCCCTGCAGGATCACGCAGCACGAAGGTTTGAGCACGCCCTTGGTAACGGGCGTGGGATGCGAAGAACGCAGCAGCGATAAAAATGGAATGCTGGTCGCCACCCGCCGCTCGTCCAGCGCGTACTGCTGGACGATGTCGATCATGTGATCGAGCCGCGTGGGGGCGAGGTCGCGTTTCATTTTATTTCAACAGCGGCACCAGGTATTTGCCGGTGACGCTGGCCGGGTTGGCCGCCACTTCTTCCGGCGAGCCGCTGGCGATGATCTTGCCGCCGCCGGCGCCGCCTTCCGGACCCAGGTCGACGATCCAGTCGGCGGTTTTGATCACGTCCAGATTGTGCTCGATGATGACCAGCGTGTTGCCCTGGTCGCGCAGGCGGTGGATCACCTTCAGCAGCAGGTCGATATCGTGGAAGTGCAGACCGGTGGTCGGCTCGTCCAGGATGTACAGCGTGCGGCCGGTGTCGCGCTTGGACAGTTCCAGCGACAGCTTGACCCGCTGCGCCTCGCCGCCCGACAGCGTGGTGGCACTCTGACCCAGCTTGATGTAGCCCAGACCCACATCGAGCAGCGTATGCAGCTTGCGCGCGATCAGCGGCACCGGTTTGAAGAACTCGTGCGCGTCTTCCACCGTCATGTCGAGGATTTCGGTGATGTTCTTGCCCTTGTAGTGCACTTCCAGCGTTTCGCGGTTATAGCGCTTGCCGTGGCAGACGTCGCACGGCACGTACACGTCCGGCAGGAAGTGCATTTCCACTTTCAGCACGCCGTCGCCCTGGCAAGCCTCGCAGCGGCCGCCCTTGACGTTGAACGAGAACCGGCCGGCGCTGTAGCCGCGTTCCTTCGCGGTCGGCACGGTGGCGAACAGCTCGCGGATCGGCGTGAACAGGCCGGTGTAGGTGGCCGGATTCGAACGCGGCGTGCGGCCGATCGGCGCCTGGTCGACCGAGATCACCTTGTCGAAGTGTTCCAGGCCGGCGATGGCGTCGTGCGGCGCAGGCTCGGTCTGCGAGCCGTACAGGTGGCGCGACAGCGCGGGGAACAGCGTGTCGTTGATCAGGGTCGACTTGCCGGAGCCGGAGACGCCGGTCACGCAAGTCATCAGGCCGACCGGCAGCTTCAGATTCACCTTCTTCAGGTTGTTGCCGGTGGCGCCGGTGATCACCAGCTGCTTGTCGGGATCGGCCACGTGGCGCTTCTTCGGCACTTCGATCTTGCGCGTGCCGCTCAGGTACTGTGCGGTCAGCGATTTCTTGTTCTTCAGGATGTCCTTGAGCGAACCGGCGGCGATCACGTCGCCGCCATGCACGCCGGCGCCCGGACCCATGTCGACGATGTAATCGGCGGTGCGGATAGCGTCTTCGTCGTGCTCCACCACCAGCACGCTGTTGCCGATGTCGCGCAGGTGTTTCAGGGTGTCGATCAGACGGTCGTTGTCGCGCTGGTGCAGGCCGATGGACGGCTCATCCAGCACGTACATCACGCCGGTCAGCCCGGAGCCGATCTGCGAGGCCAGACGGATACGCTGCGCTTCGCCGCCGGACAGGGTGTCGGCGCTGCGGTCCAGCGACAGATAATCGAGGCCGACGTTGTTGAGGAACTGCAGGCGCGAGATGATCTCTTTCACCACACGGTCGGCAATCTCCTTCTTGGCGCCGCGCAGCTTCAGCTGCTCGAAGAAGGACAGCGTTTCACGCAGCGGCTTCTCCGCGATTTCGTAGATGGCCTTTTCCTGCTTGCCGGTGCCGACCTTGACGTAACGCGCTTCCACGCGCAGGCGCGCGCCTTCGCACGATGGGCATTTCTTCTCGTTGATGAATTTGGCCAGTTCCTCTTTCACCGCCATCGAATCGGTTTCGCGGTAACGGCGCGCCAGATTGTTCACCACACCTTCAAAGGTGTGTTCCTTGACCACGGTGCGGCCGCGCTCATTGATGTAGGTGAACGGGATCTGCTGCTTGCCGGAGCCGTTCAGCACCACTTCCTGCGCGGTCTTCGGCAGTTTTTCAAACGGCAGGTCCAGATCGAATTCGTAGTACGCCGCCAGATTGGACAGCATCGAGAAGTAGAACTGGTTGCGGCGGTCCCACCCCTTCACCGCGCCGGACGCCAGCGACAGGTTGGGGAAGGCGACGATGCGCTTCGGATCGAAGAACTCGATGTGACCGAGGCCGTCGCATTCCGGGCAGGCGCCCATCGGGTTATTGAAGGAGAACAGGCGCGGCTCCAGCTCCTGCAGCGAATAGCCGCAGGTGTTGCAGGCGAACTTGTTGGAATAGACATGCTCCGTGCCGTTATCCATTTCCAACGCGACGGCACGACCGTCGGCCAGGCGCAGCGCGGTTTCAAAGCTCTCGGCCAGGCGCTGCTTGATGTCGGCGCTGACCTTGACGCGGTCGATCACCACGTCGATGGTGTGCTTCTCGGTTTTCTTCAGCTTCGGCAGGTCTTCCACTTCGTAGATTTTGGCGTCATGCGTGCCGCTCTGCACGCGGAAGCGGATGAAGCCCTGCGCCTGCATTTGCTCGAACAGGTCTGAGTGTTCGCCCTTGCGGTTGGCCACCACCGGCGCCAGGATCATCAGCTTGGTGCCTTCGGGCAGGGCCAGCACCGCGTCCACCATCTGCGACACGGTCTGCGCGGCCAGCGCCTGGTCCGGGTGGTTGATGCAGTAAGGCGTGCCGACGCGCGCGTACAGCAGACGCAGATAATCGTGGATCTCGGTCACGGTGCCGACGGTCGAACGCGGGTTGTGCGAGGTGGCTTTCTGCTCGATCGAGATGGCCGGCGACAGGCCCTCGATCAGATCCACGTCCGGTTTTTCCATCAGCTGCAGGAACTGGCGGGCATAGGCGGACAGCGATTCCACATAGCGGCGCTGGCCTTCGGCGTACAGCGTGTCAAACGCCAGCGACGATTTGCCGGAGCCGGACAGACCGGTGATCACAATCAGCTTGTTACGTGGCAGGTCGAGATTGATGTTTTTCAGGTTGTGCGTGCGTGCGCCGCGAATGCGGATCTGTTCCATGGGATTTTTGCCTTTAGAGTCAACCCATAACTATAGCCGGGTTTGATTACTTGCGCCGACCTTGGACTGGATCGTGCCGGCGGGCGCGCGATACTGTATATAATACCAGTATTTTCTTGCGGCGTTTCAACTTACCTGATGTTGACGTTGCTGCAATGCTTCACCAATCATCACCAGCACCGGGCCGTGCGCCGCTTCCAGCCCGCGCGCCAGGTCGGCCAGGGTGAGGCGCAGGACGCGCTGGTCGGCGCGGCTGCAGTTTTCCACCACCACCACTGGCAGGTCGGGCCGCCGGCCTTCGGCCAGCAGACGGCCGGCAGTGGCGGCAGCTTCGCGTCCGCCCATGTACTGCACCAGCGTGTCGGTTTCCGGCAGCGCCGGGTGGTCCGGCTCATCGGGCGCGGTGCTGGAAGTGAAGAAGGCCACGCTGCGCGCCAGTCCGCGCTTGGTCAGCGGCTGCTTGGTGGCCGCCGCCGCGGCCAGCGCGGTGGTAATCCCGGGCACCACTTCCACCTCAATGCCTTCCGCTTCCAGCGCGCGCAATTCCTCGTCGGCGCGGCCGAACAGCATCGGGTCACCGCCCTTGAGGCGCACCACGCACTGGTAGCGCCGCGCGCAATCGATCAGCTGTTGATTGATGACGGCTTGCGCGGTGGAGCGCTGGCCGGAGCGCTTGCCGACCGAGATCAGGTCCGCGTCCGGGCACAACGCCAGCATCTCTGGCGTGACCAGCGCATCGTACAGCACCACCTCGGCCTGCGCCAGCAGACGCGCACCGCGCACCGTAATCAGGTCGGCCGCGCCGGGCCCTGCTCCGATCAAATACACTTTTCCCAGCGCTGACATAGATATCCTTTCGTGTGTGCCAGTGCGCATGATACCGGCTGGCGCGTCTTCGGTGTTCCGCTTGGCAGGCGTTGCCGGCGTGGTGTAAGATGCAACGCTTGGGTGCGCCCATCCCTGTCCGGGGATGGCGTTAAACGGGAAACCGGTGTGAATCCGGTGCAGCCCCCGCTGCTGTAAGCCAGACGACTCCGTCATCACGTCACTGCGATAAACCGCGGGAAGACACGGAGAAGGATGAAGGCGAGCCAGAATACCGGCCCAAAAAGTCAGCACCATCCCCGGGGTGACGGGAAGCCGCTGTCGACCGGCTATTGGCGTCCCGCATTCCTGTCGACCGTCTTTTCTTCCTCCCGCTGGTGTCCGTATAGACCATTCGACGGGAGGTTTCGAATGCATATCATGGAAGGCTTTTTGCCGCCGGCGCACGCGCTCGGGTGGACGGCCGTTTCCTTGCCTTTTCTGGCCTGGGGCTTGCGCTCCGTGGGCCGCGACCTGCACGCGCATCCGGAGCGGCGCATGCTGCTGGGCGTTGCGGCGGCGTTCGCGTTCTTGTTATCCGCACTGAAGCTGCCGTCGGTGACGGGCAGCTGTTCGCATCCGACCGGCGTTGGCCTGGGGGCGGCGCTGTTCGGGCCTGCGGCCATGGTGCCGGTGGGCTTTGTGGTGCTGCTGTTTCAGGCGCTGCTGATGGCGCATGGCGGCTTGACCACACTGGGCGCCAATGTGTTCTCGATGGCGGTGGTGGGGCCGTTCGTCTCGTATGGCGTGCTGCGTGCGGCGGCCTGTATGGGCCTGTCGCGTTCCGCATCGGTATTCCTGGCGGCCTGCCTGGGCGATCTGGCCACCTATGTCACGACCTCGCTGCAGCTGGCGCTGGCGTTTCCTGCGGCGGTGGGTGGTGTGGGCGTGTCGTTTGCCAAGTTCGCCGGCATCTTCGCCCTGACGCAGGTGCCGATCGCCATCAGCGAAGGCTTGCTGACGGTGCTGGTGGTGAATGCCATGGTGCGCTTCAATGCGCACGAACTGCGCGCCCTGCCGGTGATGAAGGGGGATGCATGAAGCTGCGCACCCTGATGCTGTGCGCTGCCATTGTGCTGTTGACAGTGCTGCCATTGTGGCTGGTGAACGTACCGGCCGCATTCGGCGGCGCCGATGCGCGTGCGCAGCAGGCCATTGGCGATATCGCGCCGGATTACACGCCGTGGTTCGCGCCGATTCTTGAACCGGCCAGCGAGGAAATCGCCTCGCTGCTGTTTGCGCTGCAGGCGGCGATCGGCGCTGGCGTCATTGGCTACTGGCTCGGCTTCTCGGTCGCGCGCGAGCGGACCAGGCGCGATGCCAGGCGGGATCACCGTGCTGATTGAATCGTCGGCCTACGCCAATCGCTGGCGCGTTGTGGCGCCGTCTGCCAAGGCGCTGTTTGCGCTGGCGGGCATCGTCGCGGCGTGGCTGGCGCGCAGCCCGGCCGTCTTGTGGGCGTTGACCTTCGCGCTGCTGCTGGCGGCCTTGCTCGGCGCCCGTGTGCCGGCGCGCACCTATCTCGCCGCCGCGTTGCCGCCGCTGGGATTCCTGCTGCTCTCCTGCCTCTCCATGCTGTTTGGCCCGGACGCGCAAGGCAACTGGCGCTGGTCCGCCGTCATGCTGCCTGCCGTCACGCATACCGCCTTGCGTTCGCTGGCCATGCTGGCCGCCCTGCTGGGCCTCATCCTCACCACGCCGCTGCCCGACCTGCTGGCGCTGATGCGCCGCCTGCGCACGCCGGCACTGCTGCTGGACATGATGGTGCTGTGCTACCGCATGCTGCACGTCCTGCGCCAGGCGTGGGACGAAAGCACGACAGCGCAGAGCGCGCGTCTCGGCTATCGCGGCTGGCGCGAGGCGTGGCGGTCAACTGGCATGCTGGCCGGGCAAATGGCTGTGCAAGTTTGGCAGCGTGCCGCCGCTCTGCAAATGGCTGCCGATGCTCGCGCCTTCCAGGGCGCTTTGCGCTTCCTGCCTGCCGCCTATCCGCAAGCGCGGCGCCAGCAGGCGTGGGCTGCACTGGGCGGCGCCATCATGATCGCCATCGGCGCGGGAGACCGCTGGTGAACGCCCCATTGCTCGAACTGGAAGCCGTCGACCACCGCTACCCGGACGGCAGCATCGGCCTGCAAGCCTGCAGCCTGGCGCTGCATCGGGGTCGCCGCTACGCCCTGCTGGGCGCTAACGGCGCCGGCAAAACCACCGTGCTGCAGCACCTCAACGGTCTGCTGCGGCCCGGCGCCGGCCAACTGCGCATCGACGGCCAGGCTTTTGATTACAGCCGCGCCGGACTCACCGCGTTGCGTCGGCGTGTCGGCCTCGTGTTCCAGAATCCGGATCGCCAGTTGTTTTCAGCGGTGGTGGAGGAAGACGTTTCCTTCGGCCCGCTCAACTTGGGGCTGCCCGTCGAAGAAGTGCGCGCCCGGGTCCGCGAGGCGCTGCAAGCGGTCGGACTGCGCGACCACGCGCGCCGTCCGGTGCACCAACTCAGCTTCGGCCAGAAAAAGCGCGTGTGTATCGCCGGCGTCCTCGCCATGCAACCGGACGTGCTGCTGCTGGATGAGCCGATGGCCGGCCTGGATGCCGCCATGCAGGCCGAGCTCACGACGCTGCTGGATCGCCCCGGCGTCACCATCCTGCTGTCCACGCACGACATCGACTTCGCCCTGCGCTGGGCCGACGATATCCACATCATGGCGGCCGGCCGCTGCATCGCTTCCGGACCGGCGCAGGAATTGGCGGCACACACCGACGCACTGCGCACTGCCGGCCAGCGCCCGCCGGCCGCGCTGACGCTGCACGCACAACTGGTCGCGCTGGGCGTGCTGCCCGCCGGTCCGGCGCCGCGCAGCACCGACGCCCTGCTCGACCTGCTCAAACATTCAGGAGTAAGCCCCGCATGACACCCCTTGGAAAAATCTGGTTCGTCGGCGCCGGCCCCGGCGATCCGGAACTGATCACCGTCAAAGGCCAGAAACTGCTGTCGCAGACCGGCGCCGTGCTGTTTGCCGGCTCGCTGGTCGACCGCGCGGTCACGCTGTACGCGCCGCCCGGCTGCATCATCCGCGACTCAAAAGACATGACGCTGGAAGAGATGACCGCATGGCTGATCGAACAAGCCCGCAGCCACGCTACCGTGGTGCGCCTGCAAACTGGCGACCCGGCGCTGTACGGCGCTCTGATCGAACTGGCACGTCCGCTCAGCGCGGCCGGCATCGAATGGGCCGTGGTGCCCGGCGTGTCGTCCGCCATGGCGTCGATGGCGGCCGCCGGCGAATCCATGACGCTGCCCGAAGTGACCCAGAGCGTCATCCTCACTCGCGTGGAAGGCCGTACGCCGATGCCGGACGGCGAAGATCTCGCCAGCCTGGCCGCACATCGCACCACGCTGTGCATCTTCTTGTCCATCACCCTGATGCACAAGGTGGAAAACGCGCTGCGCGCCGCTGGCTGGGCCGAGGACGCGCCGATGCTGGTGGTACACAAGGCCAGCTGGCCGGGCGAACAGAAAATCGTGCGCGGCACGCTGGCCGACATCAAGCAGCGCTGTCGCGAAGCCGGCATCGCCAGCCAGGCCATGATCGTCGCCAGCCCCACGCTGGGCGCGCTGCACTGGGAGGCCCTGGCGCGTTCCAAATTGTATGACCCCACTTTTACCCATCGTTTCAGAAAGGCCCGCGCATGAACCCAGTAAACAAGGACACCATCCTGATTGTCGGCCACGGTTCCCGCGAAGATTCCGGTAACCAGGAAATCCGTGAATTCACCAATCAGTGGCGCGCGCGCCGGCCGGACTGGCGCATCGAGTTGTGCTTCATCGAATTCGCACCGCCGGAAATGAACGCCGCCTTGCTGGAAGCCGCACGCAGCTCGCGCCGCGTGCTGGTGGTGCCGCTGATCCTGAACGCCGCCGGCCACGTCAAGATGGAAATCCCGGAAGCGATCGAACACGCGCGCCTGGCCTGTCCGCAAACGGAAATCCTGCTGGCGCCGCACCTGACGGCGTGCGATCCGATACTGGCCATCCTCAAGCGCCGCCTGCGCAAGGCCATGGGCACGCTGGACATGCCGGACCCCAGCACCACCGGCGTGGTGGTGCTGGGACGCGGCTCGTCCGACCGCGGCGCCAATGGCGACATGGCCAAGATGGCGCGCTGGCTGATGGAGGAAAGCGACCATGAACTGGTGGACCTCGCCTTCACCGGCATCACCTGGCCGCGTCTGGAGAAGGTGGTGCAGCGGCAGGTCATGCTGGGCATGCGCCAGATTGTGGTGCTGCCCTACTACCTGTACACCGGCACGCTGATGCAGCGCATTCACCGCCAGGTGGAACACCTGCGCATCCAGTATCCGCAAGTGCGTTTCGCCTGCAGCGAGCATTTCGGTTTCGAAGCCGAGATTTTTGCGTTGATGGAGCAGCGCGTGGAAGACTTGCATGCCGGCGCACCGGACAGCCGCCTGCCATGTGACGGCTGCAGCTACCGCGAAATCGCGCACGACCTTGGTCACGGCCATTCTCATTCGCACACCCACCTGGAGGTCCAGCCGGCATGAGCACCGTGAACACCGTCACCGAACAACTGACCCGCGCCGGCCAGGCGATAGAGCACGACAGCTTCGCCATCATCGACGCCGAAATCGGAAGTCACGCCTACACCGCCGCTCAGTGGCCCATCGTGCGCCGCATGATCCACGCCAACGCCGATTTCGATTTCAATGGTCTGACCGCCTTCCATGCCAACGCGGTGGAAGCCGGCATCGCCGCCATGCTGGCCGGCGCCACGCCGGTGGTGGCGGATGTGGAGATGATCTGCTCCGGCCTGTCGCAGCCGCGCCTCGCGCACTTCGGCGTGAAGACCCACCAGTTCATCAGCGATGCCGACGTCATCGACGCCGCCAAGGCGGAAGACACCACGCGCGCCGTGCAAGCCATGCGCAAGGCGCATCGCCTTGGCCTGCTGGACGGCGCCATTGTCGGCATCGGCAACGCACCGACCGCGCTGATCGAACTGGTGCGCCTGATCCGCGAGGAGAACGTGCGTCCGGCGCTGGTGGTCGGCATGCCGGTAGGCTTCGTCTCGGCGGCCGAATCCAAAGACCTGATGGCCGAGGTCAGTGAGGTTCCATGGATCGTCATCCGTGGCCGCAAGGGCGGTTCTACGCTGGTGGTGGCGGCGCTGCACGCCTTGCTGGCGCTGGCCGAAGCGCGCCAGAAGGCCGCGGCATGAAAGAGAAAGCGGCTGCCGAACGTGGCACCCGCACCGGTTTTACCACCGGCGCCTGCGCCGCCGCTGCCGCGCGCGCGGCGGTGCTCGGCCTCGTCCATGGTCAGGTGCCGGCGGAAATCGAAAGCCTGCTGCCCAACGGCAGCCGGGTGCGATTTGCCGTCCACGATGGCCGCTGCGACAGCGGCCGCGCGCACGCCATGGTGGTGAAGTTTGCCGGCGACGATCCTGATTGCACCGATGGCGCCCATCTCACGGTGGACCTGCGCCTGCTGTCCGGCCAGGCCGGCGCCGTGTGCTACGTGGCCGGCGACGGCGTCGGCACGGTCACCATGCCAGGACTGGGGCTGGAAGTGGGCGGGCCGGCGATCAACCCGGTGCCGCGTCGGAACATCGCGGACAACCTGCGCGAGGCTGCGCCGGCGCTGCTGGCCGAACATGGCATCGAAGTCACCGTCAGCGTGCCGGATGGCCAGGTGATGGCAAAGAAAACCACCAACGCGCGCCTCGGCATCCTCGGCGGCATCAGCATCCTGGGCACCACCGGCATCGTCAAGCCGTATTCCACGGCCGCGTGGCGCGCCAGCGTGGTGCAGGGCGTGCAGGTGGCCGCCACCGCCGGTTACAACATGGTGGCGCTGACCACGGGCGGCCGCACCGAGACCTTCGCCATGACCGCGCTGCGCGCCGAGCGCCCTGAGCTGCCGTCGGCCTGCTTTGTGCAGATGGGCGACTTCCTGCGCTATGCGCTGGACGAGGCGGTGGCGCAGGGCATTGGCCTGGTGGTGCTGGCGGTCATGGTCGGCAAGCTGACCAAGATCGCGCAAGGCGAAACCATCACCCACGCCAACCGCAGCGAAGTCGATACCGATCTGGTGGCCGAGATCGGGCGCCGTATCGGCGCCGCGCCGGAAGATTGCGCCGCCATGGCCGCCGCCGAAACCGCACGTTTCGGCGCCGAGTTGATGGTGGAACGCGGACTGGGCGACGCCTTTCACCACGCGCTGGCACAGGCGGCCATCGACACCCTCACCGCGCCTGAACGTTATGGCCGCGCTTTCCAGCTGCGCGTGCTGGTGTGCGACTTCAGCGGCGTGCAGGTGGCCGACGTATGGTCGGCACCGGCGTTGCCGCAAGCGCGTCCCGCCAGTGCCGGCCGCACCGGCATCGATCATTTACCGGAAGCCTAGACTATGCAAGCCAAAGATCCCAATCCCTGCCGCGTCATCGGCGTACTCGATGACGGCATCGCCAGCTTGAGCCCTACCGCGCTGGCGTTGCTGCGCAATGCGGACATCATCATCGGCGGCACGCGCACGCTGGCCCTGCTGGCGCGCGAATTCAAAGCCGGCGCACAGCGCCATGACCTCACCGGCAAGCTGAAAGACGTGCCGGAATGGGTGCGTGCCGCCCGCGCCGACCACCTGTCCTGCGTGGTGCTGGCCACGGGCGATCCGCTGTGTCATGGCATCGCACCCTATCTGGCCCAGCACCTGTGCGTGGAGGTGCTGGACATCCTGCCGAATCTGTCCACGCTGCAGCTGGCGTGCGCGCGCATCGGCCTGGCGTGGCAGGATGCGCGCATCGTCTCCGTGCACGCGCGTGACGCCGGCGAATGGCAGCGCGGCAGCCCGCCCGGTCACGGCCTGTACGCGCTGGCGCAAGCGGCGCGCCAGCACGCGCGCCTGCTGGTGCTGACCAGTCCCGATAACACGCCAGACCGCATCGCCCGGATGTTGCTGGCTGAAGGCATGGGCGACGATTTTCTGATGGCGGTGGCGGAAAACCTGTTGCAGCCGGAAGAACGCGTGTTGGCTGAACTCACGCCGCAGCAAGCGGCGGCGATGCGCTTCGCCGCACTCAACGTGGTGCTGCTGTGGCGCGTGACGCCGTCCGCGCGCGCGGTGCGTTTCGGCCTGGCCGACGCCGAATTCGTGCAACGCCAGCCAGAGAAAGGGCTGATCACCAAACAGGAAGTGCGCGCCGTCAGCCTGGCACGCCTGCAGCTGCGAGCCGACAGTGTGGTGTGGGACATCGGCGCCGGTTCCGGCTCGGTGGGGCTGGAAGCAGCCCGCCTTTGCCCGCAAGGCCACGTCTATGCGATTGAGAAGAACGACGCCGATTACGCCATCGCCGGTCAGAATCACGCGGCTTTTGGCGTCAGCAATTACAGCCTGTTCCTCGGCAAGGCACCGGACCAGCTGGACACATGGCCCGATCCGGACGCGGTTTTCGTTGGCGGTTCCGGCGGCGAACTGGCACGGCTGATCGGCACCATCCTCAATCGTTTGCTCCCGAACGGCACGCTGGTGATGAATTTCGTCACGCTGGAAAACCTCGCCACCGCCACCGCCACGCTGCAGGCACTGGATGGCGTCAGCTGGGACGTGCTGCAACTACAGGCCGCGCGCAGCAAGCCGATACTGGATATGCACCGCATGGCGGCGGAGAATCCTGTATGGATCGTATGCGCGCGCCGGAAGGCACACCATGACTAAATGCGGCACCTTGTGGGGCATCTCGCTCGGCCCCGGGGACCCGGGCCTCATCACGCGCGCCGCATGGGAGGCGCTGCAGCGGCGCGACACGGTCTGGGTCTATCCGGCCCGCAGCGGCAAAACCCCCAGCTACGCCTTCGACATCGTGCAGCGCGCCGGCCTGCCGCCGCCGGAACAGCACACGCAGCTGCTGTTCCCCATGACGCACGACGGCGAAAAGCTGGGCCGCGCATGGCTCAAGGCGGCCGATACCGTGCTGCCATGGCTGCGCGAAGGGGGCGACGTGCTGTTCCTGGTCGAGGGCGACGCCAGCACCTACGCCACCTTCGGCCACCTGGCGCGCACCGTGCGCGCGCTGGATGAACAGGTGCCGGTGCAAATCATCGCCGGCGTCAACGCCTTCACCGCCGCCTGCGCGCAGGTGCCGGTGCCGTTTGCCGAGCAGGATGACACGGTGGCCATCGTGCCGGCTGCCTATGGCGTCAGCGCGGTCGAGCGCCTGCTGCCGGATTTCGACACGCTGGTGCTGATGAAAGTGAAGCCGCTGCTGGACCAGCTGATCGACTGGATGGCGCAGCGCGGTTTGCTGGCCGGCGCCCACTTTATCGAACGTGTCGGCGCGCCGGATGAACGACGCTACAGCGGCACAGAGATCCTGGCGCTGCGCGGCACCAAGGTCAGTTACCTGTCGCTGCTGATCGTCAAGCACGCGCACCGCATCCGTGGTGAGCGCATCAAGGGTTGTCTGAAAAAGGAGAGTGCATGAACAAGTCCATTACCGAACCGCGTCTGTGCCTGGTGGCGATCACCAGACACGGCGCCGCGCAGGCCGCGCGGCTGGCGGTGGATCTGCCGCAGGCCGATATCTGCACTTCGGCCAAGTTTGCCACGCAGTTTGCGCAGCTGGCCAACAAGGTGCGGGCTTACGAAGGTGCACTGCGCGACGAGATCGCGCCGCTGTTTGCAGGCTACGACCAGATCATCTTCTTCGTTTCGCTGGGCGCGGTAGTGCGGCTGATTGCACCGCATCTGCGCAGCAAGGACGAAGACCCGGGCATCATCGTGGTGGACGACGCCGGCCAGTACGTGATTCCGGTACTGTCCGGCCACGTCGGCGGCGCCAACGAGTGGAGCGAGCGCGTGGCCGACTTGCTGGGCGCTGCGCCGGTGCTGACCACCGCGTCCGACGTCGGCCGCACCATCCCGGTCGACATCCTCGGCCGCCATCTCGGCTGGACCGTGGAAGCGCCCAAGATCAACATCACCCGGGTGTCGGCCCACGTGGTCAACGGCGAGCCGATCGCCTTCGTGCAGGAAGCCGGCAGTCCGGATTGGTGGACCCGCCCGACACCGCTGCCCGACAACATCCACCGCTTCGCGTGCTTCGACGACGTGCCGCTGGAGCGCTACGCCGCGCTGCTGTGGGTGACGCACGCCGAGGTGCCGGCCGAACGCTGGACCACGCTGAATGAACGGCTGGTGGTGTACCGCCCGCCGCAACAGGCATGAGCGGGTTCACCATCGGATTGGGCTGCGACCGCGGCGTGGCGCTGGACACCGTGCGCGCTGCGGTGAGCGAAGCGCTGGCCGCAGCAGGCGCGCAAGCGCAGCAGATCGTGGCTGCCGCCAGCATCACCCTCAAGCGCGATGAGACGGCGCTGCTGGCTTTGGCCGCAGAACATGGCTGGCCGCTGCACTTCTACGAGGCGCATGAACTGGCGGCGGTGGCTGTGCCGCATCCGTCCGCGACCGTGCGCCGCTACACCGGCACGCCATCGGTCAGCGAGGCGGCGGCACTGCTGGCTGCCGGGCCGGATACGCCGATGACCGCGCTGGTTGTCGAAAAACATAAACACAAGGGCGCAGATGGCCGCAACGCCACCGTCTCCATCGCAAGGAAACAACCATGAATCAAGCAGGCAAGATCATGCTGGTCGGCATAGGCCCCGGCAGCGTGGACCACATGACCCAGCGCGCGCGCGACGCCATCGCGGAGGCGGACGTGGTGATCGGCTACGTCACCTACATCAAACTGGTGGCCGACCTTATCGAAGGCAAGGAAATCATCCGCAAGTCCATGACCGAGGAACTGGACCGCGCGGTCAGTGCGCTGGAAGCGGCGCGCGCCGGCAAAAAGGTGGCGCTGATTTCGTCGGGCGACGCCGGCGTGTACGGCATGGCCGGTCCCACCTTCGAAGTGCTGTTCCAGGCCGGCTGGACGCCGGACGATGCGGTGCAGGTCGAAATCATCCCCGGCGCCTCGGCGCTCAACAGCTGCGCCGCGCTGGTCGGCGCGCCGTTGACGCACGACTTCTGCGCCATCTCGCTGTCCGACCTGCTGACGCCGTGGCCAACCATCGCGCGCCGGCTGGACGCGGTGGCCATGGCCGACTTCGTCGTGGCGCTGTACAACCCCAAGAGCGGGCGCCGCACGCGCCAGATCGTCGAGGCGCAGCGCCTGTTCCTGCGCCACCGCCGGCCGGACACGCCGGTGGCCATCGTCAAGAGCGCCTACCGGCGGCGCGAGCACATCGTCTTCACCACGCTGGACAGCATGGCCGATGCCGACATCGGCATGCTCAGCACCGTCCTGATTGGCAACAGCAACACCTTCGTGCGCCACGGCCTGATGGTCACGCCGCGCGGCTACGCCAACAAGTACGACATGGAAGATGGCGGCACCACGCGCGACGGCGAGAAGGCAGGCCGTTCGCTGTCGACCGGCCTGCTGGGCTGGCTGGACACCCTGCAGGCCGAGCATGCGGCCGGCGACAGCATCGAAACGCTGGCCTTGCGCCACCGCCTGCCGCCCGAGTATATTCGCGCCACCCTGAACGAGCCGTGGGAGGCCGAGGCATGAGTGAACCGGTCATCAAGCCGAAAATCGGCACCTACCACCGCCACTTGCTGGTATGCACCGGCCCGCGCTGCAGCGCCGACGGCGCCTCGCAAGCGCTGTTCGACAGCCTGGGCGGCAAGCTCAAGGCTGCCGGGCTGGATGCCGGCGACTTGCGCGTCAAGCGCAGCCGGGTGAGCTGCTTTGCCGCCTGCAAGGGCGGCCCCATCGTCTGCGTGCAGCCGGACGGCACCTGGTACTACAACGTCACGCCGGAAAACATGGACCGCATCATCGACGACCATCTGCGCGACGGCAAGCCGGTGCAGGAACTGGTGTTTCACCAGTCGGGCGCGGTGGAGTTTGAGCGATAACAAGGCGGCGGCGCAGAGAAGTATCGGTGCCAGATCAAAAGTGAGCTAAACTTCTACTTTGCGCCGATCACAGGGAGTTTTAATAAAATGGCATCAGTTAACAAAGTCATCATCGTCGGCAATCTGGGTCGCGATCCGGAAATTCGCTACATGCCGAGCGGTGATGCGATCGCCAACATCGCAGTGGCGACCTCGTACCGTTCGAAAGACCGCAACACCGGCGAGCAGAAAGAGCAGACCGAGTGGCACCGTATTTCGTTCTTCGGCCGTCTGGCGGAAATCGTCGGCCAGTACCTGAAAAAAGGCTCGTCGGTCTACGTCGAAGGCCGTCTGCAGACCCGCAAGTACACCGATAAGGATGGCGTAGAGAAATACGCGACCGACATCATTGCAGAAAACATGCAGATGCTGGGCGGCCGTCAAGGCATGGGCGGCAATGACATGGATGATGGCGGCGGTTACGGCGGCGGCGGTGGCTACGAAGCCCCTCCACAGCGCCAGGCCCCAGCCCCGCGTCCACAAATGGCGCCACCGGCCCCGGCCCCACGCCCAGCCCCGCGTCCGGCACCAAACTTCTCGGACATGGATGACGACATCCCGTTCTAAAGCGCGCCTGCCGTCGAGAAGCCCACAAAACCCCATGACCCCGATGTTATGGGGTTTTTTGTTTTGTCACGCGCCGATTACGCGGCGGTAAAAAAATTGCCAATACTTTAATTTTGATGCATTGTTAGTTACAATGATTTTATTTTAATCAAAATTAAGGATTTGACATGGAAGCTATCAAATTAGTATCTGGTATGTCAGCGGTATTGTTGGGGTTGTTTTCCTCGGCGGCCAGCGCCGAGATTGTCCGCTATAACTTTACCGCCCACGGCACCAGCGTGACTTACAATTCGGCAGGACAAAGCATACCGCCAAGCGAATTCCCCTCGCCTATCCCCAGCACCCAGCTGCCGGTCACCGCCACCATCTCTGGCTCGTTCTTTTACGATACCAGTGCTGTACCGAGCTCCAGCTATACCAGCCCGGGCGGTTATTCTTCGGCCACCTACCAAGGTGTCAGTGTGGCGGGTGTGCAGCTGTCCAGCAGCGCCGGCTTTGCTTACCAAAATAACGTGACCAGCGGCTGGAATGTGCCAACCTTCTACGTCAGCAACGACCTGCCTACTGCATCCTGGTCGCACGATTATATGGATCTCACGACCACCCAGATCGACAGTGCGCACAATTCTATCGTGGTGGACTTCGAATTCTTCGATAAAAACAAGGCAAACACGCTGACCAGCACCCAGTTGCCTGCGTCCTTGTCGCTGGCTGACTATGACGTCAAACTGAGCATTTTCTTTGCGCCGCCGACAGGCCAGTACTTCTTCTACTACGGAGCTTTTGACACGCTTACCCTGGCGCCGGCGGTGCCGGAACCGGCGACATACGGCATGCTGCTGGCCGGGCTGGGGCTGATCGGCGCGGCCAAGCGCCGCAAGCTGCGCCGTGCTGCGGCGTAAGCTGTCACTAGCCCGGCTATTTACAGGCAGAGCCCGCTCTTGCAAAGGACGCGGACTCTTCCTGACGCACTCTTGCGCTCATCCCGGTCGTTCCGTGAAGAGCCTTTTTTATTTCTGCGGCAAGATCTCCTTGCGGAACCAGTTATCGAGCATTTGTTTCTCGTAACCATACAGGTCTTGCTGGTGCATGTTCACGCCAAGCTGGTAATTCGGATCGGCCAATTTCTCCTCGCCGCTGCGGATCACCTGACCATCTTGCTCGATGCTGTAGCGCAGATGCATGCGTGGCCAATCGGCCTGGCCTTTGGTCACGCGGATGTCGCGGACCGGCACGCGCGGGAACACATCACCGGCCAGGTCAATGTCCAGGAACTCCACCTTGAACACCTGTCCCGATGGCAGCCGCTCGGCCAGCTGATTGAGGTGCTGGGTGAAGGCATATTCCATCGACTCCAGGTCTTTGTAGTGACGGGGTACATCGGTCATGGCGTCCGTGTTCACGTAGCTCACGGTCGCCGTCCCGGCGGCACTGGACGATGATGCGATCGCCAGGGCGAGCATGGCGGCGATAGTCAACGCAGGCGTTTGCATGGATGGCCTCTTTTGCAAAGTTATACCGCGTGACTATACGCTTTTTTGGCGACGCAGGCGCGGTCCAGCTGCCGCGCCCGCCCCATGTCTTAGTGCCCTTCTGCGGCGTTGAACATGGTTTTCGCGTAGATCAGGCCCAGACCGTAGCCGCCGCCGTTGGCGATGGCGGTGGCCACGGTTTCGTCGTAGGTCTCGCCACGGGCCCAGTCGCGCTGCAGTTCCAGCAGGTATTGCAGCGAGGTCATCGGACGGGCACCGGCCTGCACCATGCGCTCGACGGCGCGTTCGTGGGCTTCGCCCGAGATGTCGCCGCTGGCGTCGGTGATGACGTAGACTTCAAAGCCCTGATCCAGGGCCGACAGGGCGGGACCGACGATGCACACCGAAGTCCACAGGCCGGCCAGCACGATTTTCTCCTTGCCGATGGCGTTGACGCGTTCCGCGATGCGCGGGTCTTCCCAGGTATTCATGGTGGTGCGGTCGATCGCCACTTCGTTCGGGAACACTTCCTTGATTTCGTTAAAGATCGGGCCGGAGAACGATTTTTCCGCCACGGTGGTCAGGATGGTCGGCACCTTGAATTCCTTGGCTGCTTTCGATACCAGCGCCACGTTGTTGCGCAGCTGGACCGGGTCGATCGACTTGGTGGCAAATGCCATCTGCGATTGGTGATCGATCAGGATCAGGGCGTGGTTGTTAGGGCTCAGCAGGGTTTGACCTGGTTTGGCGATGGCGGTTGGCATGTTCATTCTCCTTGAGATATTCAATAATTTCGATTTGGTGTTTGATGCGTTTGCTGCATCGACGGAGTGAAGTATGAACGGTCAAAACCAAAACAAAAAGCGGAAAAATTTCCGCTTTATTGTCGAAATTTTCGAAAGTCAGGCTGGTGCTGCTTGCAGCACCTCAACCTGCCGCGCCGCCAGCAGCGGCAGGGCGCGGCCGACTACCAGCGTTTGATAATGCGCGGACTGGCGGTGCGCTTCCAGTGCTGCGGCGTCGCTGTAGTGTTCCAGCAGCAGCAAGGTATGCGGCTGATCGACGCCCCGGTAGACTTCGTAGCCCAGGCAGCCTGGCTCGGCCAGCGACTGGGGCCGCATCTCGGCCACGATGGCCAGCACCTCGCCCAGCTTGCCCTCGACCGGCTGCCAGCGCGCGGCGATGGTGATCACGCCGGTGCTCATGCTGCCACCTCTTGCAGTGCCTTGACGATTTCGCGTGCCAGCGGGCCGCCGGAGGCGGGGTTCTGGCCGGTCATCAAACGGCCATCGACCACCACTTTTTCCTGCCACACCTCGGCCGATGCGTACTCGGCGCCTTCTGCCCGCAGCGCGGTTTCCAGATTGAAGGGCACATCGGCCTGGGCGTAACCGGCTTCCTCGTCGTTGGAGAAGGCGGTCAGCTTGCGGCCGTAGACCAGCGGCGTGCCGTCTTCCAGCTTGACGCCAAGAAAGGCCGCCGGGCCGTGGCAGACGGCGGCAACGATCTTGCCCGCTTCCCAGGCGCGCAGCACCGCCTGCTTGACGTCCGGATCTTTGGCGATATCGACCATCGGGCCGAGGCCGCCGGGGAAGAAGATGGCGTCGTAATCGCGCACATCGACTTCCGACAGCTTGCGGCTGTGGTTCAGGCGGCGAATGGCGGCGCTGTTGCGGAAGGCCACTTGGGCCGGATCGGTGGCATCGTAGCCGTCTTCCGGAATCGCGCCGCCCAGCGGCGAGGCGTATTCCACCGCGATGCCGGCCTGATCGAACACCTCATACGGATGGGCGACTTCCGGGAAGAAGTAGCCGGTGGCGCGTTTGTTCGGGCCGATCTCGGCGGCGTTTGTCAAAATAAACAGTACGTGTTTGGTGTTCATGGCTTGCTCCTGATATTGAGTTGGCCCTTGCGTGCCGGGCATGTGCTCAATATAGGCTGCTTTGGCGCGCGCCAGTAGACACTGCTAAGATGACGCGATGTCAAATGAATTAATACAATCATGAGTGATCCCTCTCCCATCCTCGACGAACTGCGCGCCATGGCGGTGTTCGCCACAGTGGTGCGCAGCGGCAGCTTTGCCGCCGGCGCCCGGGCGCTCGGACTGACGCGCGCGGTGGTCAGCCACCACATCCGCGCGCTGGAGGCCAAGCTGGGTGTGCCATTAGCCCAACGCAGCACCCGCAGCTTCAGCCTGACGCCGGCCGGCGAAGCATTCCGCGTGCATTGCGAGCGTTTGCTGGACGAGGCCAACGATGGCATCCGCGGCATGGAGCTGCTGCGCGCAGAGCCGCGCGGCGAGGTGCGCATCACCTGTTCGCACCACTTCGGCAGCAAGCGCATCATGCCGGCGCTGCTGGAGTTCCGCCGCCGCTACCCGGCGATCCGCCTGCACGTGTCGATGAACGACGCCAACGTCGATCTGGTGCAGCAGGGCATCGAGCTGGCGGTGCGCGCCGGGCCGCTGGCCGATTCCTCGCTGGTGGCACGGCGGCTGGTGCGCGAGCCGACCATGCTGTGCGCGGCGCCGGCCTATCTGAAGCGCTACCGGGCGCCGCTATCGGTGGCGGAGCTGGAACAGCACCGCTGGGTGCTGTATCCGCCGACCCAGCGCGCCGCCACGCTGCGCATTGACGGCAAGGAAATCCAGGTCGCGGTGAAGGGCGATGTGGTGACCGACAGCGCCGCCTCGCGCCTGGCCTTCGTGCTGGCCGGCGAAGGCATCGCCCGCCTGCCGGCCTATGACGCGGCGGCGCTGCTGGCGTCCGGCGATCTGGTGCGGGTGCTGCCGGAGGCCGAGACGGCGCCGCTGGAAATCTTTCTGGTTCACTCACAACGCATCGGCCCCAGCGCCCGTTTGTTGCGTGATTACCTCTTGAATGAAACGCTTCCAGCGCCGTAAATCCCGCCTTTACCTGTTTTTACGCCGGTCCCAATATATTTCCGTACGGGAATTTGTTAGTATTTTCTGGCCCCCTCCCCCTACCGAGAGATCGTCATGCAATACTTTCCCCGCGCGCTGACGCTGACCTGCATCGCCGCGCTGCTGAGCGCCTGCGGCAGCAGCGAAAACAGCGCCGACAACGCGCCGGCGCAAGCCGCCGCGCCGCTGGCCACCGCCGCCACCGTGCTGCAACTGGATGACGGCACGCTGCCGGCCGCCGACGCCCAGCAATTTGCCCAGCCCGCGTTCCACATGGCGCCGGTGCTGCTGGACACGCCGGAGGACGCCGCACCCGGCGCCGCCGCGCCCGCCACCGTGCACACGCAAACCGTGCCGTCGGCATTCCGCCGCCTGAGCTCGCGTCAGCTAACGGTGGACATGCTGCGCCATGCACAGGCCAACCGCAGCGCCACCGCCGACAGCGATAGCGGCAGCACCTCGGCCACGCCGCTGGCCACCAGCACCACCGTGGTCACCTACACCCCGGCGCAAATCCGCGCCGCCTACGGCTTGCCGACGCTGCCGTCCAGCTACAGCAACCTGACCGCGGCCCAGGCCGCGCAGCTGGGCGCCGGCCAGACCATCTACATCGTCGACGCCATGCACAACCCGAACGTGGCGGCCGAGCTGGCGGCCTTCAACAGCAAATTCGGGCTGCCGGCCTGCACCACCAAAACCATCGCCACCAACGCCAGCCTGCCGCTGGCGACCGCATCGTCGAGCGCCTGCGAACTGTCGGTGGTGTACAGCACTGCCGCCGGCGGCATGACCGGCACCGCGCCGGCCTACGATGCCGGCTGGGCCACCGAAATCGCGCTGGATGTGCAATGGGCCCACGCCACGGCGCCGCTGGCGCGCATCGTCCTGATCGAAGCGGCCAGCGCCTCGTACGACAATCTGCTGGGCGGCGTGCGCCTGGCCAACAACCTGGGACCGGGCATCGTCTCGATGAGCTTTGGCGGCAGCGAAACCAGTGGCACCAGCGTTGCCGACAGCGTGTTCTCGGGCGCGAAAATGACGTATCTGGCCGCCACCGGCGACTCCGGCGCCGCCGTGTCGTGGCCGTCGGTCTCGCCCAAGGTGCTGGCCGTGGGCGGCACCACCCTGAGCTACAGCGGCGCGGGCGCGCGTTCAGAAGTCGTGTGGTCCAGCACCGGGGGCGGCGTCAGCCAGTACGTGGCGACGCCGGCCTACCAAAGCACCGCCGTCCCCGGCATGGGCACGGCCATCCGCCGCACGGTGGCGGACGTCGCTTTCAACGCCGATCCGAACAGCGGCCAATATGTGGCGGTGATCGCCGCCGGCAGCAGCACCGTCAAATGGACCAGCGTGGGCGGCACCAGCCTGTCGACGCCGCAGTGGGCCGGCCTGATCGCCATCGCCAACGCCCTGCGCGCGCAAAACGGCAAGGCCGTGCTGGCGCAACCGCACAGCGCGCTGTACACCAACATCGCCACCGTGGCCGGCAGCTATGCCAGCGTGTTTGCCGACATCACCCAAGGCAGCCATGGCACCTGCAGCGGCTGCAGCGGCGAGGTTGGCTACGATCAGGCCACCGGCCTGGGCACGCCGAATGGCGCATCGCTGCTGTCCACCCTGTCCGGGCTGACCGTGCAGACCGCGCCGGTGGTATCCGGCGCCACCATCAACGGCAAGGTCGGCACCGCGCTCAGCTTCACGGTGGCGGTCACCGCCAGCAACGCGGTGACGTATGCGCTGACTGGCGCGCCGTCCGGCATGAGCATCAGCAGTGCGGGCGTGGTCAGCTGGGCGACCCCGGTGGCCGGCACCTACAACGTCAGCGTCACTGCCAAGGACAGCGTCAACGGCCTGAGCGGGCAGGGCGTGTACAGCGTGGTGATCGCCGCCTCCAGCAGCACCAGCCCGAGCACCAGCAAAACCTCGTCGACGCCGCCGGTGATTACCGCCACCACCCTGAGCGGCGTGGCCGGCAAAGCGCTGAGCGGCACCATTGCCGTCAAGGTCAGCAACAGCGGCGCGGTATCGCTCAGCATCTCGGGCGCGCCGCTGGGCATGAGCTTCAGCGCCAGCGGCATGAATGTCGCGGTGGCGTGGCCGTCGCCGGTGGCTGGCAGCTACACCCTGAAAGTGACCGCCACTGATGGCGCCGGCGTCAGCGCCACCGCCAGCATCCCGGTCACCATCAGCAAGCGCTGATTCGAAAAATCAGGGTCAAAGTCGGGGTCAGATACCGTCTTGAATAGCAAGGCCTTTTGACAGGTAATTGGGATCAAAAGGCTTGCCGGTATGTATCACGCCATAAATGAGGTGTGCGAGTTTATGCATGACGGCGCTGATCACGGCC
>NZ_JBCNLB010000008.1:0-209393 GCF_039595735.1 Duganella sp.
CATTTAATGCTTTTTGTTGCAGCACCAAATGCCCACACTTATCGACTGTTAATTTTTAAAGATCGTTACTGCTTGCTGCGAAGCGTTTTGTTCATCAGCACAGAAGCGAGATTATGAAGCGTTTCGTACATCTCGTCAACCCCTCGTTTCTTCATCGTTTCGCTTTGCAGCGTTGCGGTGTTTCGCGAGGGACCGAACTATAGCAAAGCCTTGCGCGGTTTGGCAAGTACTTCCTTTTACTTTGCCGTCCAATCCCCGTTTTTTGCAGACTGTCGCAATCGCATGGCGCGCCAGGGCGTGGCTCGTTACACTTGCATCATGTTAAGTGTGAAAGTCGTTCATGTTCCCTACGCCTAAAGTGCAAGACACCCTGAAAACCGCCGGCAGCCTGCTGCATCGCGGCTTTGACGCGACCGCCACCTGGGTCACCCAGCTGTCGTGGTGGAAGTTCCTGGTGTTTGCCGTCCTGATGCTGATTGCCGGCTCCATCCTGCAGGACGAGCTGTTCTCCTCCGGCCCGGTGCAGGACGAGATTGACCGCGGCGCGCACATGCAGAAGCGCAAAAGCGGCGACACGAATATCCTGATCGACGACAGCGGCATCCACTTCAACCCGCGCGGCAAGATTCGCAACAAGAATAGCGAAGATGCCACCCCGCCGGTGGCGGCGCCGGAAGCCCCCGAGGCGCCGGCCGCCCCGGAAGCCCCCGAAGCCCCTGCGGCGCCAGCCAAATCCGGCAAATCCGGCACCGCCTCGGTCCCTGCCCTGCCAACGCTGCCGGGTGAGGAAGTCCATATCGACCTGCCGCCGCAAATCGGCGAGGAACTGTCCAACGCGATTGAAGAAGCGGTGGACGATGCCGCCGAGCAGAAAGTGGCCCGCTACCACGGCCAGGCCTCCACCTGGTTCAAGAGCTTCATCACGCTGCTGGTGCTGGCCCTGTTTGGCACCAAGGCACTGATGGGCGGCAAAAAGCGCGCCGAGGCCGAAACCCAGACCGCCAACGCCGCCGCCGAGCGCGAATCCATGCAGCGCCAGCTGAGCGAAGCCAAGATGCAGATGATGCAGGCGCAAGTCGAGCCGCACTTCCTGTTCAACACCCTGGCCTCGGTCGAGCACCTGATCGAGACCGATCCGCCGCGCGCCTCCGCCATGCAGCGCAGCCTGATCAAATACCTGCGCGCGGTGCTGCCGCAAATGCGCGACAACGCCCTGATCACCAACCTCGGCCGCGAAGCCGACATGGTCGAGGCCTACCTCAACCTGCTGAAAATGCGCATGGAAGAGCGCCTGACCGTGCACTTCGACATCCCGGACGGCCTGCGTACCGCCGCCTTCCCGCCCATGATGCTGCAATCGATGGTGGAAAACGCCATCAAGCACGGCCTGGAAGGCAAGCCGGAAGGCGGGACCCTGAAAGTGCGCGCCGACGTGGCGCACAACAAGCTGCGCGTGATCGTCACCGATGACGGCCTCGGCTTTGGCGCCAAGCCCAGCGACGGCACTGGTCTGGGCCTGAGCAATATCCGCGAGCGCCTCAAGCTGCTGCACGGCGAGCAAGGCCAGTTGCTGATCGCCGCCAACAGCCCGAGCGGTGTGATCGTCACCATCGAAGTGCCCTACCAGCTGGCGGCAAAATCAAGTTAAAATTATTTAAACAACCATCACACCTGAACACGATGCCTACAGCAATCATTGCAGATGACGAACGTTTAATGCGCGACCAGTTGCGCATGCGCCTGGGCCAGGTCTGGCCCGAGCTGGAAATTCTCGGCGAGGCCAAGAACGGCGACGAGGCCATCGAGCTGGTCGACCAGCTCAAGCCGGACTTCACTTTTCTCGACATCCGCATGCCGGGCAAGACCGGCATGGAAGCGGCGGCCATTATTGGCAACAAGAGCAACATCGTGTTCGTGACCGCCTACGACGCCTACGCGGTGGAAGCGTTTGAGCGCGGCGCCATCGACTACGTGCTGAAGCCGCCTGAACAGGAGCGCCTGCAGGTCACGGTCGAGCGCCTGAAAGGCCGCCTGAACAAGCCGGCCGCCGCCAGCGACGTCAACGCCAGCGTGACCGCCATGCTGGCCCAGCTGACCGAAAAGATCGCCGCGCCCAAGCCGCAGCACCTGCAGTGGATCCAGGCCAGCATCGGCCAGGACCTGCGCATGATTCCGGTCGAGGAAATCCTGTTCTTCCGCTCGGACGAGAAATACACCTGCGTGCAGACCGAGAAGTACGAAGCCCTGATCCGCAAGCCGGTGCGCGACCTGGCCGAGGAGCTGGACCCGGCGCTGTTCTGGCAAATCCACCGCGCCACCCTGGTCAACGTCAACGCCATCGAGGGCGTGACGCGCGACATCCGCGGCCGCCACCTGGTGATGATCAAAGGCCGTTCCGACAAGCTGGAAGTCAGCCGCAGCTTCCTGCATCTGTTCAAGCAGATGTAAACGACTGAGTTACATCAACACCCCTGCCGGACGACTGAATTAGTGTGACTCCATGCGGCCCGTTGGCTGCATGGAGACACGCATGGCGCGCCGGCTTCCTCCCCTTCTTCTGCTTGCCGCACTGGCCTTGACCGCGCGCCTGTCGTGGCGCATGGGCTGGTCCTGCGCGCGCACCGCCAGCGCCACGCGGCGCAGCCGCGGCATCATCCAGCATGCCACCGACGCCATCATTTCCACCGACGAGCATCAGCGCATCCTGCAGGTCAACCCTTCGGCAGCCAGCATGTTCGACACCACCGCCCAGGCCATGCAGGGGGCTTCGCTGGCGCAATACATCCCGCGCGACCAGCGTCAGCGCCCCCCCAACGGCGTCGGGCAATACTTTGGCGCCACCGGCATCCGCATGCGCGTCAAGGGCCGCCGCACCAGCGACTATGCGGTGACCGGACTCAAGGCCGGCGGCCAGCACTTCCCGCTGGAAGGCAGCATTTCGTCGCTGAGCGAAAACGGCAAGCGCATCTACACCATCATTTTGCGCGACATTACCGAACGCAAGCAGGTGCAGGAGCGGCTGGAACAATCGTATTCGCAGTTGCGCGAACTGTCGGCGGCGCTGCAGACCATCCGCGAGGAGGAGCGCAAGCACATCGCGCGCGAACTGCACGACGACCTCGGCCAGCTGTTGGCCACGCTGCGCGGCGATCTGGCGCTGCTGCAGCGGCACAGCAGCAACAGCGCTGCCGCCCGCAAGCTGCAAAAAGGCATGGACGAGTTGCTGATGTCAGCCATCACCTCGCTGCGGCGGATCGCCAGCAACCTGCGACCGCGCGCGCTGGATGAAGGAGGCTTGTATTTCGCGCTGGAGAGCTTGCGCCATGATTTTGAAGCGCGCAACAATATCCGCTGCACACTGGACGCCAATGAAGAGGATTTGATACTGGACGATGCCTACAGCACCGCCATCTTCCGCATTGCACAGGAAGCGCTGACCAACATCACCCGCCACGCCGAGGCGCACAAGGTGGCGTTGTCGCTGTATCGCCAGGATGGGGCTTTGCACATCACCATCCACGATGACGGCCGCGGCATCGCCGGGCAGGACATGGACAAGGCCTCGTCCTTCGGCCTGATCGGGATGCGCGAGCGCGTCTGGGCACTGGATGGCGATATCGCCATCGTCAGCGACGGCGGCACCCGGATCATGATCCGGCTGCCGCTGCCGCCCGCCGAAACGGCTTAGACCCGCTTAGAACGCGTGACGCAGGCCGATGTTGAAGGCCTTGTCGCCGCTACCAGCTTCGTTGTTGTTACCCACGGTGTAGCCGGCGCCGTTCTTGTTCTTGATCTTGGCGTAAGCGACGTAAGTCTGGGTACGCTTCGACAGCGAGTACAGGTAACCCAGCGCCCACTGGTCGGCGTCCTGGTTGTTGGCGGTCTTGTCGTTCTTGCGGATGTACGAAGTCATGATGGTGCCGTTGCCAACTGGGATCTGGGCGCCGATCAGGACGTCGTTGCTGTCCAGCGAAGCTTTAGGCGCCACGGTGTAGCCGTAAGCATTGGCCACCGGGATCTGGGCGCTGTTCACGCCTTTGTCCGCACTGTAAGCGAAGTAAGCCTTGATGACTTTGAAGTCGTAGTTGGCGGCGAACATGGTGTTGCGGCCGGTGTCCTGCACCTTGGCCGGGGTGGTGCCGACAGCAACGGTGTCGTTGTTCTTGTTGTTGTACACCAGGCGCGCGTTCAGCGGGCCTTGGCCGTAGTTCAGGCCCAGACCGAACTGGCGGCCGGCGGTCGAGCTGCCAGCCTGCTCGCCCAGGGCGTACAGGGCGTCGGCGCTGAAGCCTTCCATGACCGGGGTCGAGTACACCAGCGCGTTGCTCACGCGGGTGTTGGCGCCGGCGGTAGGGAACAGGTTTTTGATCGAACCAGCATAGCCGGCGCCGAACGGATCAGCCACCTGGCTTTGCGCCAGGTACAGCATGGTGTATTGGCGGCCGATGGTCAGCTGGCCGGCGTCCTTGCTTTTCAGGCCCACGAAGGCTTGACGGTTGAAGATGGTGTTGGCGCTGTCCAGGGTGCCGTCGTCGGCTTTGAAGCCGGTTTCCAGCTGGAAGATGGCCGACAGGCCGTTGCCCAGATCTTCGGTGCCGCGGAAGCCCAGACGGGATTGGCCGCCAATGCCGCTGGTCACTTTGGTCAGGGAGCCGGCCGCACCGCCACGCTCACTAACCACACCGACGTCCACCAGGCCGTAGATGGTCACGTTCGATTGAGCTTGGGCTTGCGCAGCGAAGCCGCCGATGATCAGTGCTGCCAGAGTAAGTTTTTTCACTTGATGTTCTCTACTTAAGGTTGATAGAAACTGCGTGTTGATTCCACGGCCGGAATCATGCCTATCAATTACTTCAACAATGTGACAAAGGTCATTTGTTGTAAATCAACATCAAGTTTGCAAGTTATTTGAGGCGGCAGCTCAACAGATAGTAGTACTGCAGCCGCTCGATGCGGATCTGCTTGGCGTGGTTGGCGAAACGCTTGCGCAGGGTGCTGTCGGTCAGGTAATTCTTCATGATCTCGTAGCGCTGGCCGTCGTCGGCAGTGAGCTGCTGGAAGGTATTGCCCTCCGCATCGGTGCGGGCGATAACGGTGGAGTTGCCATCGACATAAGATTCATCGAGGATGACCAGCAAAATATCCTTGCCCAGCTTGGCGCGCAGGGTCTTCAGGTATTTTTCCTGGTCTTCGCGGCGCACGTGGCACCACAGGTTGCCGATGAAGACGGCGGTGTATTGTCCCTCCATGCCGTCCGGCAGGTTGAAGGCATCCAGCTGGCCGAAGGTGACCACGTCCTCGTCCAGGCCGCGGGTTTCAGCCAGATCCAGCATTTCCTGCGAAATATCGGTGGCGTAGACCGATTCGGCGGTTTCCGAGATCAGATCGGTCCAGTAGGCGGTGCCGCAGCCCAGTTCCAGCACTTTGTGGTCCTGGAACAGCTCGGCCACCATTTCCTGCAAATCGTCGAGGTCATCGTAGCGCTCTTCCTGGGCGTAGACCTGGTCGTAGTTGTCCGCGTTGACGGCGTAATATTGTGTCAACTGGTTGGTAATCATGATGTTGCTTTCTTTATAGTTCGTAATTGTCTTTTTCGCCGCTCATGGCCTGCTCGATCAATTTGCGGTTGAGCGTCGGCGTCAGCAGTTCGATAAAGGTGTAAATATAGCTGCGCAGGTAGGCGCCCTGCTTGACCGCCACCCGCGACACATTCATGCCGAACAGGTGGCCGACCGGGATGGCGCGCAGGTTCTTGTCGCGCTCGGCGTCAAACGCCATGCCGGCAATGATGCCGATCCCCATGCCCAACTCCACGTAAGTCTTGATGACGTCGGCGTCGATGGCTTCCAGCAGCACGTCCAGCTTCAGACCGCGCAGGGAAAACGCGTGGTCGATCTTGCTGCGGCCGGCAAAGGCGCCATCATACGTGATGATGGGGAAAGCCGCGATCTCTTCCAGCGTCGGCTGCTTGTTGCGCAGCAGTGGATGGTCGGGCGGCACCACCACCACGTGCTCCCATTGATAACATGGCAAGGTCACCAGGCCGGTGACGCCGGCGATCGATTCGGTGGCGATGCACAGGTCGGCCTGGTCGCGCTGCACCATCTCGGCAATCTGCTGCGGATTGCCTTGCAACAAAGATAATCTTACTTTTGGAAACTTCTGCATGAAAGCCTGCACCACCTTGGGCAGCGTGTAGCGCGCCTGGGTGTGGGTGGTGGCAATCGTGAAGCTGCCGCTGTCCTGGGCCGCATATTCCTTGCCGATGCGCTTGAGACTGTCGATTTCCTGCATGATCAGCTCGACCGACTCCAGCACCAGCCGCCCCGGCTCGGTCAGGCCGCGGATACGCTTGCCGTGCCGGGTGAAAATATCCACCCCCAGTTCTTCTTCCAGCTCGATAATCGCCTTGGACACGCCCGGCTGCGAGGTAAATAGCGCCTTGGCGGCGTCGGTCAGGTTGTAGTTCTGGCGTACTGCTTCGCGCACAAAGCGCAGCTGGTGAAGGTTCATTGCAGGTCTTGGCCCATCTTAAAATTATTAGCGTCCATGCTTATGCCCAATCCTTATATAAGCAAATAAAGACTAAGTCGTATGGAATAAAGACGAAGTTTATTACTATTAGCGCTAGTTTGGGGAATCAGCGACTATCCAGGAAGAATATTCATGTATCAATACGACCAGTTTGACCACCTCATCATCCGTGAGCGCATCGCCCAGTACCGCGACCAGGTACGCCGCCGCCTGGCCGATGAGCTGACCGAAGCCGAATTCCTGCCACTGCGCTTGCAAAACGGCCTGTACATGCAGCGTCACGCCTACATGCTCCGTATTGCCGTGCCTTACGGTTTGTTGGCAAGTAAGCAAATGCGTATGTTCGCACATATCGCCCGCAAATACGACCGCGGCTATGGTCACTTCACCACCCGTCAAAACATACAGTTTAACTGGATTGAGCTGGAACAGACCCCGGACATCCTGACCGACCTGGCCTCGGTGGAAATGCACGCCATCCAGACCTCGGGCAACTGCATCCGCAACACCACCTCCGATCCCTACGCTGGCGTGGCCGCCGACGAGATCATTGACCCGCGCCCGTACGCCGAAGTGCTGCGCCAGTGGTCGACCTTCCACCCTGAATTCATCGCCCTGCCGCGCAAGTTCAAGGTCGCCATCAACGGCGCCGTGGAAGACCGCGCCGCCATCGCGATTCACGACATCGGTCTGACCGTGGTGCGCAACGAAGCCGGCGAAATCGGCTTCAAGTTCATGGTCGGCGGCGGCATGGGCCGCACCCCGATCATCGGCAGCGTGATCCGCGAATTCCTGCCATGGCAGCACCTGCTGACCTACACCGAAGCCGTGATGCGCGTGTATAACCAGTACGGCCGCCGCGACAACAAGTACAAGGCCCGCATCAAGATCCTGCTGAAAGCCATCGGCGTGGAAGAATTCACCCGTCAGGTCGAGGAAGAATGGGCCGACCTGAAAGATGGCCCGGAAACCCTGACCGTGGAAGAAATGCAGCGCGTGATCGACTACTTCCAGCCGCCGGCCTACAAAACGCTGGAAGACAGCGACGTGGTGGCTGCGCAAGCCGGCAACAAGGCCTTCGCCAACTGGATCAACCGCAACGTCAAGCCACACAAGGTGCCGGGCTACGCGGTCGTGGTGCTGTCGCTGAAGAAGACCGGCGTGCCGCCGGGCGACGCCACCGCCGAGCAGATGGACTTCATGGCCGACCTGGCGGACCGCTACAGCTTTGGCGAACTGCGCGTCACGCACGAGCAGAACGTGGTGCTGGCCGACGTCGAGCAGTCGCAGTTGTTCGCGCTGTGGCAGGAAGCCAAGGCGCACGGCCTGGCGACGCCGAACATCGGCCTGCTGAACGACATGATCTGCTGCCCTGGCGGCGACTTCTGCTCGCTGGCCAACGCCAAGTCGATCCCGATTGCCGCCGCCATCGCCGAGCGCTTCGACAACCTCGACTTCCAGCACGACATCGGCGAGATCGAGCTGAATATCTCCGGCTGCATCAACGCCTGCGGCCACCACCACGTCGGCAATATCGGCGTGCTGGGCGTGGACAAGGACGGCAGCGAATGGTATCAGGTATCGATCGGCGGCGCGCAAGGCAACAACGCCGCCATCGGCAAGATCATCGGCCCGTCGTTCTCCGCGCTGCAAATGCCGGAAGTGATCGACCGCCTGCTGCAGGTCTACCTGCGCGACCGTTTTGAGGGCGAGACCTTCGCCGAATGCGTAGCACGCATCGGTGTCGCCCCGTTCAAGGAATTTGTGTACGCCACGCCGATCGCTGAAAAAGGCGGCCGCCTGGTTGGAGAGGATGAATATGTCTAAGCATTTGATTATCAAGGGCCGTGAAGTTGTAGAAGACGACTGGCAGGTACTGCGTCTGGCCGAACCGGTGGAAGGCGCGCCTGCGCACGATCCGGCCACCGTGGCCGTCCCTGAAGGCAAATTCATCGTGCCACTGAGCCTGTGGCTGGTGCAGCGCGAGCTGCTGGCGGCGCGCACCGCCGCCGGCGAGATCGCGGTGTGGATCGCCTCCGACGAACGTCCTGAAACGCTGAAAGGGCTGCTGGACCAGTTCCCGCTGATCGCCGTCGACTTCCCGAAATTCACCGATGGCCGCGGCTACTCGATCGCCTACAATCTGCGCACCCGCCTGGGCTGGACCGGCGAACTGCGCGCCATTGGCGACGTGCTGCGCGATCAGCTGTTCTCTATGCAGCGCGTGGGCTTTGACGCCTATTCGGTGCGCGCCGACCGCGATCCGCACGACGCGCTGAAAGGCCTGTCCGATTTCTCGGAAACCTACCAGGCTTCGGTCGATCAGAAAGTGCCGCTGTTCCGCCGCCACCCGCGCCCTGCGCCGGCAGCGGTCAACAACGACGGCGCCGGCATTTGATTGGAGTAGTCATGAGTGACCTGAGCAAGCTGATTGCGGACACGCGCGCCACGCTGTCCCGCATCGCCAGCGACTTTAGCACTGCCGTCTTCGCCTCCTCGCTGGCGGCCGAAGACATGGTGCTGACCGACCTGATTCTGAAGGGCGGCTACGACATCGGCATCTTCTCGCTTGAAACCGGCCGTCTGCACAAGGAAACGCTGGACATGCTGGACAAGGTGAAGGCGCATTACGGCTACGATATCGCGGTGTTCAAGCCGCAGGCCGAAGCGGTGGATGCCTACGTTGCGCAGCATGGCCTGAACGCCTTCTACGACAGCGTCGAGATGCGCAAGGAATGCTGCCGCATCCGCAAGGTCGAGCCGCTGGGCCGCGCCCTGTCCGGCAACAAGGCCTGGGTCACGGGCCAGCGCCGCGCGCAAGCCGCCACCCGCTCCTCGCTGATGGTGGAGGAAGACGATCCGGCCCACTTCATGACCAAGTTTAATCCGCTGGCCGACTGGTCGGAGGAAGATGTGTGGAACTACATCCGCGAGAACAAGGTGCCGTACAACGCGCTGCATGATCAGGGTTATCCATCGATCGGCTGCGAGCCATGTACCCGCGCCATCCAGCCGGGTGAAGATGTCCGCGCCGGCCGCTGGTGGTGGGAGAATCCGGAATCGAAAGAATGCGGCCTGCACGTGGTGGACGGTAAACTGATACGCATTAAATCTGTCGCAGCTTGAAAGAATTCAAATGAACGCTCTAGTAGAAAACAACGCGCACGTCAATTCGCGCCACCTCGACGCACTGGAATCGGAAGCGATCCACATCATGCGCGAAGTCGCTGCCGAATGCAGCAACCCTGCCCTGCTGTTCTCGGGCGGTAAGGACTCGGTGGTCCTGCTGCGCATCGCGGAGAAGGCTTTCCGTCCGGGTAAATTCCCGTTCCCGCTGGTGCACGTCGATACCGGCCACAATTTTGAAGAAGTCATCACCTTCCGCGACAAGCGCGTGGCCGAACTGGGCGAACGCCTGATCGTCGGTTCGGTGGAAGAATCGATCCGCAAGGGCACCGTGCGCCTGCGCAATCCGCAGACCGATTCGCGCAATGCCGCGCAGGCGGTGACGCTGCTGGAAACCATCGCCGAACACGGCTTCGACGCCTGCATCGGCGGCGCCCGCCGCGATGAAGAGAAGGCCCGCGCCAAGGAGCGCATCTTCTCCTTCCGCGATGAATTCGGCCAGTGGGATCCGAAGTCGCAGCGCCCGGAATTGTGGGACCTGTATAACACCCGCGTGCATCCGGGCGAGAACATGCGCGTGTTCCCGATCTCCAACTGGACCGAGCTGGATGTGTGGCAGTACATCGCCCGCGAAAAGCTGGAACTGCCGCCGATCTACTTCGCGCACGAGCGCCAGGTCATTCCCCGCAACGGCCTGCTGGTGCCGCTGACCGATCTGACCCCGGCACGCGAAGGCGAAACCGTCGAAACCCAGGTGGTGCGCTTCCGCACTGTGGGCGATATCTCCTGCACCTGCCCGGTGTCCTCGGACGCGGCAACCGTGGAGCAGATCATCGCTGAAACCGCGATCACCCAGGTGACCGAACGCGGCGCCACCCGCATGGACGACCAGACGTCCGAAGCCTCGATGGAAAAACGTAAAAAAGCAGGATACTTCTAATGACCACCACTACTCACGAACAAAGCCTGCTGCGCTTCATCACCGCCGGTTCCGTCGACGACGGCAAGTCCACCCTGATCGGCCGCCTGCTGTTCGACAGCAAAGGCATTTTTGCCGACCAGCTGGACGCCATGTCGCGCTCCAAGCACAAACGCACGGTGGGCGACACTGTCGACCTGTCGCTGCTGACCGACGGCCTGGAAGCCGAACGCGAACAAGGCATCACCATCGACGTGGCCTACCGCTACTTCGCCACGCCGAAGCGCAAGTTCATCATCGCCGACACGCCCGGCCACGAGCAGTACACCCGCAACATGGTGACCGGCGCCTCGACCGCCGACGCCGTGATCATCCTGGTGGACGTGTCGAAAGTGAAGCTGCGCGAGGATGGCGGCGTCGACCTGCTGATTCAGACCAAGCGCCACTCGACCATCGCCCACCTGCTGCAGATCGAGCACGTGATCGTGGCCGTCAACAAGATGGACCTGGTGAACTACGACCAGGACATTTACAACCGCATCGTCAAAGCCTACGGCGAGTTTGCCGCCTCGCTGGGCCTGAAGGACATCACGCCGATTCCGCTGTCCGCCCTGACCGGCGACAACGTGGTGGAAAAGAGCGAGAAGCTGGACTGGTATCAGGGGCCAACCCTGATCGAGCTGCTGGAATCGCTGTCGGTGTACGACGAATCGCACGACGCGCCGTTCCGCTTCCCGGTGCAGCTGGTGGCGCGTCACAACGGCCACGAAGCCAACGACTTCCGCGGCTACATGGGCCGCATTGAAGCGGGCAAGGTGTCGGTGGGCGACAAGCTGGTGGTGCAGCCATCGGGTCAGAGCGCGACCGTGAAGGACATCGTCACGCTGGAAGGTTCGCATCAGTCGGCGGTGGCGGGACAGTCGGTCACGCTGTTGCTGGAAGAGTACCTGGACATCTCGCGCGGCGACCTGCTGGCCAGCGCCGACCAGCCGGCCACGCAGCTCAAGCAACTGAAAGCCGATGTGTGCTGGATGTCCGACGAGCCGCTGGACGTGCGCCGCAAGTACTGGATCAAGCATGGCACCAGGCAGACCTCGGCCAAGGTGAAGGCCATCGAGTCGCTGCTGGACATCAATACCCAGCAGCGCCACAGCGCCGATGGCCTGAAGCTGAACGACATCGCCACCATTGAGCTGAGCGTGCAGCAGCCGCTGGCCGCCGACGCCTACAGCGACATCCGCGCGACCGGCGCCTTCATCCTGATCGATGAAGTAACGCACCAGACTGTCGCCGCCGGCATGATCCGTCTGTAACCGTCATCATCGTCATCCCGGCGCAGGCCGGGATCCATGCTGAGCATGCGTGCCAGCGCTCTATGGATTCCGGCCTGCGCCGGAATGACGACGCCACCGCCAACAAAAGAATCCCGCCATGGCCACTCCTGGAAAAGTGTATCTGATCGGCGCCGGCCCCGGCGCGCAGGATCTCATTACCCTGCGCGGCGCGCGCCTGCTGGCGCAGGCCGACATCGTGCTGCACGATGCGCTGGTGACGCCGGAAATGCTGGATCTGTGCCCGCAGGCCGAGAAAATCCCGGTCGGCAAACGCAGCGGCCAGCGTTCGGTGGCCCAGCAGGTCATCAACCAGCAGCTGGTGGAAGCGGCGCAACGCGCGCAGCTGGTGGTGCGCCTGAAAGGCGGCGACCCGATGATGTTTGGCCGCGCCGACGAGGAATTGCGCGCGCTGGAAGAAGCCGGCATCGAGGTGGACATCGTCCCCGGCATCACCACCGCGCTGGCCGCGGCGGCCGCCGCCAAACAGCCGCTGACCAAGCGCGGCATCGCCCGCAGCGTGGCGTTCTTCACCTCCTCCACCGCGCCGGAGCACTCGGACCACGACGCCATTCCGGAAACCGACACCCTGATCCAGTACATGGGCGGACGCGAAGCCATCGCCACCGCCGAGCGCCTGCTGGCGCACGGCCATGCGCCGGACAAGCCGGTGGTGGTGATCGAAAACGTCAGCCGCGCCGATCAGCAGATCCAGCGCATGACCATCGCCCAGCTGACGCAGGGTCTGGGAACGCCGCACGGACCGGTGCTGGTGATGATCGGCGAAGCCATGCGCCCGCGTGAGCATCAGCGAGATTAGCAAGGCAATAGTCATCCAACTCCGCGCCTGACTTCCATTTTTCAGTATTAGAATAGCCATTCCCACCACCTGAGGTAGTAATGGACATCGTTCAAAGACTGGAAAGCGCCTGGCAAACCCACGCCGAGGGCCATTTTGAAGCCGCCTTGCAGGAATATCGCGCGCTATTCGATGACGCCGAGGCAGCCTCGCTGCGCCTGTCCTACATCCTGGCCGCCTGGGCCAAGCTGGCCGAGGAATACCTGCCGGCCCACCATGCGCTGGTGGACCTGCGCAACCGCCTGACCGCCGAGCTGCAGTCAGCGCCGCAGCTGTTCCATGACATCCGCATTATCAATGACAAGCTGGGCGACCTGCAGAACACCTACCACTTGTTCAAGACCCTGCCGGAAACACAGGCGCAGCAAAATGCGCGTGCCGCCCTGCCCTCCATCATGGCTTGCGGCGACTACGCGCTGGCGCGCCGCTACCTGCCGCAGCCCGAGCACCATCTGGCGCTGGCGGCGATGCAGCTGAATGAGCTGAAGAACAACATCAATGTGCTGACCAACGAAGGCATGGCCGACATGCTGGCCGAAGTGTTCAACTACACCACCGAAGTGACGCTGGTGCTGGACTTGCTGAACGGCTGCGGCGATACTGACGCCGCGGCGATCGCACGCCAGCAGGCCGTATCGCTGGTGCAGTCGCCGGAAGCGCGCGCCTGCGTGCAGGCGGAGCTGGATGCTCCCGGCACCACGCTGGACGCCATGGTTGAACTCCAAAACTCGGTAACCGCATAGTGAAAAAGATTGTCGCCCAAGTTCTCCTGCTCGCCTCCCTGCTGCCTTCAGCCCATGCGGCCATCCCCACTTACGACTACAAAGTCGTGCGCAGCTATCCGCACGATGCACAGGCCTTCACCGAGGGACTGCTGTACCGCGACGGCTTCCTGTACGAGAGCACGGGCCTGAATGGCAAATCGTCGATCCGCAAGGTCGATCTGGCCTCGGGCAAAGTCCTGCAAAGCAAAGACATCCCGCCACAGTATTTCGGCGAAGGCCTGACGGTATGGGGCGACACCCTGGTGGGCCTGACCTGGCAAACCCAGACCGGCTTTGTATTCGACCTGAAGACCTTTGAGCTGAAAAGCCAGTTCGCCTATCCCGGCGAGGGCTGGGGCCTGACCCACAACGGCAAGGAACTGATCATGAGCGACGGCAGCTCGACGCTGCGCTTCCTTGATCCGAAAACCTTCCTTGAAGTGCGCCGCATCAAGGTGACGGCAGACGGCATCGCGGTCGATCAGCTGAACGAGCTGGAAGTGGTGGAAGGCGAAATCTACGCCAACATCTGGCACACGAACACCATTGCACGCATCGATCCCGCAAGCGGCAAGATCATTGGCTGGATCGACTTCGGCAAACTCTATCCCGACGCCGGCAAAGGCCAGAACGCCGAAAACGTCATGAACGGCATTGCCTACGACGCCGACAAAAAGCGCCTGTTCGTCACCGGCAAACTGTGGCCGAAAATTTACGAAGTCAAAATCGTTCCTCGAAAATAAAGCCCATGACCAAGCGCGCCTGGATTGGTATCGCAAGTCTGACGCTGGCGGCAACGGCGACGGCGCAGACGCAGGACCCCAGTCTGCCGCTATGGGAAGCGGGCCTGTTTGGCGGCGCGGCCACCACACCGGCCTACCCCGGCGCCGAAGACCGCTCGACCCGCGCGCTGGTGCTGCCGATGCTGATCTACCGCGGCAAGGTGCTGCGCTCCGACCGCTCCGGCATCGGCGCGCGCCTGATCAATACCGACCGCGTTGAACTGGATGTGGGCTTTGCCGTTTCGCTGCCGGCACGCTCAAAGGACGTGGCAGCGCGCGACGGCATGCCGGACCTGAACTCGCTGCTGGAATTCGGCCCGCGCCTGAAGGTGCAACTGCCCGGGCACACGCGGCTGGAACTGCCACTGCGGTTGCCGCTTGAGCTGCGCAATGGCTTTGAGCGCCGCGGCCTGGTATTCGAGCCGCGCCTGGTATTTGAAACCGCCGGCGCGGGCGGCAAATGGACGGCCGATGCCAGTATCGGCGCAGTCTATGGCAATACAAAACTGAATCAGTATTTTTACGAGGTCGCGCCGCAATACGCTACCGCCGCACGCCCACAGTATCAGGCCAGCGGCGGCCTGATGATGACGCGCCTCGGCCTGAGCCTGTCGCGCCGGCTGTCGCCTGACTGGCGCATCTTCGGCTTCACCCGCTACGACAATCTGAGCCATGCCGCCAACCGCGACAGCCCACTGTTCCGCAAGAGCAGCGGCCTGTCAGCCGGCATCGGCTTCAGCTGGACCGCACACCGTTCAGCGGCGCGGGCGTGGGAATGAGCGGCGATCAGCCGGGCAAGGCGCCAACGCAGTAGTCGGACAGCGCTTGCAGCACGGCGGCGTTTTCACCGGCCGCTTCCACCACCTTGAGACTCACCTGCGGATAGGCCACGCGCAGGTCGTCCAGCATCACCGGCAGGTCGCGCAGCACATGGCCGCCCTGGCCGAGGAATACCGGCACCACGGTGATGTCGTTGATGCCGCCGGCGGTCAATGCAGCCACCAGCTCCGGCAGACGTGGCGACATCAGCTCCAGAAACGCCAGCTCCACCTTTACCTGCGGTTCGCGCGCCTGCGTCATATCACGCAGGCGTTCAAACGGCGCGGCCCATGACGCGGCACGGGCGCCGTGGGCAAACAGAATCAGTGCGCGTTGAGTATTCATCAGTGTCGCTCCACCCACCACATGGCCCATATCGCCAGCAGCAGGAATAATAAACTTGGCGCGATCGCGGTCAGGATCGCCGGCCAGGTACTCAGCACGCCCAGGTGCGAGAACAGTGTATTCACCAGCAGGAAGCTCACGCCCAGCATGATGCCGAGGAAGATCTTCAGGCTGACGCCGCCGCTGCGCGTGTGCAGATAGCCAAACGGCAGCGCCAGCGCCATCAGCACAAAAATCGCCAGCGGATCGAACAGCTTTTTCCAGAACGCGATCTTGAAGCGCTCGGTTTCCTGCTTGTTCTCCTGCAGGTGGCGGGTGTACACCGCCAGTTCGTTGGCCGACATGCGCTCCGGGTCCGAGCGCGACACCGACAGGATCTTCGGCGTAATCTCGGACAGCAGATCCTTGGTGGCGCTGCGGCGCGTCTCGATCATGCTCGATTCCTGCGCGTAGTTGTTCGCCAGCGTGGCCTCGATGCCTGGCTTGAGCAGCTCTGGATTGGTGAAGATATTTTCCGTCACATCCTTCAGCAGCCACTTGTTATTGCCCTGGAAGGTACCCGACTTGGCCAGTGTGATGGAGCGCAGGCGGAAGCTGGTATCGAACTCGTACAGCTTGACATCGATCAGCGTGCCGTCCGGACGCACCTCGCGCACGTTGAAGAAGCGTGAGCCCAGCACCGTGCCGGTCATGCCTTCCGACTTCACGATATCCTTGGTCCACAAGCCGGAACGGAACTCGGTGGAGATGGCCGCGCCGCGCGCGGTCAGCTTGAATTTTTCCGCCAGCGGCGCGGTGCGCGGCACCACCAGCTCGCCGACGATGAAGGTCAGGATCACCAGCACCAGGCCGATCTTCGCCAGCATCCACGCCACCATCCCTGTCGACATGCTGGAGGCGCGCATGATGGTGAATTCCGACGTCGCCGCAAACTGCGCCATCGTGTAAATGGTGCCGATCAGCGCCGCCAGCGGCATCACCTCATACACGTGGCCCGGCAGCTGCACCAGCACGTACATGAAGGCATATTGCACCGCGTAGCCATTCTTGCCGACCTTCGGCAGTTCGCCGGTCAGGTCCATGAAGGCTTGCAGCGCCAGGAAGGCCACCAGTACAAAGGCGACCGCTTGCAGTATCGAGACCGCGAAATAGCGTTGCAGGATTTTCATTGCGATACAGCCTTCTTGTCAGCGCCATGGCGGCTGCGCTTGAGCGCAGCCAGCAACGCCAGCGGGTGATAACGATGGTTCAGGTTCAGGCGCCACGCGAACAGGGCAAACACCAGCAGCAACGCCACCAGGTGCAGCGGCCACCACGACACCGCAAACGCCGCCTTGCCCTGCCGGACGCTGGCCTCGATCAGTTTGACGAAGTTGTTATAGCTGAAGAAGATCAGCAGCGCGATGATCAGATTGGCCGAGCTGCCGGCACGCGGATTGACAAAGCCCAGCGGAATCGCCAGCAGGATCAGCACCAGGCAGGTGAGCGGCGAGGCTGCGCGCCACAACAGCTCCGCGCGCGCGGCGTTGCTGGTGTCATTCAGCAGCTGCATGGTGGGCGTGCTGTCGGTATCGCGGTCGCCGTCCAGCTCCTGGGTTTGACTGGTGACGCGCATGCTGTAGCTCTCGAACTCCATGGTCTGGAAGTCCGCCTGCCCCGGCGTGCCCTGGTAACGGCGGCCGTTTTTCAGCACCAGATATTTTTCGCCTTTCGGCCCGGCGTTGATCACGCCCTCGCGCGCGACGATGACGGCCGTGCCCTTTTCATCGACCGTGTTGACGAACACGTTCTGCACCACCGCCGTCTTGCCGGCCACGCCTTCCACAAAGAAGATGCGATTGGCCGATGCCGATTCCTTGAACTGGCCGGGCGAGACCTTCTGCAGGTCCTCGCGCTTTTCAAAGCGCTCCACGTATTCCGAGCTTTTCTGCTTGGCCCACGGCGTGGCGACAAAACTCAGCATGCCGGTCAGGATCACGATCGGCAGGCCAAAAGTCAGAACCGGGACTATCCATTTGGTGAGCGACAGGCCGGACGCGAACCACACCACCATTTCGGAATCGCGGTAAGTCCGCGTCACCACCATCAGCACAGAAATAAAGCTGGTGAGGATGAGGATAGTTGGCAGATAATTCAGCGTTGCGAACACGATCAGCGCGATCACGTCACTGGACGCCACCTTGCCGCCGGCGGCCTTGCCGAGGACGGCGATCAGGGTCCAGGTCACGCAGATGCTGAACAGGACCGTGAAGGAAGCGCCGGCCGTATTGGCCATTTCACGTCGTAGGGCGCGTTGAAAGATCATTGAAGATTATAATTCGGTAGTTTGGCTCATATATAAGCTATATGGGACCATAAAAGTTTTAAGTACGTACACGACACGGAGAATCAAATGGACTTTAGCATAAAAGCATTCGACACAAAAAACACCATCGCTACGGCCAAAGCCGGCGTCATCGCCGTCGCGGTCTTCGAGAACAAGAAGCTGTCGCAAGCTGCCAAGGCGCTGGATGGCGCTGGTGAAATCACCGCTGCGCTGAAGTCCGGCGACATTACCGGCAAAACCGGCACCACTCTGCTGCTGCGCGGCCTGAAAGGCGCCGCCGCCGAGCGCGTGCTGCTGGTCGGCCTGGGCAGCGACGAGGCGGTCAGCGAGAAAAGCTTTGCCGGCGGCGTGGCTGCGACACTCAAGGCATTCTCCTCCCTCGGCACGAGCGACGCTATTATCGCACTGCCGATGACCGAAGTGAAAGAGCGCGACGTCAATTGGGCGATCCGCAATGTGGTGCAGAGCGCCCATGAATCGGTGTTCCGTACCGATGGTCAAAAGAGCAAGAAGGATCCGGCACCTGCCGGCGTGAAGAAGATCGCCCTGGCCGTGCCAAACAGCGCCGCCACCAAGCTGGCGCTGGCGCAGGCCGTGGCCATCGCCAACGGCATGGACCTGACCAAGGAACTGGGCAACACCTCGGCCAACGTCTGCACCCCTACCCACCTGGCCAACGTTGCCAAGAAACTGGGCAAGGATTACAAGTTCGACGTCGAGGTACTGGACCGCAAACAGCTGGAAGCGCTGAAAATGAACAGCTTCCTGTCGGTCACCAACGGCAGCGAGCAGCCGCCGAAATTCATCGTCATGAAACACATGGGCGGCAAGGCCAAGGATGCGCCGGTGGTGCTGGTCGGTAAAGGCATCACCTTCGACACCGGCGGCATCTCGCTCAAGCCAGGTCCTGGCATGGACGAGATGAAGTACGACATGGGCGGCGCCGCGTCGGTGCTGGGCACCTTCCGCGCCATCGGCGAGATGAACCTGAAGCTGAACGTGATCGGCATCATCGCTTCGTGCGAGAACATGCCATCGGGCCGCGCCACCAAGCCGGGCGACATCGTCACCTCGATGAACGGCCTGACCATCGAGATCCTGAACACCGACGCCGAAGGCCGCCTGATTCTGTGCGACGCCCTGACCTACGCCGAGCGCTTCAATCCGGCCGCCGTGATCGACATCGCCACCCTGACCGGCGCCTGCATCGTCGCCCTGGGCCACCATAAGAGCGGCCTGTTCACGCGCGACGACGAAGTGCACAACAAGCTGGCCGACGAGATTCTGGCCGCCGGCAAGAACGCCAGCGACACCGCATGGCGCCTGCCGATCGGTGAAGAGTACAACGAGCAGCTGAAGTCCAACTTTGCCGACCTGGCCAACATCGGCACGCCGGGCGGCGCCTCGTGCACCGCGGCGGCGTTCCTGGAAAACTTCACCCGCAAGTACACCTGGGCGCACCTGGACATCGCCGGCACCGCGTGGAAATCGGGTGGTAACAAAGGCGCGACCGGCCGTCCGGTGCCGCTGCTGTCGAACTTCCTGATTAATCGGGCCAGCTAAGCGCTCGAACCAGGCGTTCGCATTAATCAGAACAGGGTCACGCCGGGCGCCGGCGTCGGCCCCTCCTCCTTCTCCTGCGCGGGATGCATGACAACGGTCAGCGTGGCCGGATAGTCATAGCCTGCGCCGGTATTCCGGTCCACCACATAGCCCACGCCGGCCGTCAGTGCCAGATTGCCCCACAGGTTGGCGTCCGCCCTGGACTCGACCTTCTCATATGCCCAGCCCTTGCCCGCCTTCTGGCAGTCGATGCGCAGCGGCCCCGCGCTCTTGCGCAGCGTGACGCGGCCCGGCGTCGTCACAAACCATTTGCCCACATCGTTATACAGCACGCAGCCGACACCAGCGATCTCGCGATGATCGAGCACGGTTTGCACCATGACGCTTTGTTCGGTGGATTCTGTCAGGGAAGCGCAGCCGGCCAGCAAGGCCAGTAGCGCGGTGACCGCGAAGGCGGGGCGGAGATACATGGTCTGTCTCGGAAAATGGAGTCAGACCAGTGTACCAGCCCGCCGGCGGTTTTATTCGCTTAATCAAGCGGCGTAAAGCGTTGCACTTTACGCCTTATGGCTCACGCGTTGTGGCGGTCCGGCGTTTTGGCAGCGACCGGCGCATCGACCTGTTCCTGCTGCTTCTTCTTCAGGCCCTGCACCACTTTCAGGATGTCGTCCATGCCGCGCTCACCGCCCAGCGAGGAAAACGCATCCAGCACTTCGTTCAAGACCTGATTGCGCACGGCGGCTTCGTCAGGCTTGATTGCAGGCGGACGCTGCACGGCTTCGGCGGCGCGCTTTTCAGCAGCGGCGGCCTCTTTTTGCGCGGCGGTCTTTCGGCCGCCCGGCGCTTTGCCATGCTCCAGCGCCGCTTGCCAGATAACCCAGCGGCGTTGCGTTTCGAAGACCAGATATTCATCTGGCTTGTCTTCACGGCGACGAACGATATGGCCGTCGCGCTGTGCCCATGCCTCAAATGCAGATCGCATTTTTTATTCCTTTGCAAATGCGCTAAGCGCGATTCACTGTAAAAACGACTGTTTATTTCCGTATAGTATCATTTATTGCGTCGTCACAACGCAAAAATATACAATATTGATGTTTTCTTAGTTGCTAAACGGAAACACAAGTTTTCCACTTAATTTGTATTAGTATATTTCTATTTTGTTACCTTGTCTTGCCTTTCGGTTCTATTTTGACAACAGCGAGACAGTATTGGCAATTTTTTTTTGATTTCACACATTTTGCAACATTTTAGGCCCTGAGTGGCGCGCACGAAAGGGTTTTTCATGTTTTTTCATACACCTTAGCAGAGCGGCAACTACATGTGTTAAATCCGGATGCTGTAAGATGCAAGTTACTGACCCTCAAGCATGAAAGCAAATATGAAATTAGCCACGTGGAATGTTAACTCTTTGAACGTAAGACTGCCGCACGTTATGAAGTGGCTAGAGGAAAACCCTACCGATGTGCTAGCAATTCAAGAAACAAAATTAACTGACGACAAGTTTCCACTGGCCGAACTGGAAGCCGCCGGCTACCACGTTGCCTACACCGGGCAAAAGACCTACAACGGCGTGGCCATCATTTCCAAACTGCCGATCCACGATATCGTCAAGAACAATCCCAAATTTGAGGACGCCCAGCAGCGCATCGTGGCCGGCACCATCGACGGCGTGCGCGTTGTGTGCGCTTACGTACCTAACGGCCAGGCGGTAGGCTCAGAGAAGTTTGACTACAAGATGGCGTGGCTGAACGCCTTCCATGACTGGATCCAGGAACAGGCAGCGGCATACCCGCAGCTGGCGGTGGCAGGCGACTACAACATCGCCCCCGAAGACCGCGACGTGCACGATCCGGCGGCGTGGGAAGGCATGGTACATGTGTCGCCGCAGGAGCGCGCGCAGCTCCAGCGCCTGCTGGACATAGGCCTGACCGATGCCTTCCGCATGTTTGAGCAGCCGGAAAAATCGTTCAGCTGGTGGGATTATCGTGGTCTCGGCTTCCGCCTGAACAAAGGCCTGCGCATCGACCACCTGCTGTTGTCGGAAGCGCTGAAACAGCGCTGCACCGCCTGCATCATCGACCGCGTGCCGCGCAAATGGGACCAGCCGTCGGATCACACGCCGGTCGTCGCCACCTTCGCCTGAGCGCGCGGCAGCAGCAGCTGGGCCGTTGCATGCGGCACCGGCTGCGAGAACAGATAGCCCTGGGCGAACTGGCAGCCATGCTGCTGTAACAGGGCGTACTGCCCTTCCGTCTCCACGCCCTCCGCCACCACCGATAGCTGCAGGCTGTGCGACAGCGCGATGATCGCCGCCACAATGGCGCGATCTTCCGCGCTCTGCTCCAGATCCTTGATGAAGGCGCGGTCGATCTTGATCTTCTTGACCGGGAAGCGCTTCAGGTAAGCCAGCGAGGAATAGCCGGTACCGAAATCGTCGATCGACAGGCGAATGCCCATGGCGTTGATGTGGCCGAGAATTTCCAGCGTCTGTTCGCCATGCTGCATCAGCGCGGTTTCGGTGATTTCGAATTCAATCAGCGCCGGATCGATGCCGGTGTCGTCCAGGATGCCGCGGATCGATTCCACCAGCCCGCGGTGCATGAACTGGCGCGGCGACAGGTTGACCGCCAGCGGCACCGGCGTCATGCCCTGGCTTTGCCAGCGCATGCTCTGGATGCAGGCCTGCCGTATCACCCACTCCCCGATCGGCACGATCATGCCGTTTTCCTCGATGATGGGGATGAACTGGTCGGGCGTCACCAGCTCGGTGCCGCCGCGGCGCCAGCGCAGCAGCACTTCCATGGCGTGCAGGCGGCGCGTGCCGATATCCATGATGGGCTGGAAGTACAACTCGAATTCGTCGGCCGCCAGCGCACCGCGCAGGCTGGACTCCAGTTCGAAGTGGCGCGCCGCAGTCTGGTTCATCGCCTCCTTGAAGAACTGGTAGTTGTTACGGCCGCTGGCCTTGGCGTGGTACATGGCGCCGTCGGCGTTGCGCATCAGCGTTTCCACGTCGCCGCCATCATCGGGGTAGACGCTGATGCCGATCGATGGCGTGATGTGCAGGTTGCGGCCTTCCAGCGGGAAGCTCTCCGACAGCGCCTCGATGATTTTCTCCGCCACCTGGCTGGCCTCATCCGCACTGCGGATGCCCGGCACCAGCACCACGAATTCATCGCCGCCCAGCCGGGCCACGGTATCGCTGGCGCGCACCGCGCGGCACAGGCGGCTGGCCACTTCCTTCAGCAGCTGATCGCCGGTCATGTGGCCGAGCGAGTCGTTGATCATCTTGAAGCGGTCAAGGTCGATGAACATCACCGCCAGTTTGCGCTCGGTGCGCTGCGCCGCCAGCATGGCGCGGTCCAGCCGGTCCGACAACAGCGCGCGGTTGGGCAGGCCGGTCAGGCTGTCGTGATACGCCATGTGGTGCACGCGCGCCTCGGCCTGGCGGCGCTCAACAATCTCGCCCTGCAGTTGCGCATTGGCGCCGGCCAGTTCGGCGGTGCGCTCCTGCACCCGCAGTTCCAGCTCATCGCGCGCGCGGGCCACCGCTTCCGCCGCTTCGCGCCGGGTGGTGATGTCGTCCACCAGCCACACCGAACGCCCGGTGGCTTCGGCCAGGTCGAACGGCCGGCCGGACAAGCGCGCCCAGAACGTGCTGCCATCCTTGCGCACCAGCTGATATTCGGAGACGTTGACCTGGCCGGCATGGAAGTCGCGTGCCGTTTCGGCGCGGGCTTGTTCCCATGCCACCTTGTCTGCGTAGAACGCCTGCACACTCAGGTGATTCATCTCGCCCGGCCCGTAGGCGAACAGTTCTTCCATCTTGCGGTTGCAGCGCAGGTTGCGGCCATTCTCCACCACCGAGATGCCCAGCACCGCGCTGTCGAGAATCGCCTGATTCTCCAGCAGCGCGTTGCGCAACGCCTCCTCGGCGCGCTTTTGCTCGGTGCGGTCCTCGATCACCCAGATGGTGCCCTGGGTCGGGTCTTCCGGATTGACCACGTAGCCGATCAGCTGCGCCCACAAGGTGGTGTCGTCGGCCCGGCGCATTTCGATCTCGGTCTGGAACGGCTTGCCGATCGAGAGGAAGGGATAAGCCTCGCCGCCCAGCTTGTCGTAGGACTCCTGCGACGGATACAGCGCGCGGCCCGGCAGGCCAAGGCCGGAAGTCTCGGTGTAGCGGAACATCTCGGCAAAGCCGCGGTTATAGCGCGTGATCACGCGGTTCTTGGTGAACAGGATGCTCATCGAGGCGTTGGTCATGATGGCCTCGACTTCCATCTGCGTCTGCAGCGAATGGGTCACGTCTTCAAGAATCCAGATGGTGCCGCCGCCGCGGTGCTCGTCGTCCACCGCGCGGGCGCGCACGCGGCACCAGAACAAGCTGCCGTCCTTGCGTTTGAATTCGTAGGCGTCTTTTTCAAACGGCTGGCCGGAACCCAGCAGCGGCCCGGCCTCCTGGCCAAACGCTTCGTAGTGCTGCTGCGACTGGAACAGGATCTGCGACGGCTGCCCTTCCATCTCGCCCGGCTCGTAGCCGAACATCTGCGCCAGGCGCGGATTACAGCTGCGCATCAGCTGCGCGCGCGTAAACAGGATGCCGACCGAGGCGTTGTCCAGGATGGCTTTCTGCTCCAGCAGCATGCGGCGCAGTTTTTCCTCATCCAGCCGATGCTCGTTGATGTCCTCCATGATCCACATATTGCCGTCGGCAGTGTGCATCGGATCGATGGCGCGGCCGTACAGGCGGGCCCAGAACAGCGTACCATCCTTGCGCCGCACCTGAATCTCGGCGGTGTAGGACTGGCCCTGCGCCAGCTTCGGACCAGCCTCCTGACTCAGCTTGATGAAGTCCGCCTCGCCGGGATAGACGATGGCGCTGGAGGCGCCTTCCAGTTCGTGACGGCTGTAGCCCAGCATCTCGGCACAGCGGATATTACATTCGAGGATAACGCCGTCCTTGCTGAACAAGATGCCCACCGCCGCATTTTCAAGAATGGCACGCTGTTCCAGCAGCGTTTTGCGCAGCGCGCGCTGGTCGCGCTGGGCTTCGGTGACGTCGTGGAAGACGATGGTCACGCCATCGAGACCGGCGGCCGCCGGCAAGGGCTTGGACCAGGCCTGCACCGACAGGTACTGGCCATCCGCGCACGTAAGGCAGCTGTCCCAGCGTTCCGGATTGTGCAGGCTGGCCAGGCTGGCGGCGCGCACATGGCGCGCAAACAGGTCGCCCACCGGCCGACCGCACGGATCGACGCCCAGCAAGGCAATCAACTCGGCATTCGCAGCCAGCACCAGGCCCTCCGCGCTGCAAGCGCAGGCGGGCACGCCGATCAACGCCAGCGCGTCGGCTACGAAATCGGTAGTGGTGGGCACTTGATACCTGGGAAGCATAGTTGGCAGATGATAAACCACATTACTGGCCTCCGCCATCAAACCCGTTAGCGCGCGCTCCTAAAAACGACAATGCCCGGCGAACCGGGCATTGTTGTACATCTTGCTTTTTTTATCAGTGCGCGGTGGCGCCAGCGGCGCCGATGCCGGTCTCGGAGCGCATCTGCTGCGCCTCATAACCAGCGCGATCGATGCGCGCGCGACCGCTCTTGTCCAGCAGCGAGAACACGGCGATGCAGATGAAGGCCAGCGGCATCGAGAAGATCGCCGGCGACGCGTACGGGAACAAGGCGCTGCTGTGACCCAGCACGTCCACCCACACCGACTTCGACACCACGGTCAGCCCCACAGCGGTAATCAGGCCGACAAAGCCGCCGATGGTGGCGCCGCGCGTGGTGCAGTCCTTCCACAGCACCGACATGAACAGCACCGGGAAGTTGGCCGATGCCGCAATCGCAAACGCCAGCGAGACCATGAAGGCGATGTTCTGCTTTTCGAACACGATGCCCAGCACCACTGCCACGATGCCGAGAACGATGGTGGTGATCTTCGATACTTTCAGCTCGCTGCCGGCGGCAGGCTTGCCCTTCTTGATGACGGTGGCGTACAAGTCGTGCGACACAGCCGATGCGCCGGACAGGGTCAGGCCAGCCACCACCGCGAGGATGGTCGCAAACGCCACCGCCGAGATGAAGCCCAGGAAGACGTTGCCGCCCACGGCTTTGGCCAGATGCACCGCCGCCATGTTGTTACCGCCCAGGAGTTTGCCGGCTGCGTCCTTGAATTCCGGATTGGTGCTCACCAACACGATGGCGCCGAAACCGATGATGAAGGTCAGCACGTAGAAATATGCGATCCAGGTGGTGGCCCAGAACACCGACTTGCGCGCCTCCTTCGCGCTAGGCACGGTGAAGAAGCGCATCAGGATGTGTGGCAGGCCGGCGGTGCCGAACATCAGCGCCATGCCGAACGAGATGGCGGAGATCGGATCCTTGATGAAGGTGCCCGGCCCCATGATGGCTTCCTTGTTCGCGTGCAGTTCCACCGATTTGGCGAACAGCGCCTCAGGGCTGAAGTTGAACTGCGCCAGCACGGCAATCGCCATGAAGCTTGCACCGCCCAGCAGCATCACGGCCTTGATGATCTGCACCCAGGTGGTGGCGGTCATGCCGCCAAACAGCACGTAGATCATCATCAGCGTACCGACCAGCACCACGGCGACCCAGTATTCAAGGCCGAACAGCAGCTTGATCAGCTGGCCCGCGCCAACCATCTGCGCGATCAGGTAAAACGCCACCACCACCAGCGTACCGGAGGCCGAGAAGATGCGAATCGGCTCCTGCTTGAAGCGGTAGGCGGCAACGTCGGCAAATGTGAAGCGGCCCAGGTTGCGCAGGCGTTCCGCCATCAGGAAGGTGATGACCGGCCAGCCGACCAGGAAGCCGATGGCGTAGATCAGGCCATCGTAACCGTTCAGGAACACCGATGCGGAGATGCCGAGGAAAGATGCGGCCGACATGAAATCGCCAGCGATGGCCAGGCCATTCTGGAAGCCGGTGATGCCGCCGCCAGCCGTGTAAAAGTCCGATGCGGAGCGGGTCTTGGCCGCCGCCCATTTGGTAACGAACAGCGTGAAGACCACGAAGGCCGCGAACATGATGATCGCGGTCCAGTTGGTCGGCTGCTTGACAGCCTGGCCCAGATCGCCGCCGGCTGCGAAAGCGGCGCCGCTGGCGGCCAGCAGCGTCAACGCCGTGATATTGCGCTTAACGGCATTCATGCTTGCACCTTCTCGTGGATCGCCTGGGTCAGTTCGTCGTAGCGGCTGTTCGCGCGGCGCACATACACGCCGGTGATCAGCACCGTGAAGACGATGACGAACAGGCCAATCGGCATGCCCCAGGTCATGACGCCGTCGCCGGTTTTCTTTGCGAGGAATTCTTTGTCGAACGCGATCAGCAGGATGTAGCCGTAGTAGACCAGCATCATGAGCGCAGTCAGCGCCCAGCCGAAGCGGGAGCGCGATTTGACCAGCTGGTGATAGTTGGGATCGCGCTTGATTTTTTGTACGAGGTCGTCGTGCATGATGTGTCTCCTTTTTTAATTTATGCTGCCAGATTAAAGCCGGAGACTTACCGCTCGCTTACGCGCACAATTATTTTTGCAGCACCCGCTCGATCTGCTGCAACGATGAAGGATCTTCAATCGAGGTCAGGTCGCCGGGATTGCGGCCTTCGCAGATCGCTTGTATTGAACGGCGCAGCAGTTTTCCGGAGCGCGTCTTCGGCAGCTGCGTGACGAAGTACACGCGGGCAGGCCGCGCCACCGCGCCCAGCTGGCGATCCACCACGGCCATGACGTCCTGCTCACTGGTAGCCGCGCTGGCGTCCTTGAGAATCGCGAACGCCACTGCCACCTGCCCTTTGATCTTGTCTTCCACGCCGACCACCGCCACTTCCGAGACGTTGGGGTGACTGGTGATGGACTCTTCGATCTCGCGCGTGCCGAGCCGATGGCCGGCGACGTTGATCACATCGTCGGTGCGGCCGAGGATAAAGTAGTAGCCGTCCGCATCGCGCACGCCCCAGTCGAAGGTGGAGTACAGCATCTTGCCGCCGGATTCGGTCCAATACGTATCGATGAAGCGCTGATCGTTGCCGTACACAGTCTGCATGCAGCCCGGCGGCAGCGGGCCCTCGATCATCACCACGCCTTTTTCATTGGCCGCGCATTCCGCACCGGTGGTCTCGTTCACCAGCTTGACCTTGTAGCCGTACATCGCCACGCCCGGGCTGCCAAGTTTTGTTGGCGCGTCCTCTATACCCTTTGCGATAGACAGGATAGGCCAGCCGGTTTCGGTCTGCCAGTAGTTGTCGATGACAGGCACGCCGAGTTCTCCGGCGACCCAGCTGGACGTCGTTTCATCCAGCGGTTCGCCGGCGAGATACAGCGCCTTCAGCGACGACTTGTCGTGCTTGCGCATGAACTCCGGCGGCTGTTTGCGCAGCACGCGAATCGCGGTTGGCGCCGAAAACATGCGCGTGACCTTGTACTTCCCGACGATGCTCCACCAGATGCCAGGGTCCGGGCAGATCGGCAAACCCTCGTACATGATGGTAGCCATGCCGGCAATCAGTGGGCCGTAGACAATATAGGAGTGCCCCACCACCCAGCCGATATCGGACGTAGCAAAGAACGTCTCGCCAGCGTTACCGCAGAAGTTGTGCTTCATCGACGCCGCCAGCGCCACCGCGTAGCCGCCGACATCGCGCTGCACGCCCTTCGGTTTGCCGGTGGTGCCGGAGGTGTACAGGATGTAGGACGGCTCGTTCGACTCCAGCCACGTCACCGGAACTTGCGCCGCCAGATGTGAAGCGCGCAGCGCGGCGTAATCGACGTCGCGGCCCTCCACCTTGTTCATTGGCGCCAGGCCGCGATCCACCAGCAGCACGCGCGATGGCTTGGACGATGACAGCGCAATCGCCTCATCCAGCAGCGGCTTGTAGGGAATGGCTTTGCCGTTGCGCGAGCCGGCGTCGGCGGAGACGATCAGCACCGGCCTGGCGTCGTCGATGCGGCTGGCCAGGCTGTTGGCGGCAAAGCCGCCGAACACCACCGAGTGCACCGCGCCAATGCGGGCGCAGGCCAGCATGGCGAATGCGGCTTCCGCGATCATCGGCATGTAGATCAGCACGCGGTCACCTTTGCGCACACCGAGCGACTGCATCATGGCCGCCCAGCGCTGTACTTCCGCGCGCAGTTCGTTGAAGGAGTAGCTGCGCTCCGTGCCGGTTTCGGTGGAAATGGCGATCAGCGCCGGCTTGTCGCCTTGCGTTGCGCACCAGCGGTCCACCGCGTTATGACACAGGTTAGTCCTGCCGCCCACAAACCAGCGGGCAAAGGGCGGGTTCGAGTAATCCAGCACCTGGCTGAATGGCGTGTTCCAGTCGATGAGCGCAGCTTCGTCCTGCCAGAACTGTTCAGGCGTGACGATAGAGCGCTGATAAAAATCAGCGTACTTCATGTCTCCTCCGTTTTTTGTCACTGCTCAAGCGGGTACGCGTACCCAGCCTTCCATCAGCACCCGCGCGCTGCGGCTCATTACCGCTTTTGTCACGCTCCATTCTCCGTTCTGCTGCACCGCCTCCGCGCCGACCCGCAAGGTGCCGGATGGATGGCCGAAACGCACCGCGCCGCGTTCACCGCCGCCGGCCGCCAGATTCACCAGCGTGCCGGGAATGGCGGCGGCGGTGCCGATGGCGACAGCGGCCGTGCCCATCATGGCGTGATGCAGCTTGCCCATCGAGAGCGCGCGCACCAGCAGGTCCACATCGCCCGCCGCCACAGGCTTGCCGCTGGACGCGGTGTAGTCCTTGGGCGGCGCCACAAACGCCACCTTGGGCGTGTGCTGGCGCGTGGCCGCTTCGCTCAGTTCCTTGATGAGGCCCATGCGCAGCGCGCCGTGCGCGCGAATGGTTTCAAACATCGCCAGCGCCTTGGCGTCGCTGTTGATGGCGTCTTGCAGCTCGGTGCCGGTGTAGCCGATGGCGCCGGCGTTGATGAAGATGGTCGGAATGCCAGCGTTGATCATGGTGGCCTTCAGCGTGCCGACGCCGGGGACTTCAAGATCGTCCACCAGTTGGCCGGTCGGGAACATCGAGCCGCCGGCGCCCTCCTCTTCCGCCGCCGGGTCCATGAATTCCAGTTGTACTTCGGCGGCCGGGAAGGTCACGCCATCCAGCTCGAAGTCGCCGGTCTCCTGCACCTCGCCGTCGGTCATCGGGATGTGGGCGATGATGGTCTTGCCGATATTGGCTTGCCACACGCGCACCACGGCCACGCCGTCGCGCGGCACGCGGGCCGGATCAACCAGTCCGCCGCTGATGGCAAACGCGCCCACAGCTGCAGACAGGTTGCCACAATTGCCGCTCCAGTCGATGAAGGCCTGGTCGATGGAAACCTGGCCGAACAGATAGTCCACATCGTGCTCCGGACGGCTGCTCCTGGCAAGAATCACCGTCTTGCTGGTGCTGGAGGTTGCGCCGCCCATGCCGTCGATCTGCTTGCCGTAAGGGTCCGGGCTGCCGATCACGCGCAGCAGCAACTGGTCGCGCGCGGCGCCGGGCTGCTGCGCCGCTTCCGGCAGATCCTGCAGACGGAAAAACACACCCTTGCTGGTGCCGCCACGCATATAGGTGGCGGGGATTTTGATTTGCGGTTTGTGCGTCATTTAAGCTGCCTTTGCCGATTCAAGGAAGTCCTGCGCGAAGCGCTGCAGCACGCCGCCGGCTTCGTAGATCGACACGTCTTCCGACGAATCGAGACGGCAGGTCACCGGCACTTCCAGGCGCTCGCCATTGCGGCGGTGGATCACCAGCGTCAGCGTGGTGCGCGGTGCGCGCTCGCCAATCACGTCGTAAGTCTCGGTGCCGTCCAGCGCCAGCGTCAGACGGTTCACGCCTGGCTTGAACTCCAGCGGCAGCACGCCCATACCCACCAGATTGGTGCGGTGGATGCGCTCAAAGCCCTCGGCCACAATCGCTTCCACGCCAGCCAGGCGCACGCCTTTGGCCGCCCAGTCGCGAGACGAGCCCTGGCCGTAGTCGGCGCCGGCGATCACGATCAGCGGCTGCTTGCGGTCCATGTAGGTCTCGATGGCTTCCCACATGCGGGTGACTTTACCCTCTGGTTCCACGCGCGCCAGTGAACCGGCTTTCACATTGCCGTCCGTATCGCGCACCATTTCGTTCTTCAGCGTTGGATTGGCGAATGTGGCGCGCTGCGCGGTCAGGTGGTCGCCGCGATGGGTGGCGTAAGAGTTGAAGTCCTCTTCCGGCAAACCCATTTTGTGCAGATACTCGCCGGCGGCGGAATTCATCATGATCGCGTTCGACGGCGACAGATGGTCGGTGGTGATGTTATCGCCCAGCAGCGCCAGCGGGCGCATGCCTTTCAGCGTGCGCTCGCCTGCCAGCGCGCCTTCCCAGTACGGCGGACGGCGGATGTAGGTCGATTGCGGACGCCAGTCGTACAGCGGCGCGGCACGCTCGCCGCTATCTTCGCTGCGCGCGAACATCGGAATGTAGACTTTGCGGAAGTGATCCGGCTTCACGCTGGCAGCGACGATGGCGTCGATCTCCTCGTCACTCGGCCACAGGTCTTTCAGCGTGATGGCTTTGCCGCTGGCGTCATGGCCCAGCACGTCCTTCTCGATATCAAAGCGGATGGTGCCGGCGATGGCGTAGGCCACCACCAGCGGTGGCGAAGCCAGGAAAGCCTGCTTGGCGTACGGGTGGATGCGGCCATCAAAGTTACGGTTGCCCGACAGGACGGCGGTGGCGTAAAGATCGCGCTCCACCACTTCCTGCTGGATCACCGGATCGAGTGCGCCCGACATGCCATTGCACGAGGTGCAGGCATAGGCCACCACGCCGAAGCCCAGCTTTTCCAGCTCCGGCATCAGGCCCGCTTCCTCCAGGTAGAGCGTGACCGCCTTGGAGCCTGGCGCCAGCGAGGATTTGACCCAGGGCTTGCGCAGCAGTCCTGCCCTGTTGGCATTGCGCGCCAGCAGGCCGGCGGCGATCATGTTGCGCGGGTTGTTGGTGTTGGTGCAGCTGGTGATGGCGGCGATGATGACCGCGCCGTCCGGCATCTTGCCCGGTTCATTTTCCACCACGCCCGAGATGCCGCGCGCCGCCAGATCGGTGGTGGCCACGCGCTTGTGCGGGTTGGATGGACCGGCGATGTTGCGCACCACGGTGGACAGGTCGAACTTCAGCACGCGCTCATATTCGGCGGTCTTCAGGCTGTCCGACCACAGGCCGGTGTGCTTTGCGTATTTTTCGACTAGTTCCACCAGCGCGTCATCGCGGCCGGTCAGCCTGAGGTATTTAATGGTCTGCTCGTCGATCGAGAACATCGCGGCGGTGGCGCCGAATTCTGGCGCCATGTTGGCGATGGTGGCACGGTCGCCCAGCGTCAGCGCCGTGGCGCCTTCGCCGTAGAACTCCAGATAGGCCGACACCACTTTTTCCTTGCGCAGGAATTCGGTCAGCGCCAGCACGATGTCGGTGGCGGTGATGCCGGCTTGCGGTTTGCCGCTCAGCTCAACGCCGACGATATCCGGGAGGCGCATCCACGACGCGCGGCCCAGCATCACAGTTTCCGCTTCCAGGCCGCCGACGCCAATGGCGATCACGCCCAGCGCGTCCACCATCGGCGTGTGCGAGTCGGTGCCGACCAACGTGTCCGGATAGGCCACGCCGTCGCTCACCTGAATCACCGGCGACATGCGTTCCAGATTAATCTGGTGCAGGATACCGTTCCCCGGCGGGATCACGTCCACGTTCTGGAAGGCTTTCTTGGTCCAGTCGATGAAGTGGAAGCGGTCTTCGTTGCGGCGGTCCTCGATGGCGCGATTCTTGTTGAAGGCATCGGGATCGAAGCCGCCGCATTCCACCGCCAGCGAGTGATCGACCACCAGCTGCGTCGGCACCACCGGATTGACCAGTGACGGATCCCCGCCCTGGTCGGCAATGGCGTCGCGCAGGCCGGCCAGATCAACCAGCGCGGTCTGCCCCAGAATGTCGTGGCACACCACGCGCGCCGGGAACCATGGGAAGTCCAGGTCGCGCTTACGCTCGATCAGCTGCGACAGCGAGGCATTCAGCGTGGCCGGATCGCAGCGGCGTACGAGGTTTTCCGCCAGTACGCGCGAGGTGTACGGCAGTTTGGCCCAGGCGCCTGGCTGGATCGCATCGACGGCTTCACGCGCGTCGAAGTAGTCCAGCTGGGTGCCCGGCAAAGGCTTGCGGAAATGGGTGTTCATTTGCGGTCCTTGATCGGGACGAATTTCAGGTCTTCCGGGCCGACGTAGTTGGCGCTTGGACGAATGATCTTGTTGTCGATGCGCTGTTCAATGATGTGCGCCGACCAGCCGGAGGTGCGCGAGATGACGAACAGCGGCGTGAACATCGCGGTCGGCACGCCCATCATGTGGTACGAAACCGCCGAGAACCAGTCCAGGTTCGGGAACATCTTTTTGATTTCCCACATCACCGATTCCAGGCGCTCTGCGATGTCGTACATTTTGGTGGAGCCGGCTTCTTCCGACAGCTGGCGCGCCACTTCCTTGATCACCACATTGCGCGGATCGGAAACGGTGTACACCGGGTGGCCGAAGCCGATCACCACTTCCTTGTTGGCGACGCGGTTGCGGATATCGGCTTCCGCTTCATCCGGATTGTCGTAGCGCTTCTGGATTTCGAAGGCAACCTCGTTGGCGCCGCCGTGCTTCGGACCGCGCAGCGCGCCAATGGCGCCGGTGATGGCCGAATGGATGTCGGAGCCGGTGCCCGAGATCACGCGGCTGGTGAAGGTCGAAGCGTTGAACTCGTGTTCCGCATACAGGATCAGCGAGGTGTGCATCGCACGTACCCACGAGTCGCGCGGCTTCTCGCCGTGCAGCAGATGCAGGAAGTGGCCGCCGATGGAGTCGTCGTCGGTTTCCACTTCGATGCGCTTGCCATTATGGCTGTAGTGGTACCAGTACAGCAGCATGGAGCCGAAGGAGGCCATCAGGCGGTCCGCGATGTCGCGCGCGCCTGGCGTGTTGTGGTCATCTTTTTCCGGCAGCACGCAGCCCAGCACGGAAACGCCGGTACGCATCACGTCCATCGGATGGGCCGATGCGGGCAGTGCTTCCAGTGCCGACTTCACGGCTTGCGGCAGGCCGCGCAGGGATTTCAGTTTGGCCTTGTAGCCTTTCAGTTCGGAGACGGTCGGCAGTTTGCCATGCACCAGCAGATAGGCGATCTCTTCGAACTCGCAGGTGGTGGCGACGTCCAGAATGTCGTAGCCGCGATAGTGCAGGTCATTGCCGGTTTTGCCGACAGAGCACAGCGCAGTGTTACCGGCGGCGACACCCGACAGGGCGACGGATTTTTTTGGTTTGAAGGTGGTAGCTTCGGTCATTTCGTTATCTCCAGTGTGCGTCGTTCCGGCGTAGGCCGGAACCCATAGAACGCATGCTCAGAATGGATCCCGGCGCGCGCCGGGATGACGAGGGGTTATTTCTTCTGTGCGGCGAACAGTGCATCCAGCTTCTGTTCGAAATCGTGATAGTTGATGCGTTCATACAGCTCGGCGCGGGTCTGCATGGTGTCGACCACGTTCTTCTGCGTACCGTCGCGGCGGATCGCGCCGTAGACGTTTTCCGCTGCCTTGTTCATGGCGCGGAAGGCGGACAGCGGATACAACACCAGTCCCACGTCGGCGCTGCGCAGCTCATCCACCGTAAACAACGGGGTCGAGCCGAATTCAGTGATGTTGGCCAGCACCGGCACCTTGACGGCGGCGGCGAACTGCTTGTACATATCCAGCGTGATCATCGCCTCCGGGAAGATCATATCGGCGCCCGCCTCTACGCAGGCCACGGCGCGTTCGATGGCGGCGTCCAGGCCTTCCACCGCCAGCGCGTCGGTGCGGGCCATGATGACGAATTGGTCGTCGGTGCGCGCATCAACGGCGGCCTTGATGCGATCGACCATTTCATCCTTGCTGACGATCTCCTTGCCCGGGCGGTGGCCGCAGCGCTTGGCGCCGACCTGGTCTTCGATGTGAGTGGCGGCGGCGCCGAACTTGATCAGCGATTTGACGGTGCGGGCCACGTTGAAAGCGGAGGCGCCAAAGCCGGTGTCCGAGTCGACCAGCAGCGGCAGATCGCACACATCGGTGATGCGGCGCACGTCGGTCAGCACGTCGTCCAGATTCGAGATGCCGAGGTCCGGCAGGCCGAGCGACCCCGCCGCCACGCCGCCGCCCGACAAATAGATCGCCCTGAAACCGGCGCGCTTGGCCAGCAAGGCGTGATTGGCATTGATGGCGCCAACCACCTGCAGCGGAGATTCTTCCTGAACGGCTTTGCGGAACGCGGCGCCTGCGGAGTAGTGACTCATGTTGAGACCTTTCGATGTTGCGTTGAAGTTAGGCACTGTAGTGCAAGGGCTATGCCAGACGTGCAATCTATACAAATCAATCACTTACAGCCAATCCAGTGTTTCATAATGAAACACTGAAACAGATTTGAACTATAATTGAAACATGCGACACTCCACGCCCCTGCCCTTCGACGCCAACGACAAGCCGGTTATCTGGACGGTTTCCGTGTCGCGCCTGTCCGATCTGTTCCGCGACATCACACTGGAATACGACAGCCTGGCAACGATCGAGCCGATCAATCTGGGCTTCGACGAAGCGGCCAAACACATACGCGAGCGTCTCGCCAGCGAGCGTTGCGACGCGGTGATCGCGGCCGGCTCGAATGCGGCGTATCTGAAAGGCCGCCTGTCGGTGCCGGTGGTGATCGCCAAATTCAGCGGACTGGATGTGATGCAGGCGCTGGCGCGGGCACGGCGCGTGTCGGACCGCATCGGCATCATCACCTATCAGGACCGGCTGGCGGAACTGGCCGAATTCTCCAGCACCTTCGGCTTCGACGTGGCGCAGCGCACTTACGTAACCGAGGAAGATGCGCGCGCGCAGATCAACGATTTGAAAGCGGCCGGCATCAAAGCGATCGTCGGCGCCGGTCTGATTACCGATCTGGCCGAGGAAGCGGGGCTGACCGGCGTATTCGTGTACTCGGCCGCGTCGATCCGCCATGCGTTTGACGATGCGCTGGAGATGGCACGCCTGACGCAGCTGGAATCGAACCGCAGCCGCGCGCGCAGCGCGGTGGTGACCGACACACTGCGTGCCAGGCATGGCATCAACGATCTGCGTGGCGATTCGGCGGCGATGGAGACAGTACGGCAATCGGTGGTGCTGTATGCGAAATCGCCGGCGACCGTGCTGATACAAGGCGAGACAGGCAGCGGCAAAGAGCTGGTGGCACAAGCCATCCACCGTGAAGCGCCGCGCACGCTGGGCCAGAACCGTCCCTTTGTAGCGGTGAACTGTGGCGCGATCGCAGAGTCCCTGCTGGAATCAGAATTGTTCGGTCACGAGGAAGGCGCCTTCACCGGTGCGCGGCGCGGTGGACATGCGGGCTTGTTTGAAGCGGCCAACCGCGGCACGCTGTTCCTCGACGAAATCGGCGAAATGCCGCTCACGCTGCAAACGCGTTTGCTGCGCGTGCTGGAAGAACGCGAAGTGGTGCGCGTGGGCGGCACGCGGCCGATACCGGTCAACGTTCGCATCATCAGCGCCACCCACTGCGACCTTGAACAGCGCGTGCGCGAAGGCCGGTTCCGCGCGGACCTGTTCTATCGACTGGCCGTATTGCGTCTGACGCTGCCGCCGCTGCGCGCACGCGCCGAAGACGTGCTGCCGCTGGCTGAATGGTCGCTGAAAAACGCCCTGGCATCATTGGGCGCGCGCCCGCATCCCAACCTGCACGCCGAGATAGCGGCCTGCGCGTCCCTGCTGGAGCGCTACGACTGGCCGGGCAACGTGCGCGAACTGCGCAACCTGGCAGAGCGCCTGGCCCTATTCCTGGCAGCTGAACCGCTGCAAGCGCTGACGCCGGCGTTCATCCTCAGCATCGCCCCGGAACTCGCGGCCCGGGGCCTGGGCACGGTGCCGGCGACCGAACGCGTGTCCGACGTCCTTGCCCGCTTCGGCGGGCGCCGCGACGCCGCCGCCGACTACCTCGGCATCAGCCGCACCACCCTCTGGCGCAAACTCAAAGCCGAAAGCTAACTCCGGGGTCAGGTCCGTCATTTCTACACGGTCTCATCCGTAACGTACGTTACGGATGAGACCGTGTAGAAATGACGGACCTGACCCCGGAGTTATGGCCGCTCATCACGGCGGTAAAGCCGCTCATCCCAAAGCCGTCGCTGCTGGCGTGGGGCGGCGATAGCATGGCCCCACTTAATCACCAACGGAGACCACCATGCTGATCAAAACCATCGCCGCACTGGCCACTACCTTGATGCTGGGCCATGCAGCAGCAGCCGAGCACCCCGCCTTCAAGGTCGATGTCACCGGCACCGGCGCCCCCATGATCCTGATTCCAGGACTGGCGTCGTCCGGCGACGTCTGGGACGGCACTGTGCGGCACTTCTGCGGCAGCGGCAAGTATCAGTGCCATGTGCTGACCCTCGCCGGTTTCGCCGGCCAACCAGCCATTCAGGAGCCATTACTGCCCGCGGTCGAGCAGCAGTTAAGCGCCTATATCAGCACCCATAAATTCAACCGGCCGGTCATCATCGGCCATAGCCTCGGCGGCTTCCTCGGCATGAAGCTGGCGGCGAACCACCCCGAACAGGTCGGCCAGTTGGTGATCGTCGATACCCTGCCGGCACTCGGCGCGGCACAGATGCCAAGCCTGACGCCCGCTCAACTGAAGGAGATGGCCGCCGGCATGCGCGCCAATATGCAGGCGCAGGATGCAGCCACTTTCAACGCGGCGCAATTGCGGACCATGCGCACCATGATCACGCGCCAGGAAGATATCGATAAGGCGCTGGCCCGTGGCGGGCTGTCCAACCGCCGCACCGTCATCGACGCGATGGCCGATATGATGGGCACCGATCTACGCCAGGACATCAGCCGCATCCAGGCGCCAACGCTGGTGCTGGGCACCTGGATCGCCTACAAGGATTACGCCTCCAAGCCGGTCATCACCGCCGTCTATACCTCCCAGTACGCGCAGCTCAAGGGCGCCAAAATTGAAATGGCCGACAACGCACGCCACTTCATCATGTACGACGATCCGGCATGGATGTATGATCGCATTGATAACTTCCTCAACTGAGCCCATGAACCACCAACGCCCACTCATCGCGCGCCTGAACTGGTACTGGATCTTCCAGCTGACCGGCTGGGGCTTCCTCCCCCTGTTTGCCGCCGCCACGGGCGCGACCAGCATGCCGGGCCTGATCTGGGTGATGTGGTGGGGTGCCGGTACTGGCATCGTGATCAGCAACTGGTGGCATCGCCTGCTCAAACGACGCCTCAGCATTGGGCAGCGCATCAGCTGGACCACGCTGCTGTGCGGAGTGCTGGCGCTGGGCACGATTCACACCTTCGTGCAGTACCTTGGTTTCCTGATGTTCGCCGCGCCCATGGTGACAAAAGGCTTCGGCTGGGTGCCCGGTGCGCTGCTGGCGTGGTGGGCGACTTACCTGGTCTGGAATATCTTCTATATGGCAGTGCTGTCGCTGCGGCGCGCCCATCGGGCGGAGGCGGAATCGCTGCGGCTGGAAGTCGCCGCCAAGGACGCGGAGCTGCGCGCCTTGCAGGCGCAAGTCAATCCGCACTTCTTCTTCAACAGCATGAACAGCGTGCGCGCCCTGATTTACGAAGACCAGAATGCGGCGGCGCAGATGATCGATCAGTTGGCCAGCGTAATGCGCTATGCCCTGCAATCCGGACATCACGACACCGTACCGCTGTCAGCGGAAATCGAGGCCGTGCAGGCTTATCTCGCCATCGAAAAAATCCGCTTTGAAGAACGCATGCAGGTCAGCGTGGACATCGGCGTCGGGCTGGAGCAGGTGCGCATTCCGCCAATGTCGCTGCAGACGCTGGTGGAAAACGCGGTCAAGTATGGCGTCGAGGCCAGTCCCGCCGGCAGCGAGATCCGCATCCGCGCACAGCGCAGGGACGATGGCGCGGTGCATATCGAAATTGCCAACCTCGGCGCCATCGTGCCGTTCGCCAACTCCACCAGGGTGGGCCTGGTCAATACGCGCAAGCGCCTGGCGCTGGCATTGGGCGCCAATGCGCAGCTGGATTTGTCGGAAAACAGTGGCTGGGTACGCGCCACGCTGACTTTGCCGGAGGCTGCGTGATGCGGGCATTACTGATCGACGACGAGCGCCTCGCACGCGCGGAACTGCGACGCTTGCTGGCCGCGCATCCTGAGGTGGAAATCGTTGGCGAGGCGGTCAACGCCGCCGATGGCGTGCAGCAGATCGCCGCGCTCAAGCCCGACCTGATTTTCCTCGATGTGCAAATGCCCGGCGGTTCCGGCTTCGACATGCTGGCCGCGTTGGAGGAAGCGCCCGAAGTCATCTTCACCACCGCCTTCGATCAATACGCGCTGCAGGCGTTTGAAGTGAACGCGCTGGACTACCTGCAAAAACCGATACAGGCCGCTCGCATGGCCTCCGCATTACAACGCTGCGCGGCGCGCCAGCACCGCGAGGCGGTGTCCACCGCGGGCAAAAAACTGTTCATCAAGGACGGCGATCGATGCTGGTTTGTCGCCATGCAGGACATTCGCCTGTTCGAATCCGAAGGCAACTACACGCGCGTCTACTTCGGCCAGCATCAGCCGCTGATGCTGCGCTCTTTGAACCAGCTGGAAGAGAAGCTCGACCCGCAGCGCTTCTTCCGCGCCAGCCGCCGCCACATCGTCAACCTCGACTTCATCGAACAGGTCCAGCCCAACGACAGCGGCGGCCTCGATCTCACCCTGCGCGACCAGACCGCCATCGAAGTCTCCCGCCGCCGCGCTGCGCAATTCAAGGCGTTGAGCGCCATCTAACCACGCAAAGCCTGCGCTGGCGGCAGGCGCATGGCGGTCCAGGTGTGGCGGGTGATGGCGATGAGGGCGGTCATCAGCGTCAGCAGCAGCGCGAAGGCCAGAGTCCAGTAGCCGATCGGGGCATGTTCGATGTAGCTGCTCAGGTGACGCTCGATCAGCACCAGCGCGATCGGCAGGCTGATGGCGGCCGAGATCAGCGTCATGGCGCCGATCTCGCGGATCACCAGCAGACCAATGTCGGCCCGCCGCGCGCCGTGCAGTTTGCGCAGGACGATTTCCCTGGCGCGGCGCTGCACGGTGTTGGCGGACAGTGCATAGGTGCCGAAGGCGGCAATCGCCAGCGCGATGCCGGTTGCTACCGCCAGCAGCCTGGCCATGCGGGCATCTTCGGCGTAATGCGCTTTCAGCACGTCCGCTGCGCGGTAGATCTTGGGCAGCGCGTCCGGGAAGTATTGGGGCCACAGCGCTTGCGCGGCACGCTCGGCGTCCGCCGGTGCGCCCGCAGCGCGCACGCTCAGCACCATGCCGTTATCGCCCAAGGCGTAGGCCGTGGCGGCCGGCGTCTCGCGCAGGGAGTGGAAGCGCAGCTCCGGTGCGATGCCGACGATGCGCGCCGCGATCACGGCATTGTCGAATCCTGTGAAGCTGACCGTTTGCCCCACCGCCTGCTCGGCACTGGCAAAGCCCAAAGCGCGGGCGGCGACAGCGTTCAGCACCATGCTGGTGGCGTCGTTGTCTTTGTCGATAGCCGACTGGAACAGCCGCCCTGCCGCTGGCGCGATGCCGTACAGTTCAAAGAAGTTGGCGCTGACGGTTTTCATTTCCATCAATGCGCTCTCGCCGCCGGGCCGCTTGAGTGTGCGCGTCCACATCCAGTCGAGGCGACCGACCGGGTCTTCAGAAACAGCGACGCCGGCCACGCCGGGTTGCGCTTTCAAGGCCGAGATCAGGCGTTTGGCCTTGCCGGCGTCACGGATATGACCCGGCATGTCCACCACCACGATCGGCGCCGGATCGAAGCCCGGCGCGGCGCGCATGGCGTAATCGGTCTGCCAGGCGATGGCGATGGTCACGCTGGCCAATCCCATCGCGGTGCCGATCTGGATCACGGTCAGCGCACGGCGCCATTGCATGCTGCCGCGCGATTCGGTATCCGGACGGCCGGCCAGCACCTGCGTCGGACGCACGCGCAGCGCGATCCACGCTGGATATGCCGCCGTGGCAGCCCCCAGCAGCGCTCCAATCCCAAACGCCGCCGCGATGTTCTGCGGCGAGAACAGACCGTCCAGCTGCCGGTTGACCAGCTGCGAAAAGACCGGCAGCGCCAGCCACGCCAACAACAAGCCAATCGCGGTTGCGGCCATCGCCAACAGGATGGACTCCAGCAGAAACTGCGCCACAATCCGCGGCATGCCGGCGCCCAGCACTTTGCGCATGGCCATCTCGCGCTGCCTGCGCAGCACGCGCACAGTGGTCAGGTTGACGTAGTTGATCGCGGCCAGCAGCAGGATCAGTGCGGCCAGCACCGCCAATCCCGCGACCACACGCGGACTGGCGCGGTCGCCCGGCAGCGCGATGAAACTGTTGGCGACTTTGTCGTCGAAGTAGGCATCGCGCAGCGGCGAGATGGCCAGCTCGATGGCCTTGCGCTGGCCGAGACGTTCGCGCACTTCAGGCGGGAACTGGTTCAGGCTCGGCGCCTTGTCAACCGCCTGCTGCAATTGTGCGAGGATGAGCGGTAGCGAAGCGCCGGGCTTGAGGCGCAACAGCATCTTGGTCATCCAGCCATGCTCTCCGGTCAGCATCTCGTGACGGATGTCCGGCTCCACCACGGCGCCGTTCACACCGAACAGGACTTCGAACGGAATGGTGGTGTTGGCCGGCGGCGCAGCCACCACCGCGCCGACCTGCATGGTGTGGCCATCCGCCACCATGGTCCGGCCCATTGCGTTGCGCGTGCCGAACAGCCGCAACGCTGCGGACTCCGTGATAACGAAGCGGTCCGGCCGTTCCAGCGCGCTGGCCAGATCGCCCTGCAACGCGCGTATGCCCAGCACCGATGGGAAGCCGGGCAGCGTGATCAGGCTCCGCACCGTCATCAGGTTACGGTCCGCGCGCACGGTCAGCGGCGTGATTTCAGGACGCGCGGGAATATAGCTGGTGACGTCGGCCACACCAGGCGTCTTCAGCGCCACCTCGCGCAAGAACATCGGCGCCAGGTCGAACAGCGGTGACGATGGTTCGACATTGAAGTGGTGCTTGACCACGTACACCTGCTCCACCTCCGGCAGGTGGCTGTCGTATTCCAGCGAGTAGCGCACAAAACCCAACAGCAGCAAGCTCGCCGCCAGGCCAACACTCAGGCTCAGGATGGCCGTGAGTGTGTATGCAGGTTCTTGTATCAGCGTGCGCCAGGCGATGCGTAAATCCATGTTTCAAAATCCTGTGATGAAGTTATCGCATCAACTGCAACAACCATGCCACGCGCTTGCAGGCCTGCTTTGTCCGGAACTGAACGCGCACGGTGTTCAATTCCGGACAGTCCATCATTTGACCTTGTTCGGGAAGGCCGGGTGCACCGGCCGCACCGGCGGATTCTTCGCCAGTTCGGCCTTGATGACTTCAATCGCCTTTTCCAGCTGCGGATCGCGGCCTGCGATGACGTCGGCCGGATTCTGATCCACTTCGATATCCGGCGCCACGCCTTCGTTCTCCACTCCCCAGCCTTTGTCGCGGGTCCAGAAGGCCAGGTTGGGCGCGGTGATGGTGCCGCCGTCCAGCAGCACCGGGAAGCCGAGAATGCCCACCAGCCCACCCCAGGTGCGCTTGCCGATCAGCGGCCCCATTTTATTTTGACGGAACATCCAAGGCAGCAGGTCGCCGCCCGAACCCGCGGTTTCGTCGATCAGCATTGCGCGCGGCCCCTGGATCGAGGCCGATGGGGTCTTCATGTCGGCTCCATAGCGCATGGTCCACCAGGCGATTTCCTTCTTCTGCAAAATCTCCAGGTAATAATCGGCCACGCTGCCGCCGCCGTTGAAACGCTCATCGACAATGACGGCGTCTTTGTCGGCCTGCGGGAAGAAGTAGCGCTTGAAGTAAGTGTGACCCAGCGTGGCGGTATTTGGCACGTAGACGTAGGCCACGCGGCCGCCGGTGGCGGCGTTCACCTTGCGGATATTCCCTTCGATCCAGTCGCGGTTGCGCAGCGCATCCTCGGCGGCAACCGGCACCACGGTGATGGTGCGCGATTTGCTGCCGTCGGCATTCGGGCCGACGGTGATGTCGATCGCTTTGTTGGCGGTGTTTTCGAAGGCACTGTACAAATTGGTTTGCGCCAGCAGCGGTTTGCCATCCACTGCCAACAGGTACTCGCCCGCCTTGACGTTGAGGCCAGGCTCGGTCAGCGGCGCGCGCAAGGCCGGGTTCCAGTTCAGGCCACCGTAGATTTTCTTGAAGCGGTAACGGCCCTCGCTGATTTCATAGTCCGCGCCCAGCAAGCCGCCCGGCACCGGCTTGGCGTCGGTGAAGAAATCGCCGCCGCCACCGCGATGATGGCCGACGCCGAGTTCACTGCACAGCCACTGGATCAGGCGATTCAGGTCGGCGCGGCTGGACAGCTCCGGCAGGAATTGCGCATATTTGGCGCGCATCTTGTTCCAGTCCGCGCCGTGCATGCCGGGATCGTAGAAGTAGTCGCGATTGATGCGCCAGGCTTCGTTGAAGATCTGCGCCCACTCCGCGCGTGGTTCGGCGCGCACTTCGATGGCTTCCACCTTGACCTTGCCTTCGCCCGGCGTCAGCGTCTTGGCGGTGGCGCTGCCCATGGCCCACGCTTCCTTCACGCGGTACAGCAGCTTCTTGCCATCGGAAGAAACCTCATATTGATCGGCTTCGGCCAGTAGCGTTTCGGCCTTGCGGTCCTTCAGGTCGAAGCGCTGGATGGCATTCTTGCCGTCGTTCTGACGCAGGAAGAAGATCTGGCCAGCTTCTCCGGCCTGCAGCTCGGAGAGTTCGGCGGCAGGTATCGGCAGGTCGACGATGCGGGTCTCGATGCCGTCGAAGTCGATCGAAATCGGCCCCACTGGCGCCACCGTGACTTTGGGGTCATCACGGCCGGTCTTGGGATCGACTTTCGGCGCCTCCGGCTTGGCTGCGGCGGCGACAGGCGCTGGCTGCTGCGCGGCTGCGCCCTTTTCTTCGTCGCTTTCCTTGATCAGCGGCGACGGCAGATCGCGCCGCAGCGTCGCCATCCAGATGGTACGGGTGACGCGGTTGTCCTCATTCTGCTGCGAGAACCAGTTATTGCTTGGTCCTGCATTGGTCGAGGCGAAGAAGTAGAGATACTTGCCGCTCTTGTCGAACACCGGCTCCACCACATCGGACAAACCATCCGTCACCTGCCACGATTTATTCTGCTCCAGCGAGTAGATGTAGGCGCTGCGCGTGTATGTCATCGAGTTGAGCGCATAAGCGATCCAGCGCGAATCCGGCGCCCACGCCGCCTGCAGCGTCTTGTTCACGCCATACAGCGGTTCGGAGGCGATCTTCTTGATCACGCCGGAAGCTACGTCCAGCACATACAGCGTCCACGCATTATCGGTGTAGGCCAGCTTTTTGCTGTCCGGCGACCACACCGGGTTGTCGTAAAAGCCGGCGCCAGTCAACTTGTATTTGCGCGGCTCGCCCTTGCCGTCCTGCGAGCGGATGTGCAGCATGTACTCGCCCGATTCGTCGGAGAAGTAGGCCACCGAGCGGCCATCGGGCGACCATGCCGGCGAACGCTCATGCGCGGCCGGAGTTTGGGTCAGGTTGCGCACATCGCCTTTATCCGCGGGGATGGTGACGATCTCGCCGCGGAACTCATACGCCACGCGTGCGCCGGATGGCGAGATCGAAGCATTGCGGATGTACTTCGCGCCGCTGACCCAGCGCGGGCGCGACAATCCAAGGTCGGCATTCACGCCGATGGTGAGCTTGTGCGCCTGCCCGCTGGCCAGATCCAGTGCATGCAGATAGCCGGCCTGCTCGTAGACGATGCGGTTGCCGGATGCGGAGACGTTCAGCACCGGGAAATCGCTGTGCCGCGTCAGCGCGCTCACCAACCTGGTCTTGACGTCGTAGGCATACAGATTGAATTCGCCATCGCGGTCGGAGCGGAAGTAGATGGTGTCACCGATCCATACCGGATCGACGTCGTTGGAACCGCCAGCCGGCTGCGGAATCTGCAGCACCGACTGACCGCCGCGATTGAACAGCCACAGGATGGAATGCGTACCGCCGCGATAGTGCTTCCACTGCATGAAGGCCGCAGAGAACGGGTTATAGACGATCTGCTTGCCATCCGGCGACCACGCGGCGCGCGCGGCGTTCGGCACTTCCAGCTGGGTCTCGACGCCGCCGCCAACCGGCACCGTGAACAACTTGCGGAAGCGGTTGTTGAAAGCCGCGCGCGGCGACGTGAACATCACCGCTTTGCCATCCGGCGTGAAGGCTTGTGCGACATCGGCGCCCGGATGCCAGGTCAGGCGCCTGGGCACGCCGCCTTCGACGGGCAGCAGGTAAACGTCGGTATTGCCGTCAACCTGCGCGCTGTAAGCGATCAGTTTACCGTCCGGCGAAAAGATGGGATTCGACTTCTCGCCGGGATCGGACGTGAGACGGCGCGGCGCGCTGCCGTCGGCATTGGCCAGCCACACATCGCCGGCATAGATGAACGCCAGATGCTGCGCGGACAATGCCGGTTCGGTCAACATGCGGGTATCGCTGGTGCTGGGCAGCGCCAGCGCAGGTGCGGTAACACCCAGCGCCAGCAACACGCCCGCCAGGGCGCGCGCGCTCACGTGCTTCATACAGCCTCCTTATTTCAGAGCAGGGATCACCTGCGGTTGATAGGGCCTGATCGGCTTTTCTTTCATGGTTTTTTCCAGCAGCTGCAGGGCCACTTCCAGCTGACGGTCCTGTCCCTGGAAGGTGGCATGCGGCAGATTGTCGACCACCAAATCCGGCGACACGCCGATGCCTTCGATAAGCCACTGGCCATCCTGCGTGTTGAACTGTCCCATCTCCGCCACGCGCGCCATGCCGTTGTCGCTGAGGCGATTGTTATCGCTCAGCCAGACGCCGGCGCCGGCCGTGCGCTTGCCAACCAGCGGCGCCAGACCAAGCGACTTGACGCCGGCCGCAAAAGTCTCGCCGTCCGAGTACGTGTATTCGTCGATCAGCACCACCAGATGACCGCGGAAGGTGTTCTGCATATTCGGCGACGGCGCCACACCCGGCGGCGCCCAGAACGCCCAGGCCTTGCGCAGCAGCTTCTCGATGATCCAGCTGTCGATGTTGCCGCCGTTGTTGCGACGGACGTCGATGATCAGCCCTTCGCGATTGACGTTGGCGTAGAAGTCGCGCGCAAACGAGGCGATGTCGTTCGGCCCCATGGCGCGCAAATGCAGGTAGCCGATGCGGCCCTTGGATGCGGCCTCCACCTGGCGCGCACGCGATTGCTCCCAGTCGCTGTAGCGCAAGGCGGCCTGCTTACCCATATTCACCGGCAGCACAATGACCGAGCGCGTATCGTTCTTGCGCTTCACTTGCAGCAGCACTTGTTTGTCCGCCTGATTCAGCAGCAGATCGGCAATGTCGCGCGCTTCCAGCACCGGCTTGCCGTTGACGGCGGTGATGATGTCGCCCTCTTTCACGTCCACGCCGGCTTGCGCCAGCGGGCCGCGTTGCGACGGCAGTTCAGGTTCGCTGGCGTAGATGTGATCTACGCGATAACCTTCAGCGGTGCGCGACAGCACCGCCCCAAGACCCGCCGGCGTGCCTTCCGGCGGCGAGCGGCGGATGTCGCCGGGGCGGATCTGCGAGTGCAGCGCGCCGACCTCACTGATCATCATGCCCAGCACATCGTCCAGTTCCGCGCGGTCGGTCACGCGCTCCACCAGCGGCGCGTATCTGGCGCGCACGGCCGGCCAGTCGGCGCCGCGCATCTTCACGTCGTACAGGAAGTCACGATGCATGCGCCACGCGTCGTTGAACATCTGCTTCCACTCCAGGCGCGGATTGGAAGTGAAGGTCCAGTCATCCAGCTTGATCCTGGCTTTGCTCACATCCGTTGGCGCTTTGGCGCCGGCATCCACCACATACATATCACCGGCGCCGGCGGCGAAAGTGCGATAGTAGACATGCTTCTTGTCGAGGGACAGATCGTATTCACGCACGCCGGCCGCGAACACTTCCGGCTGCGGACCATTGCTGGCGATGGCCAGCGTTTTCAGATTGGCCTTGCCATCGTTGCCGTCGGCGTCGAGGAAGTACAGGCGCTTGTCGTCCATCTGCAGCGCGCGATAGTTACCGGCTGCCAGCGGCACTTCGTACAGACGATCCGCCAGGCCGGCGTAGACGATGGCCGGCAGGGTCTTGCCGGTGGCTTTGGGCGCAGCCTTGGCGACGGCCTTCTCCGCGGCTTTTTCCGCCGCCTGCTCGGTCGCGCCTTCGGCCGGCTTGTCGCCTGGCTTGCTCAGTTCATCGTCCGGTTTGAATGGGAAGCGGTTTTCCGGCTGCAGCGCCAGCGCGTAGATGCCGGTGCGCTTGTCGAACACCGGCCCCATATTGCGGTCGCCCCACGGTGAACCATTCGCCAGCTGGAAGTTGCGCGCCGACAGGAAGTACAGCCATTTGCCATCCGGCGAAAACACCGGCGAGCGCGAGGTGTAGCGGTCGCTGGTGACGAAGGCCAGCTGCTTGCTGTCGATGTTGTAGAGGCCAATCTGGTTGCGCTGCTCGGTGCTGGCGGCGCGTACCAGCGCCAGATTCCTGCTGTCGGCCGACCACAGGATCTCGTCATAGTCACCCAGGCCCGACTTGCCGGCGTCGTCGATCACGGTGTTGACCTTGGTGGCCAGGTCCAGCAGCCAGAAGCGGCCCTTCTTGTCGGTGTGGCCCAGCCAGCGCCCGTCCGGCGATGGGTATAGCTGCCAGCGGTGGTTGTTGCCGTCCCTGGTCAGCTGTTCGCCCTTGCCGGAACCGTCGGCGGCGAATTTCCAGATTTCGTTTTCGCCGGTGGTGTCGACGATGGCGTAGACCGATTTGTCATCGTGGCTGAACACCGCCTGGCGGGCGCGCGCGCCTTCCGGTATCGCGATCTCCACGCGGCGCTGCGCGCCGGTGCCGGCCACGCTCACGCGGCCGCGCGCAGTCAGCACGACGCGTTCAAACTTGCCGGCGATTTGCACGTTGGTCAGGCTCTCCAGCGGCGAACGGATCTGGCGCGTGCGCTGCTGGTCAAAGTCAGAGACGAGACTGATGGCCAGCTGTTCATCCTTGCTGCTGGCCAGATCCAGCACGTGCAGGTCGGCGCCCAGCTGATAGACAATGCGGCCATCGCCGATGGCGGCATTGCGCACGTCCCATGTAGTGTGCTGCGTCAGCTGGCGCGGGTCGCTGCCGTCGGCGGCCATCGACCACAGATTGTCCGAGCCACTGCGGTCGCTGATGAAATACAGGCGGCCCTGCCACCACATCGGCCGCTTGTTGTTGCCGGCATCGGTAGCCAGCAGCTGCACCGCTTCCGCATTGCCATTCACTTCATAGCGCCACAGCTGCGCGTGCGCGCCGCCGCGATAGGCTTTGACGTTATCGTTGGTCAGCGCCAGGCCGTTGCGGGTGAAGTACAGGGTCTTGCCGCTGTCATCAAGCGCGGCGTCGTTGGCGTCGGCCAGCGGGAAGATGCGGCGCTGCAGATCATCCGGTTTGACGGCGGCGATCACGAAGCTGCGGCCCGGGCCAGTGCCACTGGCCATGCTGACCAGCACCTCGCCCTGCGCGCTCCAGTCCAGCACCGAGACCGCACCATTCTCAAACGTGATGCGCTTGGGCAGGCCGCCCGCCAGCGGCATCACATAGGCTTCCTGCGCCCCTTCATACGAGGCGGAAAACGCCACCCAGCGGCCGTCATGCGAGATGGCGGCGTTGGTTTCGGCGGAAGGATGGGTGGTCAGGCGCTGCGCCTGGCCGCCGTGCGCGCCGGTGCGCCACAGATCGCCTTCGGCGGTAAACACGACATGGTCGCCACGGATGGCGGGGAAGCGGTAATAAGCATCGGCAGCGTAGGCAGTGGACAGCAGACCGGCGGACATCAGGAGCACGGCGAGGCGGGACAGTTTCATGAGACGGGCATCAGTGGTTGTCAAATGGAACGAACATTCTAGGCGAAAAAAAACCCGCCGTAGCGGGTTTTCTTGCGGTGGTGTGGCTTAGTCGACTTCGACGGTTTCCGGCGGCTGGCTCGGGGCCGCATCCGGCGGTTCCGGGAAGTCCAGCTTGACCACGTCCTTGTCGTCCAGATCGACGATGACCTTGCCGCCGGTGACCAGGCGGCCGAACAGCAGCTCGTCGGCCAGCGCCTTGCGGATCATGTCCTGGATCAGGCGCGACATCGGCCGCGCGCCCATCAGCGGATCGAAGCCTTTCTTCGCCAGGAAGGCGCGCAGTTTTTCGCTGAACACCGCTTCGACCTTCTTCTCGTGCAGCTGCTCTTCCAGCTGCATCAGGAACTTGTCGACCACCCGCAGAATGATTTCCTCGTCCAGCGCGCGGAAGCTGATGATGGCGTCCAGGCGGTTGCGGAACTCCGGCGTGAACATGCGCTTGATGTCGCCCATTTCGTCGCCAGCCTGCTTGCTGGTGGTAAAGCCGATGGTCGACTTCTGCAGCGACTCGGCGCCCGCATTGGTGGTCATGATGATGATCACGTTGCGGAAGTCCGCCTTGCGGCCGTTGTTGTCGGTCAGCGTGCCATGGTCCATCACTTGCAGCAGGATGTTGAAAATGTCCGGATGGGCTTTTTCAATTTCATCCAGCAGCAGCACGGTGTGCGGCTTCTTGGTGATGGCTTCGGTCAGCAGGCCGCCCTGGTCGAAACCAACGTAGCCGGGCGGCGCGCCGATCAGGCGCGACACCGCGTGGCGTTCCATGTATTCCGACATGTCGAAGCGCACCAGCTCGATGCCCAGGATGAAGGCCAGCTGCTTGGCCACCTCGGTCTTGCCGACGCCGGTCGGGCCGGAGAACAGGAAGGAGCCGATCGGCTTGTCGGTCTTGCCCAGGCCGGCACGCGCCATCTTGATGGCCGACGCCAGTGCTTCGATCGCCGGGTCCTGGCCGAACACCACGTTGCGCAGGTCGCGGTCGATGGTTTGCAGCTTGCTGCGGTCGTCCTGGTTGACGGTCTGCGGGGGGATGCGCGCGATCTTGGAGATGATGTCCTCGATCTCGGTCTTGCCGATGGTTTTCTTCTGCTTGGACTTCGGCAGAATGCGTTGCGCCGCACCCGCTTCATCGATCACGTCAATCGCCTTGTCCGGCAGATGGCGGTCGTTGATGAAGCGCGCCGCCAGTTCGGCCGCGGTCGACAGCGCCGACGACGAGTATTTCACGCCGTGGTGCTCTTCGAAGCGCGACTTCAGGCCGCGCAGGATCTGCACCGTCTGTTCGACGGTCGGTTCATTGACGTCCACTTTCTGGAAGCGCCGGCTCAGCGCGTGATCCTTCTCGAACACGCCGCGGAACTCGGTGTAGGTGGTCGCGCCCACGCATTTCAGCTGGCCGTTGGCCAAAGCTGGTTTCAGCAGGTTGGACGCATCCAGCGTGCCGCCCGACGCCGAACCGGCGCCGATGATGGTGTGGATCTCGTCGATGAACAGGATGCCGTGCGGGTTGTCCTTCAGCTGCTTCAGCACCGCTTTCAGGCGCTGCTCAAAATCGCCGCGGTACTTGGTGCCAGCCAGCAGCGCGCCCATGTCCAGCGAGTAGACGATGGCGTTCTGCAGGATTTCCGGCACGTCGCCCTGGGTGATGCGATAGGCCAGGCCTTCCGCGATGGCGGTCTTGCCGACGCCGGCCTCCCCCACCAGCAGCGGATTGTTCTTGCGGCGGCGGCACAGGATCTGGATCACGCGATCCACTTCCTCTTCGCGGCCGATCAGCGGATCGATCTTGCCGTCGGCGGCCGATTTGTTCAGGTTCTGGGTGAACTGGTCGAGCGGGCTTTCCTTGCTCTGGCCTTCGCCGGCCGGCGCGCCCTCTTCCACGCCTTCCGACGCTTTCGCGGTATCGGACTGCTGGTCCTTGCGCACGCCATGCGAGATGAAATTCACCACATCCAGGCGAGTCACGCCCTGCTGGTGCAGGTAGTACACCGCGTGCGAATCTTTTTCACCAAAAATCGCCACCAGCACATTGGCGCCAGTGACTTCCTTCTTGCCATTCGACGCCGACTGCACGTGCATGATGGCGCGCTGAATCACGCGCTGGAAGCCGAGCGTAGGCTGGGTATCCACTTCGCCGGTGCCGGGCACGGTCGGGGTATTGTCGCCAATAAAATTGGTCAGGGTTTTGCGCAGATCTTCAATGTTGACGGCGCATGCGCGCAACACTTCGGCAGCCGAAGGGTTGTCCAGCAAGGCCAGCAGCAAGTGCTCCACCGTGATGAATTCGTGGCGCGCCTGTCGGGCTTCGACAAACGCCATGTGCAAACTTACTTCCAATTCCTGCGCAATCATACTTCCTCCATCACGCACTGCAGGGGATGGCCTGCCTTGCGCGCATGCGTTAAAACAAACTCCACTTTGGTACAGGCTATATCTTTCGAGAACACGCCGCACACGCCTTTGCCGTAGCGATGCACACTCAGCATGATCTGCGTCGCGGTCTCGCGATCCTTGTTGAAATACTCCTGAATAATTGCGACCACAAATTCCATCGGGGTGTAGTCGTCATTCAGCAACGCCACCTGGTAAAGCGGTGGCGGCTTTAGCGTTTGCCGCTCCAAGAGGGTTTCGGTGTCATGCTTGGTTGCCATACGCTTATATTCTAATGCTTTCGGGGTTCATGCAATGTGCATTTCGCTGCACACATCCAATTGTTTTCCATCTTACGCGCTTTCTCAACTTGACGCAGATGGCGACCCATTCCGCAAAATCAAGAGTTGCTTTTTCACCAATCGTCTCAAAAGTAGCAAAATGCCCACAAATCTGCTTGACTTTCAAATTTGGTCCGCTAACAATGCGTTATCGGCTTCGTGCAGAAATGTACACGTTGATAAGAAGTGGGCGTGAGGAGAGGGGCAAGAAGCTTCTTGCTTTTATGGCTCGTGTGATCTGTTTTAATTTTGAAAGTTCTTTTTATGGCAACTGGTACTGTTAAGTGGTTCAATGATTCCAAAGGTTTTGGCTTCATCACTCCAGATGACGGCGGCGAAGATTTGTTCGCTCACTTCTCCGCAATCAACATGAACGGTTTTAAGACCCTCAAAGAAGGTCAAAAAGTTCAGTTCGAAGTCACGCAAGGCCCTAAAGGCAAGCAAGCTTCCAACATCCAGTCGGCTTAATTCCTGGCCACCGATGTAAAAAACCCCGCGCTGCGGGGTTTTTTTTCGCCTGCCGCTGTTGTAAATCGATCAGAAACGCGCCCACAGCTCCGCCACGCTGGCGGTCTTCCTGCGCAGCAGATCTTTGCGGTAACTGGCGACCAGCGTCTTGACCAGCCTGGACTCCAGCGCCACCGCGATCTGCAGCATCACGATCTTGCCGGCTGTCACCTCGGGACGGCCAAACACCTCGTTGTAGCGCTCGTCAAATACCTGGTACTTGCGGTGCGTGGTCCATGGCTCGCCCAGGTCAAACGCGATCAGCGTCAGGCCCGCGACTTCATTGGAGATGGTGACCGCGCTCCCGATCGGCTCTCCGCGCTTGACGGCCAGTGCATAACTGCCGCCATAGTGTTTTTTGAACTCCTGCTGCAGCCGCGCCTGAATCGGATGGTTGGACTTGAAATCGCGCGCCTTGACGGCGCCCTGGTTGACGTAAATGCCGTCTATGCCTTTATCGCCGGCCTGGTCGCAGACACAATCGGTCGCCTCCAGCTCGTCGAGGCGGTAGTAGTTAACCAGATACCAGATCAGGAACGCAGCACTCTCGGAGCGCCGCGCGCCCTGGTAGGCTTGGATGCGCGCCAGCAGCGCGGCGTAACGCAGATCGATAGACATGGCGGCCGCACTTCCAGGGCAGTTCATCACGCTCTCCAGGATAGATATCGGTCCGGTTAGACCGTTCAATCTGGATCAAGGTTCAGCGCAACGACCAGCCTGCCCGGCCGCATGAGCACTTACTGCATCTGCTCGATCATCACGTCGCCAAAGCCCGAGCACGACACCTGCACGGCGTTTTCCATCAGGCGCGCGAAATCGTAGGTGACGTGCTTGGAGTCGATCGCCTTCTCCATCGATTTGATGATCAGGTCGGCCGCTTCGGTCCAGCCCATGTGGCGCAGCATCATCTCGGCCGACAGGATCATCGAGCCGGGATTGACGTAATCCTTGCCGGCGTACTTGGGCGCGGTGCCGTGGGTGGCTTCAAACATGGCCACCGAATCCGACATATTGGCGCCCGGCGCAATGCCGATGCCGCCCACTTGCGCCGCCAGCGCGTCCGAGACGTAGTCGCCGTTCAGGTTGAGGGTGGCGATCACGCTGTATTCCGCCGGGCGCAGCAGGATCTGCTGCAGGAAGGCGTCCGCGATCGAATCCTTGATGGTGATGTCGCGGCCGGTCTTGGGGTTCTTGAATTTGCACCACGGGCCGCCGTCGATCAGCTCGGCGCCGAATTCCTTTTGCGCCAGCGCGTAGGCCCAGTCGCGGAAACCGCCTTCGGTGTACTTCATGATGTTGCCCTTGTGGACAATGGTGACCGATGGCTTGTCGTTGTCGATGGCGTACTGGATGGCCTTGCGCATCAGGCGCTCGGTGCCCTCCACCGATACCGGCTTGATGCCGATGCCCGAGGTTTCCGGGAAGCGGATCTTGTTGGCGCCCATTTCATTGAGCAGGAAGTTGATCAGCTTTTTCGCGCCCTCCGAACCCTGCGCGTATTCAATGCCGGCGTAGATGTCTTCCGAGTTCTCGCGGAAGATCACCATATTGGTTTTCTCCGGCTCTTTCAGCGGCGACGGCACGCCGGTGAAGTAGCGCACCGGGCGCAGGCACACGTACAGGTCCAGTTGCTGGCGCAGCGCCACGTTGAGCGAGCGGATGCCGCCGCCCACCGGCGTGGTCAGCGGGCCCTTGATCGAGACCAGGTAATCCTTCACCGCCGCCAGCGTTTCTTCCGGCAGCCACACGTCCGGGCCATAGATCTGGGTCGATTTTTCGCCGGCAAAGATTTCCATCCAGCGGATCTGGCGCGTGCCGCCGTAGGCCCTGGCGACCGCCGCGTCCACCACTTTCAGCATGACCGGCGTAATATCGCGGCCGGTGCCGTCACCCTCGATATAGGGAATGATCGGGTTATCTGGTACATTCAGGGAAAAATCCGCGTTGACGGTGATTTTCTGGCCGTCCGCCGGTACTTTGATATGTTGCATCGTGGGTTCTCCGTAGTCCAAGTCTTCTATAAGATATAAGACGAGTGTTTCACATTATGCACGAGTATGTCGCGGCGCGCCAAGGTTTTCAAGCCTACACTACTATAGCTTTCAATAATGTCCTTAATTCTATTCAATAAGCCGTTCCAGGTGCTGTGCCAGTTTTCCCCGCAGGACGGCAAGGCCACGCTGGCCGACCACCTGGCCATTCCCAGGATCTATCCCGCCGGCCGCCTCGACTACGACAGCGAAGGCCTGATGCTGCTGACCGACGACGGCAAGCTGCAGCACGCCATCGCCCACCCCGACCACAAGGCCGGCAAAACCTATCTGGTGCAGGTGGAAGGCGTGCCGGACGCCGGTGCCCTGGCGCGGCTGCAGGCGCCGCTCAACCTGGGCGACTTCATCACCCAGCCGTGCAAGGCGGTGCAGATTGCCGAGCCGGAGTGGCTGTGGCCGCGCCATCCGCCGATCCGCCAGCGCGCCGGCCAGCCGACCAGCTGGCTGGCCATCACGCTGCAGGAAGGGAAAAATCGCCAGGTGCGGCGCATGACGGCCGCGGTCGGCCTGCCGACCCTGCGCCTGGTGCGCAGCGCCATTGGCGGCATCTCGCTGGCCACCCATCCGCTGATGCCGGGCGAGTGGATGGACGTGTCGCCCAAGGACCTGGGCTGAGCCGGCAGGCTGCAAACGACAAAAGCCGCACTGGCGATGCCAGTGCGGCTTTTTTGCTTGGTCTTCCTGAAAAGGAAAATTAAGCGGACAGTGCTTTCAGGGCAGCTGCCAGACGGCTCTTGTGACGAGCTGCCTTGTTTTTGTGGATGATCTTCTTGTCAGCGATGGAGTCGATGGTCGACACGGAAGCTTGGAAGATGGTCGTCGCAGCAGCTTTGTCACCAGCCTGGATGGCCTTACGCACAGCCTTGATAGCGGTGCGCAGGGTCGAACGCTGAGCCGAGTTGTGAGCGTTTTGCTTAACTGCTTGACGAGCGCGTTTGCGCGCTTGTGCGGTATTTGCCATGAAATTTCCTAAACAGGTAAATGATGCGTTTGCAAACATTAATGTTTGCCAAACAGGTGCGTCCTAGGTTGCCATCAGGGCGAACCGTGTGAGTCAAACTACTGCCTGCCAAACATTAATGTCTGCGCAACAGAATTTTGTACAGCCTGTGATTATAGCGATATTTATCAGCAGGAGCAACTATAATCACGTCCCATGAACTTGCTTAAGACACTTACCGCCATCTCCAGCATGACCATGCTGTCCCGGATTACCGGCCTCCTGCGTGAAACCCTGATCGCCCGCGCCTTCGGCGCCGGCGGCCTGACCGATGCCTACATCGTCGCCTTCCGCATTCCCAATCTGCTGCGCCGCCTGTTTGCCGAGGGGGCGTTTTCGCAAGCGTTCGTGCCGATCCTGGCCGAGTACAAGAACAAGCAGGGCCACGAGGCCAGCAAGCAGCTGACCGACCATGTGGCCAACACGCTGGTGTGGGCCACGCTGATCGTCACGGTGATCGGCATTATAGCGTCGCCGCTGTTTATCTACCTGATCGCCACCGGGCTCAAGGAGTTTGACGCGGCAGTGTGGATGACGCGTGTGATGTTCCCCTATATTAGTTTCATGGCCTTCGTGGCGCTGGCCGGCGGCGTGCTCAATACCTGGCGCGAATTCAAGATCCCGGCCTTCACGCCGGTGCTGCTGAACCTGTCCTCCATCCTGGCGTCGCTGTTCCTGCAGCAGCACCTGGCGCAGCCGATCTACGCCATGGCGATTGCCGTGTTTGTCGGCGGCGTGCTGCAGGTGGCGATCCAGGTGCCGGCACTGATCCGCATCGGCATGCTGCCGCGGCTGTCCTGGAACCCGGCCGCCGGCCTTGGCGACCCCGGCGTGCGCCGTGTGCTCAAGAAGATGGGACCGGCCGTGTTTGCCGTCTCGGCCGCCCAGATCAGCCTGATGATCAACACCAGCATCGCCTCGCGCCTGGCCGATGGCAGCATCTCGTGGCTGTCCTACGCCGACCGCCTGATGGAATTCCCCACCGCCCTGTTGGGCGTGGCGCTGGGCACCATCCTGCTGCCCAGCCTGTCCAAAGCCCAGGCCGACGACGACAAGCAGGAATACTCGGAGCTGCTGGACTGGGGCCTGCGCCTGACCTTCCTGCTGGCGCTGCCGGCGGCGGTGGGCATGGCGGTGCTGGCCGAGCCGATGATCGCCACCTTGTTCCACTATGGCGCCTTCAGCGATGAAGCCACCACGCAATCGGCGCGGCCGCTGATCGCCTACTGCGTCGGCCTGCTGGGCATTATCCTGGTGAAGACGCTGGCGCCGGCGTTTTACGCGCAGCAGGACATCCGCACGCCGGTGCGCATCGCCCTGATGGTGCTGGTGGCTACCCAGCTGATGAATTTGCTGTTTGTGCCCTATCTGCAGGTGTCCGGCCTGGCGCTGTCGATCGGCATGGGCGCCTGCCTGAACGCCGCCTTCCTGTACACCGGCCTGCGCAAGCGCGATATCTACCGTCCGCGGCCAGGCTGGCCGCTGTTCTGTCTCAAGCTGGTGATCGGCTGCGGCCTGATGGCGGCGGCCGCCTGGTTGGGCGCGCGCCAGATCGACTGGATCGGCTTGCAGCACCACGCCTTGCTGCGCGCGGGCGCCCTGCTGCTGCTGGTTGGCATATGCGCCGCAGTGTACTTCGGCGCCCTGCTGGCAATGGGCTTCCGGCTGCGCGACTTCAAGCGCATCGCGCGCTGAGCGCCAGGCGCCGGACGAAAAAAAACCCGCCGAGGCGGGTTTTTTAACGCGAGCCTGACTTAGGCTTTTTTGCGGCGAGCAGCAACAGCACCAACCAGTGCCAGGCCACCCAGCATCATGCCGTAGGTGGTTGGCTCTGGAACTGGCAGGGCCGACACGGTAGCGGTGTAGGTGGTGTTTTTCAGTTCGGTGTGACCCCAGATGTGCACGGTGTAGGTACCAGCGCCCAGCGAGCCAGCCCAAGCCAGGTTCTGGGTCGAACCGGTGGTGATTGCTGGGCCGAAGGTGCCGTAGCCAACCAGTTCACCGCCGAAGCCGGAGATCGCGCCAGCTGGAGCAGCGAAGGTTTGCTGTGCGCCGAACGAGGTTGCCGATGGCACGTCGATGGTGAAGGTCCAGGTGTCCAGGAAGTCGATGTTCGCGCCGTATTTGGCCGAACCTTGCGACACGGAGTCAAAACCGGTCGAATCCAGGGTGCCCAGATCTTTGGTGGTGCCTGCTGCGAAAGCGCTCACCGAAGCAACAGCCAGTACTGCGCCGGCTGCGAAAGATTTCAATTTCATATGATTATCCTTAATCAGACGAATTGTGGCTGTGCTTGCGCCAACCACTTGTGGGTTAATAGGAGTGCTGCTAGGACGAACAATAACATAAAAACATTAATTACGATTGTAAATTTTTTATTTTTAATTGCTTTTTTATAACTTTTTTCGCATCGCAAAAAAAACCTATCTGCGCCGCACCATTTTGGCAATGCTTTTGGAAACTTTTTGGTGAGAAAGTTGATTTTTACTCACATATCGCGCTGTTCCGCCGGTGCCGGTTCAGGCTCCGGCGACGGCGCTTTTTCAGAGGAAGAAGCGGGCTCCTCCATAGCGGGCGCGGGTTCCTGGGGCGGCTCAGGCTGGTCAGTTTTGGGGGGCGATATTGGTGCAGGTAAATTTTGTTGGCGTGAGCCCAAACCTTGTTGTAAATCAGATACAGTCTTGCTAGTTTGTGCTTGATTTCCCGTTTGCGCCGTATCTGCCACCATCATAAATTTCCACTCGGAAATTCGACTCTTGCCTTCAAATCCAGAATATCGTGGGGGGAAATTGCCAATTTTCACAGGTTTTGCATCGGACAGGCTATACACCGCCAGCACGCCGACCTTATCGCCGCGGTAGACAATCCCCCACTCGGCTTTGCCCGTCATCGGGTCGACAAAAATCTTGCGCAGATGCCGGCGCGTGCCGGGGAAGCGCGGATCTTTCAGCAATTCTTTCAGGGAAGGCGGCTGCGTGGGCTGCCCCTGCGGCGTGGCGTCAGCGTAGCTTTTGAGCGCATCGCTGAAGGCGCCGCCGATTTCCAGCAACTCCTGCTCGACCCTGCTGCGCTGCAACACTGAACCCAGTTTTATGGTCGAAGCCGTTAACAAAGCGACAATGGCAACCACGATAATCAGGCTCAGATAGGTGAATCCGCGCGCGCCGTTGATGCGCCGCGCGCTGCCTGGCAATGTTGATGCTTCGGCCATATCACCAGTCGGCGTAAGGCTTGCCGCTGCGGTCGTTGCCGGCAGCGCCGCTGCGGATGGTGTAGACGCTGCCCTTGCTGCTGTCTTCCGGCGGCACGATGATCCAGGTGGTGTCGCTTTCGGCGACGGGGTCGTACGGCAAGGCGCGCAGGTAGCGTTTTTCCACCAGTTGCTCCAGCGAATCCGGATAGCGGCCGGTGTCGCCGTAATATTGGTCCAGCACCTGCCGCACATTGCGCAGGTTGTCAGCCAGCACCACCTCTTTCGACTTGTCGATGCTGGGGAAGTAGCGCGGCACGGCCAGCGTCAGCATCAGGGCCACGATGCCCAGCACCACCAGCAGTTCGATCAGTGTGAATCCGTTGCGCTTCATGCTCACCACTTCTTGTAAGGTACGCCGTTCAGGCCGGTCTTTTCACTGAGGCTGTAGACATCGTAGACATCTTCGCCCTCCTTCGGCTGATCGGCCTCGCTGGCGTAGCTGCGCTTGCCCCAGGTTTGCGCGTCGCTCAGCAGGCTATCCGGATTGAACGGGTCGCGCGGCACCCGGCGCAGGAAGAAGATCCTGGCGTGCTTGGGGTTTTGCAGATCCGGCACGCCTTCCACCAGCGTTTCCAGCGTCTTCGGGTAGCCGCTGGCGCCCAGCGACTTGGCAATGCGGCCCTGATCGTAAGCCAGCTTGTAGGCGTCCAGCGCATGGCGGATTTCACGCAGCGATTCGCGCAAGTCCTGCTCCTGCCGCCGCTGCACCACGACCTGCGCGGTCGGGATCACCAAAGCGCTGAGCAGGCCGAGGATGGCCAGCGTCACCAGCAGCTCGATCAGGGTGAAGCCGCGCGCGCGCATGATTACTGCTGCACCGGTGCGGATTCGGTGGCCGGCGCCGGCGATGGCTCGGCCGCTGGCGGCTGCACCGCTTGCGGCTGCGCGCCTTGCGTGGCCGGCAGTGGCGCCGGTTGCGATTGCGAGATCGATGTCGCCTGCACCGGACCTGGCGCGGGCTGCGGCGTGGCCGGTGCGCCAGGCGCGGCCGGTGCCGGTGCGGGCGCCGGCCGCGCCTGGCCCGGCAGCGGCACATTGGCGCGCGGCGTCAGGTCCGGACGGCGGCGGAAACTGGCCTCGGTGCCGGCCGAGAACTCCGACGCCGACGCTTCCGGACGCTGCACATTGCGGATCAGGTGCGGCGTAATCGACAGCACGATCTCGGTCTTCTGGTTGTCGTCACGCTGGCTGCCGAACAGGCGGCTGACGATCGGCAGCTCGCTGAAGCCCGGCACCTTGTTGGACGAATTGCGTTCCTCGTTGTTGATCAGCCCCGCCAGCACCTGGTTCTCGCCATCCTTCAGCTGCAGCATGGTGGACGCCTGGCGCGTGCCCAGCTGGTATGCGGTGGTGCCGTTCTTGGTGGTGATGGTGCTGACCAGATTGCTGACTTCCAGCTGCATACGGATCGCCACCTCGTTGTTCAGGTAAATGGTCGGCTCGGCGTTCAGGGTCAGGCCGACGTCGACGTAGGTGACCGAATCGCTGGCAAAGCCGCCCACGCCGGAAGAGACGGTGGACGTAATTACCGGCAGCTTGTCGCCAATGACGATCTTGGCCTTCTCCTTGTTGCGCACACGGATGCGCGGATTGGCCAGCAGATTGGAGTCGGAGTCGTTCTTGTTGGCGTTGACGCCCAGCTGCACGCCGGTGACGCCGATGGTGCGCTGGTTCAGATTATTCAGATCGCGGATGGTGATGCCGGTGCCGCCCGAGGTGGACAGCGGTGCGAACGTGACGGAAGTCGGCCACACCACGCCCAGGTCCATCAGGCGCGAACGCTTCACTTCCAGGATCTCCACTTCCAGCATGACTTCCGCTTCCGGCGCATCCTGCAGCGTGATCAGGCGCTCGGCCAGGCGGATTGCTTCCGGCGTGTCGCGCACGATGATGAGATTGAGCTTTTCATCCACCACCACGTCGCGCGACTTGAGGATGGTCTTCAGCGTGTTGGCCACCAGCTTGGCTTCGGCATTCGCCAGGAAGAAGGTCTTGACCGTCATCTCCTGGTATTCCTTCAGCTTGGCCGCCACGTTCGGATAGATCAGGATGGTGTTGGCGTCCATCACCTGCTGCTCCAGCTGATTTGTCAGCAGCAGGAAGTAGATGGCCGATTCCACAGTGCTGTTCTTCAGCAGCACCGTGGTTTTCTGGTCGGTCTTCACGTCCTTGTCGAACACGAAGTTCAGGCCTGAGCGGCGCGAGATCACCTCAAACACCTGCTTCAGCGGAGCGTCACGGAACTCGATGGTGATCGGCTGCTTGTAAGCCTTCGACAGGCCTGACTCCACCGCCGGCGGGGCGCTCTTCTCGGCCGCTTCGCGCAGCATGGCGCGCGCCTTGTCGTTGCCTGGCGATTCGGTCAGGATGGCGTTGAGCTTTTGCCTGGCCAGTTCGTATTCGCCCTTGTTGAAATGCTGGGTGGCGGCGTCCATCAGCCTGGCCTGGCGGCCATCGCGCTCCAGCGCGCGCAAGCCGGCTACTGCGCGCTCGTTCTGCGCGTCGAGGCTCAGCACACGGCGGTAGCCCTGCTCCGCCTGAGCGCTGCGGCCTTCGGCCTGGTCGCGTTCAGCCGTTTCCAGGATGCGTTGGGTGGCGCGCTCGCGCGCACTCAGGTAGGCGCTGCGATATTGTGCGTTGTACGGGTCGGCCTGCACCGCCTCCTGGTATTTGGCGAGACCGGCTTCGACCTGATTCTTCGCGATCAGGTCATTGCCGTCGCGGTAGGCCATTTGCGCGGCGCAGCCGCTCAGCAGGATCGCCAGCGCAGCACAGCTGCCTAGTTTCTTCAGAGGGCTAGCCATCACTCAAGAGCTCCAATATTCATCTGTTGTTGCTGATTCAAAGGCAAATAAGTCAGGGACATCATCGGCGGCGCGATCTTCTCCACGCGGTAGGTGCCGTCAATGACAGTCTGAACCCGCACCGAGTACGTTTTATCTCCACGTGCCAGGAACACCTCCCACGCGCCGTCGGCCAGCGCCTTGCCGATGTAGGTGAACGGCATGGGCGGCGCCATCGGCGGTGGCGGCGGCGTTTTCGACGGCGGCGGAGGTGGCGGCGGCGGTGGATTCCAGTTCTGCCCCATGAACACACCCTCGCCAGCGGCGAACGTGGCGTCGCCGGCCTCGCCCACCAGTTGCGCGCGCGGGACCAGCGCAAGGATGGCGGTATCGGCTTTGCCGTCGCTGGCGCCGGCGTCGCGCGGCGCCTGGGATGGCGCAGGTTTCGACGCGTTGGCACGCGCCACCGGCTCCGCGATGTCGGCCGAGGGCGAGTTATCGCCAAACAGCACCAGGCCGGCCGCGCCCACCAGTGCCACTGCCATCACGATCTGGTAGGGCTTCATGGTTCGGCGTCCTTCAGGTACAGGGTAAAGCGCAGGCGCGCTTCCACCGTGGGATCGGCAATGGTGTCGCGGCGGAAGCCCACTTCATCCAGCGAGGCATACGGCATCTCGCGCAAGCCTTGCATGGCGAACTGCCAGATCGACTGATACGGGCCCTTCACCGGCAAGATGATCTGGTAGGTGCTGACGCGGCTGGCCTTGTCGTAAGCTGCTTTGTACTCGCCCTGGTTCAGAGTCAGGCCGGCTTTGGCGGCCAGGTCGAACAGCACTTTCACCTGCTGTTCGGCGTAGCGTTTTTCACCCAGCGTGTCGTAGAAGGCAGCCAGATTCTGATTGGCCGACGGCGGTGGCGCAGGCGTCACCAGCGTCGATGGCGCAGGTAAAGGCTGTGCCATCACGCGCGCTTGCGCCGCGCGTTGCGGCAGCAGCCATGCCCACGCAACCACGCCAGCCGCGCACAAGATCAGCGCCACGCAGGTCGGCACGCCCCGACGCAGCACGGCGATGCGGGCGCGCAGCAGCAGCGCGGCCACGTTCATGTTATTCATCGCGCCTGCCATGTCGCCTCCAGCTGGAAACGCAGCGGGCGGTTCGGGTCCGCATCGTTGACTTCATGGCGCGTCAGAATCACGCCGCTAAAGCTTTCCTGTTCTTTCAAGGCGGCCACGTAGTCGACCATGTCGTCGCTGGTCCTGGTCTCGGCGGTGATCTTGAGGACGCGCTTGCGCGGATCGGGCTCCATCGCCACCAGCGCCACGCTGCGCGGCGTGGCGGCCAGCACGGCATCCTGCAGCTCGCGCCAGGGCAGGTTCAACTGCATGATGGCGCTGTTGACGAAATTCGCCTGCGCTTCGGGAATGGCGACGCGCGCCACCTCCGCCGGCGGGCGCGCCGACAGCGCCTTCACGCGCTCCTGCAAATGCTGCAGCTGGTGCTGGCGCTCACGCTGCTGCTCGACCAGTTGCCAGCCGCCGAAAGCCGCGCCGGCGCACAGCAGCACGCCGGCGCCGGCCAGCGCCAGCACGGCCGGATGGATGTGGAACAAGGTGCGGCGCACGCTGCGCGGCGCGAAATCGATCTTCATGGCCTTCATGCGGCGCGGCCCTCCAGCACACGGCATGCGATGTGCGCCGCGCTGCCCGACGGCTGGGTCCACGCAGCGGGCGCATCGCCGTTCACCTGCAGCAGCGATGGCGCCTCCATGTCCAGCAGCAGGGCTTCGCGCTGCAGGGTTTGCGTCAGCCAGGCCTGATCACCGCCTTGCGGGATCGGCAGCGAGCGCACGGCGCGCAGGTTTCCGCCATCCGCTTCGGTGGCAGCCACGGTAAGCAGGCCATCGTGCACATGACCGAACCAGGCGCCTGGTTTCAGGCCGCGCCGGCTGCGGTTCCAGGCGCTGACAAAGCGCGGCTCGATGGCGACGATCGACAGCTTGCAGTCCTGCGCCACCACACTGAGTTCCGCCAGCAGGGGGCGCGGCACGGCGGCGGCAAAGAATGGCTGCACCGCGTCCCAGTCGGCCGCTATCTGCCATGCCGACGGTGGCTCGCCGTACAGCGACTGGAAGCGCAGCGCAGCCGCCGCTTCCAGGTCCGCCATGCGCGCGGCGCCGGCCGGCGGCGTCACGCGCCACATGCGCGTCAGTTCATCGGCCAGCACAAAGCTGACCGGCCAGCCGGCTACATTCAATTCGCCCAGCACCGCACGCAAGGCGTTGGCGATGGCGTCAAACGGATGCTCGGCCGATGGCGCGATCTGCTGCGACGCCAGCGTTTCCGGCGCGGCTGCCGCGCGGCCCGGCAAACGCCAGCCGCCTGCGCGCTGCACGCTGACCGCGTGCGGCGCGACGTCGATGCGCAGTGATTGTCCGATAGCTCTACGCATGCAAGGTCACTCGTTTAATTTCGGTCAGGGTGGTGGCGCCGCGCTTGACCACTTCCAGCGCGGCCTGGCGCAGGCTGCGCGTGCCGTTGTCATAGGCGGCCTGCTTGATCTGGCGGATCGGCCGCTTGTCGACGATCAGTTCGCGGATTTCGTCATTCAAGGTCAGGATCTCGGCAATCGAGCGGCGGCCCTTGTAGCCGGTGCCGCGGCAATCGCCGCAGCCCTTGCCCTGCATGAAGCGGTAATCGTAGACGTCGGCGCGCGTCATGCCGACGCTGGCCAGTTCATGATCGTCCGGCGTGTATTCGGTGGCGCAATGCGGGCAGTTGGTACGGATCAGGCGCTGCGCCCAGATGCCGTTCAGCGCCGACACAAACGCGTACGGATCAATGCCCATGTGGGTGAAGCGGCCGAACACGTCGAACACGTTATTGGCGTGCACCGTGGTCAGCACCAGGTGGCCGGTCAGCGCCGACTGCACGGCGATTTCCGCCGTCTCGCGGTCGCGGATTTCACCGACCATGATTTTGTCCGGGTCATGGCGCAGAATGGAGCGCAGGCCCTTGGCGAAGGTCAGGCCCTTCTTTTCATTGACCGGGATTTGCAGGATGCCGGGCAGCTGGTATTCCACCGGATCTTCAATGGTGATGATTTTTTCGCGGCCATTATGTATCTCGGTCAGCGCGGCATACAGCGTGGTGGTTTTGCCGGAGCCGGTCGGCCCGGTCACCAGCAGCATGCCGTAGGCTTCCTGCGCCAGCGTGCGCAGCGTGGACAGGGACGGCGCGTCAAAGCCCAGCGCTTCCAGCGTCAGAGAGCCATACGCTTCGATCATGGCGCGCTTGTCGAGGATACGGATCACCGCGTCCTCGCCGTGAATGCTCGGCATGATGGAGACGCGCAGATCGATCTCGCGGCCATTGGCCTCGACGCGGAAACTGCCGTCCTGCGGCACGCGGCGCTCCGCGATATCCAGTTCCGCCAGCACTTTCAGACGCGAGATGATTTGTTCGGCCACGTCCACGCCGTTGACGGCGGTGGCGTGATCGAGCACGCCGTCAACGCGGTACTTGACCGCCAGGCCGCCGGCCGTGCTTTCCAGGTGGATGTCGGAGGCGCCGGCTTTCAGCGCATCGTACAAGGTGGAGTTGACCAGGCGGACCGCCGGGCTGGCGCCTTCCGAAACCGAAGCAAACGACAGCACCGCAGCCGTCTTGCCGTCGCGCCGGCCTTCGCTGGCGCCAGGCAGCAGCGAGTCGGTGGCGCGCGCGGATTCCTCCTGCTTGGATAGATAGGCCTGAATATCGGCCTGCAGCGCCAGGCGTGTGATCAAGGGCGCGGCCGGCGTGGCGCGCGCCTGCGTGCCGAGCCAGGTTTGCAGGTCCAGATCAAACGGATCGGCAATCACGCCGATCACGCCGTCGGGGCCGCGCAGCAGCACGCAGTGGCGCGCCATCGCCTGCGACAGCGGCAGCAGATCCCAGGCCGGCTCGTAGGCCAGCATGTCGACCGTCTCCAGCACCGCCATGCCGAACGGCTGCGCCAGGTCACGCACCAGCAGGCGCGGTTCGGCGCCGGTCAGCCCCTCCAGTTCTTCCACCAGGGTGCGTTTGGACTGCTGGCGCAAGTGGCGGGCGCGCGCCAGCAAGGTGGTATCGATCATGACATGTCTCCCGCCAGATCGAAGATCGGCATGTACAACAACACCACGATGGCGCCGACCACCAGGCCGATGGCCGCCATCAGCAGCGGTTCAAAAGTGCGGGTGAAGCGTTCGATCCAGCGGCTGATTTCGCCGTCGTAGAACGCCGCCGATTGCGTCAGCATCGGCCCCATGTCGCCGGTGCGCTCGCCCACGCGCAGCATGCGCAGCGAGATCGGCGTGGTCAGATGGGCAGCCTCAAAGGCAGTCGACAGCGGCAGCCCCGACTCCACCGCCGCGCGCGCGGTTTGCAGATTGGTGCGCATGGCCGGCGACACCATGCCCTGCACCGTCTCGATGGCGTGCACGATGGTGATGCCGCCCTCGCTCAGCATGCCAAGCGTGAGATACAGGCGCGATAATTCATAGATGCGCACCCGCTCGCCGATGCCCGGCAGCTTGCCCAACAGACGCGCGATGCCGCCATTGGCCATCAGCTGGCGCACGCCCAGCACCAGCGCGGCCAGCACGGCGGCGATGCCGGCCAGCAGCAGCGTGGTGTGGGCGCCGGCGAACTGGCCCCAGTTGAGCATCTGCTGCGACAGCCACGGCAGGTTGCGGCCGGCGCCCTGATACACCTCGGCAAAGCGCGGCACCACATAACCGATCAGGAACAGGCTGACGCCGCCGCCCACCAGCAACAGGATGCAGGGGTAAATCGCCGCCGACACCAGCTTGGCGCGCACCAGGTCGATGCGCTGCTGGTAATCGATGAAGCGCGCCAGCGAACGTGGCAGGTCCGAGGTGCCCTCGGCCGCCTTGACGATGCCGACGTACAGCGGCGGGAACAAGTCCGGCTGCTCGGCCAGCACGGCGGAAAAGCGCTGGCCTTCGCGCAGGCCGCCCAGCAGGCGCTCCAGCACGCCGCGGGTGGCCGGGTTGGCTTCCTTTTCCAGCAGCGCTTCCAGCCCCTCGACGATGCCCAGGCCGGCGGTCAGCAGCGCCAGCAACTCCTGGCTGAACAACACCAGCGAGAGCGCGCGGCGCTTGCCGCCGCGGCCCGGCAGCCCGGCACGCACCGGCGCGATCGAACTGACGAACAGCCCGCGCGCCTCGACCTGGCGCCGCGCGTCCGCCTCATCGCGGCCATCGACCACCAGGTGGGAGATGACCATATCGGCAGACAAGGTACGGACGTCGAACTGCATGGGCGGATGGTTTAGCGCGAGGTGATGTCGGCGTCTTCGCCCGTGCCGCCAGGTTGGCCGTCACGGCCTTCCGAGGTGATGATGAATTCCGCGCCCGCCTCCGGGCCCTTGTACTTGTAAGCGTGGCCCCATGGATCGGGCGGAACGCCCTTCTTCAGGTACGGGCCGTTCCACTTGGCGCCGGCGGTGGCTGGCGCTGTGATCAGCGCGCCCAAACCTTCCTCGGTGGTCGGATAGCGCCCGACATCAAGACGATAGGTGTCGAGTGCCTTTTCAAACGCCTCAATCTGCGCCTTGGCGATGGTCACTTCCGATTTGCCCAGCTGGGCGAAGTATTTCGGTCCCACGTACGCCGCCAGCAAACCAATGATGACGATCACCACCAGCAGCTCCAGCAAGGTAAAGCCGGCAGCCCTGCGCCCGCCATTTCTTACTACGTTCATCCCGCCAACTCCTCTGCGATCATCCTGCGGATACAAAGCCAGAGGCTACCACGCGGTTTGCATCTACGACAATCTTTTCTTCGCGTACGGCCCAGGTTTCAAGCTTGTGGCTTTTTTCGCACAAGCTGGCGCATGTTGTTGGCACCAGGTTTTCATTCTTACATCGGAACAAATGCCCCGTTCGCTGTATGAATAAACAAATTTAATGTGTTAGCACAATAGCCATCAAATTAATAATAACAATATACTTACTGACAATCTCGTCCGTAGTACCCGCCGCACCGCCCCGTGTTGTTTTACCTACCTACCCTGAAGGAAAGACTCATGAAACGCGCTTTGCATGCACTTCTGTTGGGCTTGATGACCTTGGCGGCGCTGCCGTCCGCCTCGGCTAACGACATTACCCTGGACTTCGAGAATATGCCGCCCGGGCCGCTGTTCCAGGGCGACGCCTTCGACGTCGGCCACGACGTCTATTTCGAACCGTTTTCTGTGTCTTCGTCCGCCCAGCCGGGCGACTACGTGGGTGAAGTGGTGGAAAGCGCCTGGGCCGGCGAGCAATGCGGCCAGGTGCAGTGTCCGGGCACCGGCGGCACCTACCTGGCGGCGCTGAACGACAGCGCGTTTTATTTTTCCACCTTCTCCGGCAACGCCTTCAGCGTCAAGTCGCTGGACGCCAGCTTCCTCGGCCCGCAGGCCGACAGCTACTTCCCCACCATGGGCGCGCTGCGCATCCAGGCCAACCGCGCCGACGGCAGCTACGCGCTGGCCACCTTCTACCTGGGGCCGCCGGGCGACAACGGCTATGAGTTCAGCCACTTCACCACCAGCAGTGCGTTTGCCAACGATCAATTCGTCGAGATCTATGTGTTCGGCCTGGCGTGCAACAGCGCCGGTTCCTGCTCGGCCTTCAACAGCGACCGCGGCCAGTTTGCGCTGGATAACCTGGTCCTGACCTCGGCCGTGCCCGAGCCGTCGACCTGGCTGCTGCTGGGCAGCGGCCTGCTGCTGATCGGCGCCATCCGCCGCCGCGCCTGAACCCAAGAACGAGGAGATCCCCATGAAACTACGCCCAGTTCCCGTAGCCATCCTGCTGCTGTCCAGCGTGCTGTCGCTGGCCCACGCCGCCGACGAGCGCCGCTCCTACCTGGTGCTGCTGGCCGACAAGCCGGCCGCCACCTACACCGGCGGCATCAGCGGCCTGGCCGCCACCCAGCCGGTGGCCGGCACCCGCATCGATCCGTCCAGCACCTCGCTGCAGCTGTACAGCGACTACCTCGGCCAGAAACAGGACGCGGTCAAAGCCACCGTGCCGGCCGCCGAGATCGAATACCAGTACAAGGTGGTGCTGAACGGCTTCTCGGCGCGCCTGACCGATGACGAAGTGCGCACCCTGCAAACCAACAGCGCCGTCAGCGCCATCCGCGCCAACACCGAGCGCCACCTCGACACCAGCTACACCCCGACCTTCCTGGGCCTGGACGGCCCCGGCGGCCTGTGGGAAAAAGCCGGCGGCAGGCAGCAGGCCGGCGAGAACGTCGTGATCGGCGTGATCGACAGCGGCATCTGGCCGGAAAATCCGTCCTATGCCGACCGCGTTGACAGCGACGGCCGCCCCACCTTCGACAACAGCGGCACGCTGGCCTACAGCGCGCCGCTCAACTGGAACGGCACTTGCCAGAGCGGCGAAGGCTTCACCGCCGCCAACTGCAACAACAAGCTGATCGGCGCGCGCTACTTCCGCGACGGCTTCGAGCGCTCCGGCAATACCCAGCACTGGACCGAGTTCATCTCGCCGCGCGACTCGATCGGCGGCGCGCTCGGCCAAGGCGGCCACGGCACCCACACCTCCACCACCGCCGGCGGCAACTATGGCGTGGCCGCCAGCCTGGGCGGCATGGACATGGGCTCGGTATCCGGCATGGCGCCGCGCGCCCGCCTGGCCGCCTACAAGGTATGCTGGACCTATGTCGATGGCACCACCCGCGGCAAGAACAGCTGCTGGGAACAGGACAGCATCGCCGCTATCGAGCAGGCCGTGCTGGACGGCGTGCACGTGCTGAACTACTCGATCAGCGGCGGCGCCACCCCGACCGATTCAGTCGAGCTGGCCTTCCTCAACGCGGCCGCGGCCGGCGTGTTCGTGTCCGCCTCGGGCGGCAATGATGGCCCGGGCCAGGCGGTCAATCACGCCGGTCCTTGGCTGACCACGGTGGCGGCTGCCGCGCATGACCACTTCCGCGTTGCCAAACTCACGCTGGGCAATGGTGCCACCTATCAGGGCGCCTCGCTCAGCAACAAGGCCTTGCCCAACGATACGCCCATCGTGCGTTCTGAAGACGTGGCCGTGACTGGCGCCGATGCCGAGGCGGCCAGGCTGTGCTTCAGCGCCGGCTGGGCCGGCAAACCGGTGCTCAATCCGGCACTGGTGGCCGGCAAGATCGTCACCTGCGTGCGCGGCACCAATGACCGCGTCGACAAAAGCCTGGCGGTAAAAGAGGCCGGCGGCGTCGGCATGGTGATGGTGGATAACGGCAACGGCCTGGTGGCCGAGCTGCACTCGGTGCCAACCGTGCACGTCACGGCCGCCGACGGCGCCGCCATCAAGACCTACGCGGCGGCCAGCGGCCGCATCGCCGGCCTGTCGCACTTCTTTGAAGCGCCGGGCGTCGGCCCGATCATCGCCGGCTTCTCCTCGCGCGGCCCCAACCAGGGCGACGGCAACGTCCTCAAGCCCGACCTGGCCGCGCCCGGCGTCGACATCCTGGCTGGCGTCACGCCGGAACTGACGTCGGCCCAGCAGGCCAGCCTGAACACCGGCACCCTGCCCAATGTCCCGCTGGCGTGGGGACTGCTGAGCGGCACCTCGATGGCCGCGCCGCACGTGACCGGCGTGGCAGCCCTGCTGCGCCAGGCCTATCCGGACTGGTCGCCGGCCGCCATCAAGTCCGCCCTGATGACCTCGGCCACGCAAACCTTCCCGGACACCGAGACCGGCTTGTCGGCGGGCGTGCTGCCGTGGTCGCAAGGCGCCGGCCATATCAACCCGCGCGGCGGCCTGCCCAACTATGGCAGCCGTGACACCAATCCGGGCGGCGCCATCACGCCGGGGCTGGTGTACGACATTGCCGCCACCGACTACCGCAAATACCTGTGCGGCGGCGGCGCCAACGCGTATTGCGGCAATGGCGCACTGGCCAGCTACAACCTGAACGTGCCATCGATCACCCTGTCCAACGTGCTGGGCAATGTGACCGTGACGCGCAGCGTCACCAATGTCGGCCCCAATGCCGCCACTTACAGCGCGCAAATCGCGGTGCCGGGCTACAGCGCCACGGTGGAACCGGCCAGCCTGGCGCTGGCGCCGGGCCAGAGCGCCAGCTTCAACGTCAAGCTGAGCCGGACCACGGCGGCCGACAACACCTGGCAGTATGGCGCGCTGGTCTGGCGCGATGGCAGCCACATCGTGCGCATCCCGGTCACCGCGCGCAGCGGCAAGCCGATCAGCTCGACGCCGCTGCTGACCAGCGTGCGCCCGACCGGCAGCACCGTGATCACGGCCGGCACCGGTTATGCCGGCCGCATGAGCGCCAAGACCGGCGGTTTCAAGCCGGTGGTGAAGAGCGGCGCGCTGACGGTTGGCCAGGCCGAAGCCGATGTCGACACCGGCGACCAGATCGCCGCCGCCTGCAACAGCAACGATCCCGGCATCACGCGCATTCCGGTCACCTTCCCGGCCAACACGGTGGTGGCCTCGTTTGAGTTGTTCAACGATGACACCACCCATGGCAGCCAGGACGACCTCGATCTGGCGCTGATCAACAGCGCCGGCCAGCTGGTCGACTACAGCGGTCACGGTGGTTCCAACGAAGCGCTGCTGGAATTGTCGCCGGCCGCCGGCAGCTACAACGTATGCGTGATCGGCTATAAAACGCCGGGTGGCGGCAGCACCAGCTTCAAGCTGTCGTCCGCCATCTCCAGCCGCACCGACACCGGCGGCAATCTGCGCGCGGCCGTGCCCAGCCAGATCTACCCAGGCAGCACGGCCAGCGTGAGCGCCAGCTGGTCCGGCCTGGCGACCGGCCAGCGCTTCTTCGGCGGCGTGCAACTGCTGGATGCCAACGGCAACGTCAGCACCACCACCGCGCTGCTGGTGCAGACCAACAGCCCGATCCCGCAGGTGGAAGCAGCCGACCGCAGCGCCAAGCGCATCAGCGCCAAGTAGCAGATGTGAAGCGGGACTGGCGCGGGCCTAGGCGGCCCGCGCCAGCGCCAGCGGCGGCCCGTCAAACAGATGCAAGGCCATGCCGCGCGCAATCGCTTGCGCGCGGTTGGACACCCCCAGCAGCCGGTACAGGCGCTGCAAATGATTTTTCACCGTCAAGCCTGAAATGCCGAGGATCAGACCGATCTCCTCGTTGCTCTTGCCTTCGCGCACCCAATGCAGGATTTCCGCCTCGCGGGCGCTGACCGGCCGCGCCAGCGAGCCGGCGCGCGCCTGCGCCTGCTGGCGGTTGATGCGCTGCAGGCTCATGTGCAGATACGGCAGCAGCAATTCCAGGAAATACGCGTGACGCGGCCGCGGCCGGTGCGGCAGGCCAAACAGTGCGTAGAAGGTAGAACCGCCCGGCAAGCGTTCGCTGCCGTGCACCAGCAGGTTTTCCAGCCCCAGCTCGCGCAGCTCGCCCTGGAACGGCGCCAGCCCCTGACCGGCTTTCAGCGGATCGGCGCCAGGGCCGGCATCCAGCATGGCTGGCAGGCGCAGCGAGCGGCAGTGGCGCGCCAGGCGCAGCGCCAGGCCATCGTCGCGATGACTGAGGCGGTCGCGCAAGCTGGCGTCCAGCACCGTGCTGTGCAGGCACTCCACGTGCTGCAACTCGTCCTGCGCGCCAAACTGCAGGCACACCATCACCTGGTGCGGCAGCAGCGCCTGCAACTGGCCCTGGGTCCACAGAAAGAACTGGCGCGCGTCCTGCAGCGGCAGCGCGGCCTCGATGGCGTGCAGCAGGTATTCCTGCTCCAGCTTGCTGAGGATGACCAGCTGCTCCATGCTTACGCCTGCGCCGCGACAAAGCGGTAGCCGCTGCCGCGCACGGTTTCGATGCGCTGCCGATAGCCGCTCGGCTGCAGCGCGTTGCGCAGGCGGCCGACGTGGGTGTCGACCGTGCGCTCGTCCAGATATGCGGCGCTGCCCCACACCTGGTCGAGCAGCTGGGCGCGCGTGTGCACGCGCTCGGGGTGGCTCATGAGGAAGTTCAGCAGCTTGAATTCCACCCGGCCCAGCGCCAGCTCGCGCGCGCCGGCCGTCACGCGCTGGGTGCCGGGATCGAGCCGCAGGCCGGCCAGTTGCACCGGCGCGTCGGCGGTGGTGCGCGGCGACCAGCGGCGCAGCAGGCAGTGCACGCGCGCCACCATCTCGCGCGGGCTGAAGGGTTTGGTCATGTAATCGTCGGCGCCGCTTTCAAGCGCCATGATCTTGTCCGGCTCGCCGCAACGGGCGGTCACCATCATGATCGGCAGGTTGCGCGTACGGGCTTGCGCGCGCAGGCGGCGCACCAGCGACAGGCCGGATTGGCCGGGCAGGTTCCAGTCCAGCAGCACCAGGTCCGGCAGACCGTCCTCCAGCATCAGCAAGGCCGTTTCGGCGTCGGCCGCGCGACTGATCTGGTGGCCCGCCATGCCCAGGTTAAGGGCAATCAACTCCTGGATCGCGGGTGTGCTTTCGATGACGAGGATATGGGCGGCTGGCATAGTGTTCCCCTGTAAAGGAAACACTATGCATTAAGCAATGTGGCTTTACTAATATGATTTCTATCGCCGATTCAGAGCTTTGCGATATAAATCCAGCCGTTTTGCCGGGCTTACGCCTGCTGGCGGCGGCGCGCCAGACCCAGCAGCGCCAGACCGCCGGCCAGCATGGCCCAGGTCGAAGGTTCCGGCACCGGCGCGGCGATGGTCGGAATGGTGTTGACCAGTGGCGTTGCCGCCACGGAACCGGCATCGGCCGTGACGCCGGCGGTCCAGTTCAGCTGCACCAGCGAGCCGGACGGATCGGTGGAACCAAGGTAGGCGTTGGCGTCCGCATTCATCAGCGACACGGCAAACACCGAACCAGGCGAGGTCTGGCCAGGGTCGGCGTCGCCGCTGAAGCTGACGTTGAAGCCTACCTTGCCGCCGCTGAAGACGACTTCGTGGAACAGGTCGTTCCAGCCGCCCGCACCGTCGTTGCTGATGGTGTAGCCGCTGGCCAGCGAGCCGCTCACGCTGCCGGCGATCTGGGCGGTGGCGCTGCTGCCGAAGCCGATGAAGTCGGTCAGTGTGACCGAGGCCAGCGCGGTGCCGGCATTGCCCGGGTTGAACTGCAGGTCGATCCAGCCATTGTCGCCGAAGCTGGAGGTGTCGAACTCCACGTGGTAAGTAGCGGCCGAGGCCAGGCTGGCGCAGGCGCTCAGGGCCAGCGCCAGCAGGCTGCGGCGCAAGGAGATGGTGGTGTTAGCGAAAAACATGGTGATGATCCTTACTTAGAAAGTGCCGCTGTAAACTTGGGTGGTGTAGCTGATCGCCGCGCTGCCGGTCTTGGTGAAGCTGACTGGCACGCTCAGGGTGGCGCCGGCCGCCAGGCTGCCGGTGTTGGCAGTGATGTACGGCACGCCGCTGCGGTTGCCGCTGGCGTTGACCAGGGTCACGCCGGCCGGCAGGCCGCTCAGGGCGATCTGCAGCGGGCCGTTCAGCGCGGCGCCGCTGGTGTTGGTGATGCTCAGGGTGCCGCTCCACTGGCCGCTCAGGCGCGCGTAGGTCAGGCCCGACGGCACGGCCTTGATGCTGGCGCTGACGTCGGTGTACGGCGCTTGCAGGTTGAGGCTGATCACCACCGGATCGTGGTCGGAAGCGCGGTACGGCGCGCTGGTGTACTTGTCCTGCGGCTTGCCGTCGGTGTTGTAGTCCAGCACGGTCGGCTCGTCGGCGTTGTTATGCCATTCGGCGGCATCCACCACTTGCGGGCTCAGCGCGGCGCTGGCCAGCGCGTGGTCGAGGTAGCCGGCTTCGCCGTTGAACACAAACGAGTACGGCATGTTGCCGCTGCCGCGCACGAAGCGCTCCAGCTGGTTGACGTAGCCGGTGGCGGTGATGGCCGCGATCGGGTCTTCGTGGCCGTAGGAGTTGAAGTCGCCGATCAGCAGCACCTTGGCGTCGCCGGCGGCGGCCACCACTTGCGGCACGAAGGCATTCACCAGGCGCTGGGCCTGCTGGATGCGCTGCGCGTTCCAGCAGCTCTGGCCATCGCCCTGGTCGGCGTTGGCGCCGCTGGCCGGGCAGCTGCCCTTGGACTTCAGGTGGTTGACCACCAGCGAGAATTTGGCGCCGTTGACGGTCTTGAAGGTCTGTGCCATCGGCGGACGGTTGTTGATGGCGTCGGCGTCGGACAGCGCGCCGCCCACCAGCGTCAGCGCGGCCGGCTTGTAAATCATGGCCACGCGGATGGCGTCGGTGCCGGTGGCGGCCGGCTTCGGTACCACGGCGTAAGTCTTGATGCCGGTGCCCGGCGAGATCGCTTCGTTGAGCGCGTCGACCAGCTTGGTGACGGTGTATTCGCCGCTGTTCTGGATTTCCATCAGGCCGTAGACGTCGGCATTGATGGCCTTCAGTTCGCCAACGATTTTGGCGGTCTGGCGGTTGAACTCGTTCAGGTTGTCGGCGCCGCGGCAGTTGGATGCCAGCACCTTGCCGTCCAGCAGGCAGCCCTGACCGGTCTGGCCCTGGTCGTTGCTGCCGTTGGTGAAGGTGGTGAAGTAGTTCAGCACGTTGGCGCTGGCCACCTTGACGTTGCCCGGCACCAGTGCCGGCGCATCGGTGCGCGGATTATCCTGCGAGAACACCGGCGCTTCGGTTGGCTGCAGCTTGAAGCCGGCGCCGCCGCCGCCCTTGGCGCCAAAGTCCACCACCCCGGTCAGGTTGGAGACGCTGTCGCCGGCGCGCAGGGAGCCGTCTTCGGTCAGGTAAGGAATGGTGGTCGGCGCGACGAAGATGCCGTCATCCAGGATGATCTGGTTGAGCTGGTTGGCGGCGGCCTGCGCCACCGCTTCCGGCGTGCCCGGACGGTAGCGGTTGGAGGCAATTTCCAGCCGGCCCGAGGACAGCGTGATCTCGCCGCGCGAGCCGAGGAACTCCAGCTGCGACACGGTCAGCTTGCCAAAGCGCACCAGCATGCCCTCCACCTGGCCCAGGTTCGGGTGCGGCAGCGCGACATTGGTCGGCGTGATGCTGATGCCGCCCGCCAGCTTGGCAATTGCGCTCACATTGGTCAGCTCGGTGTACGAGCGGGTGGCGGCGGTCGGCGTGTACTCGCTGACCGTGCCGGTGATGCGGATGCGGTCGCCCACCTGCACGGTGCCGATATTGGCCGCGGTGGTGAACACAAACAGGCCATCCGAGGTATTCGGGTTGCCGTCGCCGTTTTCATCCTGGATGAAGAAGCCGGAACCCACCTTGGCCGTGACCACACCTTCGGTGGTCTGCACGGTGTTGGCATACGGGCTGCTGTCGCCCTCGCCCTGGATTTGCGGAATGGTGTGGGTCACGGCGGCCGGCGCCGCTACCGTCACGCTGATGGCGCAGCTGGCTTCCTGCGACTGGTTGTTGCTGAACTTGATGCTGACCGGGTAGGTGCCGGCCGGTACGCTGGCCGCCACGCTCAGATTGGCGGTGGCAGTGCCGCCGGCGGCATTCGCCGCCAGGAAATTGACCAGGCTGATGCCCGGCACCGCCGCCGAGGTCAGCACCGCGCTGTTGACGATGCCGTCGGCATCGGTGGCGCTGAGATCGGCGCTGCCGTTGACGCCCAGCGCCAGCGCCAGGTTGGCCGGGCAGGTGGCCACGATCGGCGGCTGCGGCGGCGCGCCGCACACATTGAGCGGGCTGGCAGTGTTGCGCGGGGTCGGCGCGGTGACGCTGAAGTCGGCGCTATTGTTGTCGGTATCGGTGCAGCCGCCGTTGGCGCGCAGCGCGGCGGTGCTGTTGCTGAGGGCGCCGGTGGCCGTGCCCTCGGCATAGTTGGCGCTACCAAAGCCGACCAGGTCGACAAAGCTGCCGGCCGCCGGCGAGGCGCTCGACAGCGCGGCGGTGCCGGCCACCAGCGCCACTTTACCGGCGCTGGCGCTCATCGGAATGGTGCCGGTAGCATCCACGGTCGGCAGGGCCGGCGAGCTGCCGCTGCCGGCCGCTTCCTGCACCAGGTAATACTGGCCCGGCTGCAGCACCTTGCTGAGCGCGGTCACCTGCCAGGTGCCGCCGCTGGCGCTGGCGTATTGCACGCTCCAGCCGCTCAGGTCGACCGGGGTGTTGCCGCGGTTGAACAGTTCAATAAAGTCGTTCTGGTATTTGGCGCCGCTGTTGCCGCCGCCGCCGTACACCTGGCTGATGACCACCGACGAATCGGCCATGGCAGGCGCCGCCAGGGCGCCAAGCAGCGCAGCAGCGATGGTGGTGCGCGCCGGCGGAGGGAGGATTTTTTTCATTGAACAGTCCCGGAATAGAAACAAACAGTTGGAAATCTTGCTATTTGCATATTACGGCCAGCGGTTGACGCCTTCATGACATGGCTTTAGTCCGTTCGGACTAAGCGCAAGTTTACCTGGCATCCTGCAAAACAAGTGCTATGCTTGTATAAAGGCAATAAAAATTATCAACAAACATTACTCGTTGCCATGAGACGCCTTCCCTGCCCCCTGCTGTTGTGCTGCCTGCTACTGGCCGGTCAGGCCGGCGCGGCGCCGCCCGTGCCGCAGCAACAGCCGCAGCAACAGCCGCCCAGCGCCTGCGCCAAGGCCTTGCAGGAGCAGCAGCAGGTACAGCAGCAGCCGCAGAAAAAAGTCGATCCGGACGCTTTGTACGATCCTTGCCGGCTGAGCGATGGCAATCCCAACCATGACATCGGCAATAACGAAGGCGAGTCGCCGCCGGATCTGTACGACAAACTGGACGAATGGGTGGAATGGAACCGGCGCCTGGCGGACAACAATGAAGCCGCCCTGCGCTTATGGTCCAACGGCGAGGATGTGGCCGTGATGCCACGCGGCACCGCGCATGGCGATGAAGAATGGTCGTACTGGCGGCTGTCCGAGCGCTACAACAGCGGGCACAGCCAGCCGTGGCTGGCGCCGGCGGGCGCCGCGCCGGCCGTGCCGGAACCGGCCAGCGTAGGGTCGTTGGCAGCCGGACTAACGCTGCTGGCGGCGCTGCAGCGGCGCCGGCGCCAGGCCATCAATGCCGGTAAGGCGCGGCCAGCGGCTCGCCAATAAACACGCCCTGGGTCGGCCACGACACGCTCTTCCAATACGCCTCGATGGCGGTATTGCCGCGCAAATAATTCACCAGCAAGACATTCGAATTCGGGAATTTCTGCCAGTGATTGCACGGCTCGCTGACAGTGCCGTAGCTGGCGGTGGCGCCGGCGTCCAGCCATTTCAGGCTGCTCATTTGCGCCGTGCTCAGCAGGTCGCCGCCGACCGAGGTCAGGTGGTCGGCCAGGGCGCCGGGCAGGAATTTCAGCGTCTCCAGCTTGGGCACGAAATCGCGTCCGGTCTGGTAAATCATGATGTCGCTGACGTTCTCGATGCTGTCAGCCTGCAGCGTCTTGATGGTCAGCTTCTTTTGCGGCACGGTGATCGAGCGCGGGAAGAAGCGCGCCCGGCTGCTGCGCGCCACGTCGCTGGTCTGCAGGAAATACGCGGTGGCGGTCGGCACCGCAAAGCCGCTCAGCACGCCGCGGTCGATCAGCGCCTTGCTGGCCGCCACCGACTCGGTCGGCATTTGCATGGAGATGCGCATCTTGAAGTCCGTCATCGGCTGGCGCGACGGCGAGTTGAAGTACGGGCTGGGCTTGCTGGGATTGCAGGAATTAGCGCACAGGCTGGTATCGAGGCCCATGGTGTAAGCCGCCGTCAGGGCATTGCACTCCACCGCATAGGGCGCGGTCCACACCATCAGCACAGCCTGGATATTCGGTCCCAGCTTGCTGTCGATCTGCGCCTTGAGCGCCTCGAACTGCTCGGCATCCAGCTTGCGCGGGCGGTTCGGGATGCGCACGTGGACCATATTCGCGGCCGGGATGGCGCGCGCCTTGCGGTAATACTCGGCAATCTCGACACTATTCGGTTCATCGTCGTTGACGATCACGGCCAGTTGATTGGCGCTCAGGCCAACCGGCGCACTCGGGCCTTGGGCATGGGCGGGGATGGCGGCGTACAGCAGCACGGCCAGCAGAAGGGAGAAAAGTCGCAAGAGTCGTTATCGGTCAATGAGGTCGTAAAAAAGAACGGAGGCCGCAGCCTCCGTTTCATTATAGCGCCGTCAGGTGCGCTGATACACGTCCTCGATGCGGACAATATCGTCCTCGCCCAGGTAACTGCCGGACTGCACCTCGATCAGGTGCAGCGGCAGCTTGCCGGGATTCTCCAGGCGGTGGGTGGCGCCGATCGGAATGTAGGTCGACTCGTTCTCGGTCAGCAGGGTGACCGCATCGCCGCAGGTCACGCGGGCGGTGCCGCTGACCACGATCCAATGTTCGGCGCGGTGGTGGTGCATCTGCAGCGACAGCTTGCCGCCCGGATTGACCGTAATGCGCTTGACCTGGAAGCGGTCGCCGACGTCGATGCCCTCGTAGCAGCCCCACGGGCGGTACACCTTGGTGTGGTGCAGGTGCTCGGTGCGCGACTGCGACTTCAGATGCTGCACCACGTCCTTGACGCGCTGCACCTGATCCTTGTGCGCCACCAGCACGGCGTCGGCAGTTTCCACCACCACCAGATCCTGCACACCGACCACCGCCACGATGCGGCTTTCAGCGCGCACCAGCGAGTTCGACACGCCGTCCAGGAACACATCGCCGCGCGTTGCGTTGCCGCGCTCGTCCTTGGCCTGCACTTCCCACAGCGCCGACCACGAGCCCACGTCGCTCCAGCCGATGTCGGCCGGGACCACAATGGCGTGCTGGGTGTGTTCCATCACCGCATAGTCGATCGAGTCGGACGGGCAATCGGTGAACGCCGCTTCCTGCAGGCGGCAGAAATCCAGATCGCTGTACCCTTGTTGCACGGCCTGTTCGGTGGCAGCCGCAATGGCCGGCTGCAGCGTGCGCAGCTCTTCCAGGTAGCTGGCGGCGCGGAACAGGAACATGCCGCTGTTCCAGTAATAATTGCCGGCAGCCACAAAGCCCTCGGCGGTCTCGCGGTCCGGTTTCTCGACAAAGCGGTCCACCTTGTAGCACTGGGCGGCGCCGGCCGGCGCGCCGCTGCGGATGTAGCCATAGCCGGTTTCCGGACTGGTCGGCACGATGCCGAAGGTGGCCAGCGCACCGCTGGCGACCGGCACGGCGGCATGGCTGATGGCCTGGTAGAAGGCATCCACATCATTGATGACGTGGTCGGCCGGCAGCACCAGCATCACCGCCTCCGGATCGCGCGCCGCCAGGTAATGGGCGGCGGCGGCCACCGCCGGCGCCGTATTGCGGCCGACCGGTTCCAGCAGAATCGCCAGCGGCGTGATACCGATGTCGCGCAGCTGCTCGGCCACCAGGAAGCGGTGATCGTTACCGCACACCACCAGCGGCTGCATCAAGCCCGGCCGTCCGGCCAGACGCAACGCGGTGTCCTGCAGCATCGTCTGCTCGCCCATGACCGGCAATAATTGCTTGGGCAGTACCGCGCGCGACAAAGGCCACAGGCGCGTTCCCGCGCCGCCTGACAGGATGACCGGATAAATCTTCATGCAATGAGTCTCTTCTCTATATGGGCTGTTAAATCGGTGTCGGTGCTTTCCACCGTGCGACGCTTGTTGCGGCGGTCGCGGGCATTCGACCACACGTCCAACGGCAACTCAGAAACGTGCTTCATGACACCGGCACGGTCGACACTATAATCCTTGAAGACGATAATTTCTTCCAAAGAAACATTCGGTAACACGCGAGTATATTCGAATAGCACGCTGCGCACTATCTTAGCACCATGACAAATGTGGCTGCCATGGCCGATCCACGCCGGGCCGATGATGGTGGTGCCAGCCTCGATGCGCACGCCGGAGCCAATATACACCGGTCCCTCGATGTGGGTATCGGTCCAGTCAATACTCGTGTTCAGGCCGACCCACAGGCCCTCTTTCAGCTGGATGCCGGGCACGTCCAGGTGAGCCACTTCGCCGCGCAGCACATCCTGGCACACCTCCCAGTAATCGCGCACGGTGCCGATGTCGATCCAGTTGAATGGGCGGGTCTGGGCGTAGAACGGCAAGCCTTTTTCCACCAGCAGCGGGAACAGGTCGGAGCCGATGTCAAAGGTGGTGCCGGACGGGATCAGATCGAGCGCTTCGGGCTCGAAAATGTAGATGCCGGTGCTGGCAAAGTTGGACAGCGCCTCTTCCTGCGATGGTTTTTCCTGGAACGATTTGACGCGGCCGTCGGCCTCGGTCACCACCACGCCGTAGCTGGACACCTTGTCCCACGGCACTTCCTTGGTGATCACGGACGCGATCGCGCCCTTGCGCTTGTGTTCGAACAGGGCCGCATTCAGGTCGAGGTCGATCAGGGCGTCGCCGCACAGCACAATGGTGGTCTTGTCAAAGAAACCGCCGAGATCCTGAATTTTCTTCATGCCGCCGGCCGAGCCGATCGGCTGCGGCACCACTTCGCCGGCATCGTTGGTGTAGCCCTCGAACGAGTAACCGATCTGCACGCCGTATTGGTGGCCTTCGCCAAAATAATTCTCGATCTTCTCGTGCAGGTAGGCAACGTTGACCATGATTTCCTTCACACCGTACTTTTCAAGGTACTCGATCAGGTAGGCCATCACCGGTTTGCCCAACAGTGGAATCATGGGCTTGGGTAAATCATACGTCAACGGACGAACCCGCGTACCTTTACCTGCGGCCAAAATCATGGCTTTCATAGTGTCGCTCCTGGAAGTTAATAAAAGGGCTATCCGCTGTAAAATTTATGCCGCACTGCAGCACTTGGCTATCGTACAATATTTTCAGGAAATTGCCCACACGTTTGCTTTTCGTGGCGGCAACGTGCGGAAAGAAAGCCACCCCGCCCGGCCGACAGCAGCGGCCTGACTTGCTGCGATGCGAAATACATCCGTTCGCATTCAATTGTTTGCCTCAAATGCGCGGTCACAGGCATAATCGTTTCCCATCAGACAACTGGAAGGTAAGATGGACTTTAGAAGAGATATCAACGGCTTGCGGGCATGGGCCGTGCTGGCAGTCATCCTGTTTCACTTCAACCCGGCCTGGCTGCCCGGCGGTTACGCCGGCGTCGATGTGTTTTTTGTCATCTCCGGCTATCTGATGACGTCGATCATTTGCCGCGGTCTGCAGCAGGACAAGTTCCGCGTGTTCCAGTTTTACCTGGCCCGCGGCCGCCGCATCATTCCGGCCCTGCTGGCGCCCTGCCTGCTGCTGCTGGTGTTGGGCTGGTGCTTCCTGCTGCCCCCTGAATACCTGGCGCTGGGCAAACATGTGGCGGGCAGCCTGGCCTTTGTATCCAATATGGTGTACTGGAAGGAAGCCGGTTACTTTGCCGCCGGCGCCCACGAGAAATGGCTGCTGCACACCTGGTCGCTGTCGGTCGAGTGGCAGTTTTACCTGCTCTATCCGCTGGCGCTGATGGCCGTGCGCCGCCTGCTGGGCTTGCGCGCCTTGCGCTGGGCTGTGCTGGCCGGGGCGTTGCTGTCGTTCGGACTGTCGGTGTACGCCACGCCGCGCTTCCCGGATGGCGCCTTCTTCCTGCTGCCGACGCGCGCATGGGAAATGATGATGGGCGGACTCGCCCTGCTGTTCCCGCTGGGCTGGCTGACACAGCGCCCGCGCCTGACCGAGGCATGCGGCCTGCTCATGATTGCGGCCAGCTATATCCTGATTTCAGAAAGTAACCCATGGCCAGGATCGCTGGCACTGCTGCCGGTGACCGGCGCGTTTTTGGTCATCCAGGCCAATCGCCAACAAGGCGTGCCCACCAATAACCCGCTGTTCCAATGGCTGGGGAATATTTCCTACTCGCTGTATTTGTGGCATTGGCCAATTGTGGTCCTGCTGGCCTATTGGGGGGTACTGACCGAGCCTGCATGGCAGCTGGGCGGCATTGCAGCCTCGCTGGCGGCGGCCTACGCCTCCTATCTTTGGGTGGAGCAGCCGATGCGCACGCGGGTGCAGCCGCGCTGGTCGGCCTCGTGGGCCGGGGCCTCGGCCGCGCTGCTGGCGATGGGCGGAGCAGTGGTTCTGACCAACGGCATGATCGGCGCCTATCGTCCGGTCAGCGTGTCAGACCGCGCCAGCTTTGTGGCCGCCTACGGCGAGAAATACAAGCACCTGACAGTGTCGCACTGGATCGACAAATGCAACGTGGTGGACGTGTTGTCGCGCACCGGCAAGCCAGATACCGATCCGATCTGCACCACCAAGCAAGGTGATGGCGGCGTCTTCCTGTGGGGCGACTCGCACGCCGAGGCATTGTCGTTCGGCTTGCGCGCGCAGTTGCCCAAAGGGACGCCCTTCTACCAGGTCACCTCCGCTGGCTGCCGCCCCAGCCTGCACGACGACATCAAACAGAAAGGTCTGTTTGCCGTGGCGTGCAAGTATTCCAATCAGTTCGCCATGAAAAAGATTGCCGAGCTGCGCCCGACCACCGTGGTCATGGCACAGCAGCGCGATCATGAAAAGACCGACTGGCGTGAAATCGGCGCAGCCCTGAAGGCCGCCGGGGTGCGCCAGGCCATCCTGGTGGGGCCAGTGCCACAGTGGCAGCCTTCGTTGCCGATCGTAATCGTCAACCGCCACTGGAGCGACCCGCACCCCTACATTCAGGACGCAGCGCTGGACCAGAGCATTCTGCGCACCAACGCCAAGATGCGGGCCCTGACCGCCGGCACCGGCGTGACCTTTGTCTCCGTAATCGATCAGCTGTGCCGGGCCGAGGCGTGTCTGGCGCGCGTACCACCGGCCAGCGACCTGCTGCTGGTGGACTACGGCCACCTGTCGGAAGAAGGCTCGTCCTACGTGGTGAAAAACCTGCTGGTGCCACAGCTGATGCGCTAGGCAAGGCGCAATAAAAAAAGCGACCTTTGTGAGGTCGCTTTTTTCTGAGCCGCCAACCGCTCAGGCGGCGTTGCCGGTACTTTCCTTACCGACACGACGCTTGTTGCGACGGTCGCGCGCATTGGCCCAGGCATCCGGCTCGTATTCCGAAATGTGCTTCATCTCGCCAGCCCGGTTGACGCTGTATTCCTTGAACACAATGATCTCGCTCAGCTCCACCGCCGGCAGGATGCGGGTGTATTCAAACAGGATGCTGCGCTCAACGGTGGCATCCTTGCAGATGTGGCTGCCATGGCCGATCCAGGTCGGGCCGATGATGGTCACGCCCGACTCGATGCGGGTGCCGGAGCCGATGTAGACCGGGCCTTCAATGCGGGTGCCGTGCCAGTCGATGCTGGTGTTGAGACCGACCCACAGGCCATCGTTGATCTGAATGCCGGGCACGTCCATGTGGGCCACCTCGCCCATCAGCACGTCCTGGCACACTTCCCAGTAATCGCGCACGGTGCCGATGTCGATCCAGTTGAACGGGCGGGTCTGGGCGTAGAACGGCAGGCCTTTTTCCACCAGCAGCGGGAACAGGTCTGAGCCGATGTCGAAGGTGGTGCCGGACGGGATCAGGTCCAGCACTTCCGGTTCAAAGATGTAGATGCCGGTGCTGGCAAAGTTGGACAGCGCCTGCTCTTGCGACGGCTTTTCCTGGAAGGACTTGACGCGGCCGTCAGCCTCGGTCACCACCACGCCGTAGCTGGAGACCTTGTCCCACGGCACTTCCTTGGTGATCACGGACGCGATCGCGCCCTTGCGCTTGTGCTCGAACAGGGCCGATTTCAGATCGAGGTCGATCAGGGCATCGCCGCACAGCACGATCGTGGTTTCATCAAAGAAACCGCCGAAATCCTGGATTTTCTTCATGCCGCCAGCCGAGCCGATCGGCTGTGGCACCACTTCGCCATCGTCGTTGGTGTAGCCCTCGAATGAGTAACCGATCTGCACACCGTACTGGTGGCCCTCGCCAAAGTAATCCTCGATCTTCTCGTGCAGGTAGGACACGTTGACCATGATTTCCTTGATGCCATACTTTTCCAGATGCTCGATCAGATAGGCCATTACCGGCTTGCCCAGCAAGGGGATCATGGGCTTAGGCAGGTCGTAGGTCAGTGGCCGCACCCGGGTTCCCTTGCCTGCGGCAAGTATCATCGCTTTCATGAGGTAACTCCTATAATTTTGAATATCACAGCATCTTAAAACACTCAGGCGGGCAATGAGCGCCGTGTTGGCTCAAGTGCACACTTACGGCTTACAGCAAGCCGCGGAAATCGGTCAGGCGCGCGGCGAAGCCTCCCACCAGTACCAGCCCCATCAGGACCGCACTAAGCAGAACCACCGGATGGCGCTGGCGCAGGGTGGACCGCATGTGTGGCGCCAGCAACAACCCGGACAGCAATATGGCCAGGATGCTCCAGTAGGCATAGCGCACGTCCGAAGCTACCCCGACCAGCAGGTAGGCCAGCAGATACAATTCGCCCGACACCAGCAAGGCCAGCCCGGCGCGGCCGGCAACACTGCTGCGCCCATCACGCGCCATCAGCCAGAAGGCGATGCCTGCCGCCACCCAGACGATGGGCCAGCCAAGGAAGTTCTTCTTGATGTAATCCGAACGGACCTCGCGCGCCACTTCGGCAGCGCTGGCGCGGCTCCATGGATATACCCACGGCGCCTCAACGCCGCAGCCAGGCGCATAACGACAGTGTTTTGCCGGCACCAGGAAGAACATCTCGGAATTAAAGGCACGCAGGCGATGGTCGAGGTAAGCCAGTGGATGGCTCAGTACAGCATGCGCCCACTGACGTCCCAGTTCCTGACGGGCCGGCGAATCGGTTGGCCCCAGTCGCTCAGACACGACGCGGCAGTAGCCCCAAGGGCTGAACGTATCCCAGAAATACGGCGTGTAGCAGCGCTGCACGTCCGCCAGAGTCAGCCCGGTGGCTGGCGGCAGCACCCCGGCGTCACCGGACTGGCGGGCGATGCCGGCCATGTCAAACAACTGCAGCGACTGGATCGCACCTGAATTGCGCGCGCCGATCACCTGGTGGTTGATCACACCTGACAGCAGCAGCGCCAGCACGGTGGCCAGCGCCGACCACAGCACGGTCGCCCACAACTTGCGCTGCGGTTTGTCAAAGAACAGGAACAACAGCAATGGCCCCAATGCGAACACGGCGTTGGTGCGCACCAGCGCGCCGTAGGCCAGCAACAACAGCGCAGGCAGCAAGACCGTCAACGGTGGACGACGTCCTTGCAGACGATACCAGGCCAGCAGGCCGAAACCAGCGATCAGGGCCGACGCCATGCCGACGTCTTTCCAGATGCCGCCGTTGTAAAACACCAGCACCGGGAAGGCTCCGGCCAGCAATACCAGCAGGGCCGTCCGCACGCGGCCGGAGCGCGCCAGGCCGTCAGCCAGCAGGCCCAGGCCCAGCCAGTGCAGTCCCAGGTGCAGGATCAGCATCGGCGCCGGTCCATGCATCACGCGGTCCAGCAAGGTCCACAGCACCGCCATGATGGGTGGATGCCAGTCAGTATAGATACCGGAACGCACCTCCTCATACTGCAGCCACGAGTCGTTGTTCATCGTGCCCGGATAATGCAGGCCGACATTGACCAGCAACAGCAGCACGACCAGCGCGAGCAGCAGCCCGCTGCGCGCGCGCGGGGTGCGTTCAGCCCAGAACCGCGTCAGCAGCGGCCGGCGACCGCCGCGCTCAGCTACGGTAGGCATCCGTGCCCGCCAACAGGCTGCGTTCGAACTGCAGGCGCTGCTGGTGACTCAGGGAATCAAGTATCAGTCCGATCGCCAGCAGCACGATGGCAAAGATTTGCAGGCTGGCCGCCAGCACGGCCAGCGGCACGTGGTAGATGTACTTGTAGGAGAACCAGTCGATCAGCACCGGCACCGCTGACAGCACGCCCAGCAGACTGGCCAGCAAGGCTAGCGAGCCGAAGAACATCAGCGGGCGGTAGTAACGCAGGATCTGGGCGATGGTGAAGATCACCTTGGCGCCGTCCGACAGCGTGTTGAGCTTGGAGAAGGAGCCGGCCGGACGGTCCTTGTACTCGACCGGAATTTCGACGATGCGGAAACGCTTGTGCAGCGCGTGCAGGGTCATGTCGGTCTCGATCTGGAAGCCTTCCACCAGGATCGGGTAGCTCTTGACGAAGGCGCGGCTGAACACGCGGTAGCCGCTCATGATGTCCACCAGCTTGGCGCTGAACAGGGTATTGACCGCGTGCTGCACCAGCGCGTTGCCAAAGCCGTGCAGCGAACGGGTGTTTTCGCGCGCGTAGTGGCCGCCCGAGTGGCGGTCGCCCACCACCATGTCGGCGCGGTTTTCCACGATCGGCGCGATCAGGTCGCGCGCGCGGCTGGCCGGGTAGGTCATGTCGGCATCGGCCAGCACGTACACATCGGCGTCAATGCTGTGGAAGGCGCGGCGCAAGGCGTTGCCCTTGCCCTGGCGCAGTTCGTCAATCACGCCGCCGCCACAGCCCAGGCCCGCCAGCACCTCGCGCGCGATGGCGCCGGTCTTGTCCTTGGAATTGTTGTTGATGACGTAGATACGGGCTTCCGGCAAATGCGTGGCGAAGTCCCGGATGGTATCGGCGATGGTCAGCTCTTCATTGTAGGCTGGCAGCACCACGGCGATCCGCGGAACAGCGCTACTGACATTTTCTTTTTGCATTACACCCTCTCGTTCAGTTCATGGTTTTGCCGGCGCTTAGCCGGCGTGCGATTGCCAGCGCCAGGAATCGGCGCACATCTGGTGAATATCCCGCTCGGCTTTCCAGCCCAGCTCGCGCTCGGCCAGGGCGGCGTCGGCGTAGCAGGCGGCAATGTCGCCCGGGCGGCGCGCCACGATCTGGTACGGCACCGGGCGGCCGCTGGCCTGCTCGAAGGCGCGCACCATGTCCAGCACGCTGTAGCCGCGGCCGGTGCCGAGGTTGTAGGTGTACACGCCCGGACCGGCCTGCAGCTTGTCAATGGTCTTGACGTGGCCCAGCGCCAGGTCGACCACGTGGATGTAGTCGCGCACGCCGGTGCCGTCCGGGGTCGGGTAATCGTTGCCGTACACCGACAGCTGCGGACGGCGGCCCACCGCCACCTGGGCCACAAACGGCAGCAGGTTGTTGGGGATGCCGTTCGGGTCTTCACCGATCAGGCCGCTTTCGTGCGCGCCCACCGGGTTGAAGTAGCGCAGCAGCGCGATGCGCCAGGCCGCGTCCGAGCGCGCCAGGTCGCGCAGCAGTTCTTCCACCATCAGCTTGCTGCGGCCATACGGGTTGGTGGCGCCCAGCGGGAAGTTTTCCAGGATCGGCACCGAGGCCGGGTCGCCGTACACGGTGGCCGAGGAGCTGAACACGATCGACTTGACGCCGAACTTGGCCATGGTCTCCAGCAGCGCCACGGTGCCGCCAACGTTGTTGTCGTAGTAGCGCAGCGGCTCGGCCACCGATTCGCCCACGGCCTTGAGGCCGGCAAAGTGGATCACCGAGTCGATCTGATGCTGGCTGAACAGCTGTTCCAGCGCGGCGCGGTCGCGCACGTCGCCTTCCACGAAGGTGAAGTGGCGGCCGGTGATCTGTTCGATGCGCTGTTGCACCGAGCTCTTGGCGTTGCACAGGTTGTCGAGGATGACCACGTCGTGGCCGGCATTGCTCAGCTCGACGCAGGTATGCGAGCCAATGTAGCCCATGCCGCCCGTTACCAGTATTTTCATGACGATGCTCCTTGTTGTTCAGTCAGTGTACGGTCCACCAGGCCGAGGAATTGCGGCGCCAGTGCCGACCACAGGTATTTTTTGCCCGAGGCATGCGCGGCCTGCGACACCGCCGGCAATTGCGCACGCTGGGCGGCCACGGTGCCGATCACGTTGGCAAACGCCTGCGCGTCATAGTCGAAGATCCAGCCGTTGCGGCCATCGACCACGTAGTCCGAGTGGGTGCGGATGCGGCTGCCCAGCACCGGCAGCCCGGCCACCAGGTATTCAAACAGTTTGGTCGGCGGATTGAAGCGCCACCAGATGCGGTCTTCCCAGATGCAGATGCCAACGTCGGCCTCGGCCAGATAGCGCGGAATCTCGCTGCCGGGCACCCGCCCCACCACTTGCACGTGGTCGGCAATGCCCAGCTCGGCGGCGCGCTGCCGGCAATAAGCCAGCTGGTCGTCGGCGGCGCCGACGATGGTCAGGGTGGCGTCATGGCCCTGCTGGCGCGCCAGCGCCAGGCCTTCCAGCATGACGTCACGGCCGCGCTCGCGCATCACGGTGCCGGTGTACACCAGGCGCAGCGCGGCGGCGCGGTTGACCTGGGCCAGGAAACCGAAGCGGTCTTCGACGCCCATGTAAATCAGTTCGGCGCGCTGCGGATCGACGCCGTGGTTCAACAGGTCTTCCAGGTGGGCCTCGCCGATCGGCATCACCTTGCTGACCCGGTTGGCGGCCGCGTAGTTCAGGCGCAGCAGCAGGCGCGAGGCCAGGCGCTTGACCGGGTGGCGGTAATCCGGGAAGAAGAAATGGGTCGGGTGCTCGTTCCAGTACAGCAGGGTCGGCAATCCCGTGAGGCCGTAGGCGGTGATTGCCAGCTGCGAGCCGAGCAGCACCACCAGGTCGGTCGGCTGGCTGCGGCAAAAGCGCGCGCAGGCGCGCATGAAGCGCAGCTGGTCCAGCACCGAGGTGCCCTTGGTGCTGAACACCCGGGTTTCCAACGGCAGGCCCTCAAACTCCTTTTCGAAGAAGGCATTGCGCAGCAGCAGCGTCACGCGGTAGCGCTCAGCCAGCGCCTTGATGCGGTACTTGAAATCCAGGTAACCGGGTTGCCCCTCGTAGAACCAGGTGGCGATCACGATATGCACAGGCTTCCCCATCAGGCCACCGCAGCCGCTTCCTGTTGGCTCACCTTGGCCACCGCATCGTCGAAATCGCTGGCAAACACGGCGATCTCGGACGGATGGGTCCAGGCCTGGTGGAAGGTGGAAATCTTGCCGTAATCATTGTCCAGCACCACGTGCGGCTTGTTCAGCAGCAGGCACAGGATGTGGGCGTGCAGACGGTCGGTCAGCACTACCTTGCCCTGTGACAGCAGACGCACACCGCGCTGCAGGCGCGCCTGGGCGGTCATATTGGCCAGGCCCACCATCAGCTTGCGGCCCACCGCGTGGCGGTTCCAGCGCGCGTTGAACTTGCACAGCTGGTTGGACAGCTTTTGCTCGAACCAGTCCGACACCAGCCAGTCGTCGCGCAGCCAGCGGCCCGGCAGGCGCTCCAGCGCCAGATGGCGCACCGCGCCGGCGCCGGCCGCTTCGATGTCGTCGCGCGCCAGCACAAAGCCGTCCACCTGGGGACGCTGTGGCGTGATGGCGCCGATGAAGAAGGCCATGTCCGGCGACTGGTGGATGGCGCAGCTGTCGCCAAAGTATTCGCGCGCCTGGCGGTCGGTCACCTGGTCGCGCGTCAGCAGCACGAACTGGCCGTGGGCGCGGATCGCTTCCTGGGTCTCGGCAATATTGGCCGGGTTGTCAAAGCGCACGGTCTGCGGGAACTGCACCAGGCGACAACCCTTCAGCTCGCGCAGCGCGCGCAGGCGCAGCGCATGCGGCTCCGGCCAGCGGTCGCCAAAATTGCCGCCGCCCTGGAACAGCACCACGCCGTCCGGACCGATCACACGGCGGATCAGTTCAGGGTCGAAGGCTTCGTGCCAGCAGATGTACTCGATGCTGGCGCCGCGCTGCTGCAGGTAGGCGATCTGGCCCAGCCAGATATAGGAATCGCCGGCATTGGCGTACTGGGGAAAGTCGATCACGGCCACCTTCTGGCCGGGCTGAATATAGCGATCCAGCACCGAGCCGGCGGCTTTTTGCAACTGAGAAATTAATTCCGTCTGTTTCATACTGTGTTTATCCTGTTATTTCTGCAGTTATCCTCACCGGCCCCGCGTGCAGGCGAGGCGCGCGCCTTCCGGGCCCTGCCCAACGCCCGGTTGTCTGGTCCAACGGGAACGGCCTCCCAGCCACGCAGAAACTTGCAAGATCCCTCACGCACCCGGCCCGCGCCGGCCGGCAGCGGCCGCCCTGACTGGACGGCACAACGGCGGATGAGGCGCCCGCCCGCTGCCATGTGGACCAGGCACGACTACGCAAGACATGCTGTTTCTTTGTCATCCCACCGGCAATCGCTGGTCACTGCCGATAGTATCGCCGCTACCCACGGCATGGTCAATCGAAATGTTGCCCAAACGTCCATGTTCATGGCGCAGGCATTGCGGAGAGGAAATGAAGTGCGCGCACGGCGCGGGCGGAAGGAAAAAACCCGGCCGCAGGAGGCGGCCGGGCGGGGTCGATCAGTTACGGCGCAACAATTTCAAAGTAGGTGGTCGGGCCGTGCGTCAGCTTGGACGTGTCCAGCGTGACGGTCAGCGTGCTGCCGCTCACGGTACCGGGGATCAGGTCCTTGCGCACGCCGTTCAGGGTGTTGGAATACACCTTGAGGGCAGCCGCATTGCTGTTGGTCAACGTCAGGTTGACGGTGCCAGTCTTGATCATGACCGGACCGGTGCCATTGTCCAGCATGGTGGTCTCGTTGGCGTCCGAGAACTTCATATTGCTGTTGCGGGCATCGGTGGCAAAGATCACCAGCATGCGCTTGCTGGAACCGATAGGCTGGCCATCCATCGACGACACCGACACCAGGGCCGGGCCGCTGGCGGTATTCACGCGCAGGCTGCCGATGGTCAGCGCTTCCGGCGTGGCGAACACCACCCCTTCAGTCTTCGGCGTCTTGACGATCATGCGCTTGCGGCTGGCGTCCACGTTCAGCTCGCCGGTATCGCTCTGGAACACGCCGGACACCACGTTGTCGCGCACATTGTTGACGTCAAACAGGTGTGGCGCGTTGCCAGCGGCGGTGGCGGTTTTGCGCATGCTGGTCACGCGGTTGTTGAACACGTCCAGGTCCCAGTTGCCGGTGGCGCTCGATTCGGCCGGCGGCACCCAGGGGGTGGTCGTGGTCGGGGCTGCCAGCAGCGTGGACGAGGCCGTATCCAGCGGCTGCTTGGCCAGCGCCGGGTCCAGGCTCGGGTTGTAGATCACCTTCAACTGGTAGTTGTTGGGGACCAGTTCCGCGTCGTACAGGTTGCGGCCGGCCGCGGCGCCGTTGTAGTCGATACCGATCTGGCTGATCATGCTGATGCGGCGCATGTCAAAGTTGACGTTGGTGTACGGGGTGCTGACATCCACGTTGGCCGGCGTCATCTTGATCGCATAGCGGCGGCGCGCCGGCGACACGTCGCCACGCAGGAACAGCAGGGCTGCCAGCGTTTCATTGGCGCGCTGGATCGGGTCAGTGCCGACCATGTACGGGTACATGCGGTCCTTGCGGCCGGTGCCCTCGTCATAGCCCAGGATCACAGCCAGCGTATGCTGGGAAATCATGCTCCATTGCTGGAACGCGGCGATCGCCGGTACCGCCATGCCGGACTCGCGGCGGAATTTGTTCCAGTAGATCTGGCCATATTCCGAGACCGTGAATGCCTTGCCATACACGCGGCTGGTGCTCAGGTCGACGATGTATTGTCCCCAGCCCGCCAGCATGCTGTCCTGGCTGCTGACAGAACCCGGGTCGACAAAGTTGCTGGCCGCCCCGTTGAAATAGCTATGCATGTCGATCCAGTCGAACTGGGCGCGCGAGGCGGTGGACTGCGCCGAGACCCAGGCATCGTAGGCCGTGACCAGCCCTTTGTAGCCATAGTTGGGCAGATCCTGGCGCAGGTAAGCCGTCATCCAGTCGGCGGTAGTTTTTTCCAGGTCGGTCAGGAAGCGCAGGGTATCGGCCATGCGCGGGGTCGAGCCGGCCGAGAGCGACGCCAGGGCCACAGTGTTGGCCTCAAGGGTTTCGGTCGATTTCAGCTCGGTCTTCCAGGTCGTGGCCATCACGCTGGTGGTGCCGTATTTCTTTTTCAGCCAGGCGTTGAACAGCGGCGTCAGCCCCGGCGAGAAGCCGTAGCGGTTGACGAAGATGCTGCCGCCTTCGTTGACCAGGATCAGGCCGGCCAGGGCCGGGTCCTTCAACAGGCTCATGCCGGTATATGGATTGACCGAGGCAAACAGCTTGTCCACCATCTTCTTCCAGTGGGCCTGCGCTTCCGGATCGAAGAACACGCGCTTGCCGAGGTACTTGGAATCAATCCAGCGCTTGGTGATATTGCCGTAGCCGCCATTGCCGGACGTGATCACGTCCATGACGTAATAGATGCCGTTTTTCTTCATCTGCGCCAGCAGGTAGTACAGATTGTCCAGCTGGGTAGGATTGAAATCGAAATCGCCCAGACGGTTATCCATCAGGATCGAATCGACAAAGTGCAGGCGCACCATGTTATAGCCGTGCATTTTCCACTGCTGGATGTACAGGTCGGCCTTGGCACGTGGCGGAATGCCGCCGGTGGCGGGGTCGAAGCCGGACGACGCCATCAGGAAGCGTTTGGGCACGGAGGGCGCGCTGGCCACGGCGAACTGGCCGTTCTTGACGATCAGCGGGCTGGTGATGGCCACGCTGGGCGGCGCCAGCGAGGAAAAGTCAAGAATGCTGCCAGCACCGATCTGCAGCGACACGTCTTTGACAGGAGCCCAGGTATCCTGCGCAAAACTGACGAGTGGTAAGGCTGCCAGCAATAGCGACGCGATTTTCTTCATTTAAAACTCCTGTTTCGAAGTAGCGGGAAACGCCGTACGCAGTCGCGCCGTCATTTCGAGTAATACAGTGGATATTGGGACGTTGAGCTGGAATGTATTAGGCCCGGACTGGGCAAGTAAAACGAGTTTACATCCAATTTTCAGCAATAACCAGAGAAGAATTGGTTATAGCCTGACCGCAATTATAGTTATATTCAATGATATAAATCAGACAGGGTTAGCGCTTACTCAAACCTCTTGCCTGCTTGTACACCTCCAGCGTCGCCGCAGCAATGGCGTCCCAGTCGTAGCGGCCCTTCACCCACTGGCGCCGCTGCTCGCGCAACGCATCCGAATTGGGCTGCACCGCAAACGCTTTCATGCGTTCCGCCAGCGCCGTCACCTCTCCTAATGGAGTGTAGTGTTCTTGCGACAAACCAACTTCCAAGTTGGCAGGAATGTCGCTGGCGATCACAGGCAAGCCATACGACAATGCCTCCAGCAGAGCAATAGGCAAGCCCTCATGCGATGACGGTAAGACAAACATGCCAGCATGGCCATACAATTGCGCCAGAGCAGCGCCGCCCTGGGCACCAGTGCAGACAATGGCCGGTGACGCTTCGGCGCGCGCCAGCACCGAACGCTGGTATTCGTCCGGGTGGTCCGAGCCGCCGACGATGGCCAGCTTCCAGCCCGGCAGCGCCGCCTGCTCGAAGGCATCGATCAGGTCCAGGTGGCGCTTCTCCGGCACCAGCCGGCTGACCAGCACCACGTACTTGCCCGCTTCCAGGCCGAATTTCTGCAGGGTGTCGGTGGCCTCAGGCAAAGTCGGCAGAACCACGCCGTTGGGCACCAGGGTGCTGTCGCGGCCGTGCTTGTCGCGCACGATAGCGGCAATCACGCGCGAGATCACAATGCGCCCCTGCGACAGGCGCATGCCCCAGCGCTCGCCAGTGCGCAGCGCCCAGCGCGCGAAACCGCCCCATTTCTGGCGGTCATAGTCGGGGCCGTGGTGGGTCACCACCACGCGCAGGCCCAGCAGGCGCGCCGGCAACGTGACGATGGCCGGGCCGATGGCCTGGATGTGCAGGATGTCCGGCCGGCGCCAGGCCGCATACAGCACCCCCAGCAGGCTGTGCGCGATCGCTTCCAGGCCCTTGGACTTGGGCGCCCACAGCGAGACGAATTTCACGCCGCGCCATTGCGGGCCGGTCTCCGGCAGCTGGTAGGGCTTGCGCGCCAGCACCGTGACGTCGCAGCCCAGCGCCGCCAGGCGCGGGCACAGGTTCTCGGCGTGGGTTTCCACCCCGCCCTGCACGCCCGGAAAGCCGCGCAGGCCCAGCATCATCACACGCAATGGTTTGCTCACGTGCGCGCTCCGTCAAACACGGCCAGCACCTGGCGCGCCAGCACGGTCCAGCTGTAATCCGATTCCAGCAGCTTGCGGCCGTTGCGGCCCAGTGCGGCGGCATGCTCGGGGTCGTCCAGCAGTGCCAGGATCTTGGCCTGCATGGCGTCGAAATCGTCCGGCGCGGCCAGCGCGCCGGTCACGCCCTCGGTCACCAGGCCGCGGTAGAACAGGAAGTCCCACACCACGGCTGGCAATTGCATGGCCATCGCTTCCAGGCAGGTGCCCGGCAAGCCCTCGTAGTACGAGGTGGCCGCGTACACGTGGCTGCGGCGATAGTAATTCACCATCTGTTCAAATGGCACCTTGCCGGTCAGGGTGACGTTGGCGGACAGCGGCGCCAGCTCGCTGTTCACCCAGGCGTCATCCTCGCCGTAGCCGACGATGCAGATGCGGATGTCCGGCCTGGCGGCCACCAGCTGGCGGCACAGGCGCACCATCGGCACACTGCCCTTGCGGCGCTCGATACGGCCGGAGAACAGCACGTCGATGTCCTTGGCCACGCTGTCGTCCGGCTGAAACTTGCGGGTGTCGGCGCCGTTCGGGATCACAGTGATCGGGCCGCGGTAGCCGTAGGCCTGCACTTCCTGACGGCCCTGCTCGGTCAGCGTGATGACCTTGGCGCTGTGGGCAAAGATGCGCTGCTCCATCCATTTCTTGATGGTCAGCGACAGGCCTTTCCACTGGCTGTCAAAGTGGCGCACCGGGTAAAAGCCGCCCGACATGCCCAGGTAAGTGGTGTGCGCGGTCAGCACCATGGGGATGTGCGGCGGCAGGAACAGGCCGGGAATCAGCGGCGGGAAGTGGAAGTTCACCCACTGGATCTTGCCTTCGCGGTGCAACTGGGTGAGCACCTTGCGTGCCTGCCAGGCCCAGGTGAACAGGCTGAAACGGCCGGTGCGCAGCGGCAGGTGGATGACTTCCACGCCCGGATAGCTGCGCGGGGTCTGGTAATCGTCGCCGGTGACCAGGTACACCGGCGGGTGGCCGGCCGGCAGATTGGCCAGGAAGGAGTCGACATAACGGGCAATCCCGTGCACGCCATAAAATTGCGGGAAAGCGATGGCTATCATACGGCCTTAATCCTTGGAGGTGATTTCGAAATAGGTGGTTGGTCCCTGGGTCAGCGCGCCGGTGTCGAGGGTGAAGGTGATGCGCTGGCCCTCGCGCGTGAACGGAATCAGATCACCGCGCTGGCCGCGCAGATCGACCGCGTACACCTTCAGCCTGGCGGCATTGACATTGTCCAGGCTCAGCTTGATGCGACGGTTTTGCAGCAGCACCGGGCCGGTGCCGAGCTCGCGCAAGGTGGTCTCGGCGCCATCCTCGAAGCACATGCCGGAGTTGCGCGCATCGGTGGCCAGCACCAGCAGCATGCGCTGGCTGGAGGCCAGCGGCTGGCTATCCACCGACGACACCGCCACCATGGCCGGGCCGTCCGCTTCCAGTACGTTCAGCTGCCGCAGGGTTTGCGGTTCCGGCGTATCGAACACCACGCCCTCGGTGTGCGGCGTGGTGACGCTGAAGCGGCGGCGCTGGGTTTCCATCAGCAACTGGCCGGTGTCGCTCTGGTAAATGCCCTGCATGGCGTCGCTGCTGTTGGCGGCCGGCAGCAGGCCGCCCGTGCGCAACGCGGCCAGGCGGCGGCTGATGCGCGCCAGGATGGCCGGACGGCTGTTGTCCACCCGCTCCCCTGCCTTGCCGCCGTAGTCGCGCGCCAGCGCACCCAGCTTTTCGGTCACGCTGGCCGGCGCGTCCACGGTCTTGCCGGTGCTGCTGAGGACGATGCTGCCGGCGCCCGGCTTGATCATCGCCTCGTAGCGCGCAGTTGCGCCGGCGCGCGCACCGGTATCGAGCGCAAAGCCGGTCACCAGCGCCATGCGCGAGACATCGATGGCGATATTGCCGTAGAACGGGTTGTCCTCGAAGGCGTAGGACGGGGTCAGCTGGAAGGCCACGGTGGACTTGGCCGGCGCCACGTCGCCGCGCAGGTAGAGCAGCGCAGCCAGGGTTTCGCCGGCACGCGCCACCGGATCGGGGCCGACCATGAACGGATAGATACGGTCTTTGCGTCCTCCACGCTCGGCATAACTGAGCGTGACCGGCGCATTGTGCTGGGCAATCACGTCCCATTCCTGAAAAGCGGCGTAGGCCGGCAAGGCCAGCGCCGATTCGCGTCGATAGCGGTTCCAGAACACCTGGCCGTACTCGGACACCGAGTAGGCACGGCCCAGCTGCTTGCCGGACGCCAGTTCGGTAATGTAGCGGCCGCCCTCCCCGATCATGCTGTCCTGGCGCATGACCGACCCCGGCGAGACAAACTTGCTGGGCTCGGAAAAATACGCGTGCAGGTCGACCCAGTCAAACTGGGCGCGCGCCAGGTGGGCCGCCGGCGACGGCCAGTTGTCATAGGCCGTCACCAGCCCCTGGTAGCCGAGCTGACGCAGGTATTGGGTCATCCAGTCGGCGGTGGATTTTTGCAGCGACACGTAGAACTGCTGCGTATCAGCCATGCGCGGGCTGTTCCATGCCGACTGTTTGAGGAAGCCGACCGATTTGGCCTCCACCGCTTCGCCGGCGGCCAGGTCGCTCTTCCAGGCCTTGGACAAGGCGCCTGAGCCTGGGTATTTCTTTTGCAGCCAGGCCGCGAACGGTTCGCGCAGCTCGTCCGACACACGGCCGCGGGTGACGAACTCCAGCCCGCCTTCATTGACGAGGATGATGCCGGCCAGCGCCGGATCGGCCAGCGTGCTGATGCCGGTGTAGGGATTGACCACGCCGTAGATCTTTTCGATCAGTTTCTTCCAGTGGGCCTGGGCTTCCGGATCGTAATAGACGCGCTGCTTGAGGCTGACGGGACGCGTCATGCCATTGTTGCCGTAGCCGCCCGTGTCAGAGGTCAGGCCATCCACGATGTAGTAGATGCCGGCCTTTTTCAGCGCTGCCAGCAGGTAGTGCATGCGGTCCAGCTGGGCGGGGTTGAAGTCGAAGTCGGCCTGACGTCCGGCCATTAGCGAAGCGTCGGTGAAGTGCAGACGCAGCATGTTGTAGCCCCGCATGCGCAGCTGCTTGACATACAGGTCGATACTCATGCGGTCCGGGAAGGCGCCGGTGGCCGGATCGAAGCCTGCCGAGGCCATCAGGAAGCGCTGCGGGCGCGACGGCGAACCGGCGCGCGCCAGTTGCCCGCCCGGCGTCACCACCAGGCGCTCAGTTACCGGCGCGGGCGGCGTCGGCAGCAGGTCCGAGAAATCCAGCACGCTGCCGGGCGCCACCATCAGCGAATTGTCGCGCAGCGGGCGCCAGCCGTCCGCTGCCTCGGCCGACAGCATGAGCGCACCGGCCAGCATCACCACCATCTGTTTTTTCATGCCCTGCTTTCCACTGCGGCGCGCTCGGCCTGCAGCCGGCGGTAAGTTGCGGCCACACTGCGCGCGATGCTGTCATAGCCGCGCTGGCGCAGCACGTACTCGCGGCCCTTGCGCCCCATCTCGCGCATCGCTTCCGGCTCGGCCAGCAGTTCGATCACGGCTTTGGCGAATGCATCCGCGTCCAGCGGCACACAGCGGCCGGCGCCGCTCTCGCGCACCACTTGTTGTTGATCGGGATTGTCATTGACCACCACGGGCAGGCCCAGCCCCATGTATTCCACCGCTTTGGTCGGCGAGGCGCTGTCCAGCAGATAGCCGCGCGGGAACGGCGACAGTCCGATCTCGGCGGCGCGCACATATGACCAGGCTTCGGCCGACGGCCGCCAGCCCAGCCACAGCACGTGCCGGCCCAGGTCGAGCCGCTCCAGTTCTGCCTGCAGCCAGGCGCGGTGGGCCGTGTCCTCGGTGTCGCCGGCCAGTACCAGCAGTACATCTGGATAGTGCTGACGCACAATCAGCAACATGTGGAACAGCACGTCGATCTGGCGCACCGGATCCATCACGCCGAGGTAGGCCAGCACGCGCCGGCCCTGCAGGCGCGCATCGGTGCTGGCGACCACCTGGTCGGGGCCAGCCACTTCGGTATCGACGCCCATTGGCACCGGCGTCATCTTGTCCATCGGCACGCCGCGTGCGGCCAGGTCGCGCTGCATCTGATCGCTTTGCACGAATACATGGTCGGCGCGCGGCAGCACCAGGCGGTACAGCAGCCATTTGCCGACATGGCCCTGCAGCAGCGGGAACCAGAAGCGCATGCCGCCCTTGAGGCCGCGCTTGAGCGCGCGGTCGATCTGCCCTTCCGATTGCGGATACGAAAGCCAGTAGTAGAACGGCAGGCCGCGCAGGCGCGCCACCAGCAGGCCGGCCACCGCGGTGACCGACATGTCGCGCACCTGGATGGCGTCGTAGCGGCGCGCATCCATGCGCATCAGCCCGCGCAGGCCATGCCACAGCTTGACTACATACTGCGCCGCGCGGCCCTGCGGCGCCTGGCACAGCAAGGCGGTGCCGCCGGGCCAGTCGGGCGCCGGCGCCTGCAACTGCTCGGTCAGCAGATCGGTGTGGATGCCCAGACGCGGCAGATACTTGCCAAACAGGGCGATGAGGTCGGCGCGGTGGGTGGGCCAGCCTTCCGCCGTCAGGTACAACAGGCGCACGGGCTGATCAGGCATAGCGCGCCACCTGGGCGCGCACCGCCACTTTCGAGCGCAACAGGCCGTGCGCATTCATCAGGTAGGCCAGGTAACCCAGCACCACCGCCACCACGATTTCCAGCGACACCAGATTGATGATCGAATCGGCATACACCAGTCCCAGCCCGAACAGCACAATGGCGGCCTGGATGGCCAGCGCATCGGCCTTTACGCCCGGATCGTTGACCTCGTTATGCAGACGGCTGGCGGCGAACCAGGCGCTGACCAGGATGCTGACGAACAGCAGGCAGCCGATCATGCCAACGTCCCACAGCAAGGTGGAGATGGCAGTCATGTTGATGCCATAGTTCAGGTACTTCAAGGCGACGTGACCATTGTTGGTCACCGACGAGAAAGAACTGCCCAAGCCGTTACCGATCAGGAAGCTGATCATGTCGTCGCCCTGGCGGCCGAACCAGAAGGTCATGGAGGTAAAGCGGTTCAGCACCATGCCGGTCGAATAGCCCTGGTCGCCCATGTTATAGCGCAGCGAAGTGGCGATCACCTCGGCAGGCGTGCTCTTCATCATGACCACCACGTAGATGTAGCCCAGCGCCATCGTCATCAATGCCATGGCCAGCAAGGCCGGCAGATACCGCAGCGGCGCCTTCATCAAATCCTTGCGCAGCAGACTCAGGCCCACCAGCGGCAGCATCACCACCGCGATCTTGGTTTCGCCCATGCCCAGCGGCGCCAGACAGATGGCTGACAACAACAGCATGCGGCCAGTCTTGAGCAAGCCGGCGCGCCAGCGCGCCAGCAGGAAAGCCACCACGATAAACAGGTACATGACCATCACGGCGTTCGGGCTGCCGCCGTCGAGGTTGGCACCGAAGGTGCCGGCCACCACGTCGGTGGCATCGCTGCCATGCGCCAGTCCGCCGCGCATCGGCACCAGGACGAACAGCTCAAACGCCGCAAACGGCAATTGCAGCAGCCCCACCACCAGCAGGAATTTTTTCCAGCGCTCATACGCTTCGGGCGGGAACACGATCAGGCTGAGCGCCAGCATCAGGCCGAAGGCCTGGAAGTAACGCTTGAAGCCGGCCACGAACTCGCCCAGCGAATACCAGCGCACCGCCGTCACCAGCACCGCATACACCAGGAACAGCACGGCCAGCTTCATGAAGGTCGGCAGGCGGCGCTCTTTGCTCCACATCATGTTGATCAGGGCCGGCGGCAGCAGCAGCATGCTCAGCAGCGATGCGCCCCAGGCCAGCTTACTGAACTTGGGACTGCCGGACAGAATGCCCAGCACCAGGCCCACAATCAGCAGCACCCAGATGGTCAGTTCCGGCACCATCAGCAGCAGGGGGCCGACGATCATGGCGGCCGCCAGGCCAACCAGCAGCGGGCTGCCGGTCACCGCGACCAGGCCGAACAGCAGTGCCAGGCCGAGGCCGCCCAGCAGCAGCGCGACCAAGGTCCAATTCCCCTTCGTGCGGCGGCGATATGTCGTAGAGAGGGTTCTCAAAATACTGTCCTTCAAACTATAGGGTAGACCGCGCCGGCAGGCCGCCGGCCGCGCTTAATCGGCGTTCGGTCCCAGCCCGGCCACACGCGCCAGCGCATCGGGCGGCAACACGCGCAGCATGGACTGGATGAATTCCTGTTGTACTGCGTAGGCATCGGCGGCATTGCCGTCGATCGACGAGACGCGCACCAGCAGGCCGTCCGGCACCTGACGGCGTACGGCGTAGCGCATCTGCTGCTTCTTGCGGTCCCAGTCGCTGTTGACGGCGTGCTCGCCGACGGTGAACCAGTAGCTGACCATCTCGTGGCGCGCGCCGCTCAGCGCTTCCATGCGGCGGATCGGCAGCGCGCCTTGCGCCACGTTCAGCACGTCCTTGCTCTTGGACATGATCTGGAAGCCCTGGGCCGGGTAGCAGCCTTCCGGGTCGTGCGCAGCCAGGCCGTCCGACTGGTTGGCGCCGTACGGCACGCTCAGCATGATGCGGTAGCCCGACTTGTTGACGTAGGTGCGGGTCAGCACCTGGGTGTAGATCTTGGCCAGCGCGGCACTGACGTCCGGGCTGACTTGCTGGTAAACCACCTTGTCGTCGACGATCCAGTCGCCAAACTGGCGCGGCACCAGCGTTTCCAGATTGACCGCCGGCCCCATGTCAGCAATGCGCTCCGTCGGGCGCAGCACCACGGCCATGGCCGAGGAGCAGACCATCAGGCCCAGCAGTACCAGGTTGCGTGCAGAGTTTTTCATAATGCAGCCTCGCGCGCGGCCGGCGGCTGGCGCCGGCGCACGATATATTGCAGGAAGGTGTCCAGACCCAGGATCAGCAGCAGCGCGCTGATGAACAGAACCATGCCGGCAAAGCCGTGCAGGAAGCCCTGGCCGGCGGCGTCGCCGAAATAATACGTGATCAGGGTCAGCGTGATCACACGGATCACGTTGGCGGTAAACGAAATCGGAATGATCAAAATGGCCAGCGCAATATTGCGGAACGCCGAGGTATGACGCACCACGTTCAGGTAGAACAGGCCCAGCGACTCCAGCGTCAGCAGGGTCTGCAAACCAGCGCAGGCGTCCGCCACCATCAGCTGGTACTGGCCGATCTGCAGCACCACGCCGGTACGGGCGATCGGGTAACCGACCCAGAACAGCAGATGCTCGGTGGCGTACGATACCGCCATCTTCATCGGCATGGTCACGCTGTCGACAATCACGCTAGGCAGCGGGATCATGAACAGCATGAAGAAGAACGGGAACCACTGGCGCTTGAGCGCAGCGCCGCCATAGACCATGAGCAACAGGCCGGCCAGCATGACGATGAAGGAGCCCATCTCGAACATCAGGATCTCTTGCGAGCGGCCGATGATGTACAGCAGCAGCGCAAAGCCCACCAGCGTCCAGCCGCTGCGGGTGGCCGGCGCCTGGCCGGCAGCCTGCTGCTGCATGTCGCCCCATTGGCGCTGCAGCAGCCAGATCGACAGGACCAGGATGATCGGTCCGTGCGCGTAGTTCTCGTTGGTCCAGATGCCGGTCAGCAGGTCGTACAGAGTCGGCAGATACAGGATCAGCAAACCCAGCTGTACCGGCCACCAGGCCGACACCCGCTGCTTCCAGGCAGCAGCGGAGTGCATGGCGGCGCTATTGCTCATGACCTGGCTCATCACTTGTCAATCATGACTGCGCCGACCACTTCGGCGCCGCTGTGGCGGATTTCCTCGGCCACAGTGTTGATGTCGGCCAGCAGCGTGTGGTCCTTGCGGCCGATCAGCAGCACGCCGCCGGCGCGCGCGGCCACCGCCAGCGCATCGGCGCCGAGGGCGAACGGCGCCACGTCGTACAGGGTGACGTCGTGGTTGGTTTCCAGCTGGGCATTGAGGGCGGCAAACGCCGCGCGGCCCAGCAGTTCCTGCGGATTCGGCGGCAAGGTGCCGGCGCTCAGCAGCGACAGCGAGACAAAGCTCGGGATGCGGGTGACCGCGCTGACATCGGCACGGCCGGCCAGGATGTCGGACAGGCCAGGACCCGGACGCTGGTCAAACACGGCGTGCAGGCCCGGCTTGCGCAGGTTGGCGTCCACCAGCAGGGTGTTTTCGCCCAGTTGCGAGAACACCACGGCCAGGTTGGCGGCAAACATGCTGGCGCCGTCCGACTCGTTGACCTGTACCACCGCCAGCGACTTGCGGCCGCGCGCGAACCAGCGCAGCATCAGCTGGCTGCGCACCGCGCGCAGCTGCTCCACTTGCGGGCTGAACGGCTGGTACGCGGCCAGCAGCTCTTCCGAGAATTTGTTTTCGCCGGCCTGCAGATAAGGATAGTCAAACTGGCGCGCCAGCACTTGCTGGATGTCGGCCTCGGTAATCAGGCCCAGACGCTGGGCCGCCTCGCCGAAGCGGATGCCCAGTTCTTTTTGCATGCGCAAGACGCGCTCAGCGCTCTCAGGCGTGATCTTGCCCGAGGCAAGCAGGATGCCGCCGATGCTGGAATCGGCCGAGCTTGGCATGGTCGGAATCGACATTGGAGAATTCATGGCAGTGTCTTTCATTAGTTCAAACGCAGGCGACGCGACAGCAACAACTGGGAGCCGCCAAAGCGCGGCTTGCGCTTGGCGTGCATGTCCAGCACGCCGAATACCGGGATGCCCAGCACATCGCTCAGGTCATCCGACGAGCGCAGGCGGCGTTCCAGCATTTCCGCCACCAGGCCCAGGCCCACGCCCAGCATGGTGCCCAGCACCAGTGCCAGCGCGGTATTCAGCAGCACTTTCGGGCCGCTCGGCTGGGTCGGCACCACGGCCGGGTTCAGGATGGCGATGTCGGCCTGCTCGGACTGGCCTTCAATGCGGGTTTGCGAGGAGCGCTGGGCCGCGGTGTCAAACGCGCGCTGGGCGCTTTCCACGTCCTTCAGCAGCACGCCCATCTCGTCGCGGGTGCGGTTCAGTTCCAGCACCTTAGTCTTCTGCTGGGCCAGGGCGGCACGGATTTCCGCCTCGCGCTGACGCATGATCTGCTCGCTGTTGGTGACCGCGTTGGAGGTGGCCTTGATCTGGGCCGCCAGCTCGGCACGCAGCTTGTCCAGCTCGGCCTTGGTGCTCTGGTATTGCGGGTGGTTCTTGTCCAGACGGTTGGACACGTCGGCGAATTTCGCCTCGGCGTTGCTGACCGCCATGCGCAGATTCTGGATCAGCGGGTTGTTGGCCACGTCCGGCGATTCACCGGCCTGGCCCGAGGCCACGTGACGGCGCGAGCTGGCTTCAATCAGCTGGCTTTGTGCCACCACCAGCTGCGACGACAGGTCGTTCAGGCGGGCCGATTCCACGTCCAGGCGGTTGTCCACGCTGACGATGCCGTGTTCCTGCTGGTACTTGGACAGGCGGCCCTGCGCCGCTTCCAGGTTGTCGCGCAGGATCTTGATCTGGTCATTCAGGTAGACCGAGACTTTTTTCATCGGGTCAACCTTGAGCAGGATGCTCAGGCGCTGGTATTCCTCGGCAAAGGCGTTGGCCACCGCCGCCACGAACTGCGGATCGGAACCCTTGAAGCTGATTTCGACCAGGCTGCTTTCCTTGGCCGGCATGGCTTCGATCTTGCGCAGCAGCAGGTCCGCCAGCCAGTCGCGCACATTGCCGGCGCCGCCGGTGGCGTCGTTGAACTGTTCCACCACGGCCGGGCTTTCCGCCAGTTTCAGGCGGTCCACCACGCGCAGCGCGACGTTTTTGCTGGTGATGATGTCCACCTGGGTGGCCATATAGCCGGGCAACATCTGGCCTGGCATGCTGAGGCCGGTGACCGGGTCCACGCCCTTGGCATTCAACAGAACGGACGAGCTGGCCGTGTAGGTCTTGGGCAGCAACTTGCTGACCACGAAAGTGGTGATCACCGTCACCAGCACGGTGGCCAGGATGATCTTGTAGCGCGCGCGCAAGATAAGCAGGAACTGGGACAGATTCATGGCGTATTTCTCTTAGGTAAGACTCCCGGACGGCAGGCGCCGTCCGGTCGGATGGGGCTTAGAACCAGCTTTCGCTGACATAGACTACATCATCGTTGCGCAGCAAGTCATCATGCTTGGCCTTGATGACTTCCAGTTTGCCACTGGCGTCACGGCGCTTGATGCGGATGTCGCGCTCGGTGCCGCGCGCGGTCAGGCCGCCGCCGGCCGACAGCGCCTGCACCACGGTCATGCCGCGCTCCAGGCGGAACGAGCCCGGACGCTGCACTTCGCCGTAGATGTAGACGCGCGGCGCGCGCTCGACGTACAGCACGTCGCCGCCGGCCACTTCCAGGTTGCCGGCCAGTTCGCCGTCGCGCACCAGGCCGATGACGTCGATCACCTGGCGCGTGCTCTTGCCATCTTTGTTGCGGATCAGCACCACCGACTCGGCGCCATCTTGCGCCATGCCGCCGGCCTGGGCCAGCATTTCCAGCACGCTGCGGCGGCCATCCAGCGGGTAGCGGCCAGGGCGGTTGACCTGGCCCAGCACCGACACTTGCTGGCTATTCAGCACGGTGACCAGCAGATTGACCTGCGGTTTCTTGACGAAGCCGCCGCTTTCCAGCAGGCCGGCCACCTTTTTTTCCGCCGCGGCGGTCGACAAGCCGGCCACCGGCACGTCGCCGATCAGCGGCACCGTGATGGCGCCGTTTTCTCCAACGCGGGTTTCCAGCGACAAGTCGGGATTGCCGTACACCGACATCTTGACGACGTCGCCGGCGCCCAACAGCACTTCAGCCGCGCCCGCGCTGCCGACCAGTGCCGCCAGCATCAACCCTACAGCCCAACGCAACAGTTGTTTCATGATCCACCTGACCTTGTAATGTAAAAATTATTTCAAACCGGCTACGCCGCGTTCATTCGCATCCTGCGCCGCGCTGCTGGCCGCAGCCGCCGAAGCGGCCGGCGTCGATGCCGCCGGGGCGCCGCCCGCCGGCGCGTTCAGGTACTCGATCTTGGCGCTGGCGCGCAGACGCTTGACCTCGGCTTCAGCCGCTTCCTTGTTCTTCTTGTTGAACAGGAACTGGGTGATCTGCGGCGTGGCCGTTTCCACCGAAATCGGCGGCGCATCCTTGATTTCAGCAATGCTGATCAGCAGGCTGCGCTCGCCCTCGCGGACGATGAACAACTGGCCTTTCGGCAGCGCCAGCAGCTTGTTGACCAGCTCGGCCGGCAGCTCGGAGCTGGTGCGCGACACCTGGTTGCGGTTGTACTTGACGTGGTGCGCATCAAACCAGGCGGCCGCGTCGTCCAGCGACTTGGCGTTGTCGATCGCCGCCTTGGCGTCGGCATCCAGGCTGGCCGTGGCCAGCACCAGCTGGCGCATGTCAAACTGCTTGCGGTTGGTGAAGAACTGCGGGTTCTTGTCGTAGTATTCCTGCACCTCGGCCGAGGTTGGCTTGGCCGGGGTGCCGATGCGCTTTTGCATATAGGCCTGGGCCAGCAGCAGCGACTTGGCGCGCTCCAGCGCCAGCAGTACTTTCGGATCGCGGTCGAGGTTTTCCTTGATGGCGGCGCTTTGCAGCAGCTGGCGGTCGATCAGCGACTCCAGCAGCTGTTTGCTGGCAGTGGCCTGCTGGCCGGCCTGCACATTGGCGTGCGCCAGCTCGTCGTTGAGCTGCAACACGGTGATTTCTTCGCCATTCACGCTGGCCACAGCCTGGCCAGGTTTTTTGTTTTCTTTCGAGCCACACGCAGACAGCGCGGCTACCGCGATCATGGTCGCGGCACCCAGCCGCAGCGCGCGGCGTGGGAACAGGTTGGCGGAACGAACGGACTTGGTCTGCATCACAATTGCTTCCCCTAGTTGGTGAATACCCAAAATGTTTAATAAAATGGCAAATCCGTTGCACGCGAAGAAGTATGGAACTTGCCTCGCTGATTGTCAACGGCATAATGAAACCCACCCGCCACGGCACGGCCGCGACGCGGCCGGGATTTAACTAAGCTTCAACACAATTGACGCCATTGTAACGGTTTCAGGCCCGCACACCGCTCGACAATTGCGACAATTCGCCGCCTTAAGGCGGCTTTAAGCGCCCTGCCCCGGCAGCGCCGGCCGGCCTCAGTGCGCGTTTTCCCGCTTGAGCACCGTCTTCACGGTGCAGATCACAATCCACAGATCCAGCCACAGCGACCAGCGGCGCAGATAGTCGAGGTCGTAGCGGATGCGCGCTTCCATCTTGTCCAGCGTTTCAGTTTCGCCGCGCAGGCCGTTGACCTGGGCCCAGCCGGTAATGCCCGGCTTGACCTTGTGGCGCAGCATATAGCCCTTGATCAGCTTGCGGTACTGCTCGTTGTGCGCCACCGCGTGCGGCCGCGGGCCGACGATGCTCATGCGCCCCTGCAGCACGTTGATGAACTGCGGCAGCTCGTCGAGCGAGGTGCGGCGCAGGAAGGCGCCGACCCGGGTCACGCGGGCGTCATCCTTGGTGGCCTGGGTCACCTTGCTGCCGTCCTCGGTCACGCGCATCGAGCGGAACTTGTAGACGATGATCTGCTCGCCGTACAGGCCGTAGCGGCGCTGGCGGAAGATCACCGGCCCCGGCGAGCTGAGCTTGACGGCAATGCCGACCGCCAGCATGATCGGCAGCAGCAGGATCTGGATCACGGCCGCCAGCAGGATGTCGCTGCCGCGCTTGACCAGGCGGTTGAAGCCGGTGAACGGGCTCTCGCAGATGGCAATCACCGGCATGCCGACCACATTGTCAAAGCGCGCCTGCATCAGGTCGAAGGCATAGATGTCCGGCAGGAAGTAGACCGAGGCGGTGGTGTCCTGCAGCTCATCGAGCAGCTTGCGGATGCGCGGCTGGGCCGAGATCGGCTGGCTGATGAAGATCATCTTGATCTGGTGCTTGCGCACATAGGCCGCCACGTCATCCATCGCGCCCAGCGTCGGGTGCTGCATGCCGGGCGGACGGCGGTCTTCCGAGCGGTCGTCGAAATAGCCGTGCACCTGCATCGGCAGGTGGTTGTAGGCCATGATGTTGTTGGCGAACTTGATGCTGACGCCGTTGGCGCCGACGATCACGATCGAGCGTACCTCGCCGTCGCCGCCGATGCGGTGCGCCAGCATGTGACAGCCGAGCAGGATCAGCGGCGTCACCAGGAACCAGGTCAGCACCACTTGCTGGTTGTAGTGCGAGGTCATGCCGGCCGCCGAGCCGAGGAACACCAGCACGGCGGCGGTCACCACCCAGCCGGCCAGGGTGTCGCGCGCGAAGGCCAGCATCTTGCCGCTGTGCCAGGCGCGGTAGGGATCGATGTTCTGGTACACCGCCGAGGCGATAAAGAAGGCCAGCACCATCAGCACCAGCGCGTAGCCGTCAAACCGCACCCCGTACAGCCAGGACACCAGCAACAACGTCCCCATGATGATCAGTGGATCGAGTACTCGCTGAAAAAATGAAATCAGGGGGATATCGTTAACCATTATGTCGACTTCTTAGAATTGAACGCGGGCGCTGAGCGACACGCCGTGCGAGCGGAAGGTGTTGCTGGCGGCGCCGCTGCGGTTTTCGCGGAAGGCACTGAGGTACAGGCGCACCGGCGTCACCGGCGCGTAGCTCAGGCCGGCGTTATAGGACTTGGTGTCGTCATCCAGACGGGTAAAGGTGGTCACGCCCGGGATCGCGATGAAATCGCGGCGCTCGCGGCGCGCGCTGAAGTCGGCGCTCATCTTGCCGGTCAGCTCCCATTGCGCATTCAGGCTGCCGCCCTTGTTGAAGCTGTTGCTGACTTCGTTGCTGTCCACGGCCGCGTACTCGCGCCAGGCGGTGGCGGTCATGCGCAGGCGGCGCAGCATCGACCAGTTGAAGGTGCCGCGGCCGTTCAAGCCGCTGGAATCACGCGCGGCGAAGAAATTGTGCTTGCGGTCGACGCGGCCGGCCAGCATCTGGAACTGCGAAGTGGCGCTGAAAATCCACTGCACATTGAGCTTGACCTCGTCCTGGGTGTAGCTGTCGTCGATCGGCTGGCCGTTGGCCAGGAAATGGTTGTCGTAGCGCCCCTTGGCGCGGCCGACCTGCAGACCGACCCGGCTGCCGGTGCTGGCAATGTAGTCGAGGCCGACGTTGTTGTAATCCTCGGTGCGGTTGTTGAACTTCTGGGCCGGCAGGTCATAGGTGAACTTCTGCGTGCTCCAGCCGGCACGCACGCGCCAGCTCGGGTGGAAGCGCCAGCCGCCGTCGAAATTCTCGCGGCGCTGCACCTGCAGGTTGCGGGCGGTCTGGCGGAAGTCGGCAAACGAGGTCAGCGACTGGGAATAGGCGCCGCCCACGTGGCCGTCCAGATTGTTGCCGATGTGCCATTCGAGGTCGGCATTGAAATCCTTGCCGGTGTAGTCGAGGATGTCATAGCGGTCAAACGCCACCTTGGACACCTTGAACTGCCCGGTCAGGCGCTGGCGGCTGATCGGCTGATCGATGCTCAGCCCGGCCATGGTCTGGGTCAGGTAATCGGAACGCTGGTCTTCCGGCACCGGCGAGTTGTCGGCATAGCGCAGCAGGTTGGCGTCGTAGCTGCGCGTGACCGACACGAATGGATGAATGGTATCGCTGATTTCAGCGTGCGCGGCGCCGCTGGCCGCCATGCCGAGCAGCACGCCGACGGCGGCTGCCACGGGGGTCGCGGGCGTTGCCCAGCGCGCGCCCGGATTGCTAAAAAGGGAACTCAGCATGTGAATTTTCTTTTAATAGTCGATAATTAGGAAGCAATACTACCAGTAAGACCAGTTTCCGGTACAGGTAATCCACACCCCCAGTGCGCCGTTGGTGACAGCGTGCGCCAGCACCGGCGACCACAGGTTACCGCTGCGCATATACAGCCAGCCGTACGCCACCCCGGCCACCACCCCGGCAAACCACAGATTATGCTCCACCCCGAACAGCAGCGCGGTGATCACAAAACCACGCAGGCCCACCCGTGCAGGATGAACTTCAAGAAACTTCGGCGCCGCCAGCCAGCGCATCAGGAACGAGCGCCAGAACAACTCTTCCATCACCGGCACCACCAGCGCGGCGCCGGCAATGCGCATCAGCACCAGCGGCCACTGAATGGCGCCGCCCGCGGTCGGATCGAAACCGGCCGACTGGCCGATCACCATCCAGCCGGCGTCCAGATTGACCCACAACACCAGCACCACCAGGCCGACGGCCACCGCTTCCAGCAAGCCGCGCGCGCCCGGCAGCGGCGCTTTCAATTCGTCGTAACGGCGCCACCAATACAGCAGCGCCAGTGCCACCACCCCCACCTTGACGCCATACAGCCAGCGCGGCGGGTCCGTCATCCAGCCCAGCAGATCGGCCAGCGCAATAAACCCCATATACAGCGCAAATGGCACGATACGCGGCCACGCCGCGCGCTCAAACCCCATGGAAGGCCCCGCTGATGCTTGTGACTAAGAAATGCATGTATCCTCGGTGTAGGCTCAATCCTGCCCATTGTAATTGCAGCAAGTTTAACTGTCCACACACATGCCGCGCTTGCACAACGGCAAGCTGCGGTGTGCCGGCCAGCCATTTGCCGGTACAATGCGGCATTTCCCCCTTCAATTCCCGGCGCGCCGCCGCCGCATCCGTAAGCATATGGCAGTTATATCTCTTTCCTCCGCACAATTGGCATTTGGTCACGTCGCCCTGCTCGACCACGCAGAATTTTCGCTTGAGCCGGGCGAGCGCGTCGGCCTGATCGGCCGCAACGGCACCGGCAAGTCCTCGCTGCTGAAAATCATCGCCGGCCGCACCAGGCTGGACGACGGCCTGCTGGTGATGCAGCAAAACCTGCACATTGTGTACGTAGAGCAAGAGCCGGTGTTTGCGCCCGGGATGAGCGTGCATGACGCGGTGGCCGAAGGCCTGGGCGCCCTGCCCGCCCTGCTGAAGGAATACGAGACGCTGACCGGCCAGTTCGGCCAGGGCGACGACGACGCCCTGATGGCGCGCATGCACGACATCCAGGTCCAGCTCGACGCGGCCGACGGCTGGAACCTGAGCAACAAGGTGGAAACCGTGCTCGACAAGCTGAACCTGCCGGGCCAGCTGCTGATGCGCGAACTGTCGGGCGGCATGCAAAAGCGCGTGGCGCTGGCGCGGGCGCTGGTGTCGGCGCCGGACGTGCTGCTGCTGGACGAACCAACCAACCACCTGGACTTCAGCTCCATCATGTGGCTGGAAGGTTTGCTGCGCGACTTCAAGGGCAGCGTGTTGTTCATTACCCACGACCGCTCCTTCCTCGACAACGTGGCCACCCGCATCATCGAGCTCGACCGCGGCCGCCTGCTGTCCTTCCCCGGCAATTTCAGCACCTACCAGACCCGCAAGGCCGAACTGCTGGAAAACGAGGAAGTGGAAAACGCCAAGTTCGACAAATTCCTGGCGCAGGAAGAAGTATGGATACGCAAGGGTGTCAAAGCCCGCCGCGTGCGCGACGAAGGCCGCGTGCGCCGGCTGGAAGCGCTGCGCCTGCAGCGTGCGGCACGGCGCGACCTGCAGGGCCAGGTCAAGCTGGAAGTGACGGTGGGCGAGCGCTCCGGCAAGGTCGTGGCCGAGCTGGACAACATCAGCAAGTTCTACGGTGAGCGCGCGATCGTCAAGAATTTCACCGGCACCATCCTGCGCGGCGACAAGGTCGGCCTGATCGGCGCCAACGGCGCCGGCAAGACCACCCTGTTGAAAATGATCCTGGGCGAGCTGGCGCCGGACAGCGGCGTGGCCAAGCTGGGCACCAAGCTGGAAGTGGCTTACTTTGACCAGATGCGCACCCAGCTCAACGAAGAAGCCAGCCTGATGGACACCATCTCGCCCGGCAGCGACTGGGTGGAAGTGAACGGCCAGCGCAAGCACGCGATGAGCTACCTGAGCGACTTCCTGTTCTCGCCGGAGCGCGCGCGCTCGCCGGTCAAATCGCTGTCCGGCGGCGAGCGCAACCGCCTGCTGCTGGCGCGCCTGTTTGCCAAACCGGCCAACTGCCTGGTGCTGGACGAACCCACCAACGACCTCGACATCGACACCCTGGAACTGCTGGAAGAACTGCTGGAAGACTACACCGGCACCGTATTCCTGGTCAGCCACGACCGCACCTTCCTCGACAACGTGGTCACCCAGGTGATCGTGGCCGAGGGCGAAGGCCACTGGCGCGAATTCGTCGGCGGCTACAGCGACTGGGAACGCGTGCGCGACACCGTCCCGGCCGCACGCGCGGCAGCGGCCAAAGCGGCCGCCCCGGCGCCGGCGCCCGCCGCCCCAGCCGTCGCCGCGCCCGCCAAACAAAAAAAACTCAGTTTCAAGGAACAGCGCGAGCTGGAGGAACTGCCCAAGCTGATCGCCAGCCTGGAAGATGAGCAAAGCGCGCTGACGCTGCAACTGTCCGATCCCGACTTCTACAAAAAAAACGCGGCCGAGGCGCGGCGCGTCAACCAGCGCATTGAAGAAATCGAAACCGAACTGCTGACCGCGCTGGAGCGCTGGGAACAGATCGAAGCGCGCGCCAACGGTTAAGCCTCATGATCGCCCGCCTCCGCTCCCGACAACAAGGCGCAGCCGTGCTGATCCTGCTGTTGATGCTGAGCCTGGGCGCGGCGACCCTGTTGATGAACGGCTTTGGCGCCGAGCGCGCCGACACGCGGCGCCAGCGCGACACCATCGCCGCCCTGGCGCAGGCGCGCGAGGCCTTGCTGGGCTACGCCCTGGTGCATGGGCGCCTGCCGCGTCCGGCGATCTCGGCCAGCAACGGCGCCGAATCCCCGCAGGATTGCGCCAACGCGGCCGCCTGCACCGGCTTCCTGCCATGGGTCACCTTAGGCATCAGCGGCACCGACAGCTGGGGCAAACTGCTGCGCTACAGCGTCACCCCTGCCTTTACGCAAGCGCCGGTACGCGAGAACACCAGCGTGGCCGATAAACGCGTGGTTGGCCGACATCCCAACGGCAGCACCTACTTCCTGGCCGGCCACCCCGCCTGCGACCTCCAGCACCAGTGCGCGCCGGCCGTGATTTTTTCCAGCGGCCGCCACAACCCGTCGGTCAACGCCAACGGCATCCCGCAGGTCAGCGATAGCGCCAGCAATCTGGACGAGGTCTACAACTACAGCGCCACCAACGACTTCGTCCAGCGCCCGACCACGCTGCCCGGCGACAGCAGCGCGCCCGGCGGCGAATTCGACGACCTGGTGATCTGGCTGCCGCTGGTCTCGCTGTACCAGCGCATGGGCGTGGCAGGGGTATTGAACTAGATGCTGCCCAAGGGCGCGCGTCTCGGCTATAATCTCGGCGCGTCCTCCCCGTAGCACAATGGATAGTGCACATGCCTCCTAAGCGTGGGATACTGGTTCGATTCCAGTCGGGGGGACCAATCAACACTCGAAAAATTCCAATCGATCTGAATAACCCGCCTTCGTTATCGAAGAGCGGGTTTTTTGTTACCAAAGCAAACCACCACAAGCGACACTCGCATCGAAGCAATCGAAAGTGAAAATGTTGCAATTTAGCAAACTTTCACTTATTGTGGCCTTGTTCAGATTTGATGAAGGTCATATATGATACGGGATGCATTAAAATTGAATTGACGTGCCTTATACTTGGACAATGACATCCAAATTTTTCAAATCGGTGAAAAAATTGATCGCATCGGAAAAGCATATTCCGGCTGCGGAAGGCGAGGTGCTTTCGTCAATCGCAACTGATCTTCGCTCAAAGGAACTGGAAGCCCTCAAACACCGCGAAAAGGTCAAAGATGCAATTAATAAAGGCACAAGAATCACCAAGCGAAGAATACCTCTCTGACTTCCTCTACATTGATACAGCTCGACTAGCCCATTATTACAGCCAGCTTTCGGTAGACGGTCTTGTTACCCAATCCAAACGCCTTTCAAAAGACACAACCAAATCCATAGACAATGTTGGTGTAAAAGCTGTAGTCACTGGGTCTCGCCAGTCCGAGACCGGCAGCGAAACGTCTATCGAACTGCAGATAGACCCGACCTTTTCACGCCCTCAAGATACGCTTGATGCACTATATAGCGCTGGCTATATCGGCGACGGCCTGACTCAGTCCGGAATCGGCACGCTGTTCCTCACCAAAGGCAACATTTCGATGTTTGATGTGCGCATGCTTAAGACCATGTGGCCTCATCTGGGCGAAATTGTGGCCGAGGAAGGCGCAAAGAATGTTGTAGGCCATGCGCAGCAACAGAAAGCTCGGGCAGCAGCGAAAAAAGAGTACAGCACAATTATGCCGCTGATCGCAACCTTCCCCATTCTTTGCACGGAAGCTTAATCAGCGCGGAAGACAGCGATACTGTTGCGTGGTTCACTCTTAAGCCGGAATGCATGCTCGTTAATCCGGACGACTTAGCATTCAAGCATGGCTGTGATCTTCCTGGAGACTGGCATATGCTAGGAATCGTCGATGCCAAGCCAAATGACATGATTGAAAATTTGGTCAGAGCGGAGGGGCTGAACTCACAGCTTGAGGGCGCGATGAGGGTTATGCTTCTTCATATCCGCCAGTTTTTTGGCAGGCCTGAAGACCGCTATGGCGTCACGCCAGTTCTGATTTTCCGCACTATCAAAAAGCCGAAAAACAAAATGTAGGTTCCAGTCGAGGCGTGCAGTCCCCACCACCAAGCGCTATTTACGCAAGGTTCTGAAGCTTCTCACCATCCACAGATAAGACAGGCCGATCATTACGCCCACCACCGCCATGTGCAGCAGGGTGCCGCGCACGTCCGCTGAGACGTGGCCTTTCATTCCCAGGTAAGCCAGCACCGCCAGCGCGGCTGTGACCACGCCGGGTACCAGGGCCAGCGCGACCTGGCGGACCGAGAACTCGACCACGCCACGGATCAGATACCACCCCAGCAGCATGCTGATGATGGCGCGCGCCGCCTGCGACATGATGAAGATGAACATGCCCAGATGGATGGTCACCACCATCAGCGCCGCCCCGCTCAGATTGCGCAGCACCGCATAATAGAAGGTGCTGGTGGCATCAGCCTTGAGCATCACCATCGACCAGTTAAACTGGTGCAGCGGGAACAGCACGCCGACGATGCAGAAATACTGCAGGATCGGCGCTGAGCCGTCCCAGCGCGCACCAAACATCAGTTGCACAACCTGCGGCGCAAACAGATAGAGGGCCGAGTAAAACGGCACCACCAGCCAGGCGCAATAGCGGATCGCACCAATGAACATGGAGGACAGCAGCGCCTTGTCGCCCTTGGCCTGGTAGAAGATCGGCCCGGCCACCTGGGCGGCGATGCCGTTCAGCAGCTCGCTGCTGATCAAATACAGCTTCTTGCCAATCGAGTACAAGCCCAGTTCGGCCTGCCCAATGAGCGAACCCACCAGCAGGTCGTCGATATTGGCAAACAGCATGTCGCACACGCGGCTGCCGACCATGTAGCGGCCATAGTGGAAAATCTTGGTGAAGCCTTCCCAGCCCGCGCCCCATTTCGGCCGCCAGTCGCTGGAGCGCCATAGCAAAGCCGTCATGACGGTGGTTTCGGTCAATTGCTTGAACACCAGGCTCCACATGCCGGCGCCAGCCAGGGCCAGGCCGACACCGACCACGGCGCCCGCCAGCATGCCGCACAGGGAACGCACGGCGATGCTCTTGAAGTTCAGCTGGCGCCGCTGCAAGGCATCCTGCACCGCGGACAAGGCGGCCAGCGGCAGGATCAGCGCCAGGTAGGGTGCCACCGTCGCGGCATCGGCCTGACCCATCGCGCGCAGCAGGGCCGGGCCGCCAAGGCAGGCAAGCACCGCCACGCCGGCCGCCAGGAACAGCTGGAACCAGAAGATCTGGTTGCGCGAGCGGTCGCTGTCGTCGACATAAATCAGGTACTCGGCCAGGCCCATTTCGGTCAGCGCCACCAGGATGGCGATCGCGGCGCTGACGAAGGCCACGGCACCGATGGCCCGGGCGTCGAGCAGGCGGGTCAGCAGCATGAAGACCAGCAACGACGTCAGGCGCCCGCCCCAATTCTTGACCAGCGACCACAGCAAACTACTGATAATTTTGTTTTGTAACATCGGAAATTGGATGAGAGAAGGGGCGATACCGCTGAATTCGCCAGGCTAGGCGGCAAACGCAGAGTATCGCTGCTCTGCACAATAGGGTCAATTGAAAGTTGTGTAAACGCCTAGATTTCAACGCATTTTCAAAGGACCGAATTGCCTAAATGCATCTTCCGCAAAGCAGCATCACGGGACCATGGCGGTCACTTCAATTTCCACTTTGGCGCGCTCTTCCACCAGCGCCGCCACCTGCACCGCCGTCATGGCCGGGTAGTGCGCGCCGATGATTTCGCGGTAGGCGCGGCCGATTTCCTTGTAAGCGCCAACGTATTCGTTTTTATCCACCACGTACCAGGTCATGCGCACGATGTGTTCGGGTCTGGCGTCGGCCTCGGCCAGCACGGCCACGATGTTGAGCAGCGCCTGGCGCACCTGGCCGGCGAAATCGTCGGTGTGGAACACACCCTGCCCGTCCCAGCCAATCATGCCGCTGACACACACCATGCGGCCGCTGGCGGCGATGCCGTTGGCGTAGCCGCGCGGACGCGCCCAGCCTGGCGGTTGCAGAATCTCCATCATGCCTCCTTCAGCAGCTCGCGCGCGATGATCAGTTGCTGCACCTCGGTCGCGCCTTCGTAAATGCGCAGCGCGCGGATTTCGCGGTACAGGCTTTCCACCACCTGGCCGCTGACGACACCGAGGCCGCCGAACATCTGCAGCGCGGCGTCGATCACCTGCTGCGCGGTTTCGGTGGCGTGCAGCTTGGCCATCGCCGCTTCCTTGGTGACCTTGCCGCCCTGGTCGCGCTGCCAGGCGGCGCGGTAGGTCAGCAGCGCCGAGGTGTCGATGCCGGTCGCCATCTCGGCCAGTTTGGCTTGCGTCAGCTGGAAGTCGGCCAGCACCTGGCCGAACATCTGGCGCTGGGTGGCGCGCTGCAAGGCTTCGTCCAGCGCGCGCCGCGCAAAGCCCAGCGCCGCTGCCGCCACCGAGGTGCGGAACACGTCCAGCGTGGCCATCGCCACCTTGAAGCCCTGCCCTGCTTCACCCAGCCGTTTGGTCGCCGGCACGCGGAAGTTGTCGAACCTGAGTCGCGCCAGCGGGTGCGGCGCGATGACGTTGATGCGCTCCGCGATCTCCAGGCCCGGCGTGCCGGCATCGACGATGAAGGCGCTGATGCCGCGCGCGCCCGGCTGCTCGCCGGTGCGGGCAAACACCACGTAGAAGTCGGCGATGCCGCCGTTGGAGATCCAGGTCTTCTCGCCGTTCAGCACATAGTGGTCGCCGTCCTGCACGGCGGCGCACTGCATGGCGGCGACGTCGGAGCCGGCCTGCGGTTCGGACAGTGCAAACGCCGCTATCGCCTCGCCGCGCGCCACGCGCGGCAGGTATTCAGCGCGATTGGCCTCGCTGCCAAACAGACTGATGGCGCCCGAGCCGAGGCCCTGCATGGCAAACGCAAAGTCGGCCAGGCCATTGTGGCGCGCCAGGGTTTCACGGATCAGGCAAATGGCGCGGGTGTCGATGCTTTCGGAGACGCCGCCATGCGCGGTGCCGCCGATGGCGTGGCGCAGCCAGCCGCCCTCTCCCAGTTGACGCACCAGTTGTCGGCAAGCTGCATCGACGTCATCGTGATGCGCATGCGCCGCGTGCTGTGCGGCCCAGGCGTCCAGCGTCTGCTCCAGCGCTGCGTGGCGCGGCTCGAAGAACGGCCAGGCCAGATAATGTTTATCGCTCATCAGTTGCCCTCGAACTGCGGTTTTTGCTTGGCCACGAAAGCGTGATAGGCACGATGAAAGTCCTGGGTCGCCATGCAGATGGCCTGCGCCTGCGCTTCCGCCTCGATCGCTTCGTCCACACCCATATTCCATTCCTGCTGCAGCATCTTCTTGGTCATGCCATGCGCGAAGGTCGGGCCGCTGGCCAGCGCCTGCGCGTAATCGCGCGCGGCATCCAGCAACGCGGCCGGTTCCTGCACGCTGTTGAAGAAGCCCCAACGCTCAGCCTCGACGCCGGACATCGAGCGGCCGGTGTACAGCAGCTCCGCCGCCCGTCCCTGCCCGATCACGCGCGGCAGCAGCGAGCAGGCCCCCATGTCGGCGCCGGCCAGTCCCACGCGGGTGAACAGGAAGGCCGTCTTGCTGCGCTCCGTGCCGATGCGGATATCGGACGCCAGCGCCAAAATGGCGCCGGCGCCGGCACATACGCCATCCACTGCCGCGATGATCGGCTGCGGGCAGTGCCGCATGGCTTTCACCAGATCGCCGGTCATGCGCGTGAAGGCCAGCAGGCCGGGCATATCAAGCCTGGTCAGCGGGCCGATGATGTCATGGACGTCGCCGCCGGAGCAGAAGTTCTCGCCGGCGCCGGTCAGCACCACAGCCTTGATGTCGTTGTCGTAGGCCAGCGCGCGGAACAGATCGCGCAGCTCGGCGTACGATTCAAAGGTGAGCGGATTCTTGCGCTCCGGGCGGTTGAGGGTCAGCGTGGCGACGCCGCCGCTGACCTCAAACAGAAAATGCTGGGGTGTGTACTGCATGGTGATTCCTTATTTCAGTTTCTGCTTGATGGAGGACAGCATATCGATCATCTGCGCCTTGTCGGCGCTGGAGACGTCCTGCAGCAGTTCCTCGATCCAGCCTTCGTGTTCGGCCGCCATGGTGGCAAAGGCCTTGCGGCCGGCGGCCGTCAGCTTGACGCTGTAGGCGCGGCCGTCTTTCGGGTCCGGCACGCGCACCACCAGCTTTTCCTGCTCCAGTTGATCGGTGATGCCGGTGATGTTCCCACCGGTCACCATCATACGCTTGGACAGCTCCCCCATGCGCAGCCCTTGCGGATGCCGTTCCAGTTGCGCCATCAGGTCAAAGCGCGGCAGCGTGATGCCGAAGGTGGCGCGCAGCCGGCTGCGGATTTCGTTTTCGATCTTGACGGTGCAGGACAACATGCGCAGCCACAGCTTCAGTGACTGGTGGTGGTCTTGTGTCAGGCGGCTGGCGAGATCCAGCTGTTCTTCATCATCTTCCATCATTTCCTCTGGCGAGATTTCTTTCCATTTGCTGTTTGCCGGGCAGGTATTGTTTGGGCCACGCCACCGCCGTGTAGCCGATGCGCGCCGCTTCGGCCAGTGTCCACGCCGGGTTGGCCAGATGCGGACGCCCCACCGCGCACAGGTCGGCACGGCCGGCGGCGATGATGCTGTTTGCGTGGTCGGCCTCATAAATCGAGCCGACCGCGATGGCGCCGATGCCGGCCTCGTTGCGGATGCGGTCCGCGAAAGGCGTCTGGAACATGCGGCCATACACCGGTTTCTCAAGCTTGCTGACCTGACCGGACGAGCAATCGATCATATCGGCGCCGGCGGCCTTGAACAGGCGCGCGATCTGCACCGCGTCGTCCGGCGTGATGCCGCCCTCCACCCAGTCGTGGGCCGAGATGCGCACGCTCATCGGCTTATGCGAGGGCCAGGCCGCCCGCATGGCCTGGAAGATGCGCAGCGGATAGCGGCAGCGGTTTTCCAGGCTGCCGCCGTAGTCGTCGCTGCGCTGGTTGGTCAGCGGCGAGATGAAGGACGACAGCAGGTAGCCGTGGGCGCAGTGCAGCTCCAGCCAGTCGAAGCCTGCGGCATCCGCAGCCAGCGTGGCGCGCACGAAGTCGGCCTGGATGCGGTCCATGTCCGCTGCCGTCATTTCACGCGCGGTTTGCGATATGCCTTGCAGGTACTGCTGCGGCGAGGCGGAGATCAGCGGCCAGTTGTCCCTGTCCAGCGGCTGGTCGATGCCATCCCACATGGCGCGGGTCGAACCCTTGGCGCCGGCGTGGCCCAATTGCAGCGCGATGGCGGCATCGGTGTGCTGGTGGACAAAATCGACAATGCGCTTCCAGGCTTGGGTGTGCTCGGGCGCGTACATGCCGGGGCAGTACGGCGTGATGCGGGCGTCGGCTGAGACGCAGGTCATTTCGGCAAACACCAGCGCCGCACCGCCCAGCGCACGGGCGCCAAGGTGGGCCAGATGGTAATCGCCGGCCACGCCGTTGACGGCGCTGTATTGCGCCATTGGCGAGACGGCAATGCGGTTCTTCAGCGTGAGGCCGCGGACTTTGACGGGCGTGAACATCGGCGGCGGTGCGGCGGCAGCGCGTGCGGCGGCGGGCGGCAGACCTGCCTGCGCGGCGGCGCGTTGCGCAAACCAGCGTTCGTAGTCCGCCACGTAGGCCGCGTCGCGCAGGCGCAGGTTTTCGTGCGACAGACGCTGGCTGCGCGTCAGCATGGAGTAGGCGAACTGCGGCGCTTCCATGGCCGTGTAACGTTCAACATTCTCAAACCACTCCATCGAATTGCGCGCCGCACTTTGCAGCTTGAGCACCTCGACCGCACGCAGTTCCTGATAGGCAGCCAGCGCACTGGCTTTGTCGGCATGGGCGTCGAAGCAGCGCGCCAGCTCGATCGCGTCTTCCAGCGCCAGCTTGGTGCCAGAGCCAATCGAGTAATGGGCGCTGTGCGCCGCATCGCCCATCAGCACCACCGGCACAGCGCCGTTCCAGTGCACCCATTGTCCGCACACGATGCGCGGGAAGGTGATCCACATGGCCGAACCACGCAGGTGGGCAGCATTGGACATCAGCTCGTGGCCATCCAGCTGCTCGGCAAACAGCTGCTCGCAGAACGCAATCGACTCCTCCTGAGACATGGCGTCCAGGCCGGCCGCGCGCCACACCGTCTCCGGCGTCTCGACGATGAAGGTCGAGGTGTCGGCGTCGTACTGATAGATGTGGGCCTGGAACCAGCCGTACTCCGTCTGTTTGAAGGCGAAGGTGAACGCGTCGAACTTCTTGCGCGTGCCCAGCCATACGAAGCGGCAGCGGCGCGCTTCGATCTGCGGCTGGTAGCTGTCCGCGTAGCGCGCGCGTATGCGGCTGTTCAGGCCATCGGAGGCGATGATCAGATCCGCGTCGTACTGCTGCTCGTCGGTCACCTCGGTTTCAAACACCAGCCTGACGCCCAGCTCCTCACAGCGGTGTTGCAAAATGTTGAGCAGGTGCTTGCGGCCGATGCCGCAGAAGCCATGGCCGCCCGATGTCACTTTCTCGCCCTTGAAGAAGACGTCGATATCGTCCCAGTGATTGAAAGATGCTTCGATGGCCTGCGCGGTCGGTGCGTCCGCCTCGGCCAGATTGCCCAGCGTCTGGTCGGAGAACACCACGCCCCAGCCGAAGGTATCGTAGGGACGATTGCGCTCCACCACCGTGATCTCGTGGGCCGGATTCTGCTTCTTCATCAGCAGCGCGAAGTACAGGCCGGCGGGGCCGCCGCCTATGCAGGTTATCTTCATATCATTCAGTACGCAGTTTGAAGCGTTGCAGCTTGCCGGTTTCGGTGCGCGGCAAGGCCTCCAGGAATTTCACCGAACGCGGATACTTGTACGGCGCGATCTGCTGCTTCACGAACTCCTGCAACTGCGCCGCCAGCTCCGGCGAAGGTGCAAAGCCGGCGCGCAGCACCACATGCGCTTCCACGATCTGCCCGCGCTCCTCGTCGGCCTTGCCGATCACGCCGCACTCCGCCACCGCTGGATGGCGCAGCAGCACGTCCTCCACCTCCGGTCCGGCGATGTTGTAGCCGGCCGAGATAATCATGTCGTCGGTGCGCGAGCGGTAGAAGAAATAGCCATCCGCATCCATCTCGTACGCATCGCCAGTCAGGTTCCAGCCGTTGAGCACATAGTCGCGCTGACGTTCATCATCCAGATAGCGGCACCCGGTCGGCCCCTTCACCGCCAGCCGGCCGACCACGCCCGGCCCCACCGGCCGCCCGTCCCGATCGAGTATGCAGGCCTGATAGCCCGGTATCGGCTTGCCGGTGGCGCCGGGCCGCACCTGGTCGCCAGCGGCGGAGATGAAGATGTGCAGCATCTCCGTCGCGCCGATGCCGTCTATCATCACGATGCCGGTGGCCTGGCGCCAGCTTTCGCGCGTGGCCTGCGGCAGCGCCTCGCCGGCCGATACAGTTTTCTTCAGGCTCGATAAATCAAACTGCCCCGCCAGCGCCGCCATCTGGCGGTACAGCGTCGGCGCAGTAAAGCACACCGTGGCGCGGTAGGTCTGTATGGCTTTTAGCAGAGCTTCCGGCGTCAGCTTCTCCAGCAGCACCGCGGTCGCGCCCACGCGCAAGGGGAACAGCAACAGGCCGCCCAGGCCGAAAGTAAAGGCCAGCGGCGGCGTGCCGATGAAGACATCGCTGCGCTGCGATTGCAACACCGAACGCGGGAAGCAATCGCAAATCACCATCACGTCGCGATGGAAGTGCATGGTGCCTTTGGGGATACCGGTGGTGCCGGAGGTGAAGCTGATCAGACACACATCCTCCGCAGCCGTATCGACCGCATCGAAATACGCCGGCTGCGCCGGCAGCAGCTGCTCCAGCGCGGTGTCGTCCGCGCCAAACCACAATGTGTTGGCGCGCGCGGCGTCCGGCAGCGCGGCCGCTTCCATTTCCGCCCGCAGGTTGTCGGCGCACAGCACCGCGTTGACCTGCGCCTTGCCGGCGATCGCGCCCAGTTCGCGCGCGCGCAGCAATGGCATGGTCGGCACGGCAATCAGCCCGGCCTTGATCACGGCCAGGATGCAGGCCGCCATCATTGGCGTATTGGCGCCGCGCAGCAGCACACGGTTGCCGGGTTCCAGCTTCATCGGCCCGCGCAGCACGTGGGCGATGCGGTCGACCTGCTCGCGCAATTGCCCATAGGTCCAGTCGCCGCGCGCTCCGCGCAGCGCCAGATGCGCAGGATCGGCCGCCGCGCCATCCAGCAGCACGGCGGCGCAGTTCAGGCGCGCCGGATACTGCAGTTCGGGCAGGTCGAAGCAGAGTTCCGGCCACAATTCCGGCGGCGGCAAATGCGCGCGGGCGAAATGGTCGGTGTAGGCGCTGGCTGCAAGAGATGAGTTCATGGTCGCCCTGAAGTTGGAAGTCAATGAGGTATCCGCTGCACTGCGCAGATACTTTAAACTTAAACTATCTCAACATCAAGCGTTTATGCAGATTCCTGTCGCACCAGGCCAGCCTGGTGGATAACAGCGCGCAGCACATCCGACAACACGGCTTGCACCGCATCGTTGGACAATTGACCGGGTGCGATGTTCTTCAAGGCGTCGGCGGCGCCGTGCAGGCCCAGCGTCACGCAGCCCGCATGCAGTCGGTCGATGCGCGCCTGCGCCTCCGCTTGCTCGCCGTTGGCCAGCAAGGTCTGCAGGTCGCCGGCAGCGGCGGTCAGCTGATTCTGGAAGCCGCTCAGGTAGACCAGCAGACGCTCGGCGTTGATGCCCAGGCGACGCAAGGTATCGGCCGGCGATTCGGCCTGGTGGTCGTAGCCGCTGGCGGCCTGGTCGAGGAAACTCACCAGATGCACGCGCACCTGCTCCGCCTGGAACGGCTTGACGATATAGCCGGCGGCGCCGGCCTTGGTGGCTTCCTGAACGGTATCCTTGTCGTTGGCCGACGTCACCAGCACGAACGGCATGCTGTTGATTTCAGCATGCGATTTCACCCGCTGCAGCAACTCCATGCCCGACAGGCGCGGCATGCGCAAGTCGCAAAAACAAATGGCAGGACGTAGACCGTCTTCCAGCTGTTGCCATGCATCGGCGCCATCTTCCGCCTCAACGATGTCAAAACTGCCACAGCTATCGATCAGGTGCATCAGCACCATGCGCGAGACGACATCATCGTCCACTACCAGAACTTTCATGTGGTTTCCTGTGTCGTTTTGTCTGATCTTACATCAATCAGTATTTCTTGCAACGTCCCGGACAGCAAACGTTGCGCCTTACTGCGTGCTAGCCGCCCGCGCCTGCTCCAGCAAGCGGCGCAGCTGCGGCATGGCCGATTCCACCTGCGCCCAGTTGCCATGGTCCGCTTCCATCTCCAGGTCGCCGCACAGCGCCTGCAATTCCTGCTCTTCCAGATAACCGGCGCTGCCCTTCATCCCATGCAGCAGGCGACTGGCAACTTCGCAGTCACGGTGGGCCAGCGCCAGTTCCAGATCCGCCAGCCGCAGTGGCGCATCCTGATTGAAGGCGCTGCGCAAACGGGCTTTCAGATCGCTAGCGCCGCCGCTGTGCTGCGCCAGGCGCGAGGTCTCCAGCGAGGCCGGCGCCACGCCAAACATGGCGTCCAGTTCCGGCGTGCCCATGGCCGGATTACGGCGCGGCTGCATGCGCGGCAGCTGGAAGCCGCGCTGCAGCTGGCGCTCGATGGCGCGGCTGAGCTGGAAGTGCAGCTTGTCTTCGTCGATCGGCTTGGTCAGGAAATCGTCCATGCCGGAAGCCAGATAGCGGCTGCGGTCTTCCTCGCTGGCGTTGGCGGTCAGCGCGATGATCATCAACTCCTGGTCGCGTACCGGCGCGCCATCCGGGCCGCCGGAGCGGATCAGCCGCGTGGCGCTGGCGCCGTCCATCTCTGGCATGCGCCCATCCATCAGGATCAGATCATAACGCGTCAGCGAGCAGGCTTTCACGGCCAGTGCGCCATTGGCCGCAATATCTACCTTATGGCCGAGGTCTTCCAGCATCATGCGGATGATGATCTGGTTGGTCGGGAAGTCTTCCGCGCACAGCACCTTGAGCTGATGGCTGTGCGGCTCGCGCGGCACATGCGGCACCACCGGCGGCGGCACGCCGTTCGGCAGCGGCAATTCAAACATGAACACACTGCCCTCGCCCGGCGTGCTGATGGCGTTGATGCTGCCGCCCATCAGCTCCACCAGCTGACGGCAGATCGCCAGTCCCAGCCCGGTGCCGCCATAACGGCGCGTGGTGGAAGCGTCGGCCTGCTCGAACTGCTGGAACAGGCGCGGAATGGCGTCGGCCTCGATGCCGATGCCGGTGTCGGCCACGCTGAAGCGGATCAGATTCTGCTGGCTGTGGTCCGGCACGCGCTCCACGCGCATCCTGACCGAACCTTGCTGCGTGAACTTGAAGGCATTGCCGACCAGGTTGACCAGCACCTGCCGCAGGCGGGTCGGATCGCCGACCACAAACTGCGGCAGGCTCTCGTCAAATTCCAGGCTGAAGCCGACGCTGTGCGCGGCCGCCTGCTCCTCAAACAGGCTGACCACGTTCTCCACCGCCGCCGACAGCGAGAAGTCGATGTTCTCGATGGTCAGCTTGCCCGCCTCGATCTTGGAAAAGTCCAGCAGGTCGTTGATGATGGACAGCAGCGACTGCGCATTGGCCTGGCCGCGCAGGATCTGTTCGCGCGTGCCGGCCGCCAGGCTCGGATCGCGCAGCGCGAAGCCCAGCATGCCGATCACGCCGGCCAGCGGCGTGCGCATCTCGTGGCTCATATTGGCCAGGAATTCCGACTTCTGGCGGGTGGCGTCTTCCGCCTTCTGTTTGGCGTAGCGCAGGCGTTCCTCGTTGTCCTGCAAGGCGCGGTTGGCCAGCGCCAGCTCCTCGGTATGCAGGCGCACCTGGCGTTCCTGGGCCAGCAGCTGATCCTGGGTCTGGCGCAGTGTTTGCAGCGTATCCTCCAGCTGCTGGTAGGCGCGCGCGTTTTCCAGGCCGGCCGCCGCGTGCGACGCCAGCGTTTGCAGCATGTCCATATGCACCCGCTGATAGGCGTTGCGCTCGGTGCTTTGCACGCAGATCAGGCCAACCACGCGGTCGCCCACGATCAAGGGCGCGTACATCATCGAATGGGCAGGCGCCACCGGCTTGCCGTCCTCGCGCACGCACGGCACCAGCGAATCCAGCCCGGATTCGTCCATGTAATCGCGGAACTCCTTGCGGAAGTCGTTGATGAAGATCGGCTTGCGGTGGCTCAGGCACCACACCGCCAGCTGATTCGGCTGGCTCAGTTGGCGCTGATAGGGCAAGGTGCGCACGCCGCCTTCAATCGCAAACGGAAAGTCGATCACGCCATCGGCTTCGCGCACGAAACCGATGCCGAAGATCTGCGCGTTCATCAGGTCATTCACGTGGCGGTACAGCGTCTGCATGGTGGTTTCCATGTCCAGCGAGGCGCTCATCTCGCGCCCCAGTTCGCTCAGCACGGAGATGTTGCGGTGGGCCTGCTCCACTTCTTCTTTCTGGCGCTCGGTATCGATGCGGCGCTGTTCGGCCTCGGCGCGCTGGGCTTCCGCTTCCAGCCGGCGGCGCTCCAGTTCATGCTTTTGCTGCTGCAACTGCTGGTTCTTGTATTCGACTTCCGCCGTGCGCGAGCCGACCAGATGCTCCAGCCGCCATTGCTGATGGCGCAGCGCGCGCACGCGCGCATGGTAGGCGGCGTACGCGGCGCCCGCCGCCAGCACCGCCAGCACGCTGCGGAACCACCAGGTCTTCCAGAACGGCGGCTGGATGGTGATCTCCAGCGTGGCCGCGTTGTCGTTCCAGATGCCATCCTTGTTGGCGGCCTTCACGCGGAACACATACTTGCCGGGATCGAGGTTGGTGTAGGTGGCAAAGCGCTTGGTGGAATCGGTCACCACCCAGTCTTCGTCAAAGCCCTGCAGCTGATAGGCGAAGCGGTTGCGCTGCGGCGCGGCGTAGTGCAGCGCCGCGAACTCCAGCGAGAACACCGAGTCAGCTTCCAGCAGCGTCAGGGCGCTGGTGTGTTCGATCGCGGTCTTCAGCACGTCGCCATGATCGCCCTGCCCCGGCTTGAGCGACTTGTTAAAAATCTGGAAGTCAGTGATGGCCACCGTCGGCGCCACGCTGTTCTCGCGCACATCGGCCGGCGCGAAGGCGGTGATGCCATTAAAGCCGCCGAAGTACAAGGTGCCATCGGCGGTGCGCAAGGCGGCACCGTCAAAGTAGGCGCCCTCGATGGTGCCGTCGGCGCCGCTGTAGTTGCGCACCAGCCCCGTTTCGATATTCAGGCGCGACAGGCCGCTGTTGGTGCTCATCCAGAGATTGCCGGCATCGTCCGGCAGGATGGAGGCGATGGCGTCATCCGCGATGCCGTCCTTGCGCAGGTAGCGGCGGAACCTGATGCTGCCATCGGCCGCCACTTCCATCTTGTTCAGGCCCGCCGCCGTGCCGACCCAGATGGCGCCGCGCGGGTCTTCGTACAGATAATGCACCTCGTCGTGACTAAGGCTGTTCGGATCATTCGGATCGCGCCGGAAGTGGCGGAACTTGCCGCTCTTGCGGTCCAGCAGATCAAGGCCGTTGAAGGTGCCGATCCACAGCTGGCCGCGCCGGTCCTCCAGGATCGGCCGCACCACATTGTCCGACAGGCTGGCCGGATCGGCCGGGTCGTGGCGGTAGGTTTGCGATTCCAGCGTGACCGGATCGAGCCGGTGCAAGCCGCCGCGCGAGGCGATCCACAACATGCCGCTGCGGTCCCCGACGATATTGCGGATGGTGTCGCTGGCCGGGTCGCCGCGCACAAACGACAGCGAGCGGATCGCACCGGTGGCCAGATTCAGGTGATTGACGCCGGCCGGCCCGCCCAGCCACAGATTGCCATTCTTCTCGCGCCACAGCGCGGTGACCTGGTCGTCGCTGATGCTGTTGGCGTTTTGCGGATTGTGGCGCCACACCTTGCTGTCGCCGCTCACCGGATCATACAGATTCAGGCCGCCGCTGCTGCCCAGCCACAGCTTGCCGCGGCCGTCCGAGATGATGCTGCGGATCTTGTTGTCCGACAGGGAGTTGGGCTGGTCGGCCTGGCGCACGATGCGCGCAAAGCCGCCGCTGCCCATGTCGACCCGGCTGACGCCATCGTTCCAGGTGCCGACCCAGAAAGTGCCCAGGCGGTCGCGGTACATGGAGGAGATCTGGTTGTCGGCCACGCTGTGGGTATCGCTGACCTGGTGCCGGTACTGGACCAGCCTTTCTTCCGACGGCATCCAGCGGAACAAGCCATCGGCCAGCGAGCCGACCCAAAGATTGGTTTCGGCGTCCTCGTACAAGGTGGTGATGCTGACGCCGGGCCTCAGCCCCTCGCGCAGGCCGAGGCGGCGGCGCTGCGGCTCCGCGCCCAGCAGGCGCCATTGTTCCAGCCCGGCCTGGGTGCCAACCCACAGCGTCTGCGCGCTATCGACCTGCAGCGCGATCACGGAATTGAACTTGCTGTCGCCGCTGGCGTCGATGGCGTAGTGCTGGAAGCGCGTGCCGCCCGGCGGCAGCATGTCCAGCCCGGACGCCGTGCCCACCCACAAACGGCCGGTGGCGTCGCGCGCCAGCGCATTCACATGGTCGTTGGCCAGGCTGCCGGCATCGGCCGGGTCATGGTGCCAGCTGGTGAAGCGCTTGCTGACCGGGTCGAAGTGATGCAGGCCGTCTGCGGTGGCGACCCACAGGCCGCCCAGGCCATCGTCCGCAATCGCGCGCACATGGCGGTTGCCATTGCCGCGCTGCGACGATTCGCGCGGCAGGTAATGGGTGAAGGTCTTGGTGGCCGAGTCATAGCGATCCAGGCCGCCGTCCGTGCCCACCCACAGCTGGCCGGAGCGGTCCAAATGCAGCACGCGCACCCAGTTGTCGGCCAGGCTGCGCGGGTCGGACACGGCGCTTTTGTAGGTGATGGTGCGGTAGCCGTCAAAGCGGGTCAGGCCGGCCTGTGTGCCGAGCCAGATGAAGCCTTGCTTGTCCTGCACGATGGACAGCACGGTTTCCTGCGCCAGCCCGTGCTCCACGCTGAGCTGCTCGAAACGCAAGGTGCGCGGCGGCGCGGCGGCCGATGCCGCGCCCTGCCACAACATCAGCAGCGGCAGCAGAGGCAATAACACTCGGCGGCAAAGGCGTTTAAGGCACAACATGCATCAGGATTCAAAGAAGGCCAGCACATCGCTCTTGCGCGCATGGGTGTCGCGCTGGCCGAGACGAATCAACTCGCAAGTGTAGGTGGATTCAAACAGCAGATAGGAAGCCAGCGCCGCGCCGCGCGCCTCGGTGGCGCCAATGCCGGACAACATGGTGCGGATCGGCGCCGGCAGGCTGGCGATGTGGCGGCTGGCGATATCGTCCAGCCGTTCGGACGGCGCGATCACCAGCAGCTTGATCGGCTTGAGCGGCGTCTTCTCAAGGTACTCGGGCGGCAGCAGTGACAAGGTCTTGTTGACCCGCTCCAGCCGCTCGATATCGACCGCCAGGCTGTCGAGGAAGATCGACGACATGGCATGGCCGGCGATCTGCGCCAGGCTGGGATAGCGCGCCGCATTCTTTTCGGCGGCGCTGCGCGGCGGCTCGGTCAGGCGGCCGGCGCCCACCACCAGCACCTTGCTGGCGCCCAGATGGATGGCCGGCGAGATCGGCGCCAGCTGGCGCATCGAACCGTCGCCGCAGTATTCGCGGTGGCCGCCCATGTACAGCGGCGTGGCCGGGAAGATGAAGGGAATCGCGGACGACGCCAGCAGGTGCTCGACGCCGATCTGGTCCTGCAGCGCCACGCGCTGCATGCGTATCCACGGCGCGATGTCGGCGGCGGTCTGGTAAAACGTCAGGTGATTGCCGCCGGTGTAGGACGAGGCGGTGACGGCCAGCGCGTGCAGCAGGCCTTCGGACAGCACCGTGTCCAGGCGCGGCAAATCCAGCATGCGGTGCAGCAGGCCGACCAGCGGCGTGTTATCCAGCAGGGAGGCCGGCGGCGCCGCGCGCCATTTGCGCAGCAGCCAGCCGAAGGACAGCAGCGACAGCCAGCGCGCGCCGGAACGGATCACGCCCAGCGAATCGGCGCGGTAGACTTCTTCCACCTGGATGTGCTGCCAGACGTCGAGCAGCTTTTGCACGCCCTCGCCAAAGTTATCGGCGCGGCAGGCCAGCGCCGTGGCGTTGATTGCCCCGGCCGAGGTACCGCAAATGATGTCGAACGGATTGCGGGCCGGCGGCCAGCCCTCCTCCCACAAAATCTCCGATATTGCCTGCAGCACGCCGACCTGATAGGCGGCACGGGCGCCGCCCCCGGTCAGGATCAGGCCTGTTTTCTTATCTCGTCCCATGTTGCAAGATTAGCAGGGTCTATGCCGTTTGGGGAGGTTAATCCCCTAAAACCACACCTTCCCGGCGCGGATCGGCGCCGCCGAACCACTCTTCCTTGCCGTTGACGGTGCGGCGCTGGATGCCCTGCAGGCCGGAATTCTGGTCGTATTCGCGGATATCGTGGCCGCGCGCCTTGAGCTGCTCCACCACCGCGCGGCTGACGCGTCCCGCTTCCAGCTCGGTCGGGCCATTGCGGCTGCCGAGATTGGGCAGGCTGATGGCCTGCTGCACATCCAGCCCCCAATCCAGCGTCCCGACCAGCACCTTGGCCACGTAGTTGATGATGGCCGAACCGCCCGGCGAACCGGTGGCCAGCACCAGCTTGTGGGTGCCTTTGTCGAACACCAGCGTTGGCGACATGGCGCTGCGCGGACGCTTGCCCGGCTGGACGCGGTTGGCGATCGGGCCGTTTTCATCCTGCGAATCGAAGGAGAAGTCGGTCAGCTGGTTATTCAGCATGAAGCCATCCACCATCTGGCGCGCGCCAAAGGCGTCTTCCACCGAGGTGGTCATCGACAGGCCGCCGCCAAACGCGTCCACCGCCACCAGATGCGAGGTGGATGGCTTGTCGATGGCGGTATCGGCGCCCCATGCCACCTGCATGGTGGCGGGCGTGCCGTATTTGGCGCGGCCCATGGATTGCTCGCCGATCAGCGAGGCGCGCTGCTTCAGGTAAGCCTTGTCCAGCATGGCGCTCACGCCTTTGCCGGGCAGCGGCACGAAGTCGGTATCGGCCACATAGCGGTTGCGGTCCGCGTAGGCCAGGCGGCCGGCTTCCGTAAACAGGTGGATGCCTTCGGCGGTCAGCTGGCCATTCACCGGCTTGTACGGGCTGATGTCCTTGTTTTCCAAAATGCCCAACATCTGGGCGATGGCGATGCCGCCGGACGATGGCGGCGGCGCGCCGCACACGGTCCATTTTTTATAGTCGCTGCAGACCGGATCGCGCTCCTTGGCCTGGTAGCCGGCGATGTCGGCGGCGGTCAGCTTGCCGGGATTGGTCGGATGCGAGGCCACCTTGGCGGCGATGTCGCTGGCGATGCGGCCCTTGTAGAAAGCATCGGCGCCGCCGTCCGCTATTTCGCGCAGGGTGCGCGCCAGCTCGGGATTCTTCAGCAGGTAGCCGACGGCACGCGGCTTGCCTTGCGCATCAAAGAAGTAGGCGCGCGCCACCGGATCACGCGCCAGGAATTTATCGTAGGAGATCAGCGCGTTCAAACGCGGGCTGACCGCAAAGCCGTTTTCCGCCAGCTGAATGGCCGGCTGGAACAGGGTTTTCCACGGCAGTTTGCCGTGCTGCTTGTGCGCCAGCTCCAGCATGCGCAGCACGCCCGGCGCGCCGGTGGAGCGGCCGCCCACCACGCCCACTTCGCGCGAGACCGGCTTGCCGTCCTTGTCCTGGAACAGATGTTCGTCCGCCGCGGCGGGCGCGGTTTCACGGCCGTCATACGCTTGCACGCGCTTGCCGTCCGAGTACATCAGGAAGGAACCGCCGCCGATGCCGGACGATTGCGGCTCCACCAGCGTCAGCACCATCTGCACCGCGATGGCCGCGTCGATGGCGCTGCCGCCCTGCTTCAGCATCTGATAACCCGCTTGCGTGGCGAGCGGATTGGCGGCGGCCACCATGAACTTCTGCGACGACTTGCCGGCTTTCTCGGCATAGCCGGTGGCGATTTCGGGCGCGGCGTCCGGCGTCGCGCGCTGCGCGTAGACTGGCGCCTGCAAGGCGCCCATGAGTGCGACGCTGAGCGCCAGTACGGTCATCCGATGCATGGAGACTCCGGTGATCAGCGCGCGACCACGAAGGCGCCGGCGCCAATCAGAATCAGTCCGATGATCTTGGTCGGCGTCAGCGCTTCATGCAGCAGCATGGTGCCAAGCAGCGTCACCATCACGATGGTCACCGCCGTCATGAACGGATAGGCGAGACTGATTTCAAGCCGCGCCAGCGCGATGGCATAGCAGACGAAGCCCAGCGCGTAAGCCGTGCCGGCGCCGCCCAGCCAGGCCAGACGCACCAGATTGATGCCGGTGCCGGCCTGGCTGGACATCTTGATGAGGAAAGTGGCGGAGGCACTCGCAACGGAAGCCAGCACCAACCAGAGGTAACCCGCGATAGATGTAGTATTCATACGCGGATTATACAGCCCTCCCCGGCTTACTTGGGTTGCATGCGAATCGCACCGTCCAGGCGAATGGTTTCGCCATTCAGCATCGGGTTCTCGATGATGGCTTTGGCCAGCTGCGCATATTCACCCGGCTTGCCCAGGCGCGGCGGGAACGGCACCATGGCGCCCAGCGCATCCTGTACTTCCTGCGGCATGCCCATCAACATCGGCGTTTCAAAGATGCCGGGGGCGATGGTCATCACGCGGATGCCGTTGCGCGACAGGTCGCGTGCCATTGGCAGCGTCAGGCCGGCCACGGCGGCCTTGGAGGCGGCATAGGCGGCCTGGCCGATCTGGCCGTCAAAGGCCGCCACCGAGGCGGTGTTGATGATGAGGCCGCGCTCGCCGGTGTCCAGCGGCGCGTTCTTGCTCATGGCATCCGCCGCCAGGCGCGCCATGTTGAAGGTGCCGATCAGGTTGATGCTGACCACGCGCTGGAACAGCTCCAGCGGATGCGGGCCATCCTTGCCGACCGTCTTGGCGGCTGGCGCCACACCGGCGCAGTTGATCACGCCGCGCAGCGTGCCTTGCGCCAGCGCGGCCGCCACCACGGCCTGGCCATCGGCTTCCGAGGTAACGTCGCACTTGACGAAGGTGCCGTTCAGCTCGGCCGCCAGCGCCTGGCCGGCTTCGGCCTGCACGTCCGCCAGCACCACCTTGCCGCCCTGCTCCACGATCATGCGCGCCGCGCCGGCGCCCAGTCCCGAAGCGCCGCCGGTGATGATGAATACCTGATCCTTGATTTGCATGCCTGTCTCCTGTTTTTGCTATTTGACGTTTACGTAAACGTCAGCATTATAGCAAGGCAGGCGGGATCGCATCCAATCGGGCCACTTCATAGGTGGGCACGGCTTCCGAGGTGTTGGGCAGATGGTCCGGATTGAACCAGCAGCTGTCGATGCCATAGCGGTTGGCGCCGAGGATGTCGGCGTCCAGCCGGTCGCCAACGATGATGGTTTCAGCCTTGCCGGCGGCGCGCGCCATGCCGACCGCATAGTCGAAGAAGCGGCTGTCCGGCTTGGCGTAGCCGCAGGCTTCCGAGGTGGCGATGAAGGAAATGTACTGGCCCAGCCCGGAAGCGGCGATGCGGCGCTGCTGAATGGCGTCCACGCCATTGGTGATGATGCCCACCTCGCCGGCCGCCGCCAGTTGCGCGCACAGCGCCTGGGCGCCATCGATCAGCACCACGGTTTCGGACAGCGATTCCAGGTACAGCGCGCTGGCCGCGGCCGGATCGAGCGCCAGCCCGTTGGCCGCGAAGGTCTGACGGAAGCGTTCCACCTTGAGGAATTCCTTGGTCACGCCGCCGGTTTCAAAACTGCGCCACAGCGCGGTATTGATGGCCTGATATTGGGCGAACAGGCTGTCGCTCACCTCGTGGTGGCCCAGCTGCTGCACAGTTCTCACAAAAGACAGCCGCTCGGAAGCCTTGAAGTCCAGCAGCGTGTCGTCCAGATCAAAAAGAAAAAGTCGGTATCTCATTGTCGACAGTATACTTCAGCCCACCAGTTAAGCCTGTCGTTCCGGCGAAAGCCGGAACCTATAAAACGCCTGAGCTGTGTTAACGCTGGCTTACTATGGATTCCGGCCTGCGCTGGAATGACAGTTCAGGCACTAACTGAACGGCATCAGCCCACCAGCGGAGGAATTATGACGGTACACAACTACAAGCTCACGGTGACATGGTCCGGCAATCGCGGCACCGGCACCTCGGGCTATCGCGACTATGAGCGCAGCCACGTCATCAGCGCGGACGGCAAGCCGTCGATTCCCGGCTCGTCCGACCCGGCGTTTCGCGGCGATGCCACGCGCTGGAATCCGGAAGAATTGCTGCTGGCATCCGCCTCGGCCTGCCACAAGCTGTGGTATCTGCACTTGTGCGCCGACGCCGGCATCGTGGTCACGGCGTATGAGGACCATGCGCAGGGCACGATGAACGGCGACCGCTTCGAACGCATCGTGCTGCGTCCGCGCGTCACCATTGCCGCCGGCGACCGCGCACTGGCCATGCGCCTGCATCACCAGGCCCATGCGCAATGCTACATCGCCAAATCGGTCAATTTCCCGATCGATTGTGAGCCTAGCATTGAATAGTGGCGCCTGAGCGGTTGCACACCTTGCCCGACGGCGTGACCACCGCGCCGGCGCCGAGACTGTTGTAGCGCACGCCATTGGCGCCATAGCAGCCGGCGGCGTCGCAACTGGTGGTGGGCACTGGCGGCTTGACGATGCCGTCCAGCGCCGGCAGCGGCGGTGAAGTCGGCATCGCCACCTTGGGCGGCGGCTTGGTCTGCGGCATGCGCTGTATGATCTGCGGCACCGGACGGCGCGGCATCGGCACCTTGGCCGGCGCGGTGCGGCAAGGCTCTACCGCCAGCGACTTGCCATCCTCGCTGAGCGTGCAGACCGGCAACTTGGCGTATTCCTCATTGTCCACCGGCTCGGCCCAGGCATTGCTGCAGACCAGCATGCCGAACACGAGCGTGGCAGTCATGGCGGCTGGCTTGATGATGTGCATGGCGTTCCCTCCCTGGCTTCATTATTAGCCGCGCACGGGTGGGAGGGAAGCCATGGAAACAATTCGTAACCTTACTGCTGGACCGGCATCGGCGGCGGCGGCGGCACCTCGGCCGGCGCCACCAGCGCCGGCGGATGGGCCGGCGGCACCGATACCGCCAGCCAGCCGGCCGCCGGCAACAGCGGCACCAGCAACAGCGCCACGATGTTGATGATCTTGATCAGCGGATTGACCGCCGGCCCGGCGGTGTCCTTGTAGGGATCGCCCACGGTGTCGCCGGTGACGGCCGCCTTGTGCGCATCCGAACCCTTGCCGCCGTGATGGCCGTCTTCGATGTATTTCTTGGCGTTATCCCAGGCACCGCCGCCGGTGGTCATGGAAATCGCCACGAACAGGCCGGTGATGATGGTGCCCATCAGCATGCCGCCCAGCGCGGCCGCCCCCAGCAGCATGCCCACCAGAATCGGCACAATCACCGGCAGCAGCGACGGCACGATCATTTCCTTGATGGCCGACGCGGTCAGCATGTCGACCGCCTTGTCGTACTGCGGCTTGCCGGTGCCTTCCATGATGCCCGGGATGTCGCGGAACTGGCGGCGCACTTCCACCACCACCGCGCCGGCCGCGCGTCCCACCGCCTCCATCGCCATGGCGCCAAACAGGTAAGGCACCAGGCCGCCGATGATCAGGCCGACGATCACCATCGGATTCGACAGGTCGAAAGTAATGCTGCGTCCGGCCGATTCCAGCGCATGCGTGTAGTCGGCAAACAGCACCAGCGCCGCCAGCCCGGCCGAGCCGATGGCGTAGCCCTTGGTCACGGCCTTGGTGGTATTGCCCACCGCGTCCAGCGGATCGGTAATCGCGCGCACCGAATCCGGCATGCCCGACATTTCAGCGATGCCGCCGGCGTTGTCGGTGATCGGGCCGTAGGCGTCCAGCGCCACCACGATGCCGGCCATGGACAGCATGGCGGTGGCCGCAATCGCCACGCCGTACAGCTGGCCCAGCTGGTAGGACACAAGGATCGCCGCGCACACCGCCAGCACCGGCCACGCGGTCGACTTCATCGACACCCCCAGGCCGGCAATGATGTTGGTGCCGTGGCCGGTGGTGGACGCTTCCGCGATATGCTTGACCGGATGGAAGTCGGTGCCGGTGTAGTACTCGGTGATGTAGACCATCAGACCGGTCAGAACGATGCCGACCACGGTGCAGCCCAGCATTTTCATGCGCATGGCCGGGTCCGGCCACAGCTGCCAGGTAACCACCACGAAGCCGATCAGCGACAGCCCGGCCGCCCACCACAAACCGGTGTACAGCGCCGACATGATTTTCTTGCCCGGCTTGGCCTTGACCATGGCGCAGCCGATGATGGAGGCAATGATGGACACCGCGCCCAGCAGCAACGGATAGGTCACCGCGGTGGCGCCCGCCGTCCCCATCAGCAACGCGCCCAGCAGCATGGTGGCGATCAGCGTCACCACATAGGTTTCAAACAGGTCGGCCGCCATGCCGGCGCAGTCACCGACGTTGTCGCCGACGTTATCGGCAATCACCGCCGGGTTGCGCGGGTCATCTTCCGGAATCCCGGCCTCGACCTTGCCGACCAGGTCGGCGCCGACGTCCGCGCCCTTGGTGAAGATGCCGCCGCCAAGGCGGGCAAAGATGGAAATCAGCGAAGCGCCAAACGCCAGGCCGATCAGCGGCTTGATGATGTCATGCAGGGTCAGCGACGGGTGCGGATAGGCCGACGAGGCCACGCCGGTCAGGAACATATAAAACAGCGCCACCCCCAGCAGGCCCAGGCCCACCACCAGCATGCCGGTGATGGCGCCGCCCCTGAAGGCCACGTCCAGCGCTTCGTTCATGCCCTTGGCCGCCGCCTGCGCCGTGCGCACATTGGCGCGCACCGAAACGTTCATGCCGATGAAGCCGCAGGCGCCCGACAGCACCGCGCCGATCAGGAAGCCAATGGCGGTATACATATCGAGCAAAACACCGATGAGGATGAGCAGCACCACCCCGACGATCCCGATGGTGCGGTATTGGCGCGCCAGGTAGGCGGCGGCGCCCTGTTGTATCGCCAGCGCGATTTCCTGCATGCGCGGATTGCCCGCGTCCTGTCGCAGTATCCAGCTCCGCGACCAAAGTCCATAAACCACGGCAATGATGCCGCACGCAACCGCAAACCATAAGCTGCCTGCCATAGTGTCCCCTTATTTTTGTTGATCAAGCTGTACAACCACACTGCAAAGGTGCGAACTGCAAAACTTCAAAAAAAATCGGGATGGCGCTGGCTAAAAAAAAGCGGACCATCGGTCCGCTCTACTTTAAACCTTATTTCGATAGCGCGGCAAACGCGCTGTCGCGAATTTGCTCAACCGGGCCGACGCCCTCGATGCGGCGGTACTTTGGCGCGCCAGGCTCGCCCGATTGTGCCCAGGTATTGTAGTAACCCAGCAGCACTTCGGTCTGGTTGTGGTAGACGTCCAGACGCTTCTTCACCACTTCCGCCTTGTCGTCGTCGCGCTGCACCAGCGGTTCGCCGGTGACGTCGTCCTTGCCTTCTTCTTTCGGCGGGTTGAACTTGACGTGATAGACGCGGCCCGAAGCCGGGTGGCAGCGGCGGCCATCCATGCGTTCGATGATCTGCTCGTCCGGCACGGCAATTTCCAGCACATAGTCCACGGCCACGCCGCCATCTTTCATGGCATCCGCCTGGGCGATGGTGCGCGGGAAGCCGTCAAACAAATAGCCGTTGGCGCAGTCCGGCTGGGCCAGACGGTCCTTGACCAGACCAATGATGATGTCATCCGAGACCAAACCACCCGCATCCATGACCTTTTTAGCAGCCATGCCCAGTTCCGTGCCAGCCTTGATGGCCGCGCGCAGCATATCACCAGTGGAAATTTGCGGGATGTTGTATTTTTCTTTGATGAAATTTGCCTGGGTGCCCTTGCCGGCACCTGGTGCTCCTAACAGAATGAGACGCATGAAGTTTCCTAAAACAGATATGGGATATGGGTTAGTTAGTGTCAGATCGTACGAAACTTACCACAAAACTTAGTCTTTACGCCAATTTCAAGCTGATATTCCGTGTGAATATCGCACAGTTACAGACGTTATATCAGTGCTTACTGACTCGTAGCTGACACTTCTGAAACGGGTTTAATAGTGCCGGCGCACCCGTTCCAGGTCTTCCGGCGTATCCACGCCGGCGGCCGGCGCCGCGTCGGTCACGTGCACGGCGATCGGGTAGCCGTGCCATAGCACGCGCAGCTGCTCCAGCGCTTCGATCGATTCCAGCGGCGACACTGCCAGCGCCGGATAGGCTTGCAGGAAGTCGTTGCGGTAGGCGTACAGTCCGATGTGGCGGAGCGGTACGTAGCCGGCAGGCAGGTGATCCCTGGACTGCGCAAAGGCATCGCGGTGCCACGGTATGGTCGCGCGCGAGAAATACAGGGCCCGGCCGTTTTTGTCCAGGACGACTTTCACCACATTGGGATTGAAGGCGTCGGCGGCGTCGTGCAGCGGGTGGGCGCAGGTGGCCATCGGCACCTCGGCGCCGATGCAGGCGGCGGCCGCCTGCAGCAGGGCCGGATCGATCAGCGGCTCGTCGCCCTGCAGGTTGACGATGACCGCATCCAGCGGCAGATTCAGCGTGTGCGCCACCTCGGCAATGCGGTCGGTGCCGGACGGATGGTCGGCGCGGGTCATGCACACTTCCACGCCATGCAGCTCGCAGGCGGCCTGGATGTCGGCATGGTCGGTGGCGACGATGATGCGGGACGCGCCGGACAGCTGGGCGCGTTCAGCCACGCGCACCACCATCGGCTTGCCTCCCAGGTCGGCCAGCGGCTTGTTGGGCAGGCGGGTCGACGCCAGGCGGGCCGGGATGATGACGATGAAGGACACCGCTTATTCTGCCTTGTCTTGCAGGGTGCGCGCTTCGTCGGCCCACATGATGGGGATGCCGTCGCGGATAGGATAGGCCAGGCGATCGCCTTTGCAAATCATCTCCTGCGCCTTTTTATCGTACTCCAGCGGGCCTTTGCAGACCGGGCATACCAGGATATCAAGCAATCGAGCGTCCACGACATTTCTCCACAATTTGGTCGGCCAGCGCGCGGTCGATGCGCGCTGTTACCGGGACGACCCACAGGCGTGGATCGTCGCTGAGTTCTTCAATTTGCGCACATTTTACTGCATCCTTCTCGGTCATCAAGATAAGGTCGGCTTCCAGGCCGGCAAATGGCCGGTCCTGGAAGTCGTGATGATCGGGCAAAGGCAGCTCGGTGATGTGCAGGCCGGCGGCGTTCAGCATGCCGAAAAAGCGTGCCGGATTGCCGATGCCGGCAGCGGCAACGATGCGCAGCGCGCCCCCGGCCTGCTGCCGCGCCAGCTCAGCCAGCGGGCGGCGCTGCGTGCGGTCACGCAGTTGTTCCGCGACGTCGCCGGTCAGCGTCATCTGCACGGCCGCGCCGCCGACGGCCGCGACCAGCGCCGGCGTCAGCTGCGGCGCGTTGATCACGGTGAAATCGCGCCGGCGCGAAACCGGCTCGCGCAGCGGCCCGGCCGGCAACAGCCAGCCATTGCCGGCCGCGCGACCGTCGAACAGAATGATTTCCACGTCGCGCTGCAGCTTGTAGTGCTGCAGGCCGTCATCGGTCAGCAGGATATCGACCTGCGGGTGAGCGGCCAGCAGCGCGCGGCCGGTGGCGGCACGGTCGCGCCCCACCATCACCGGTGCGCCGGTGCGCTGCCTGATCAGCAAAGGCTCATCGCCCACCTGCGCCGGGGTCGAAGCGGCGCTCACCTCGCGCGCGCCCTGTTCGGCACTGCCAAAGCCGCGCGAAATCACGCCGGGCGTCATGCCGGCCGCCTGCAACGCCTGCACCAGCCAGATGGTCAGCGGGGTCTTGCCGGTGCCGCCGATGTAGATATTCCCCACCACCACCACCGGCACCGGCAGCCGCGACGACTTCAGCACGCCGGCGCGGAACAGGGCCGCGCGCAGCGCGCTCAGCGCACGAAACACCAGGGACACCGGCCACAAGGCACAGGCCAGCGGACCGCGCCGCAGCCAGTTGCGTGTCAGCGTGGATGCCAGCGCCGACGAATTATTTTGAGCCACCGGTTTGCGCCGCGAAAGTCAGTTTCTCGTAGCCGGCAAGGCGCGCGGCTTCCATCACATGGATCACCATCTGATGCATGGCGAACTGGTCGGCATTGACAATCACCACCGGCGACTTGCCGGCCGCGCCGCCCTTGCCGGCCGCCTCGCGCAGCGCCTGCGCGAAACCGTTCACATCGCGGAACGAGACGGGCTCGCCGTTGATGGTGTAATTGCCCTTGGCGTCCACCGTCACATTGAGTTCAAACGGTTTCTCGGTGGCCTTCTGCGCATCGGCAGTCGGCAGCGTGATCTGCAGCTCGGTGAACTTGCTGTAGGTGGTGCTGACCATCAGGAAAATCAGGATCACCAGCAGCACGTCGATGAACGGGATCAGGTTGATCTCCGGATCTTCGCGGCGCTGGCCTTTGCGGAAATTCATGACGCGTCCTTATTTGCGCTTGCTGTGGACGATGTCGACAAACTTCACCGCCTGCTGCTCCATGTCGATGATGAAGCTGTCCACCAGCGCGCGGAAGTGGCGGTAAAACACCAGGGTCGGCATCGCAATCGCCAGACCGAAACCGGTGTTATACAAGGCCACCGAAATACCGTGCGCCAGCTGCGCCGGATTGGAACCGGCCGCATTCTGCGAACCGAAAATCTCGATCATGCCGACCACCGTGCCGAACAGCCCCATCAGCGGCGCCAGGGTGGCGATGGTGCCCAGGGTGGTGAGGAAGCGTTCCAGCGTGTGCGCCACGCCGCTGCCGGCCTCTTCGATCGATTCCTTCATCACCTCGCGCGGCGCGTCCACATTGCGCAGCGCGGCCGACAGCACGATGCCCAGCGGCGAACTCTTCTCCAGCTTGTCGATGATGTCGGGCGTGATGTTGTTGTTGCGGTAGACCTGCACCACCTCGTCCAGCAGCTTTTTGGGGATGATCTTGCCGCGGCGCAGATACATCAGGCGTTCGATAATCAGGGCGGTTGCGACGACGGACGCAATCAACAACAGCCAGATGGGCCAACCAGCAGCTTGGAATATGGCGAGCAAAACGAACTCCTAGATATTAACAACCGAATGGCGCAATGTATCGTGTTGGGCCAAAGTCAGCAAGTGTCTGGTGGAGTTCTCAACATTTTCTGTGGACAATAATGTGAGCAAGCCAACAGCTTCCCCCCTAAACCATTGATCTGTAAGGAAATAATTGCTCAGCTTAAAAATCGCGCAGCCAGACGGGAACTTCTCTCAGTTATGCCCAATTTCTGTGGACAAGATTGTGAGCAAGGAAGCGAACTCATGCCAAACGCTTGATTTACAAGGAGATTTTTCCTCTGCGTAAAAAAAGCGCAGCGCTTTGGTAGCCAGACTACGCTCTGCACTTCTACACACTTCTTGTGGACAAGATTGTTAGCAAGCACTTCCACAACATGAAATGCCCTTGATTTATAAGGGATTTTTTGCCCTGAGTAAAAATTTAGCACACCAGTGTTTTTAGCCTGTTTTGAGAGCGAAAACCGGCTTATCCACCACTGACCGGCGAAACGCGACTGATCGCTTTCAGCTATCGCGTGCAACTGGGCACTTCTGCACATTTTGTGTGGATAAGATTGTTAGCAAGGCGCAAGTTACAAAAGCAAGTCATTGATTTGTAATATTTTTATTGCCATGCGCAAAAATAAAGCAGCTGATTTTGAGCGACCGGACCTGCCGCCGCGTGCACTGAAATTCACGTCCAGCGATAGTTCCCGGACGCGGTCTCATCATGGCCGGCACAGAGTTTTGCACAAATTCTGTGGATAAAAGTGTGCGGAACGGTGCACAGGCAGGCTTAAGTCATTGATTTATCAAAATATACTTTCTTTGCGTAAATTTTGAGCATGACAAAATCGGCAACAAGAAAAAGACTATCGATCACCAAAGTTCCACACATCTTTTGTGGATAACTTTGTGCGTAACCGCTGCGGGCGTGGGCAAAGTGCTTGATCCATAAGGCTTTTTCCTACATGCACGCAAATACGGCAGAAATGTTTACCCTTTAAAATCATAGACCTACCTATAATACCTACCGCATTTACTACTCTGTGACCGCTATGTGACCAAACTCACATAGTGTGGATAGTTTCCATTTTTGAAATCCATGAACTTCGACGACCGTAACCAATCCGCCCCTGCCGCCGCGCCGGTAATGAGCGTCAGCGCCCTGAACCAGGCCGTGGCGCGGCTGCTGGAGCGCAGCTTTCCCCTGACATGGATTGCCGGCGAAATCTCCAACTTCACGCGGGCGGCGTCGGGCCATTGGTACTTCACCCTGAAGGACGATGGCGCCCAGGTGCGGGCGGTAATGTTCCGCGGCCGCGCGCAATACGCCAACTTCGTGCCGCGCGAAGGCGACAAAGTCGAGGTGCGGGCGCTGGTGACCTTGTACGGGCCGCGCGGGGATTACCAGATCAATGTGGAAGCCATCCGCCGCGCCGGCGTGGGCTCGTTGTTTGAAGCCTTCCAGCGTCTCAAGGAAAAGCTTGATGCGGCCGGCCTGTTCCACCCGGACCGCAAGCGCGCCCTGCCGATGTTTGCGCGCACGGTAGGCATCGTCACCAGTCCGCAAGCGGCGGCGCTGCGCGACGTCCTGACCGCCTTGCAGCGGCGCGCGCCGCATGTGCAGGTGATCCTCTACCCGACCCCGGTGCAGGGTCAACTGGCGGCGGAAAAGATTGCGGCCGCCATCGACACCGCTTCGCTGCGCGGCGAATGCGACGTGCTGATCGTCTGCCGGGGTGGCGGCAGCATCGAGGACCTGTGGTCCTTCAATGACGAAGAAGTGGCGTACGCGGTGGCGAACTGCCGCATGCCGGTGATTTCCGGCGTCGGCCACGAGACCGACTTCACCATCTGCGACTTCGCCGCCGACTTGCGCGCCGCCACGCCAACGGCGGCGGCCGAACTGGCGGTGACGCCGTGCGCCGACTGGATCGGTTCATTGAAGGCCGACGTGATCGACATCCGCCGCGCCATGCGCCGTGCGCTCAACGACGCCGAGCAAACGCTGGACGGCTACACGCGCCGCCTGCTGAATCCAACGGCGCAAATCGACCAGCAGCGCCACAAACTGCGCGCGCTGGCAAGCAATATGACGCACGCCAACCGTGCACCGCTGACGCAAGCGCGCCACCAGCTGGATCGGCTGAGTGGCAGACTGAGTGGTCGCAAGCCGGACGTGAGCGCCTCGCGCTCCATGCTGGCCGGCCTGCAGCACCGCGCCGTGACCAGCATCGGCCGCCAGCTGCATCAGAAGCGCGACGCGCTGGCCGCCCTGGCCGCGCAGCTGGAATTATTGAATCCCCAGCGCACGCTGGAACGCGGCTACGCCATCGTCACCAACGACGACGGCGCCATCGTCCGCGCGCCATCGCAACTGAAGCCGCAAACGACCATGAGCGTGCGCCTGGCCGAAGGCAGCGCCCAGATCGGCATCAACACCGTCACCTAAAATGGGGTCAAAGTCGGGGTCAGCTCTGACATTCGGACAATCGGGAACTTAATTTTTTTCGAAAGTTCCCTAAACAGGGCCAAATGTCCGAATGTCAGAGCTGACCCCGAATTATGCTGCGGAAAGCATGGCGGACATGCCGGTCAGTACGGGGTTTTGCTCGATGATGACGTAGGTGGGGATGTGCGCCAGGTAGTCGGAGAAGCGGCCTTTTTGCTCGAAGCGGGCGCGGAAGCCGGAGCGTTCGAAGAAGTCGCTCATTTTCAACACGGTGCGGCCGCCGATGTAGATGCCGCCTTTGGCGCCCAAGGTCAGCGCGACGTTGCCAGCCACCGTGCCCAGCATGTCGCAGAAGGCCAGCAAGGTTTCTTCACATACCGGGTCCAGCCGGTGCAGGCCACGGTCCATGATTTCAGCGCTGCTCAGATTCTGCGGTTCCACCCGCGCCCGTTCGCACAGGGCGCGGTACACCAGCGATATGCCTATCCCCGACACCAGCCGCTCGCTGGAGACGTGCTCGTGGTAGCGGCGCGCATAGCGCAGGATGTCGATTTCACGCTCGTTCATCGGCGCGAAGGTGGCGTGGCCGCCCTCGCTGTCGATGGCGATCCAGCGGTCGCCGGCCGGCACCAGGCCGGATACCCCCAGCCCGGCGTCCGCCCCCACCAGCCCGATGGTGGCGCCGCTGCGGATGATGCCGCCGCCGATCTGGTGCTTGTGCTCCGGCGCCAGGTAGGGCAAGGCGCTGGCCAGCGCGGTGAAGTCGTTCACCACTACCAGCGATTTCAGACTGAATTGCGAACACACGGCCTCGATCGAGAACGACCAGTGGTGGTTGGTCATGGTCACCCAGTCGCCGTCGATCGGGTTGGCAATGGCGATGCCGGCAAAGCGCGCCTGGTAGCCGCCCGCCGCCACCGTCGCCGCCTGCGACAGGTAGGCCACCAGCGCCGCCCCCAGGGTGGGATAGGCCTGGCATTCGGTCACCCAGATCGCTTCGATCTGGTTCGGCGCCGTCTCCAGCCCGAAGCTGGCGCTGGTGCCGCCGATGTCGGCCAAAATGCGCGGGCCGTGCGCGCGGTGCGAAAAAGCGTCGCGTTTCATGTCTCGTTCCGTTCTGTCTCTTGTCGTTCTTGCAGGCGCTTAAATTATATGACATACAATGTCATGAAAACGTTTTCAGGCGGCTGTTTATTAAATACCGCCTGCCGCCGAAAGTCAATGCGCCGCAAGATTTATGGTAACCTTCGGCGAAAAGGTTTTCATAACTACATCGATAAAGGAAGCACCTTGGCAGATACACCCCACTCCTCCGGCCCATCAACCCTGATGGATGTTGCGCGCCAGGCGGGAGTGTCACCGAGTACGGTTTCCCGCATCCTGAATGGCACCGCCAAGGTCTCGGACGAGAAGCGCCAGGCGGTGCTGGCCGCCATCGAGCAGATGAATTTCGCGCCCAACCAGATGGCGCAGGGCCTGAAAAAAGGCCGCTCGATGACCATCGGCATTGTGGTGCAGGATATTTCCTCCCCTTTCTTTGACGAAACGCTGCGCGGCGTCGACGATGGTTTGAAAGGCACCGGCTTTGCCTCGGTCATCGTCAGCGGCCACTGGAACGCCGAAGAGGAAGCCGACCGCATCCGCCTGCTGCTGGCGCGCAAGGTGGACGGCATCATTCTGCTGTCCGGCCGCATGGCCGATGACACGGTGCTGAATTTCTCCGCCCAACGCCCCATCGTTTCCACCGGCCGCGCGTTGCACACCCGCACCGCGCTGGGCTTCAAGATGGACAATGAATACGGCGCCTACCTGGCGGTGCACCACCTGATCGAGCTGGGCCACCGTCAGATCGCCTTTATTTCCGGGCCGTCCAACAACAGCGACGCCGATGAGCGTCTGGCCGGCTATAAGCGGGCGCTGCTGGAAGCCAGTCTGCCGCTGGACGAGAACCTGATCGTCGAGGGTAATTATCACGAGGCCAGCGGCATGCTGGCCATGAACCGGCTGTTCGACACGCACCAGAATTTCACCGCCGTGTTTGCCGCCAATGACCTGAGCGCCTACGGTGCGCGGCTGGCCCTGTACCGCAAGGGCATCCGGGTGCCGGACGATATTTCGCTGGTCGGCTTTGACGATCTGCCCGGATCGTCCTACACCACCCCGCCGCTGACCACCATCCGCCAGCCGCTGTACGACATCGGCCGCATCGCGACCCAGGCGCTGCTGCGCATCATCAACGGCGAGGAGGCGCGCGGCGAGGTGCCGCCGCTGGAGCTGATCGTGCGCGAGACCACGCGCCGGGTGCGTTGACGCCGGTAGTATCCACACAAAAAGCGGGCCTTTTCTGCGGTCGCCGCCCATCCGTTTTACAATGGTGGGCGTTTCGACATTTTTAACACCATCACAAAGGATGAACAATGGAACATACCCTGCCACCTCTGCCATATGCCATCGACGCCCTGGCGCCTGCCATTTCGCAAGAAACGCTGGAATACCACTACGGTAAGCACCACCAAACGTATGTCACCAACCTGAACAACCTGATCAAGGGTACTGAGTTCGAAAACCTGTCGCTGGAAGAAATCATCAAGAAATCGTCGGGCGGCATTTTCAACAACTCGGCACAAATCTGGAACCACACCTTCTTCTGGAACAGCCTGACCCCGAACGGCAAAGGCGCACCGGAAGGCGCGCTGGCTGACGCCATCAACGCCAAGTGGGGCTCGTTCGACAAGTTCAAGGAAGAGTTCACCAAATCGGCGGTCGGCAACTTCGGTTCGAGCTGGACCTGGCTGGTGAAAAAAGCTGACGGTTCGCTGGACATCGTCAACACCTCGAACGCCGCCACCCCGCTGACCACCGACGCCAAAGCGCTGATCACCATCGACCTGTGGGAACACGCTTACTACATCGACTACCGCAACGCCCGTCCTAAGTTCATCGAGACCTTCTTCAAGCTCGCCAACTGGGACTTCGCTGCCGCCAACTTCGCCTGAGCGATCCCGGCAGCGTAAGCCAGAAAGCCCGCAGCGCCTGCGCCTGCGGGCTTTTTTTATCCATCGGAGATTGACCCATGACCTACCTCGCGTCCCCCCACCGTTATGACGAGATGCAGTACCGCACATGTGGCCGCAGTGGCTTGAAGCTGCCGCTGATGTCGCTCGGCTTGTGGCATAACTTTGGTGATACCAATACCCGCGCCGCGCAGCGCGAGATGCTGCGCACGGCGTTTGATCTGGGCATCACGCACTTCGACCTGGCCAATAACTACGGGCCGCCCTACGGTTCCGCCGAGGCCAATTTCGGCCACCACTTCAAGCAGGATTTCAAGCCGTATCGCGACGAACTGATTATCTCGACCAAGGCCGGCTGGGATATGTGGCCCGGCCCCTACGGCCAGGGCGGCGGTTCGCGCAAGTATGTGCTGGCCAGTCTCGATCAGTCGCTGCAGCGCATGGGCCTCGACTATGTCGACATCTTTTATTCGCACCGCTTCGATCCCGACACGCCGCTGGAAGAAACCATGGGGGCGCTGGCGCACGCGGTCCAGCAGGGCAAGGCGCTGTATGTGGGGGTGTCGTCCTACTCCGCCGAGAAAACCGCCGAAGCCGCGCGTCTGCTGAAGGAGTGGAAGGTGCCGTGCCTGATCCATCAGCCTTCCTACAATATGCTCAATCGCTGGATCGAGACCGAGGGCCTGCTCGACACGCTCGGCCAGGAAGGCATCGGCTGCATCACCTTCACCGCGCTGGCGCAGGGCATCCTGAGCGACAAGTATCTGAACGGCGTGCCGGCCGATGCGCGCGTCAATCGTCCGGGCGGCGGTTCGCTGCTGCCTTCGCATCTGAGCGAGGCCAATCTGGAACGCGTGCGCGGCCTGAATGAGATCGCCAGGCGCCGCGGCCAGACCCTGGCGCAGATGGCGCTGGCCTGGGTGCTGCGCGATCCACGCATCACTTCCACGCTGATCGGCGCCAGCAACGCCGCGCAGATCCGCGAAAATGTGGCCGCCCTGAAGCACCTGAGCTTCAGCGCCGAAGAGCTGGCGCAGATCGACGCCCAGGCGCAGGAAGGCGCCATCAATCTCTGGGCCGGATCGTCGTCGCACCGATAATGGATCGCTTCAATGCCATGCGCATTTTCACCCGCATCGTCGAGCTGGGAAGTTTCAGCAAGGCGGCGGAGGATTTGCAGATACCCGCCGCCACTGCCACTTATACCATCAAGCAGCTGGAGGCGCGCCTCGGCGTGCGCCTGCTGCAGCGCACCACACGCCACGTCAGCACCACGCTGGACGGCCAGGCGTACTACGAACGCTGCGTGCGCATCCTGGCCGACGTGGAAGAGACCGAGGCCGGCTTCGGCAACAGCGGCGTGGCGCCGCGCGGCAAGCTGCGCGTGGATTTGCAGGGTACTCTCGCCCGGCATTATGTGCTGCCGCGATTGAAGGAGTTCTTTGCGCGCTATCCCGCGATTGAATTGGAGATCGGCATGGGCGACCGCCTGGTCGATCTGGTGCGCGATGGCGTCGATTGCGTGCTGCGCGTCGGTGAGCTGCGCGACTCCAGCATGGTCGGCCGCCGCGTCGCCAGCCTGCAGCAGGTGACCTGCGCCAGCGCCGCTTACTTCGAGCAGCATGGCACGCCGCTGACGATCGACGACCTGCACACGCAAGGCCACCGCGCGGTGAATTTCTTCTCGTCCGCCACCGGCAAGATGTTCCCGTTCGACTTTATCGTCGATGGCGAGGAGCGCAGCATGCATTTGCCGGGCAGCGTTTCGGTCGGCAGCGCCGAGGCCTATGCCGCCTGTTGCGCCAACGACCTGGGACTGGTGCAGATGCCGCGCTATCACGTCGAGCAGGAACTGCGCAGCGGCGCCTTCCGCGAGGTGCTGGCCGCGTGGCGCCCGCGCCCGATGCCGGTATCGGTGCTATACCCGCACCAGCGCCAGTTGTCACCACGCGTGCGCGTGTTCGTCGACTGGCTCAGCGACGTGATGAGCGTCGCCAGCTAGTCAGCTGGTGCGCGACCAGTCGCGCCGTTCTTCACGCGCCGACTGCGGCGGCACGTCACGCTCCACATCGCCATCTTCCTGCTCCGGCACGGCGTCGCGGAATTCGCCATCTACCACCGGTATCGTTTCGACGTGATCGAAGCCGATGTCGCTGCCCGCTTCCGCCATGTCCACGCTGGCGCGCTCGCCGGTGCCCTCGGCGTCGGTGTCGCTGTCCAGTTCCGTATCCGGCTCGCCCACCACGTCGCTGCCGCTGTCGGAGTTGTCGCTCGGGCCAAGCGCGCGCGTGCCGTGGCCGCGCCCCAGCGTGCGGTCGGTGCCTGCCGGGATGTTATCCGGATCCAGTGTACTGTCAGCCATGACTGCCTCCTTGTCAAAAAAATCATTTGACCACCGCACTGCCCGTCCGTCGGTGTGCCACCGAACATAAGGCTATCGTACTCATAGGAATTTTTTACTTTACAAATGTAATGTTCATCTCTATAGTTAAGCCATCAACCAAGGAGAACATCATGAGCACCACGACCAAACACCTGCTGTCCGCTGTCGCCACCGTCGCTTTCGCCATCGCCGCCACGGCCACCACCGTGACCAGCGCCTTCGCGCAGACCACCACCACGCCGGCCGCCACCACCGCCGCCGCCACCAGCACCGCCGCCCAGAACACCGTGGCCAACAGCGCGCTGGCATCGGTCAAAGTCCAGCCAGTGGGCAAGACCCGCGCCGAAGTCCAGGCTGAATTCCTGGAAGCCCGCAAAAACGGCACTCTGCTGGAAACGGAAGCCGACTTCGACGTGGCCCAGACCCGCAAGCATGTCGCCGGCAAGTAAGCAGCAGTGAACAAGCGCTCGTCCGCCGCCGCCCTTTCCCTGTTGGCCTGTGTGCTGGCAGCTTGCGCGGACATGGGCAAGCTCCAGCCGCCAGCCGTGCAGCTGAGGCCCGCCGATCTGAATCCGGGCAAGGCACTCAGCGCCGCCAGTGCCAGCGTCGCCTGGCCGCAGGAGCACTGGTGGGTAGCTTTGCATGACGCGCAGCTGGACAAGTTGGTGAACACCGCGCTGAGCGACAACCCATCGCTGCGCGTGACGCTGGCCCGCGTGCGCCAGGCCGAAGCGCTGGCCGGCGTCGCCAGAGCCGCCACGCAGCCGCGCGTGGACGCCGCGGCCAGCGCCGACCGCGAGTTGTACTCGGCGCACAGTACGATCCCCGCACCACTCGCCGGGAACTACGCGTGGAAGAACACGGCCGCGCTATCCGGTTCCTACGATCTGGATCTGTGGGGTCGCAATCGCGATGCGCTGGCCGCTGCGCTGGATGAAGTGCACATGGCAGCCGCCGAATCGCAGATGGCGCGCCTGACGCTGGAGACTTCCATCGTCCGCAGCTACATCCAGCTGTCGCTGGCGTATGCGCTACAGGACAGCGTGGCGGAAAACCTGGCGCAGCGCCAGCGCATTCTGGACATCACGCGCCGCCGCAAGGCGGCCGGCCTGGCCAGCGATCTGGACGTGGCAAGCATCGAAACAACGCTGCCGGCGGGACGGCGCGAGCATGAGCAATATGGCGAGACCATCGCTCTGCTGCGCAACCAGCTGGCGGCACTGATCGGCAAAGGACCGGGCGACGGCGATACGATCGCCCGGCCAATGCTGGCCTTGCAGGCAGGCGCGCATGACGCGGTGCCGGCCAACCTGCCGGCTGAACTGGTGGGCCGCCGGCCGGACATTGTGGCGCAGCGCTGGCGCGTGGAGGCCGCCGGCTGGCGCATCGAAAGCGCAAAGCAGGACTTCTACCCGAATATCAACCTGGCCGCGTTTGTGGGCATGCAATCGCTGGGCTTCGGGCACTTCCTCGATGCCAGCTCGCACATGCGCGGCGTCACACCGGCCATCAGCTTGCCGGTGTTTGAAGGCGGACGTCTGCGCAGTCAGCTCGGCAATCAGAGCGCGATCTACGACGGCGCGGTCGAGCAGTACAACGCTGCGGTGATACAAGCGATGTCGGACGTGGCCAACGCGGTAGTGAAGATGGAGTCGGTCAGGCAGCAGGATCTGTTGGCACAACGCGCGCTGGCATCGGCGCGGCGCCAGCAGGAACTGGCGGAACGCGCGTATCAGTCAGGCTTGACCGACACGCTCAACGTCATCAACGCGCAGCTGACCTTATTGAACGAACAGCAGCAGATGGCGCAAGTGGCAAGCAAACAACTGGATAACTTCGCATTGTTGATGTCTGCGCTGGGTGGGGGCATAAATCTGGATTCACATTGATACATAAATAGTACAATCAATCCTTTCCAAGAATATTAGAGGAGTGGCAATGAGTAGTTTTGAAGCGACTAAAAAACGCCTAAAAAACATCCATGGCCGAATACCGGAGTTCCCAGAGGAGTTGATGCGCCTGGTGCGCATGACTTACCACATCCAGAAACGGATGAAAGATTTGAGTAACGCCGCATTGCGCAAGTACGAGCTGGTTGACGCCAGCTACATGGTGCTGGCAGTGCTGTACGGTTCGGACAATGAGACGTCGACCGCATCCACGCTGGGCGAAGCCTGCATGGAGAAGCCGGCCAATCTGACGCGCGTTTGTAACGACCTGGAAGCACAAGGGCTGATCACGCGCGGCAACCGCCCTGGCGACCGTCGTTGCGTGATGATCTCGCTGACTGACGAAGGCCGCGCATTGGCCGAGAAGGTGCTGCCGGAAGTGTGGAACAAGACCACCCGCGCCTACGATGGCTTTAGCGCGGACGAAATAAAGCAACTGGAAGCGCTGCTGAAACGGCAGCTCGATAACTTAGAATCTCTTAGCTAGACTTCATCACATGAACGCATCTCCCGCCGCCCAGCCTTCCACGGAACACAGCGCGGCGCGGAGAGCCCTCAACTGGTTGTACGTCGAGACAGCCGACTGGCTGCGCACCGAAGGCGAACGCTGGGTCTTCGTCGCCAAGGCCATGCTGGCCTCCTTCTCCGCCTTGTGGCTGGCCTTCCGGCTGGGCCTCGACGCTCCCTACACCGCACTTGCCACCACCATCATTCTCGCAATGCCCAGCAGCGGCATGGTGCTGGAGAAGGCGTTCTATCGTTTTCTCGGCACGCTGGTCGGCTGTTCGGCCGCGCTGGCGCTGGTGGCCTTGTTTCCACAGATGCCGACGCTGCTGTTTATCGGCCTGGCGCTGTGGGTGGCGCTGTGCACCGGCGGCGCAGCCATGCATCGCAATCAGCAGTCGTATAGTTTTGTGTTGGCCGGTTATACGGCGGTGATGATTGCGGTGCCGGCGGTCGATGCGCCTTCCAATGTGTTCGCGCTGGCGGTGACGCGGGTGACTGAAGTGGGCTTGGGGATTATTTGTTCGGCAGTGGTGCACGATGTGATTTTCCCGCGCCGCCATTCGCGCGCGGTGATGCGCACGGTGCAGGCGCGCTATGCGGGCTTTATCGGCTTTTGCCAGCAGGTGCTGGCGCATCGCATTACGCCGGCGGAGGCGGAGCTTAATCATTTGAAGTTCGCCGCCGATATCGCCGCCTTGGAATCGGGGCGCGCTGCGGCCTTCTTTGAAGCCGGTCACTCACGCTGGCACACGCGCCAGCTGCACGCCTTCAACGCGGCCTTCATGACGGCGCTGACCACCTTCTACACCCTGCATCGCCTCAGCCACCGCCTGCGTGCGGCCGGCGCGATCACCCCGCCCCTCGCCGCGCGCGCCCTCCACCCCGCAACCAACTGCACGGGCCACGGCGTGAGCGATGCAAACGGCGGCGTGGACGGCGGCGCGACCGGCGTGGAGCGGGTGTTGGCGCTGGTGGAGCCGATGTATGCGCATCTGGCCGGCGCGCTGCGCGACGATCTGACTTCTGCGCGGCTGGCGCAGATGCGCCATGCGCTGGCGACCGATGTCGCCGCCGCGCGCAGACAGCTGGCCGCCGGCCCGGCGCTGGAGCGCGCGCAGCAGATCGACTTCGACACCGCCGTCGAGCTGCTGGAACGCTTCGCCGGCAACCTCGCCGACTTCGCCACCTTGTACCACGGCCTGACGCAACAGAAGCGTCAGCAGATCAGCGATCCCGGCGCCTACTCGCCCAGGACGCCGCCCGCCATCATCGCCGCCAGCGGCTTCCGCGCCGGCGCTACGCTGCTGGTCACCGCTGCCATGTGGTATTGGCTGGCCTGGCCCGCGACCATCAACGCCATCCTGATGGCGACGATTTTCTGCGCGCTGGCCTCATCCTCCCCGCGCCCGACCGCGCTGGTGCAACAGGTGCTGATCGGCTTCCTGCTCGCCATGCCGGCCGCCTTCGTCACCGAATTCCTGCTGGTCTCCAAGGCCGACAACTTCTACCCGCTGGTGCTGGCCGCCCTCCCCCTGTTCGCCTGCGGCGCCTACCTGAGCAGCGGCCCGCGCTGGGGCGGCGTCGGTGTCGGTCTTGGCATGTTTTCCGCCACCCTGGTGGTGCCGAGCAACCTGATGCACTACGACGTCGAAGCCTTCATCAGCAGCGAACTGTCGCTGACCATGGGCGTCGTCGTGGCCTATCTGATGTTCAAGGTAGTGCTGCCCGAACACACCATGGGTCACCGCGGCCACGTCGCTGCCGCACTGTGGCGCGAAGCGCAGAACGCCTGCAGCGCACGCCTGCACCGCCTGAAGCGCCGCTTCGACAACCGCGTCCGTGATCTGCTCAGCCAACTCAACGCCGCCGCCGGTCCGGCGCCCAACGTTGAAACCCGCGCCGTCGTGCGCCAGGGCCTGACCTTGCTGGAACTCGGCCACGCCATCATCGAACTGCGTCAGCTACTGGCCGCCTCGCACGCCGGCGCCGCGCGCGACAGCCTGGAAACCGTGCTGCACCTGCTGGCCGCCTATCTGCACACGCCGTCGCGCCAGGGCGGCGAACGCGCAGTGCAAGCCGTGCTGGATGCCGGCACCGCCGTCCGCGCCGCCCTGCCGGACGCTCATCCCGAACGGCGCGCGCGCCTGCACATTGCGCTGACCGATCTGCATTCCATTTACACATCCTTGCTGGACCAGTTATCAGGAGATTTCCATGCCGCGTGAAGTTGATTTTTTTGGCGTGCTGCTGCCCGGCGTAGTGCCGGTGTTTCTGGCCGCCGTGCTGCTGCAGCTGATGCTGGACGCAGGCCTGAGCCACGTCGGCGCCTACCGCCGCAGCTGGCATCCGGCACTGGTGCGGCTCTGCATGTTCGTCTGCATCTTCAGCGCCCTGCTGGTCACCCTGTACCAATAATTTTTATCCGAGAGAGCCTTCTGTGAGCGCATCTAAAATTTTTCGATTTTGCCTGACCTTGCTGTTGCTGGCGGCGGCCCTGTGGATGGGCCGCTCGGCATGGGACCACTACATGGAATCAGCCTGGACCCGCGATGGCCGCATCAAGGCCGATGTAGTCAACATCAGCGCCGACGTCGCCGGCACCGTTACCGAGGTGCTGGTGCACGATAATCAGCTGGTGCAGAAAGGCGATGTGCTGTTCGTGGTCGACAAGGCGCGCTATGAAAATGCGCTGGCGCAGGCCAAGGCCATGCTGACGTCGCAGCAGGTGGAAAAAGGCCGTCGTACGCAGGAAGCCAAGCGCCGCGCGGCGCTTGACAACGCCATCATCTCGGCCGAAAGCAAAGAGACGGCGGAAGCGGCGGCAGGCACCGCGTCGGCACAATATCAGGCGGCGCTGTCGGCCCGCAATCTGGCGGAACTGAACCTGGAACGCACCGTGGTGCGCGCGCCGGTGAGCGGCTACGTCACCAACCTGAATGTGCACGCGGGCGACTTCGCCGCCGTGGGCGCGTCCAAGCTGGCGCTGATTAACGCGGATTCGTTCTACGTAGTCGGCTATTTTGAGGAGACCAAGCTGCCGCTGTTGAAGGTGAACGACAAGGTGGAAGTCCATATGATGAGCGGCGAAACACAGCTGCGGGGTCATATCGAAAGCATCGCGCGCGGCATTACGGACCGCGACGCCAACATGGGCCGCGAAATGCTGGCCGATGTGAATCCAACCTTCAACTGGGTACGTCTGGCGCAGCGCGTGCCGGTGCGTATTCACATCGACGACAAGCCGAAAAATCTCGATCTGGTGGCCGGCACCACCTGCACGGTGGTGATTCATGGATAGCCAGCTGCTACGTCTGTTCCTCGATGCCGCGCAGCTGGGCAGCTTTTCGGCAGCGGGCCGCAAGCATGGCTTGTCGCCGGCGGCGGCCAGTGCCAGCATCCAGCGGCTGGAGGCATCCTTGCAGGTCAAGCTGTTCGAGCGCACCACGCGCCAGCTGCGTCTGACCGAGGAAGGCCGCCTGTATCGCCATTTCAGCGAGCAGGCCATGGCCTTGATGGCGGAAGCGGAAGCCAGCCTGCATGCCGGCAGTGGCGCGGTACGCGGCGTGGTGAAGATTTCCGCGCCATCGGACCTGGGCCGCAATGTGCTGCTGCAGATGCTGGATGCGTTCCGCGCCCTGCATCCGGAAGTGGCGTACGCGCTCACGCTCACCGACAACACGGCCAATATGGTGCAGGAGGATATCGATCTCGCGCTGCGCTACGGCCAGCTGGCGGACAGCGAGATGGTGGCGCGCGTGCTGGCACCCAGCCGGCGCGTGGTGTGCGCGGCACCGTCGCTGATCGCGAAAGATGGCGGACCGGCCACACCCGACGCGCTGGCCTGTCTGCCCACGCTGGTGCTGGTGACGGAGCGCGGGCCAATGCAGGAGTGGCGCTACCGCAGCAATGATGAAGCTGACGAGCGCCTGTCGGTGCGCGTCCGCCGCACGCAGCAGAGCAATGACGGCGAGGTGATACGCAAGTGGGCGATCGCCGGCCAAGGCTATGCCTACAAATCCATCCTCGATATTTCAGATGATCTGCGCTGCGGGCGGCTGGTGACGGTGCTGGACGAATATTTTACCGACAGTGCGCCGCTCAATCTGCTGTATCACCGCAACCGCTATCAGCCACCGCGCATTGCGCAGCTTATTGGTTTTTTACAGGAGCGCTTTGCGGACCTGACATGAGGCCCATTTGCCGCAGCAGCGTGAGATTGTCTTCCAGGTGCCAGTTCTCGGTGATACGGCCGTCGACCACGTGATACAGATCGAAAGCCTGGAAGTCGATGGCCTGGCCCTGCCCCTGCGTGCCGCCGAATTGACCGGTGAAGTGGCCGGTAAAATGCAGCCGCACGGAGACATGGTCACCGTGCGGCACGATGTGGGTGGCTTCGGCTTTCAGATCGGGCACGGCAGCGCGGAAGGCTTTGGAGGCTTGCAGCGGACCGTTCGGGCCTTGTTCGCGGCCCGGCGGCAGCGTGCGGTCAATGAAGCCGGGCGCCAGCGCCTGTTGCGCCAGCGCGGGATCGCCACTGTTCCAGAAGGCGGCGTAGGTGCGGGCGGCATCAACGACCGGATCGGCGTGGGCCGCGCTGGCGGTCAGCAAGGTGGCAAGGACAAGTGCTTTCATGGTGGGCTTCCTTTGGTGGAGTGGATGGAAGCCATTGTCGGCGCAGTGCGGCCGCAGCGGAATGCGGCCGGCGCTTGAAGCACCTTCAATGCCAGGTTGAAGATGCGGCGGTGGGGACTAGCGGGCGCCGGCGGCGTCGATGATGGCGCCGCTGACGTAAGAGGACTGCTCGCTCAGCAGCCACAAAATGGTTTCAGCAATTTCTTCCGGCTGGCCGCCGCGCCCCAGCGGCACGGTGGAGGCCAGCTTGTTCACGCGATCGGCATCGCCGCCGCTGGCGTGGATGTCGGTGTAGATGATCCCTGGCCGCACGCAGTTCACGCGGATGCCTTCCGGCCCCACCTCTTTCGACAATCCCAGCGTCAGCACATCCACCGCGCCCTTGGAGGCCGCGTAATCGATGTAGACGTTACCGCCGCCATGGCGCGCCGCGCCGGACGACACATTGACAATGCCGCCGCCCTGCCCGCCGCGCGCGGTCGACATGCGCCGCACCGCCTCGCGGCTGCACAGGAAGTAGCTCAGAATATTGGTATTGAAGACGCGCTGCAACCGCTCGGCCGACATATCGGCCAGCTTGCCCTGCTGTTCCAGCACGCCGACATTGTTGACCAGCGCCGTCAGCGGCCCCAGTTGCTGGTCCACTGCCGCGAACAGGCGCAGCACGTCGGCTTCGACGCCAACATCGGCCTGCACGGCGATCGCCGTTCCGCCTTCGCCCGTGATCTGCGCGAGCAAGCGCTCGGCCGCGTCGGCGTTGCTGTGATAATTGATGCAGACCGCATAGCCGCGGCGGCTGGCCAGCAAGGCCGTCGCCGCGCCGATGCCCCGGCTGCTGCCGGTGACCAGCATCACCTGCTGCATTACTTCTCAGGGCTGAGATGACTCAGCGCGTAAGTCAGATGCTGCCACCAGTGGTCGCGCGACTGCACGGTGCGCAGGCACTTGCGGTCCAGTTCCGTCTTGAAAATCGGGTCCATGCACTGCTTGGTCAACAGCGCGTTGCGCTGGTTTTCGGCATTCACCAGCGCCACGCACAGCCAGAAGATCACGCCCAGGAATACCACCACCAGGCTCCACGCCAGATGATTGATGTAGGCCCATTCAAACAAGGTCTCCAGTGCCGGTGAAGATTCCTTGTAAATCTTCATGACCTGGCCTTCGGCCTCCTCTTGCTCGTTTCGTGGGAATTTCATCGCCTTACCCGTCCTTCCTTGATTACTTCTTGCCGGCGCGTTCCTGCAGCGACTTGGCCACCAGGCTGTCCACCACCTGGAACATCACTTTGTGCGCCGCGTCGGCCGAGGTCAAACCGTGGCCTGCCACTGCCGGCGAGGTGGTGTAGCGACCGTCGATCACCAATGCCGGCACACTATCCAGTTTATACTGAGTTGCCACTTGCTGCGCGCGTTTCAGCTTGGTCTGGACGCCAAACGAATTGAAGGCTTCCAGGTACTTGGCCTTGTCCACGCCGTTCTTTACCACGAAGTCCAGCAGCGCGGCGTCGGTGTTCAGGCGGTTGCGCTCGACATGGATGGCGCGGAACAGCTTTTCATGCAGGTTGGTGACGTTCATCGCCTCCAGCGTGTAGAACGCCTTGGCCTGCGCGTCGTCGCCCATGTGCATGCGCTTGAAGACCACCTTGTCGCTGTTCTTCTTCACCCAATCAGCCAGCACCGGATCCAGGGCGTTGCAGTGCGGGCAGTGATACATGAAGAACTCCAGCACCTCGACCTTTTTGCCGGTGTCCGGACGCGGGCCGTTGACGGTGTTGTAGTCCAGGCCATCCTTGAAGTCGGCGGCGGAGGCGCCGGCGGCAGCGGCCATGAAGGCGACGGTGGCAAGCAGTGGGCGCAGGAAGCTCAGGAAACGCATAACAGTCCTTCAATCAGAGATAAGTGGCAAACGCGGGCAGATTACCACTTTTTGCGCCGTTCGGCCCATGTATTAAGCTGGCTTTAAGGACGGTGCTGTCGGGCTGTATCGAGTTTCTCGCACAGCACGGCCAGGCCGTCGGCAATCCGCGGCGTGGCGCGCACCAGCAGTTCGCTGTCCAGCATGAACAGGTTGTTGCGCTGCACCGCCAGCAAGCCCTTGTACGGCTTCCAGATGTTGATGCCGGCCTGGCCGTCATGCTGCTCGCCGCCGATGATGGCTTCTGGATTTTCCTGCAACACGGCTTCGGTACTGACCGAAGGCGCGGTCACCTTCAGCCCCGCAAACACATTGCGGCCGCCGCACGCGCGCAAGGCATCCGTGACAATATGCTCGCCGTTGAGCGTGAACAGCGGTTTTTCCCAGATCTGGTAGAACACCCGCACCGGCGGGCGCTGGGCGTAGGCGGCCGTCAGCTTGCTGACCTTCTGGCGATAGTCCCCGGCCGCCGCTTGTGCGGTGGCTTCAGTGCCCAGCAGCTTGCCGAGCCGCGTCAGGCTGGTGGCCACATCGTCAAGCTTCTTTGGTTCGCTATGGAACACGGGGATGCCGAGGCTTTTCAATTGCGCCAGCTGGCGCTCGGTGTTCCCGCTGTGCCAGACCACCAGCAGATCCGGGCGCAGCGCCAGCAGGCGCTCCACATCGATCCGCGCGTCGCTGCCGATGACCGGGATGCGTTTGGCCGCTTCCGGATAATCGCTGTAGCTCATGGTGCCGACCACGCGCTCGCCGCCGCCGGCCGCGAACAGCAGCTCGGTGATGTGCGGCGCGGTCGAGATCACGCGCTGCGCCGGTCTGGCCAGCGTGACGCTGTTGCCGGCATCATCCTGCACGGTGATTGCCGCTTGCGCCGCGCCGGCCAGCGCCAGCATCAACATCGGAAGCGCGCGCCGCATCAGAAGTCGTAGCGCGCCGAGAGTTTCAGCTGGCGGCCGTTGGATGGATAGATGCCGCCCTTGCAGCTGAAGGCTTGCGAATAGTATTCCTTGTCCGTCAGGTTCTGGCCCGCCACGGCCCACTCCCACTGGCCGAACCTGCGCGCGTAGCGCGCGTCCAGCGTGGTGTAGGATGGGATCTGGCCCGGGCAGCTGTTGCTGAAGTCCGAACCGTAGCGCTGCTGGTCCACCCACTGCGCGCCGATATCGGCGGTCTGGCCCTCGCCGGTCCAGCCCAGGCGCACGGTCAGGGTGTTCTTCGGCACCAGCACCATCTCCCTGCCGTTATTCGCCCCTTCGCGGAACTTGGCCTGAACGTGCTGGTAATGTGCGCTGACGGCCCATGCGGCATCGATCTTCTGCTCCGCATCCAGCTCGAACCCCTGGCGGCGGGTCGGGTCCAGATTGGTGTTGGCGCCAAAGCCAAAGTTCAGCGTCGGGTCGTAGAAGATTTCGTTGGCCAGATTGTGGCGGAACACCCGCGCGGTGACCTTTTGCATGACGGCGGCGTAGCTCAGACCCAGTTCAGCGTCGTGCGACTGCTGCGGTGCGAGCGGCTGGTTGTTCTGCGGCGTGACCGCATTTTCGTCCGAATTGGCCACGCGATAGCTCTGACCCAGCTTGCCGAACACGGTCAGGCTGGCGGCCGGCATATAGCTGGCTTGCAGTTCCCATGCGTTCAGGCCTTGCACGACGTTATAGCCGGCGGTGGCGTAGTTGAGCGGATCGCTGAAATCCTTGTCGAAGATTTCGCGCCGCACGCCGGCCGAGATGCGCCCCTCGTGCGCGGCATCGAAGCGCAGTTCATCGCGCACATAGAGTGCTTTGGATTTCTGGTTGGCGTCGGCGTTGGAGCTGGCAAAGCCAGCGAAGTCGGCCAGGCCGGTGCGCTCCCACTTGATGAAGTCGATGCCGGCGACCAGTTCATTGACCAAGCCGTTGATGGCGCCCAGCTTGCGCACGCGCGGTGAGAACTGCCACGTTTTGCTTTCCGCGCTGGTTCGGTATGCGCCAGCGTCGGAGAAGTAGGCCGCTTCCACCGTCTTCTTGCGGTAGGAAAGATCAGCGGCGAGGTCGTGACCGGCCACACGGTATTGGCCGAACACAGTCAGGCGGTCGCTGTCGAGCGAGCCGTGGTCGTTCGGGGTTTTGGTCTGGCGCGGATTGGCGTTGAATTCCGCTTCCGTCAGCGAACCGGCAAAGCGCATGTCCTGGCGTGCGCCTTCATAGCGGAAGCCGATACGGTCGAACTGGTTGGCAAACCATTGCGCACCGCCGCTGAAGTGGGTTTGCTTGAAGTCGTTGTTGTCGCGGTAGTTGTCGGTGCGCTGGGTGTCGAGCGTGGCGTCGGCCGCGAAGTTGTCCCATGCCTGCGCACCGGACACGCGCACTTCGCCGGCGCGGAACTGGCCGCCCTCGACAAACACGCTGCCACGGCGGCTGTTGGCGCCCGGACGTTTGGTGACGATGCTGATTACGCCGCCGGTGGCGCCGTCGCCATACAGCACGCTGGCGCCGCCGCGCGTGATTTCGATGCGCTCGACGGTGTCAATCGGGATGGTCGACAGGATAGCGTTGCTCAGTTCATTTTCCGACAGGCGCACGCCATCCATCACGATCACCAGGTTCTGGCTGCTGTTGGTGCCGAAGCCGCGCAGGTCGAGACCGAAGTCCGGGCTGCCGTCCAGCGACTGGCGGCCGTACACGCCGCCGATTGTGCGGATGGCCGCATTCACGTCGTTCGCGCCCGAGCGGCGAATCTCATCGGCGTTGATGATGATGGCGCCTATCGGTGCCAGCGATGGATCAGCGTCGAAGCGCGCGCCGGTGACGGTCACGGTGCCGACGTCTTCGGCGTGGGCGGCAAAACACAGGGATACGGCGGCAGCCAGCAGGCAGGGACGGAGTGCGGTCATGATCAGTCTTTCAAAATTAAGGCCCCGGCATTATACGCTCGGCAAGATCATTCAGCTTTTAGATATGATCTATCTATATTTACAGCATTGATTGCACGGGCATGGGTGCTTATAGTGAAGTCTGAAAGGAATTCGCCATGAAACTACCTACTTACTTCCTGTCGCACGGCGGCGGCCCGTGGCCATTCATGATGGATCAGGTTGGCCATTTATACGGCAAGCTGGACGCCTCGCTGCGCGATATTCCGCGCCAGATCGGCGTCACGCCCAAGGCGGTGCTGGTGATTACCGCGCACTGGGAGGGCCGCGATTTCATGCTGTCCTCGTCCGCGCAGCCGCCGATGATTTACGACTACGGCGGCTTCCCGCCGCACACCTACCAGGTGCAGTACCGCGCGCCCGGTGCGCCGGAGCTGGCGGCGCAGGTGCAGGCTTTGCTGGAAGCCGGCGGTCACAAGGCGCTGCTCGATGCGCAGCGCGGTTTCGATCACGGCACCTTCAGCGCCATGTACCCGGTGTATCCGAACGCGGATGTGCCGATCGTGCAGCTGTCGCTGAAACATGGACTGGATCCGCAGACCCACCTGGAAGCGGGCCGCCTGCTGGCGCCCCTGCGTGAACAGGGTGTGCTGATAGTCGGCAGCGGACTGAGTTTCCACAACCTGCGCGCCTTCAACGCGGCCGGCGCGGCGGCGTCGCATGCGTTTGATGGCTGGCTGCAGCAGACCATGGCACTGCCGCCGCAGGAACGCAGCGCGCAGTTGCTGGCGTGGGAGAAGGCGCCGGCCGCGCGCATGGCGCATCCGCGCGAAGAGCACTTGCTGCCGTTGATGGTGGTGCTGGGCGCGGCGGAGAACGACGCCGCCGCCATGCCGTATCACGAAGACGCCTTCATGGGCGGCCTCGCGGTCAGCAGCTTCAAGTTCGGTTAGGTGCCGCGCTTGCCGTTGGCGGCGGCGCGGGCTTTCTCTTCTGCGATGGCGGCTTTCTCGGCCGCCTTCTTCGCCATCTCCGCTTCGTGCTGCTCCAGGCGCACCTTGCGCGTCTCCGGCGTCTCCAGCGAAATGCGGCCCAACACGCCGCTGCGGTAGTCGCCGAGGAAGGTGTGCGCCGCCTTTTCGTAATCGAGGTCGCCGCCCTTCTGGCGGAAGCCGCGCTTGATGCCCACGCCTTCCACCACGCCGATGGCGTCGAACTTCTCGATCTCCTTGAAGCCGTAGCGCGCCACCAGCAGGTCCGGGTAATGCACCAGCAGTTCGCCGGCCAGGAACTCGGCCACTTCTTCTTCGATCAGCGCGTTGGAGCCGATGGCGTGGCTGGCGGCCAGCATCAGGCCATCACTGGGCAGCGCGATCTTCGGCCACAGCATGCCGGGCGTGTCGACCAGGATGGTGTTCTTGTCGAGGTAGAGCTTTTGCTGCTGCTTGGTGACGGCCGGCTCGTCGCCGACCTTGGCCACGCGCTTTTTCAGCAGGGCGTTCATCAGGGTCGATTTGCCGACGTTGGGAATCCCCATGATCATGATGCGCAGCGGCTTGGTCGGCACGCCGCGGTGCGGCGCCAGCTGCCTGGCCAGCTCCGGAATGCGCGCCACGTCGGCCGGCTTCTTGGTGGTCATGGCGTAGGCGGTCACGCCTTCCTGCGCGTTGTAGTAGGCAGTCCAGGCCGCGGTGGCGGCCGGATCGGCCAGATCGATTTTATTCAGGATCTTCAGGCATGGCCGCTGGCGGAACTTGCGCAATTCCTCCACCATCGGGTTGGTGCTGGCTTCGGGCAGGCGCGCGTCGACCACCTCGATCACCAGATCGGTGTTCTCCATCTGCTCCGCCGCCTTCTTTTTGGCGGCGTTCATATGCCCCGGGTACCATTGTATCGACATGCTCTGACCTTCAAAAACGTTCTGACAACCCGCTATTTTACCTTTATCATGGGGCGCTTTACACCATAATTAAACAAACAACAACTCCGGAGTGCTGAAGATGAGCATAGCTGCACCGTCCAACCCGAAGGAAATCACGCTTCGCGGGATTATTCTGGGCATTCTGATAACGCTGGTATTCACCGCCGCCCAAGTCTACCTCGGCCTGAAAGTCGGCCTGACCTTCGCCACCTCGATCCCGGCCGCGGTGATCTCGATGGCGCTGCTCAGTGCCTTCAAGGATGCCACCATCCAGGAAAACAACATCGTCCAGACCATTGCGTCGGCAGCGGGCACGCTGGCGTCGGTGATTTTCGTCCTGCCCGGCCTGCTGATGATCGGCTGGTGGGCGCACGTGCCATTCTGGCCCACCTTTGGCGCCTGCGCCGTCGGTGGCGTGCTGGGCGTGATGTACACGGTGCCGCTGCGGCGCGCGCTGGTGTCGCAATCCACCCTGCCGTATCCGGAAGGCGTGGCGGCGGCCGAAGTGCTGAAGGTCGGCATGGCCTCGCGCGAAGGCGCGGCTGAAGGCAAGGCTGGCCTGCGCGCGGTGATCTGGGGCAGCGTGACCTCGGCCCTGTTTGCCGCCGGCGGCGCCGCCAAGCTGATGGCGGCCGAAGTGGCGATCTTCTTCCGCACCGGCGCCGGCGCCACCGGCATTGGCGCCTCCAGCTCGCTGGCCCTGATCGGCGCCGGCCACCTGATGGGCATCACGGTCGGCATCGCCATGCTGGCGGGCCTGATCATCGCCTGGGGCATCCTGGTGCCGCTGATGACCAACCTGACGCCGCTGGCGGCCGGGGTGGAAGTGGCCGACCATGCGCTGGGCATCTGGAAAACCGAAGTGCGCATGATGGGCGCGGGCGTGATCGGCATTGCCGCCATCATCACCCTGGCCGGCCTGGCCAAGCCGATTCTGGGCGGCCTGAAGTCGGCCATGGACAGCGCGCGCAAGGCCAGGCTGGAAGGCGCCGCGCTGGACCGCACCGAACTCGATATCCCGATCTTCATCGTCGGCCTGGTGACCCTGATTTCGATGGTGCCGGCCGGCTGGCTGCTGGCCAGCTTCCTGCAGGGCGGCCCACTGGCGTCGCTGGCGGTGCCGCTGGTGGCGGTGGGCGTGGGCTATGTGCTGGTGGCCGGCATCTTTGCCGCGGCCGTGTGCGGCTACATGGCCGGTCTGATCGGCTCCTCCAACTCGCCGGTGTCCGGCATCGCCATCCTGACCATTCTGGGCGCCGCGCTCAGCGTGGGCATGGTCGGCCGCAGCGTCATGGGGCCGGAAGTGGCGCAGGCGCTGATCGCCTTCGCGCTGTTTGTCACCACCGTGGTGCTGGCGGTGGCGGTGATCGGCAACGACAACCTGCAGGACTTGAAGACCGGGCAGCTGGTCAACGCCACCCCGTGGAAGCAGCAGGTCGGCTTGCTGATCGGCGTGGCCGCCGGTTCGTGCGTGGTGCCGCCGGTGCTGGAGCTGCTGAATCACGCCAACGGTTTCGTCGGCGCGCCAAATCTCGATTCGATCTCCGACCAGCCGCTGGCCGCGCCGCAGGCGCTGCTGATCTCCACCCTGGCCAAAGGCGTCATCGGCGGCAACCTGCAGTGGAACCTGCTGGGCTACGGCGTGCTGATTGGCCTGGTGCTGGTGCTGATTAATTTCGCGCTGAAGAAATCCAGCAACGACAAATACAGCCTGCCGCCGCTGGGCGTGGGTCTGGCGATCTACCTGCCCAGCGCGGTGATCACCCCGGTGGTGATCGGCGCCGTCACCGGCTGGCTGTTCGACCGCGCGGTCGAGAAAAAGGTCGGCGGCGAGGCGGCCAAGCGCATCGGCGTGCTGGTGATGTCCGGCTTCATCGTCGGCGAAAGCCTGTTCAACGTCGCGCTGGCCGGCCTGATCGTGCTGTCGGGCCAGGGCGAGCCGCTGGCCATCGCCAACAGCATGGGCGAAGGCCAGTCCATGACCGTCGCCCTGATTGTCGGCACCGCCATCGTCTGGGGCCTGTACCGCTGGTCGGCCAGGAACGGCCAGGCGGTCCACGGTTAATAGACAAGCCGGCCCTGGGCCTTTATGATTGCCAAATTGCAATCATAAAGGCCCCATGAAAACCCTGCTCCTTCCTCTTCTCCTGCTGACCGGCGCCACCCAGGCCGCCGCCCCCGGCGCCGCGAGCTTTTTCCAGTCTCCCAAAATCAGCCATGTCGAACTATCGCCCAAAGGCGGTTATGTGGCATCGGTGGTCAGCCTGGCCGATGGGGTGACTGTGCTGGCGGTGCGCGATACCAGCGACCTGTCCCAGTACAAGGCCATCCTCAAGACCACGGACCAAGAACGCGTCACGGCGGTCCACTGGATCAATGAGAACCGCATCGGCTTCACCATCAAGAATCTGCGCATCGAATTCGAGGGCAATCTGGATGAAATGGCGGCCGACCGCGATGGCGCCAACCTGACTCACCTCATCAGCGGCAATTGGGAACACCAGCGCGAAGTCACCGGCCGTGCGATCAAAGCCAACCTGCTGACCGCCGACTATGCATTCTTTGACGTGGCGCACGATGGCTCGGACGATATCCTGGTCGAGAAATACAGCTGGAATCAGATCGACCGCGCGCCCGACCATTCGCGCCTGTACCGTTTGAACACCCGCACCCGCCAGCTGCGCGGCCTGATGGAGGGCGTACAGCCGCCCGCCGTGCAGTGGTGGGGCACCGACACCGCGGACGTGCCGCGCCTGACGATCTCGCAGCTGAACGGCCGCTGCATCACCTCCTATCGCGGCGCCAGCGATAACGAATGGCGCGAACTCGATAATGGCGTGTGCTATCTCGACCGCCGCTTCACGCCGCAGTTCTTCGACGGCGACGACACCTTGTACGTACGCGCCAACCACAAGGGCTACGGCGCGCTGTTCCGCTACAACCTGAAAACCATGAAGATGGATGCGGAGCCCTTCATTTCCGTGCCCGGCTTCGATTACAACGGCACGGCGCAAATCGATTACAGCAGCCGGCGGCTGATGGGCATCCACCTGCAAACCGACGCCGGCAGCACCTACTGGCTGAATTCCGCGATGAAGGCCGAGCAGGCCAAAATCGACAGCATGCTGCCGGCCACCACCAACACCCTGCACTGCGCGCGCGAGTGCCTGCAAGCGCCGGTGGTGCTGGTGGTGTCGTCGTCCGACCGCCAGCCCAACCAATACATCATTTACCACCGCGCCAGCGGCAAGCTGGTGGCACTGGGCGTGGAGCATCCCGACATCAACGCCGAGCAAATGGGACTGCGCGACTTTCACCGCTACAGCGCGCGCGATGGCCGCAGCATTCCAGCCTATGTGACGTTGCCGCCGGGCCAGGCCGCCGGCCCGCGGCCGGCCGTGGTGCTGGTGCATGGCGGCCCGAATGTGCGCGGCACGTACTGGGACTGGGATGACGAAGCGCAGTTCCTGGCCTCGCGCGGCTATGTGGTGATCCAGCCGGAATTCCGCGGCAGCACCGGCTTCGGTTCAGATCACTTTTCCGCCGGCCTGAAACAATGGGGCATGAGCATGCAGGATGACTTGGCCGATGCAGCGCAATGGGCGGTCAGGCAGGGCTGGGCCGATCCGAAGCGCATCGCCATCATGGGCGCCAGCTATGGCGGCTATGCCACGCTGATGGGTCTCATCAAGCATCCGGACATCTACCGCTGCGGCGTCGAGTGGGCTGGCGTGGCGGACATCGGACTGCACTTCAACACCCCGCAATCGGACGCCTCGCAGGAGACGCTCAACTACAGCCTGCGCACGCTGATCGGCGACCCGGACAAGGATGCCGAGCAGTTCCGCCAGTATTCGCCGCTGTTGCGCGCGGCCGAGCTGAAGCAGCCTTTGCTGATGGCACACGGCCTGGAAGATGTGCGCGTGCCGGTCGAGCATGCCCAGCGTTTCTACGCGGCGGTCAAGCGCCACAACCCCAACGTGGAACTGATCACGTATCACAACGAAGGCCACGGCTGGCGCCACGACGACAACCGTATCGCGTTCTGGCAGCGGGTCGAGGCTTTCCTGGACAAGCATCTCAAGCAGGCCAACTAGGCGCCCTCCTACCCGCACATGGCCGGTGCGCCGACCACGCGCAGCATGATGGGGCTTCACCAGCCCAGGGAGGCCCGCCATGCGCGCGCATGCTAAAAGGCATTACCATGCGCGGCGGGCAAACCCACGTGCAGCGCTACATGCCGGAGCTGCTGGAGCGAATCTGGGAAGGCAAGCTGCAGCCGCAGGCCATCATCACCCACCGTCTGCCGCTGGAGCTGGCCGCCGAGGGGTATCGCCTGTTCGACCGGAAGCAGGACAATTGCCGCAAGGTGATCCTGCGGCCGGGCACTTAGATTTCAGCCAGCGCCTTGAGGTGGGCCACCACGCTGCGGCCCAGCGCCGACAGGTTGTAGCCGCCCTCCAGGCAGCTGACGATGCGGCCCTGCGCGTACTGACGCGCCACGGCCATCACCTGCTCGGTGATCCAGGCGTAGTCCGCCTCCACCAGTCCCATGCCGCCGATATCGTCCTCGCGGTGCGCGTCAAAGCCGGCCGAGATGAAGATCATCTGCGGCTGGAAGGCGTGCAGCGCCGGCAGCCACTGCTCCGTCACGATCTTGCGCACCACGTCGCCGTTGCTGTAGGCCGGCACCGGCACATTGACCTGGTTGGCGGTGATCGGCTGCGGCTCGCAGTAGGGGTACAGCGGGTGCTGGTAGAAGCTGACCATCAGCGCACGCGGCTCGTTGATAAAGGCTTCCTCGGTGCCGTTGCCATGGTGGACGTCGAAGTCGACGATGGCCACGCGCTGCAGGCCGCGCACGTCCAGCGCATGCTTGGCGGCGACGGCCACGTTGTTGAACAGGCAGAAGCCCATCGGTTCGATCGGGCGCGCGTGGTGGCCGGGCGGGCGCACCGAGCAAAAGGCGTTGTCGATCTCGCCATCGATCACGGCGTTGGTCGCGGCCACGGCGGCGCCGGCCGCGCGCTGGGCGGCGCGCCAGCTCCAGGCGTTGAGCGAGGTGTCGGCGTCGATGGGATAGGTGTCGCCTTCGGCCGGCACGTTGTCGCGCACGATGGCGATGGCGTTGCAGCTATGGTTGCGTTCCAGGTCGGCCAGCGCGACCAGCGGCGCTTCGCGGTGTTCCAGCAAATCGCTGATGTGCGAGCCGATCAGCTGGTCGGCAATTGCCTGCAGGCGCGCCGGCGATTCGGGATGCCAGTCGCCCATGTCGTGGCGCTGACAGTCGGGATGGCTGTAGATGGCTGTGGTCATTTTTTTTACTGCTGCGAGCTGTTTCTCGCATAGAATCCCCTCAGGCGCTAATCTACCATACATATCATGTACACAAAATTGCATGCCGTGGCTCGCCAGGTGGGCGACATCATTGTCGGCAAGGATTTGCAGGTGCGGCAGGCGCTCACTTGCCTGCTGGCAGGCGGCCATCTGCTGGTGGAGGACGTGCCGGGCGTGGGCAAGACCACGCTGGCGCATGCGCTGGCGATTTCGTTGGGCTTGCGCTTCAACCGCATCCAGTTCACCAGCGACCTGCTGCCGGCCGATGTCAACGGCATCTCAATTTATGAGCGCGAGCAGAATGGTTTTGTGTTTCATCCGGGGCCGATTTTCACGCAGGTGCTGCTGGCCGACGAAATCAACCGCGCCACGCCGAAAACCCAATCGGGCCTGCTGGAAGCGATGGAGGAGCGCCAGGTCAGCGCCGACGGCGTGACACGCGCCCTGCCCGAGCCCTTCTTTGTGATCGCCACCCAGAATCCAACCCATCAAATCGGCACCTTCCCGCTGCCGGAATCGCAGCTCGACCGTTTCCTGATGTGCCTTTCATTGGGCTACCCTGACGCCGCCGCCGAACGCGCGCTGTTGATGGGCGAAGACCGGCGCGTGCTGCTCAAGTCCCTGCCGCCGGCCATGACGCCGGCCGAACTGGCGCAGGCGCAGCAAGGGCTGCGCCAGATCCATGCCGCGGCCGCGCTGATCGATTACGTGCAGGCGCTGGCGGCGGCCTCGCGCCAGAACGGCATGTTTGCCGAGGGCCTCAGTCCGCGCGCGGCCATCGCACTGCTGCAGGCGGCGCGCGCGTGGGCGGCGCTGGAGGGGCGCGACCATGTGCTGCCGGAAGATGTGCAGGCGGTGCTGGTGCCGGTGTGCGCGCACCGCTTGCGGCCGTTGAAGTCGGCGCATGGCGTGGCGCTGGCCAGCCGCGATCTGGTGTTGCAGCTGCAAGCGTCGCTGCCGGTGTAGCGCAGCATGGTGGCGGCGCTGCAATCGCTGTATCGCAAGGGCCGCGACAAGTGGCTGTTCCAGTTGCGCGACAGTGAGCCGGGCGTGGTGACGCTGACCATGCGGCGGGTGTTCATCCTGCCCACGCGGGCGGGACTGGCGTTTGCGGTGCTGCTGCTGGTGATGCTGATCGGTGCGCTGAATTACAACCTGGGACTGGGTTTTGCGCTGACCTTCTTTGCCGGCGCCTGCGCGGTGGCCGACATGTATCTGACCGCGAAAAATCTCGCCCTGCTGCAGCTGGCACCGGGCCGCGTGCAGCCGGTGTTTGCCGGCGAGGCGGCGCAGTTCGAGCTGCATCTGCTGAACCGCGGCAGGCAGGATCGCTATGCGGTGTGGCTGGGCTTTCAGGCCGACGGCGCGCCGCGCCATGTGACCGATGTGGCGGCCGGTGCCAGCAGCGTGGTGCTGCTGGCGGCGGCTACGCGCGCACGCGGCTGGCTGGCGGCGCCGCGCGTGCGGCTGGTGACGCGCTTTCCGCTGGGGCTGTTCCGGGCATGGAGTTACTGGCGGCCGGATGCGCGCGTGCTGGTGTATCCAGCGCCGGAGTGGCCGCCGCAGCCGCTGCCGGCCAGCGGCGCGGCCAGCGAGGATGGGCATGGCACGGTGGGGCTGGATAATTTTGCCGGCATCCGCAGTTACCAGCCGGGCGATCCGCTCAAGCACCTGGCGTGGCGGCAGATTGCGCGCCATGATCCGGCGCTGGGCGGTCAGCTGGTGGCCAAGCATTTCGAGGGCGGCGCGGTGGCCGGCTTGTGCCTGGATTTTGCCGCGCTGCCGCTGCGGATGGATCTGGAGCAGAAGCTGTCGCGCATGGTCAGCTGGGTGCTGGAGGCCGAGCAGCGCGCGCTGCCCTACCGCTTCCGCCTGGCGCAGCACGACTACGGTCCGGCACTGGGCGACGCCCACCGCGCCGCCTGCCTGCGTGCGCTGGCCCTGTTTGGCCAGGAGGGCGCGCAATGAGCGCCCTGCCGCCGGCCGCCGCGCGGATCTGGCTGGCGCAGGGGCTCACGCGCGACAAGGCCGACACGCTGCTCCTGCTGGCCGCCGCGCTGATGGTGCTGGCGCCGCACGCCGCGCATCTGCCGTTGTGGGTCAGCCTCCTGAGCGGCGCCACGCTGCTGTGGCGCGCGGCCATCACCTGGCTCGGCAAGCGCATGCCGCCGGTCTGGCTACTGGTGCCGCTCGCCGTGGCCGCCATGGCCGGCGTGTACGCCACTTACCGCACCCTGCTGGGCCGCGACGCCGGCGTCGCCATGCTGGTGCTGCTGCTGGCCTTCAAGCTGCTGGAAATGCACGCCCGGCGCGATCTGTTCGTGGTCACCTTCCTTGGCTTCTTCGTGCTGCTGACCAGCTTCCTGTATTCGCAATCGATGCCCACCGCGCTGTGGGTGGCGTGCGCGCTGGTGATCCTGCTGACTGCCCAGCTATCGTTCCAGTACACCGGCGTGGTGCCGCCGCTGCGCCAGCGCCTGCGCGCCAGCCTCAAATTGTGTGCGCTGGCGGCGCCGCTGGCGGCGCTGCTGTTCATCGGCTTCCCGCGCATCCAGGGGCCGCTGTGGGGCCTGCCCGGCGACGCCCAAGGCGGCAAGACCGGCTTGAGCGACAGCATGGCGCCCGGCAGCCTGTCCACCCTGGCCCAGTCCGACGACCCGGCGTTCCGCGTGCGCTTTCTGGGCGCCGCGCCGCCGCGCCACCAACTGTACTGGCGCAGCATCGTGCTGGGCGACTACGACGGCCGTACCTGGACCCGCGTGCCGCGCAAGCGCGGCCTGCAGCGGCTGGAGATCGCCATCCACGGCCGCGGCCAGCCGGTGCGCTACGAAACCACCATGGAGGCCAGCAACACGCGCTGGATCGCGCTGCTGGAACTGGCCGGCCCCGACGTGCGCCTGCCCGGCCACCGCGTGCGCGACACCGATGAGCTGGAACTGTACGCCGCCGATCCCATCGAACACCGCCTGCGCTTCAGCGCCAGCGCCTATCCCGACTACACGCTGCAGGCCGGCGAGCTGCCGCAGCGCATGACGCGCTGGCTGGAACTGCCGGCCGGCTACAACCCGCGCACGCTGGCGCTGGCGCAGCAATTGCGCGCGGCCCAGCCCGAAGCCAGCGCCCAGCAGCTGAGCAACGCGGTGCTGGCGCGCTTCCGCAGCCAGGGCTACGGCTACACGCTGGAGCCGCCGCTGCTGGGGCGCGACGCGGTCGATGAATTCCTGTTCGACAGCAAGGCCGGCTTTTGCGAGCACTACGCCGGCGCCTACGTGGTGCTGATGCGCGCCATGGGCGTGGCCGCGCGCGTGGTCACCGGCTACCAGGGCGGCGAGCTGAATCCGGTGGACGGCTACCTCACCGTGCGCCAGTCCGACGCCCACGCCTGGGCCGAGATCTGGACCAGCGCCGCCGGCTGGCAGCGGGTCGATCCCACCGCCGCCGTGGCGCCCGAGCGGGTCCAGCGCAACCTGGCGCGTGCCCTGCCGCGCCCGGCCGCGTTCGGGCTGGCGCCGCTGCTGGAACTGCAAAACAATCCCGATTCGTGGCTGGCGCAACTCAGATACCACTACACCGCGTTGAATAATTCTTGGAATCAATGGGTACTGGATTACAATCCCGAAAGGCAGCGAAGTTTCCTTGAAGAACTAGGCGCCGCCTTCGGCAACTGGCGTAGCGCGCTGGGCATGGGATTGGTGCTAGCCTTGCTGTTTGCGCTGCGCTGGCAGCGCCGGCGGCAGCCCGCCGATCCGCTGGATGCCTTGTACGCGGCGTTTTGCCGGCAGCAGGCGCGTCGCGGATATGAGCGGCGGCCGGCCGAGGGGCCGCTCAGCTATGCCGCGCGCCTGCGGGCGATGCCGGCCAGCCAGGAAAAACACGCTGCCATGGACCAGTTTTTGCACCTGTACGGCTTGCTGAAGTATGGCGCCGGCGGGACCGAATCACGCCCGGCGTCGCTGGCGACGCTGAAAACCCTGTTACCTTTATGCCGATGAAGACTTTGATCACCGCCCTGCTGCTCAGCGCAGCCACCCTCAGCGCCACGGCCGCGCAGGTAGACCGCTATGGCTACACCCTGCCGCCCAGCATGCAAAAGAAAAAGAAGCCAGCCGCCCCCAAGAAAAAAGCCGTACCGGCCATCGATTACGTCGGCGAATACGTCAACTTTGGCGACTGGAAAGAGGTGCGCGCCTTCCTCGATGACGTCGCCACGCGCGACGGCTTCGACCGTGCCGAGCTGAACACGCTGATGACGCAAGTGCGCTATGTGGATGCCGCCGTGCAGCTGGTCAAACCGGCGCCGCCCGGCAAGCCGAAAAACTGGCAAGCCTACAGCAAGCTGATGATCGACCCGGTGCGCATCGACGCCGGCGTCAAGTTCTGGAACGAGAACAGCGAAGCGCTCAGCCGCGCCGAGTCGCTGTACGGGGTTCCGGCCGAAATCGTGGTCGGCATCATCGGCGTGGAAACTGTGTACGGCCGCAACACCGGCCGCTTCCGCGTGCTGGATGCGCTGACCACGCTGGCCTTCTCCTACCCGGAAGCGCCGCAGCGGCGCGAGCGCATGGAATTCTTCCGCGGCGAGCTGGAAGCGACCTTGCTGTTTGCGCGCCAGACCGGCATCGATCCGCTGTCGCTGAAAGGCTCGTTTGCCGGCGCCGTCGGCATGCCGCAATTCATGCCCAGCAGCATGATGAAATATGCGGTGGACTTTGACGGCAACGGCAAGATCGATTTGCTCAACTCCAGCACCGACGCCATCGGCAGCGTGGCGGCGTTCCTGATCGCGCACGGCTGGCAGCGCGAACAGGGCGGCCCGCTGGTGTACGCGGCCGCCGTCTCGCCCAACCGTGCGTGGGAACCGATGCTGAATCAGGGTTTGGCCGCCAAATACCGGCCGCAAGAACTGACAGCGGCCGGCGTCACCCCGGCAGTGGCGCCGCCGGAACAATTGTATGGCCTGGTGGACTTGCAAAACGGCGCCGAGCCCACAGAATACTGGTTGGCCAACGCCAATTTCTTTGCCATCACGCAGTACAACCGCAGTTATTTCTATGCGATGTCGGTGGTGGAACTGGGACGGGCGGTGAAGCTGGCGCGCGCAGCATCAGGAATCGCTTCAGGGATGTAAGCAAGCGTAAAAACTTTTGTACCGCGGGCTTGCTCGCGGTATTGTTTAGTTGACACTTGGAAATTATTTGTCCACACTGCACGATAAGCAGTAAGAGATGGGCTACTTTACAACGAAATTGTTATACAATTAACTTTAACCGTTAATTAAAAGTGCGCACAGGCAGCTTAGCACAGAACTCGGTGTATAATTCTCACACAATGTTGCAGTCGGACAACAATACTCTGCGGGAAGTCAGTTTTTTTTATTGCTGCCGAGTATGAGATTGCGGACTGTTGTACAATTGAGTATATATTATGAAACTTGTTATCCTGGAACCCGTGTCCGTGTGTGAGTCTCCTGGTAAGGATGGACATTGACGCAGCAAAGCCCCGAGTGTTGTACTTTGCAGGACAACTTTACAGAAGGAAAAGACGACATGACAAACCAAGTCGGCATAGACATGAACAACGATGCGGATGGCGATGATCTGCTGCAATACAATCCCAACCGCCTGCTCGATACCCTGATCGAGAACCTGCGCCTGAAAAACGACGCAGCGCTGTCGCGTGCGCTGGAAGTGGCACCGCCCGTGATCAGCAAGATCCGTCACCACCGTCTGCCGGTCGGCGCTTCGCTGCTGATCCGCATGCACGAGGTGAGCGACCTGAGCATTCGCGACCTGCGTTACCTGATGGGCGACCGCCGCAACAAGTTCCGCATCAGCGACAAGCAGTTCAAGCCGAAAGAAGGCGAAACCCCAGGCGGCAGCAACAACAACCAGGGCTGATCCAGCCCGCGTGTTGCGCGCCTGACAGTGCCCTCCTCCCTGCGCAAGGGACGAGGGCATTTTGCTTTTAAGCCGGGAACACGCCGGTGGACAGGTAGCGGTCGCCGCGGTCGCAGACGATGAACACGATGGTGGCGTTTTCCACCGTGTTGGAAATACGCAGCGCGATCTCGCAGGCGCCGGCGGCGGAGATGCCGCAGAAGATGCCTTCCTCGGCCGCCATGCGGCGCGCCATGCGCTCGGCCGCCGCCTGCGACACGGCTTCCACCCGGTCCACGCGCGAGCGGTCGTAGATTTTCGGCAGATAGGCTTCCGGCCATTTGCGGATGCCCGGGATTGACGAGCCCTCTTCCGGCTCGGCGCCGATGATCTGGATTTCCGGATTCTGTTCCTTCAGGTAGCGCGAGGTGCCCATGATGGTGCCGGTGGTGCCCATGGCGCTGACGAAGTGGGTGACGCGGCCGTCGGTGTCGCGCCAGATTTCCGGGCCGGTGCTTTCATAGTGGGCGCGGGCGTTGTCCTGGTTGCCGAACTGGTCGAGGATGATGCCCTTGCCGTCCTTTTGCAACTGCTCGGCCATGTCGCGCGCGTATTCCATGCCGCCGGTCTTGGGCGTGAGCATGATCTGGGCGCCGTAGGCAGCCATGCTCTGACGCCGTTCCACGCTCAGGTTTTCCGGCATCAGCAGCAGCATCTTGTAGCCGCGGATGGCGGCGGCCATGGCCAGCGCAATGCCGGTGTTGCCGCTGGTGGCTTCGATCAGCGTGTCGCCGGGCTTGATGTCGCCGCGCTCTTCAGCGCGCTTCAGCATCGACATGGCAGCGCGGTCCTTGACCGAGCCGGCCGGGTTATTGCCTTCCAGCTTGCCGAGGATGATGTTGTTGCGGGCGGCGGCCTCGGCGCCGGGCAAGCGCACCAGCTGCACCAGCGGCGTGTTGCCGATCGTATCTTGCAAAGTCTTGTAAGCCATCGTCTTGTTGGTTGGGGTTTGCGAAAACAACCATTTTAGCCGAGTTGACAGAAAGCAGCCGACTACCTCTTAAGACTTTGGACTGGGCGACTGGCTTACGCTAGACTGGCGACACTCCTGCAACCAGCTTCATATTTGGAATTGTCATGGCCACCACTCCTTCCGAACTCCTGCCCGAATTAACCCCGGATGATCCGGCGCCCATCACGGCGCACAACCTGGAGCAGCGCCAGCACCAGATGTTCCCGGTCCTGAGCGCCGCCGACATCCGCCACATGCACCGTTTCGGCCACGTGATGTGCTTCCGGGATGGCGAGATGATCTTCGAGGCCGGCAAGACCAGCTTTGGTCTGATGCTGGTGCTCAAGGGCGGCATCCGGGTCGACCGCTACGACGGTCTGGGCAACACCTCTTACGTGACCACCCACATGCCGGGCCAGTTCAGCGGCGAGGTGGCGCAGCTGTCGGGCCGGCCGTCGCTGGGCAATGGCCACGCGGTGGGCGATGTGGAAGTGCTGGTGGTGCCGTCGGAATCGCTGCGCGCGCTGCTGGTGGCGCATGCCGACCTGGGCGAGCGCATCGTGCGCGCGCTGATCCTGCGCCGCGTCGGCCTGATCGAGCAGGCGTCGGGCGGGCCGGTGATTGTCGGTCCGCGCGGCCATGGCCGCATCCACACCCTGCAAACCTTCCTGCAGGCCAATGGCCACCCGCACATCGTGCTCGACCCCGAGCATGACCGTCAGGCCGCCGACCTGATGGAACACTACCGCCCGCGGCCGGAAGAACTGCCGCTGGTGGTGTGTCCGGACGGCGTGGTGAAGAAAAACCCGAGCGTGGTCGACATCGGCCGCTGCCTCGGCATGCTGCCCGAGCTGGACACCGACAAGGTGTGGGACGTGATCGTGGTCGGCGCCGGCCCTGCCGGCCTGGCGACGGCGGTGTACGCGGCCTCGGAAGGCTTGTCGGTGCTGGCGCTGGAAACGCGCGCCTACGGCGGCCAGGCCGGCGCCAGCGCGCGCATTGAAAACTACCTCGGCTTCCCGACCGGCGTCTCGGGCCGCGCGCTGGCCGGACGCGCCTACGTGCAGGCGCAAAAGTTCGGCGTCGAGATCGCCATCCCGGCGCCGGCCGGGCGGCTGATCTGCGACACCTATCCGCTGGAAGTGGAAATGTGCGGCAGCCTGCAGCGCCTGAAAGCCAGGACTGTGGTGCTGTCCTGCGGCGCGCGCTACCGCCGCCCGTCGCTGGCCAACCTCAAGCAGTTTGAAGGCAAAGGCGTGTATTACTGGGCGTCGCCGGTGGAAGCCAAGCTGTGCAAGACAGAAGAAATCGTGCTGGTCGGCGGCGGCAACTCGGCCGGACAGGCGGCGGTGTTCCTGTCCAACTATGCCTCCAAGGTGCACATGCTGATCCGCAAGGACAGCCTGTCGTCCACCATGTCCAGCTACCTGATCGAGCGCATCCAGGCCACGCCAAATATCGCGCTGCACACCTGCAGCGAAATCATCGCGCTGGAAGGCGACGAGGACGGCCTCAAGCAAGTCCGCATCCGCAACAGCAAGACCGAAGAGGAATGCGACTTCGACGTCTGCCGCGTGTTCCTGTTCATCGGCGCCGACCCGAACACCGGCTGGCTGAGCGACTGCGGCGTGGACGTCGACGCCAATGGCTTCATCCGCACCGGCTTTGACGTCACCAAATCGCAATGCAAGGCCAACTTCGCCAACGGCGTGTATCCGAAAGACCTGCCGTCGCGCGCGGCGCTGGAAACCAGCGTGCCGGGCGTGTTCGCGATCGGCGACGTGCGCGCCACCTCCACCAAGCGCGTGGCCGCCGCCGTCGGTGAAGGCGCCGCCGTGGTCTCGCAGATCCACCAATTCCTGGCAAACTTGCCTGCCGACAAGTTGAGGACATAGACGTTCAGCAATGGCAATGGCCGCGTTGTCGGTGCAAGGCTTTATCCCTGCTGCGCTGAACGTGCCTTGATGCGTGCCAGCTGGGCGGCCTGGTAGGCGGCGAAGGCGTTGTCGAACAGGGTGCGGATCAGCGGATCGTCGACGATGTCGGCATCGGCCGGGGCGCCGTTGATGCGCATGTACATGGAGGTCAGCGATTCGCCCAGTGCCAGGCCGGCATACAGTTTGGCGGCCGGGATTTCAGTGATCCAGGTCGGCGCCTCTTCGTCGCCGCATGGCGCGATGCTGTCGCCGTGCACGCGGTAGCGGTAGTGCTGGGCGGTGCCTTGGTGGTCGTACACCGATAGCTGCCATACGCACGGCGTGGCGAAGTAGCTGTCTTCCGGCAGCTGCATGTCTTCGTAGCGCGCTTGCAGGCCGCCCTGGCAGAACGCCTGCACCAAGGCGGTTTGCTCCGCAGTCAGCGCGGCGAAATGACGCGCGATGTCGGCAGTGGGCGGCGGCACGATGTCAGGATCGTATTCGTAGTCGAGGTCCTGCTCCCCCACCGGCTGCACCCACGACAGCGGCGCCGCCGGCGTGAGCGCAGCAGCGCTCAGCACCACCGCCACCGATGGGTTCAGACGCACCACTTGCGCGGCCGGCAGCCACTCGCTCAAGGCCGCGCCAAACTGCCGGTAGGTGATCGGGAACAGCGCGTGGTTGTACCACGACCACGGCTCCTGCCGGAACTGGCAGGAACTCGGCACCACGTAGCGCGGCGCCAGTGCCTGCAGCTGCTCCGGCCATTCCTCCGGCAGCGCAACCGGTCCCCGTTCGGCACGCGATGGCGCGATCACGTCCACTTCGCGCATGGTCTGGAACGGCCACAGCACCATGTCCCACGGCGCGTAAGGCTTGAGCTGCTCCAGCGTCTCCGGATCCATCCACGAATCGACCACGTTCAGTACATTCAGCCCTTCTGCGCGCACCTGGAACATGGAGTCCACATCCGCCTCCAGCGCGCGGCGCGGGATCACTTCAAAGCTGCCCACGCGCACCGGCTCATCGATCGTCAGCGGCCGCACCTCCACAAAGCCCAGTTCACGGAGCATGGCGAACAGTTCGTCAAACAGGCAGTAGAGATAAATCGGCGTGGCGCGGTCCAGCAGATCGAGGCTCTCCAGCGAGCAGTGATCGTCATGGAAGTGCGAGATGAACACTGCATCCGGCCGCAGCGCCCTCACCTGCGCCAGGTCGAAGCGCACGTCCGGATAGGCGTGGCAGTTGCGACTGAACGGGTTCTCGAACACCGGGTCGAACACGATCTGCGTGGCGCCGCTCTCAAACACGTAGCCGGCGTGGAGGATGCGCGAAATCTTCATCAGCGCAGCGGCGTCGGATAGCTGGCCGGGCTGACGTTGCCGTCCACATCGACCGCCTGCACGCCGAAGAACACATTGTCCTTCGACTGCGGCATGGTGTATTCAGTCACTTTGCCGACGAACTTTGCGTGCTGCCAGTCCGCCGCCGTGGTGTCGCGCCAGACGATGCGATAGCCCGCCAGATCAGGCTCGCTGTTGGCCTGCCAAACCAGCTCGGTATCGTTCTGCAGCTTGGCGGTGCGCACCTGCACCTTCTGCGGCGCGGCCGGCGCCAAGGCCAGCGTCGACAAGGCCGCCGCATTCACGCGCGCCACCTTGGCGATGTAGTTGTAGTCGTTGTACTGCGGCAGGTCGCCAATCAGCACGCCGTTCTCGGTGCGGATGTTCTGGTGCTGGTGGTTGAAATCCTCGGCCGGCTCGGTGAAACGCAAGGCCGCATAGCCGCGCTCCAGGAACGGCATGTGATCGCCGCCGCGCAGATAGCGGTCGCGCCGCTGGATCACGTTCACTTTAAACTTCGGCACATAACGCTCGCCCGCTTCCTTCACGGCACGCGCCAGTTGCCGCGACAGCGAATCGTTCTCGCCGCCGGTCTGGATCAGGGTGCGCACCACATCGCTGTTTTCCTTTTGCACCGGCAGGCCTTCCGCAAACAGGCGCACCTGCGTGTCGTCCTTGCGGCCATACTCATCGCGCGAGCTGCCGATGATATCGTTGGTGAACATGCCGGCGATGTTCCAGTTCTTCTGCTTCGCCTGCTCGGCCCAATGCGCCGCGCCCAGCAAGCCCTGCTCCTCGGCCGCCACCGTCATGAACACCAGCGTGGCGTCGAATTTGTACTTGGCCATCACGCAGGCCATCTCCATCACAGCCGCCGTGCCCGAGGCATCGTCATTGGCGCCGGGCGCGTCGCCCACCGCGTCCATCACATCGGTATTGCGCGAATCATAATGGCCGCTGACCACATACATGCGATCGACCGAGGCCGACTGCGTGCCCGGCAAGGTGGCCACCACGTTGACGATTTCGGTCGGACGACTGATGCGCGCGGAGACCGGCGCCACATGGCTGTCAAAGCTCACCTGCAGAGGCGTGCCAGCGCCGCAGCGCTCCAGCTCCGCCTTGATCCAGCGCCGCGCGGCGCCGATGCCCTCGGTCTCCGACACGGTATCGGACATGGTATGGCGCGTGCGGAAGCTCACCAGCTTGCGGATAGTGGCCTCGATCCGCGCCGGCGAAATCTCTTTGACGATTTGATCGATCTGCGCCTGGCGCCGGACGGCGCCAGGTTCCGCCGCAACGGCAGGCAGGGCCGCCAGGGCGGCGGCAAGGAGTACATACTGGTGTCGCATACGGCGTCTCCGATGAAAAGATGCAGTATCTTCTCACGGATCGGCCGTGGTGTGGCCGGCGCCTATTTGCCAGACTTGGCCGGCTTGTCGGCCGCCATCGGCGCGCCGTCTTTCGACTTGCCGTTCACCTGCAGGCCGGCCTGGGACAACCTCAGCGCACTTTTCTCGCCGATGCCCTTGACCCGCTGCTCCAGGTCGGCCCAGTCCTTGAATTCGCCCTTCTTGCGCTCTTCCAGTATCAGCTTGGTCTTGGCTGGCCCCAGGCCGCGGATGCTGTCCAGCGCGGCCGCATCGGCCTTGTTGACATCGACCTGGGCCCAGGCCGCCGCCATTGACGCCAGCATGGCCAGCGTCAGCAATAGTTTCTTGATCATCGTAGTCTCCGTTAAAGTAAGGCAAGGCACGCCGATCGCACCTTGAATCACCTTAACGGCGCCCACCGGCCGCGCCGTTGACGGCGCGCCCTTGAGCCAGATCAAGCGCCGAACAATTCCTCGCGCGTGACAGTGGCTGTACCGAGCTTGCCGACCACGATGCCGCCGGCGCGGTTGGCGGTTTCCACCGCCTCCTGCCAGCCGGCGCCCGCGCCCAGCATGCAGGCCATGGTGGCAATCACCGTGTCGCCGGCGCCGGAAACGTCAAATACCTCGCGCGCCTGGGCCGGCGTGTGGAACTGCGCGCCGTCGGTGTACAGCGTCATGCCCTCTTCCGAGCGGGTCAGCAGCAGCGCGTCGAGTTTCAGCTCGGCGCGCAGGGCTTGCGCCTTGGCGGTCAGCTGCTCCTCGCTGTTCCACGAACCGACGATGCGCTTCAGCTCCGACTTGTTCGGCGTCAGCACGGTGGCGCCGGCGTAGCGGGTGAAATCGTCGCCCTTGGGATCGACCATCACCACCTTGCCGGCTGCGCGCGCGGCGGCGATCATGTCGGCCACCGCCACCAGGCTGCCCTTGGCGTAGTCCGACAGCACGATCACGTCGTAATCGGCCAGCAGCGCCTTGAACTGTTCCAGCTTGTCGCGCAGGACCGTATCGGTCGGCGCCTCTTCGAAATCGATGCGCACCATCTGCTGCTGGCGGCCGATCACGCGCAGCTTGATGATGGTGGAAATGGCTTCGTCGCGTTTCAGGTAGCTGCGGATGCCGCCGCCCTCCAGCAGCGAGGCCACTTCATCGCCGGCTTCGTCGTTGCCGACAATGCCCAGCAGGCCGGCCTGCGCGCCCAGCGCCGCCGCGTTGCGCGACACGTTGGCGGCGCCGCCCAGGCGCGCTTCGCGCTTCTCGATGCGCACCACCGGCACCGGTGCTTCCGGCGAAATGCGGCTGACCTCACCGAACCAGTAACGGTCCAGCATCACGTCGCCCACCACCAGTATGCGTACTTTATCCAGATTGGTCGTCACGGTGCGGCCTCGTTAAGTGCGGGTCAGGATGGAACGGCCGATGCCGTGGTATTCAAACGCCGCTTCGGCCATCACCTCCGGCTCGAACAGATTGCGGCCGTCGAAGATCACCGCCTGCTTCAGCGCGGCGCGAATGCGTTCGAAGTCCGGGCTGCGGAAGGCCTTCCATTCGGTGACGATCACCAGCGCCTCGGCGCCGCTCAGCGCATCCATCGGGCTGCCGGCAAAGCGCACGCGCGCCAGTTCATCGGCCGTCAGGTCCAGCGCCAGCACGCGCTTGGCTTCGGCCATGGCGACCGGATCGTACACCGCCACCGTGGCGCCGGCGTCGATCAGCTGGCGCAGCAGCACGCGCGACGGCGCTTCGCGCATATCGTCGGTGTTCGGCTTGAAGGCCAGGCCCCAAATTGCGAAATGCTTGCCGCGCAAATCCTCGCCAAAGCGCTTGATGACCTTCTGGCCCAGCACCAGCTTTTGCTTGTCATTGACCGCTTCCACCGCGCGCAGGATCAGCAGGTCCTGGTCGTACTGGCGCGCGGTGCGCTCCAGCGCCTGCACGTCTTTCGGGAAGCACGAGCCGCCGTAGCCGGCGCCGGCATACAGGAAGCTGTGGCCGATGCGCGGATCGGAGCCGATGCCATGCCGCACCGCCTCGATGTCCACGCCCACGCGGTCGGCCAGGTTGGCCAGTTCGTTCATGAACGAGATGCGGGTGGCCAGCATCGAGTTGGCGGCGTACTTGGTGAACTCCGCCGAGCGCACGTCCATCCAGAAGGTACGCTCGTGATTGCGGTTGAACGGCGCGTACAGCTTTTTCATCATGGCGGCGGCCTTCTGGCCTTCCGCCGTACTGTCATGGCCGATGACGATGCGGTCCGGGCGCATGAAGTCCTCAACCGCCGCGCCCTCTTTCAGGAATTCCGGATTCGACACCACCGAGAAGCTGGCACTGGCGCCACGTGCCGCCAGTTCCTCCTGCAGCGCCGCCTTCACGCGGTCGCCGGTGCCGACCGGCACGGTGGACTTGTCGACGATGACCTTGAAGCCGGTCATGTGCTTGCCGATGTTGCGGGCGGCGGCCAGCACGTATTGCAGGTCGGCCGAGCCATCTTCATCGGGCGGCGTGCCGACCGCGATGAACTGCACGTCGCCGTGCGCCACCGAGGCCGCGACATCGGTCGAGAACTGGATGCGGCCGGCGGCGCGGTTGCGCGCCACCACTTCTTCCAGGCCCGGCTCGTGGATCGGGATGCCGCCGTTGTTCAGCAGGTCGATCTTGCGCTGGTCGAGGTCCAGGCAAAACACGTCGTTACCCAGTTCCGCCAGGCAGGCGCCGGTGACCAGGCCCACATACCCGGTGCCGATGATGGTGATTTTCATAGTGACTCTTTCGCTACCCCGTCATTCCGGCGCAGGCCCGAATGACAGCGCTGGTTAATTCATGACATTCAATTCTTCGGTGCGGCGCGGCGGGTAAGTCTCCCAGCGGCTGCAACCAGGACACTGCCAGTAGAACTGGCGCGCCTTGAAACCACAATGGCTGCACTGATAGCGCGCCAGCTTCTGCGTATAACCGTGGACCAGATTCTTCACCATCGACAGCTCCGGCATCACTGCCGCCGGCGCATCCATCAGGCGCGCTTCCAGGAACTTGTCCAGTCCCAGCAGGGTTGGCGTGCGGCGCAGCTGCTCGCCAACCAGCTGCTTGGCCGCTTCCACGCCATCGAGCTCCAGCACCGCCTTGTACACCACCTCCACCAGGTCGATCGAAGATGCCTGCTCAAGGTAGGATTTCAAGAGGTTGACGCCTTCCTGCGGGCGGCCCACCTTGCGGTAGCCATCCATCAGGCGCTGCGCCACCAGCGCCACGTGCGGCACGCTGATCTGCTCGACGCGGCGCCAGGTCAGCAGCGCACCCTCGACGTCGCCCAGCGCCAGTTGCGCATCGCCGGTCAGCAGGGTGGCGCGCACGTTGACGCGGTCGGCCTGCAGCGACTTTTCCAGCAGCTCCAGGGCCTGTTCCGGATGCAGATGCACCAGCGCGTCCTGCGCCAGCTCGCAGTAGAACTGCGCGATTTCCTTCTGGCGCGAACCGGCACCCGATTCCTGCAGGCCGATGGCCGCCTCGATGGCGCGCGGCCACTCCTTCTCACGCTGGAAAATCTCCAGCAGCGCGCGCCGCGCCTGGGCCGAATACTGGCCGTTCAGCAGGGTGTTGAAGGTCTCTTCCGCGCGGTCCAGCAGGCCGGCCTTGAGGTAATCCATGCCCAGCTCATACTGCGCCTGGTCGGTCTGCTCCGGCGGCAGATCCGGGCGCGCCAGCAGGTTCTGGTGCACGCGGATGGCGCGCTCGGTCTCGCCGCGGCGGCGGAACAGATTGCCCAGCGCGAAGTGCATCTCGGCCGATTCCGGGTCCAGCCGCACGATCTCGATGAAGGCATCGACCGCCTTGTCCGGCTGGTCGTTCAGCAGATGGTTCAAGCCCTTGTAATAGCCGCGCGGCAGGGTGCGCGACTCCGACAGCAGCTGACGGATATCGACCCGCGCCGCGACCCATCCCAGGCCAAAGAAAACCGGGATGCCCAGTAACCACCAGAGTTCAAATTCCATGCTGTGTGCTTGTCGTTATTGTGTATTGACGCTGTCCGGCTGCGGCTGGCGGTTGGCCTGCTGCGCCGACGCTTGCAGCGTATGTATGGTTGTTTTGTGTTTATTGGCTTCGCGGCGGTGGCGGAACACCGTCGGCGTCAGCGCCAGCACGCCCAGCACGGCGCCAGCCACGAAAAAGCCCAGCAGCATCAGCACCAGCGGGCCGCGCAGCTCGTAGTGCAGGAACAGCTGCAGATCGACTTCCTGCGAGTTTTTCAGCGCGAAGCCGAAAAACAAGACGAAGATGATGAAGCCTATGAGGGTGGAGATGAATTTCATCAGCCAGAGTCCTGTGGTGTAGTTCCGAGGGTGCCAGTATCGCACCTCGGGCAACAAAAAAAAAGCGGCATCCCGAAGGACGCCGCTTTGTCTACCGATTGAATGCTTCAGTCCTCGATGATCGGTTGCCCGACCATCGCGTCAACCCGCTCGCGCAATTGCTTGCCCGGCTTGAAGTGCGGCACCCGTTTTTCCGGCACCATCACCTTGTCGCCCGACTTCGGGTTGCGCCCGATGCGCGGCGGCCGGCTGTTGAGGGCAAAGCTGCCAAAACCGCGGATCTCGATGCGCTGACCGGTCGCCAGGGCGTTGGTCATCGCATCCAGAATGGTCTTGACGGCGTATTCCGCATCTTTGGCCACCAGCTGAGAGTAACGCTCAGCCAGGCGGTTGATCAGTTCGGACTTGGTCATCGCGAACCAGGTCTTAGTTCTTGTTGTCCAGCTTAGCTTTCAGCAGTGCGCCCAGGCTGGTGGTGCCCGAAGCGGCGTTGCTGTCAGCAGCGATGTTTTTCATCGCTTCAGCGGTGTCGGCCGAATCTTTGGCCTTGATCGACAGCTGGATCGAACGTGCTTTACGGTCGATGTTGATCACCAGCGCTTCGACGGTGTCGCCGACTTTCAGGTGGGTGCCAGCATCTTCCACGCGGTCACGCGAGATTTCCGAAGCGCGCAGGTAGCCTTCCACTTCTTCCGACAGCTGGATCACAGCGCCTTTCGGCTCAACCGACTTGACGGTGCCCGAAACCAGGGCGCCCTTGTCGTTCATGGCCGCGAAGTTGTTGAATGGGTCACCTTCCAGTTGCTTGACGCCCAGGGACACGCGCTCACGCTCAACGTCGATCGCCAGCACCACGGCTTCCAGTTCGTCACCTTTCTTGAACTTGCGCACGGCTTCTTCGCCGGACTCGGTCCACGACAGGTCGGACAGGTGCACCAGGCCGTCGATGTTGCCAGCCAGGCCGATGAACACGCCGAAGTCGGTGATCGACTTGATCGCGCCCTTGACCTTGTCACCCTTCTTGTGGGTCACGCCGAAGTCGTCCCATGGGTTGGCCTTGCACTGCTTCATGCCCAGCGAGATACGACGACGCTCTTCGTCGATCTCCAGCACCATCACTTCGACTTCGTCGCCCAGCTGGACAACTTTGTTCGGCGCGACGTTCTTGTTGGTCCAGTCCATTTCGGAAACGTGTACCAGGCCTTCGATGCCTTGTTCAACTTCAACGAACGCACCGTAGTCGGTCAGGTTGGTCACTTTACCGAACAGGCGGGTGCCTTGTGGGTAACGACGCGACAGACCGGTCCATGGGTCGTCGCCCAGTTGCTTCACGCCCAGCGAAACACGGTTCTTCTCTTGATCGTACTTCAGAACCTTGGCGGTGATTTCCTGGCCAACGGTCAGCACTTCCGATGGGTGACGCACACGACGCCATGCCAGGTCGGTGATGTGCAGCAGGCCGTCGATGCCGCCCAGATCCACGAACGCGCCGTAGTCGGTGATGTTCTTCACCACGCCGGTCACCACGGTGCCTTCTTTCAGGGTTTCCATCAGCTTCTGACGCTCTTCGCCCATCGACGCTTCGATGACGGCGCGGCGCGACAGCACAACGTTGTTACGCTTGCGGTCCAGCTTGATCACTTTGAATTCGAGGGTCTTGCCTTCGAATGGGGTGGTGTCCTTGACTGGACGGGTGTCCACCAGCGAACCTGGCAGGAAGGCGCGGATGCCGTTGGTCAGCACGGTCAGGCCGCCCTTGACTTTGCCGTTCACGGTGCCGACCACGATCTCGCCCGACTCCATTGCTTTTTCCAGCGCCAGCCACGATGCCAGACGCTTGGCCTTGTCGCGCGACAGGATGGTATCGCCGAAACCATTTTCCAGCGATTCGATGGCCACGGAAACGAAGTCGCCTACTTTGACTTCCAGTTCGCCCTGGTCATTTTTGAATTCTTCAACAGGGATGAAAGCTTCCGATTTCAGGCCTGCGTTGACGATCACGAAGTTGTGATCCAGACGAACGACTTCAGCCGAAATTACTTCGCCCGAGCGCATATCTTGACGCGACAGGGATTCTTCGAAGAGGGCTGCAAAACTTTCCATAATAATAAAACTTCCAGGTTAGCCAGTAAGGCCCGCACAATGCGGCTTCAACTGGGTTAGGGTTGATAAAGGTGTTACTTGGTGATGCCGGCGTACCATTGCAAGACCTGATCGACCGCTTCATCCGCGTTCATATTCGAGGTATCCAGCACGAAAGCGCCCTCTGCTGGCGCGAGCGGGGCGATGGTCCGTTTTGTATCCCGGTCGTCGCGCGCCTGTAAATCCACCAGTAGGTCTTGCATATTAGCAGAAAATCCCTTGTCTATCAATTGCTTATATCGCCGTCCGGCGCGCGCCTCGACCGAGGCGGTCAAAAACACCTTGAGCGCGGCGTGCGGGAAGATCACCGAGCCCATGTCGCGGCCGTCCGCCACCAGGCCCGGCGCCTTGCGAAAACCAAGCTGCAGCCCCACCAGCGCGTGGCGCACGGCCGGGAAGGTGGCGATCTTGGAGGCCGTGTTGCCGACCTCTTCCGCGCGGATGGCATCGGTGACGTTTTCCTGCGACAACACGATATCGCCGCCCTGGAAACTGCACTGCAGGTGCTCGGCCAGCTTGGCCAGCGCGTGCTCGTCCTTGAGATCAGTGCCGCGACGCAATGCCGACAGCGCGGTCAAGCGGTACAGGGCGCCCGAGTCCAGGTAATGGAAGCCGAGCTTATCGGCAACGCGGTGTGCGACCGTGCCCTTGCCGGATGCGGTAGGGCCGTCGATGGTGATGACTGGAATCTGGGAAGTTGGCATATCAGTTACTTTGCAATTTTCGCAAATGCGGTGAAATAGTCAGGGAAAGTCTTGTTCACGCACTTCGGATCGTTGATGCGCGTGACGGCGCCCTTGCGCAGCGCGCCGTCCAGCGATACCAGCGAGAAACACATGGCCATGCGGTGATCGTCATAAGTATCGATGGTAGCAGGTGCGATCGCCGCCGGCGGCGTCACCTTGATATAGTCCGGCCCCTCCTCCACCGTGGCGCCGACCTTGCGCAGCTCGGTGGCCATGGCGGCAATGCGGTCGGTTTCCTTGACGCGCCAGCTGGCGATATTGCGCAGCGTGCTGGTGCCGTCGGCGTACAGCGCGGCCACGGCGATGGTCATGGCGGCGTCCGGGATGTGGTTGAAATCAGCGTCGATGGCCTTCAGCGGGCCGTTGGCGCGCGCCTCGATCCAGTTGTCGCCCATGGTGATCTGCGCGCCCATCTGCTCCAGCGCGGCGGCAAAGCGCACGTCGCCCTGAATGCTGTTGTTGCCGACGCCTTCCACCCGCACCGGCCCGCCGCCGATGGCGCCGGCGGCCAGGAAATACGATGCCGAGGAGGCGTCGCCTTCCACGTGAATGGTGCCCGGCGACTGGTAGACCTGGCCGGGCTGGATGGTGAACGACTCCCAGCCATTCTGCTCGACCTTGACGCCGAAGCGGCGGATCAGATTCAGCGTGATTTCAATGTACGGCTTGGAGATCAATTCGCCAACGACGTCGATGGTGATGGCATGTTCTTTGGCCATCAGCGGCGCCACCATCAGCAGCGCGGTCAGGAACTGGCTGGACACATCGCCACGCACCGACAGGCGCTGGGTGGTGATCTTGCCCTGCTTGATGTGCAACGGCGGATAGCCTTGGTTGCCGGTGTATTCGACATTGGTGCCGGCGGCGTTGAGGGCGTCGACCAGATCACCGATCGGGCGCTCGTGCATGCGCGGCACGCCGTGCAGCGTGTAATCGCCGCCGATGACGGCCAGCGCGGCGGTCAGCGGGCGAATCGCGGTGCCGGCGTTGCCCATGAAGAGATCGGCCGACTTATTCGGCAGCACGCCGGCCACGCCGGTGACGTGGTGAATGGTGCCGGTGGCGGTTTTCTCTTCGGTCCACTCGACGCCGAGGGAGCGCAGCGCGGCCAGCATCACGGCCGTATCGTCGGAAGCCAGCAGATCGACGATGGCGACCTGTCCTTGCGACAGCGCCGACAGCAGCAGGATGCGGTTGGAGATGGACTTGGAGCCCGGCAGGCGCACCGCGCCCTCCACGTGAGGGACCGTTTGCAGGTCAAGATATTCATGAGTCATATTAATCCTTTACTCCGGGGTCAGGTCCGTCATTTCTACACGAGCACAGCCGTGCGTGGTTGAGCTCGTGTAGAAATGGCGGACCTGACCCCGGATTTAGTCTGCTTTATCTTGCGATGGCGGCGCTTCGGCCGTTTCGATCGCGGTTATCCATTGGTGGCGGGCCTGCTGGGCGTTGCGGTAGACCCGCTCCAGCGCGGCGCCGTCGCCGGCGGCCAGTTGCGCCCGCAGTGTGGTCAGCTGCGCCATGTAGGCGTCCAGTTCCGTCAACAGCGCCGATTGGTTGGCCAGGCTGATGTCGCGCCACATCTCCGGCGACGAACCGGCAATGCGGGTGAAATCGCGGAAGCCGCTGGCGGCGTACTGGAACAGCAAGTCGGCGTGCGGCTTCCTGGCGATATCGTCCACCAGCGCGTAGGCCAGCAGGTGCGGCAGGTGGCTGACCGCCGCGAACACTTTGTCGTGCTCCTCCGGCGTCAGGCGGTGGATGATGGCGTCGCAGGCGCGCCATGCTGCCGCCACGCGCTCTACGTCAGCCTCTGTATTCTCGGCCAGCGCGGTGATCACCACTTTTTTGCCGACATACAGATTGTCGATGGCCGCATCCGGCCCGTTGGTCTCGCGGCCCGCGATCGGATGGCCGGGCACAAACTGCGCCACTTTGCCGCCCAGCGCGCGCCGCGCCGCAGCCACCACGTCCGACTTGGTGCTGCCGGCGTCCGTGACCACCGTGCCGGCCTGCAGATGCGGCGCGATGGCGGCCAGAATCGCCTCGGTCTGCGCGACCGGAGCGGCCAGCAGAACGAGCTCCGCGCCGTGCAGCGCCTCAGCCAGCGACAGCGGAGCGCCAGTGGCCGCGCCCGCCGCCGAGGCGTGCGCGCCGGAGCTGGCGCTCACGCCGATCGCATCGACGATGCCCAGCTCCAGCGCACGCGCCATCGATGCGGCCGAGCGGCCGACTCCGACGATGCTGCGCACCGCGCCCGCCTTTTTCAGCGAGCGCGCGAACGAGCCGCCGATCAGGCCTACGCCAAAAATAACGACCTTGTTCAGCATTTACTCCGCCAATGCTTTCGCCAGCGCTGCGATGAAGACCGCATTTTCCTGCGGCAGGCCAATCGAAATACGCAGCCACTCCGGCAATCCATAATTGCCCACCGGGCGCACAATCACACCTTGCTTGAGCAGCGACAGGTTCACCCGCGCGCCCGCGCCGGCATCATTGCCCACTTTGACCAGCACGAAGTTGCCATACGAAGGCACATACTCCAGCCCCATCTGCTCAAACGCTTCGACAAACTGCTGATAGCCAGCCGCGTTATTGGCCGCGCTCTGCTTGAGGAATTCCTTGTCGTTGAGCGCCGCGATCGCCGCCGCCTGCGCCAGCGAATTCACATTGAACGGCTGACGGATACGGTTCATCAGATCCGTCAGCGCCGGCTGCGCAATCGCAAAGCCCACGCGCAGCCCCGCCAGACCATAGGCCTTCGAGAACGTGCGCGACACCAGCAGATTAGGATACTTCTTCACCCACTCTGCCGACTCAAACTGATCCGCCTCCGACAGGAACTCGTTGTAGGCCTCATCCAGCACGACAACGACGTGCGCCGGCACCTTGGCCACGAACGCCTCGATCTGCGCCGCCGGAATGAAGGTGCCAGTCGGGTTGTTCGGGTTGGCGATGAACACCAGACGCGTATCGTCGCGGATCGCCGCCAGCATGGCCGGCAGATCGTGGCCATGCGCCTTGGCCGGCACCACGATGTGCTGCGCGCCCACGCCCTGCGTCGCCAGCGCATACACCGCAAACGAATACTGCGAATACACGATCGACTGGCCGCGCTCCACAAACGCATGCGCGGCGATTTCCAGAATATCGTTGGAGCCATTGCCCAGCGTGATCCAGTCCGCCGGCACGTCATAGCGCTTCGACAGCGCGCCCTTCAGGTCAAAGCCGTTCGCATCCGGATAGCGCCCCAGCTCCGCCACCGCGGCGGCCATGGCCTGCTGCGCCGACGCCGGCACGCCGAACGGATTTTCATTCGACGCCAGCTTGACGATGGAAGCCTCGTCGAGGCCAAATTCACGCGCCACTTCCGAAATCGGTTTGCCAGCCTGGTAAGGGGCGATAGCACGGACGTACTCCGGGCCGTAGTTCTTGCTCATGTTATCTCTCTTCGAAATCAGGTCAGGCTGACCGGGTAAGAACCCAGCACCTTGAAGAATGCAGCATTGCCTTGCAGCTCATCGAGCGCCTTGGCGACGGCGGGGTCCTGCACATGGCCTTCCACGTCGACGTAGAAGTAGTATTCCCAGGTGCCGGTGCGCGCCGGACGCGACTCGAAGCGCGTCATCGACACATTGTGCGCGGCCAGCGAACCAAGCAGGCGATAAATCGACCCCGCCTTGTGCGGCGCCGCCAGCGCCAGCGAGGTGCGATCCTCGCCCGACGGGCCGGCCTGCAGCGAACCAATCACCGCGAAGCGCGTGCGGTTGTGCGGATCGTCCTGGATGTTGGCCTTGACCGTGCCCAGGCCATAGCGCACGCCGGCGCGCTCGCCGGCGATCGCGGCGATGCCATGGTCGTCGCGCGCCATGCGCGCCGCTTCCGCATTTGACGACACCGCGCGCCGTTCGATATCCGGATAGTTATTGTTCAACCAGATCTGGCACTGCGCCAGCGCCTGCGCATGCGCGCAGATGGCGGTGATGCCGTCCATATTGCCGGTTGCCGTCAGCAGGCTGTGACGCACGGCGATCGACACCTCGCCGCTGATGGTCAGCGGCGTATGCAGCAGCAGGTCCAGCGTGCGGCCGATGGCGCCCTCGGTCGAGTTCTCGACCGGCACCACGCCAAATTCCGCCGTGCCGGCCTCGGTGGCGCGGAACACCTCATCGATCGACGAGCAAGGCAGCACGTCGACGGCGGTGCCAAACTGCTGGTACACCGCCTGTTCGCTGTAGGTGCCGGCCGGGCCGAGGAAAGCCACCGTCACGCGCTTTTCCAGCGCGCGGCAGGCGGACATGATTTCGCGCCAGATGGTCTGCAGCTCGGCGTTGCCCATCGGGCCGGGATTGCGCTCGGCCACGCCGCGCAGCACCTGCGCCTCGCGCTCCGGACGGAACACCGGCGCGCCGGTTTCCGCCTTCACATGGCCGACTTCCTGCGCCACTTTCGCGCGCCGGTTCAGCAAATCCAGAATCTGCGCGTCGATCGAATCGATCTGCTCGCGCAAGGGTTTGAGTTTATCGTTCATTACAGGCCTGCGAATTCATTCAAGTAGTCTACGAGCGCTTGCACGCCCTCGATAGGCATCGCGTTATAGATCGATGCGCGCATACCGCCGACGGACTTGTGGCCCTTCAGTTGCAGCAGGCCGCGCGCTTTGGCGCCGGCCAGGAATGCTTCGTTCTTGCTTTCGTCCTTCAGGTAGAAGGGCACGTTCATGCGCGAGCGGTTAGCCGGCGCAACCCGGGTTTCGTAAAAATCGCTGGCGTCCAGCGCGTTGTACAGCAGCTCCGCCTTGGCGATGGCGCGGCGCTCCATCTCGGCCACGCCGCCCTGCTTTTTCAGCCACTGGAACACCAGGCCGGCGATGTAGATGCCGTAGGTCGGCGGCGTGTTGTACATCGACTCGTTGTCGGCCACCAGCTTGAAATCGAACGCCGATGGGCAGAACGGCAGCGCCTTGCCCAGCAGGTCGTCGCGGATGATGACGATGGTGACGCCGGCCGGGCCGATGTTCTTCTGCGCGCCGGCAAAGATCACGCCGTATTTCGACACGTCGATCTGGCGCGACAGGATGTGCGACGACATGTCCGCCACCAGCACCAGATCCTTGAAGCGCGGATCATGGAAGTCCGGCTGATATTCGACACCGCCGATGGTCTCGTTGGTGCACATGTGCAGATAGGCCGCGCCGGGCGTCAGCTGCCATTGCGCCTGCGGCGGCACGGCGATGTCGGACGAGGCGGCCACGTTCACGTTAGCGTATTTGCGGGCTTCCTTGATGGACTTGTCCGACCACGAACCGGTGTGGATGAAATCGATGGTTGCGCCTTCGGGCTTGTGGCCCAGCAGGTTCAACGGAATCAGGGCGTTCTGCGACAAACCGCCGCCCTGCATGAACAAAATCTTGTAATTGTCCGGCACTGCCAGCAGCTCGCGCAGATCGCGCTCGGCTGCCTTGTAAATCGATATGAATTCCGGTCCGCGGTGGCTCATCTCCATCACTGACATGCCGCTGCCATGCCAGTCCAGCATTTCGGCGGCGGCTTGCGCCAGCACTTCCTTCGGCAATACGGCGGGGCCGGCGGAAAAGTTATAGATGTGCGTCATTGCGGTCCTTAAGTGTGATTTATTTCTGTCCCTGCTGCAGCTTCTGTAGCATCGGGCCGAGACGGCGCTGAACGATCTGCTGGCCGATCTGCATGCCCTCGCCCATCAGCTGCGGCATCAGGTTCAGCATCTTGGCGCCCACCGGGGTGCGGTAGAAAGCGGTGATCTGCTTCAGTTCATCGGCGCTGAAATGGCGTGCGTACACCGGCACCGTTTCAGTCAGGATGTCATCCACCAGCGTCGGGTCATTCAGCACGCTCTGGATGGCGTTGATGGCGGCCGGCAGTTCGGCTTCCATCTTGGCCAGCGCCTTCTGCTTGTCGGCGTCGCTCAGCTTCGCGTTGTTCTTGATCGACGCCTCGGCGCCGGCGCGCATCGAGGCGCTCATGCCCTTGGCCATCTGCTGCATGGCGCCGACCATGACGGCGCGGTAATTCATCGAGTCGAACAGTTCCTTGGCGGCGGCGGTGGACGCGGCGTCGGCGGTTTGCGCGTACACGGCCGGTGTACCGATCAGGGCCAGCGAAGCGGCCAGGCAAGCTACGATCTTCTTCATTTCTTCTCCTTGAAATAATAACGGGGCCAGTTCTATTGTCGCGCAATAGTCGTGGCCCCGCTGACTCCTATACAGTGAGCTTTACTCCGTCGCTGAATCCGGGCCCGGTTCCAGCTCGACTTCGTCAATATCGGTCTCCACCACGCGCTGCAGGCCGGACAGCTTGGTGCCGTCTTCCACCGCGATCAGGGTCACGCCCTGGGTCGCGCGGCCCATCTCGCGGATCTCCGACACGCGGGTGCGGATCAGCACACCGCCAGTGGTGATCAGCATGATTTCGTCCGACGAATCCACCAGCGTGGCCGCCACCACCTTGCCGTTACGCTCGGAGGTCTGGATCGCGATCATGCCCTTGGTGCCGCGGCCGTGACGGGTGTACTCGATGATCGGGGTACGCTTGCCGAAACCATTCTCGGTGGCGGTCAGCACCGACTGCTGCTCATTCTCGGCCACCAGCAGCGCGATCACGCGCTGGCCTTCGTCCAGGTTCATGCCGCGCACGCCGCGGGCGTTACGGCCCATCGGGCGCACGTCGTTCTCGTCGAAGCGCACCGCCTTGCCGGCGTCGGAGAACAGCATCACATCGTGCTCGCCGTCGGTCAGCGCGGCGCCGATCAGGAAGTCGCCCTCGTCCAGATCGACCGCGATGATGCCGGCCTTGCGTGGATTGCTGAAGTCTTTCAGCGGCGTCTTCTTCACGGTGCCCAGGCTGGTGGACATGAACACGTAGTGGTCTTCAGGGAAGGTGCGGTTCTCGCCCGACAGCGGCAGGATGACCGTGATCTTCTCGTTGTCCGCCAGCGGGAACATGTTCACGATCGGCTTGCCGCGCGAGTTGCGCGAGCCTTGCGGCACTTCCCATACCTTCAGCCAGTACATGCGGCCGCGGTTGGAGAAGCACAGGATGTAATCGTGGGTGTTGGCGATGAACAGCTGGTCGATCCAGTCCTCGTCCTTGGTGGCCATGGCCTGCTTGCCGCGGCCGCCGCGCTTCTGCGCGCGGTATTCGCTGATCGGCTGCGCCTTCATGTAACCGGTGTGCGACAGGGTCACCACCATGTCCTGCGGCGTGATCAGGTCTTCGGTATTCAGGTCGCTGGCGTTGTGCTCGATGTTGGAGCGGCGCGGGTCCTTGGTGGTGTCGCCGAATTCGGCCACCATCGAGGTCATCTCGTCGGTGATGATGGTGGTCACGCGGGCCGGCTTGGCCAGGATGTCCAGCAGGTCGGCGATTTCCGCCATCACGTCCTTGTACTCGTTGACGATCTTGTCCTGTTCCAGCCCCGTCAGGCGCTGCAGGCGCATTTGCAGGATTTCCTGGGCCTGGTCGTCGGACAGCTTGTACAGGCCGTCGGCCTGCATGCCGTAGTGCTTCGGCAGGTGCTCCGGACGGAAGGCGTCGACGCTGTTCGGGTGCTCGCCCTCGCCGGTGCGGGCCAGCATCTCGCGCACCAGCGACGAATCCCAGGAACGCTCCATCAGGGCGGTCTTGGCCACCGGCGGCGTTGGCGCGGCCTTGATGATGGCGATGAATTCATCGATGTTGGCCAGTGCCACGGCCAGGCCTTCCAGCACGTGGCCGCGCTCGCGCGCCTTGCGCAGCTCGAACACGGTACGGCGCGTCACCACTTCGCGGCGGTGCGACAGGAAGCACTGCAGCATTTCCTTCAGGTTCAGCAGGCGCGGCTGGCCGTCGACCAGCGCCACCATGTTCATGCCGAAGGTGTCTTGCAGCTGGGTTTGCTTGTACAGGTTGTTCAGCACCACTTCCGGCACTTCGCCGCGTTTCAGCTCGATCACCACGCGCATGCCCGACTTGTCGGACTCGTCGCGGATGTCGGAAATGCCTTCCAGCTTCTTGTCGCGCACGTTTTCAGCAATGCGCTCCAGCAGCGATTTCTTGTTGACCTGGTACGGCAGCTCATCAACGATGATGGCGGTGCGGCCGCCATCCTTGCCGTATTCCTCGTAGTGGGTCTTGGCGCGCATCACCACGCGGCCGCGGCCGGTGCGGTAGCCGTCGCGCACGCCCGACACGCCGTAAATGGTGCCGCCGGTCGGGAAGTCCGGCGCCGGGATCAGTTCGATCAGTTCGTCGATCGAGCAGTCCGGGTTGTTCAGCACGTGCAGCGCGCCGGCAATCACCTCATGCAGATTGTGCGGCGGAATGTTGGTGGCCATGCCCACCGCGATGCCGGACGAACCGTTGATCAGCAGGTTGGGAATGCGGGTCGGCAGGACGGTCGGCTCTTTTTCCTTGCCGTCGTAGTTGGGCTGGAAGTCGACCGTGTCCTTGTCGATGTCGGCCAGCAGTTCGCTGGAAATCTTGTCGAGACGGCACTCGGTGTAACGCATGGCCGCCGCGCCGTCGCCGTCGACCGAGCCGAAGTTGCCCTGGCCGTCCACCAGCATGTAGCGCAGCGAGAAGTCCTGCGCCATGCGCACCAGCGTGTCGTAAATCGACGCGTCGCCGTGCGGGTGGTATTTACCCATGGTCTCGCCCACCACACGGGCGCATTTGACGTAAGGACGGTTCCACACGTTGTTCATTTCGTGCATCGAGTACAAGACGCGGCGGTGTACCGGCTTCAGGCCGTCACGCACGTCCGGCAAGGCACGGCCCACGATCACGCTCATGGCGTAATCGAGGTAGCTCTTGCGCATCTCTTCTTCGAGGGAAATCGGGATTGTTTCTTTTGCGAATTGATCCATTGGCCGGTCGTTTTACTGTGGTTTGTTTACGCCTCTCCCAGGAGACAGGCAAGCGTACGATTTTAGCATGGGCGCACGGCAACCAGCGGAAAACCGCAGCAGCCCAGCAGCCGCGCGGTGTAGCGGCGTGCCGCACCGAGTAACAAGTTGTAATATTCATGACACATTACTCAATTATTATCGACAATCACGTTGCAACAAAACAACATTTTGGTTGAACGCGGAATGGCGCCGTGTTGGCGCTATTTAAACGACTTTCATCGCTTGTGGCAAAATGGACGAGAAGTCAATTGCTTGAATCACAAGCGGAAAACGAGCCTGACGCCCCTGCGTGGTAGAATTCGCCCCACGCAAAGAACTACGTCGCGCAGTTTTCTGCAGATATCACCCCCGAAAGGAACAAAAATATGAAAAAACTGATTTCGATGTTGGCCATTTCGGCTGCATTCGCCGGCTCGGCTATCGCCCAGACCGCACCAACCGCGCCACCATACGCCCCCGTCACCCAGGACATCAAAGCTCCGACCCCGAAAAGCGCCTACGTGCAAGATGCACGCGGCGTGATCGCCCGTGACCCGTTCGGCCTGTGCTGGCGCACCGGCTACTGGACCCCGGCTGACGCCGTGCCAGGTTGCGATCTGCCGATCTGCGTTGAGCCAGAGAAGCTGGAAAACGGCAAGTGCGTGGCGCCGCCGCCACCACCGCCACCAGTGGCCCCGGCACCGGCACCAGCCCCTGCGCCAGCCCCAGCACCTGCGCCCGTGCCAACCGCACAAAAAGTGAGCTTCGCTGCTGACGCCTTCTTCGACTTCGACAAGGCCGTGCTGAAGCCAGAAGGCAAAGCCAAGCTGGACGACCTGACCTCGAAGCTGGGTTCGATCAACCTGGAAGTCATCATCGCCGTGGGCCACACCGACTCGGTGGGCACCGACGAGTACAACCAGAAGCTGTCGGTACGCCGCGCTGAAGCCGTCAAGGCCTACATCATCTCGAAAGGCGTTGAAGCCAACCGCGTGTACACCGAAGGCAAAGGCGAGAAACAACCTGTCGCGGACAACAAGACCGCCGAAGGCCGCGCCAAGAACCGTCGCGTAGAAATCGAAGTGGTCGGCACCAGCAAGTAAGCCGCCGCACTGACAGCGCCCGCGCCAGCGGGCCAGGATGCCGCCCTGCCATGCAGGGCGGCATTTTTTTTGCGGTAACTAGCTGTTCCGTATGGATAGACTTCACAGCTGAAAGCAAAAAAACAATGTTAGTTTGCGCGTGGCGCCCGGCCAACACGGCGCGCCACAAAACCAACTACATCAAGGGGTACATCATCATGACTTTCCGCACACTGTTTTTGGCCGCGACGCTGGCACTGTCCGCCCTGCCGGCATCGGCCGGCATCACCATCTACACCGACCAGGCCGCCTGGCAGGCGGCATTGTCGGGCCAGCAGGTCATCACCGAGGATTTCGAGGACAGCACGCTGATCGACGGCCTGGTGTTCGAGCCATCGTTGTCGCCCCCAAGCGTCCACGACGGCGCCATGTGGACCAGCGTGGCGACATGGGGCGGCAGCCTGACGTCCACCTGGTTCAATTTTGAGTCGCTGGGCACGCCGCTGGTGGGCTTTGGCGGCCATTTCGATTTGTCTGACCACCGTCCCGGCACCGGCCTGCAGATGTATCTGGTGTATGACCGCACGCTGGTCGGCGGCGGCATGCTGGATCTGGAAGTGCCGAACACCTACACCGGCCAGTTCTTCGGCTTTATTTCCACCCTGCCCTTCGAAGGCGTGCACATGACCACCGGCACCCAGACCGGCGAATGGATCGGCAAGGAAGGCGGCGACTATATCTACGGCGAGGCCTACCACATGAACAATCTGGTGATCGCCGTGCCCGAGCCCTCCGGCGGGCTGATGCTGCTGAGCGGCCTGCTTCTATTGGCGCTGACTGCCCGCAAGCTGCCGCCCTGCTTTAGAATAGCGGGATTGATCTCTTACCTGATTGCCCATGAACGCCGATCCATTAGAACTGCAAAAATTTTCCGAACTGGCGCACCGCTGGTGGGACCCGACCTCCGAATTCCGCCCGCTGCACGAAATTAATCCGCTGCGCCTGGAATGGATCAACGCCCGCGCGCCGCTGGCCGGCAAGCAGGTGATCGACATCGGCTGCGGCGGCGGCATCCTGTCGGAATCGATGGCGCGCAAGGGCGCCACCGTGACCGGCATCGACCTCGGTGAAAAAGCCCTGAAAGTGGCCGATCTGCACTCGCTGGAATCGGGCGTGCAGGTGCGCTACAGGCTGATCGCCGCCGAAGAGATGGCCGCCCAGGAAGCCGGCCTGTACGACGTGGTCACCTGCATGGAAATGCTGGAGCATGTGCCCGACCCGGCCGCCATCGTGCGCGCCGCCGCCGCCCTGGTGAAACCGGGCGGCCATGTGTTCTTCTCCACCCTGAACCGCAACCCGAAATCCTATCTGTTTGCCGTGATCGGCGCCGAGTACATCCTGCGCATGCTGCCCAAGGGCACGCACGACTACGAGAAATTCATCACCCCGGCCGAGCTGTCGCAGTTCATCCGCAGCGCCGGGCTGGAACTGCAAGGCTTCAAGGGCATGGGCTACAACCCGCTGACCAAGATTTACTCGCTGAACGACGACACCAGCGTCAACTACCTGGTGGCCGCGCGCCGCCCACTGGAAGGCTGAGCATGAGCATGCCTGCCGCCCCCCGCGCCATCCTGTTCGACCTGGACGGCACCCTGGCCGACACCGCGCCCGACCTGGCCGCCGCCGTCAACCTGCTGCGCACCGTGCGCGGGCTGGAGCCGACCGCCTACGACATCCTGCGGCCGACCGCCTCGGCCGGCGCGCGCGGCATGATCGGCGCCTCCTTCGGCCTCAAGCCGGACGACGAAGGCTACGCCGAACTGCGCGACGGCTTCTTCAGCAATTACGAAGCCGCCATGGCGGTGCACAGCGGCCTGTTCGACGGCATCCGCGACCTGCTGGCCGGAATCGAGGCGGCCGGCCTGCAATGGGGCATCGTCACCAACAAGCCCAAACGGTTTACCGACCCGCTGCTGCCGCAGATCGGCCTTGGCCACGCGGCCTGCGCCATTTCCGGCGACACCACGCCGCACGCCAAGCCGCACCCGGCGCCGCTGCTGGAAGCGGCCAGCCGCCTGCAACTGGCGCCGCAACAGTGCTGGTACGTGGGCGACGACCTGCGCGACATCCAGGCCGGCAAGGCGGCCGGCATGCTGACCATCGCCTGCGGCTGGGGCTATTGCGGCCCCACCGAGCCGCAGCAGTGGCAGGCCGATTATGTATTCCAGCAGCCGTCCGAGCTGCTGGCCTTGTTGAACCGGGTCACGGCCATCGATTTGGTTGCCTAACAGATCGCTGCCGCGATATTTGTTGCCGTATGGATAGAGTAAGCGTACTCTCGCAGGCTTACTCCACATTTCAGGTGCATTATGGATATCCCCGCGCAGGCCGCCCCATCCCCGCAGCCGCAGGCCGATGCAAGCCCACCCCGCCGCCCACGCGGCGGCGCCCCGCAAAGCTGGATGGTGCGCGTGGCCGATGCCAAGTATTACTGGTACGACCTGCTGGCCGACTTTGCCGACAAGCCGGATATCCGCGATCCCATCGGCCGCTACCTGCGCCGCATGGAATTCGAACTGGACGCCACCGCCGCCCAGCGCCACCTGTTCCTGGCCGTCACCCGGCCGCGGGTGCGCTTTGACATTGCCGGCGCGCTGCAGTGGGGCTATATCTCGCTCAAGCTGACCCTGCCGCTGCTGCTGGGCGCCGAGCGCCGCAAGGACAGCATTACGGTCGAGCTCACAGTGCCGCCCAAGGCTGCCCTGAAAAAACCGACCATCACCCTGACCGAGGCCTTCCTCACCCTCAACTGGGGCAACCTGGTGGAAGTGTTCTCGGTGCACGACCTGCTGCGCACCCACGCGCCGGCCCTCAACCTGCCCAGCCAGGTGGTGTACGTCGGCCAGACGCGCGACCCCGAAGGCCGGCTTGGCAAGGGCCGCCTGCCGGCCATGCAGCAGATGCGCGCCCAGTTCGGCGCCGAAGACGATACCCTGCTGCTGGTGCTGGGCACCAGCGTCGAGGTCCAGAGCGCCGCGCGGCCCGCCCCTCACCCGCTGGCCGCCGACGCCGTGCAGGCCGAGCGCGTGGACGTGATCGAGGCCGCCCTGATCCGCTATTTCGCCGGCAGCCAGCCGCCCGGCCACAGCAGCGGGGAACGCCGCCAGCGCAGCGAGCGCATCACGGCGGTTCAGCAGGACAAGCACCTGGTGCAATACACCATCGACCTGGCCCTGCCGGCCGATTGCGGCAGCTACAATCAGCTGGGTTCGGAGCTGGTCAGCGCCGCCCCGCGCCACCTGCTCAGCTGCTTCATTGCCGACGGCCAGGCCCAGGTTGCAAGCATGCCACTGCCAACCGTGCCGGAGGCAGGCAAAAGCTGACTAGTGTTACATTGAGTGATATTCTTTGCCCCAGGCGGTTGTTTCCGCATGGAAATACTACGCCGCAGGCACTATAATCACCATACGATGAGACACTTGGAGCGCGCAACATGAGCAATGACGACGACGATTACCCAGATCCGTCGCCGGAAGAGCTGGGCATCGGCGCGCTGTTTGAAGAAGCGCCCGAGCCCTTCCATGACCTGGTGGCGCCGCCGCCGGACGAAATGGAAGAGTTGCTGCCGCTGATGCCGCAACGCACCGCCGCGCCCCAGACCTGGGTGGTAACGGTGGCTGACGCCAAATTCCACTGGTACGACCTGATCGCCGGCTTCCCGGAAGTGCCGGACATCCGCGACCCGGTCGGCCGCCACCTGCGCCGCATGCAGTTCGACCTGGAAGCCACCAGCGAAAAGCGGCTGATTTATTTTGCCGTCAACCGCCCGCGCGTGCGTTTCGATCCCGCGCGCAGCACCAGCTGGGGCTTCTTCTCGCTCAAGCTGACCGTGCCGCTGCTGGTGGGGCCGGAGGAAAAGAAGGAAACGCTGACGCTGGAATTGACTGTGCCGTTTGCCGCCACCCTGAAAAAGCCCAGCGTGGTGCTGACCGACCGCTTCCTCACCCTCAACTGGGGCGGCCTGATCGAGGCGCTGTCGATCCACGACGTGCTGCAGCAATATGAGAACAACCTGAACTACAAGACCGAGGTGCAATACGTCGGCCAGACCAAGGACCCGCTGGGCCGGCTGGCGCGCGCGCGCCTGGTGCCGGTGCAGCGCGTGCACCAGAAGTTCAGCGAAGACCATGACATGCTGCTGCTGATCCAGCGCTTCAACGTGGAAGTGCTGTCGGATGACGGCGATCCGGCCGAGCTGGAAGTCAACCAGAACCCGGTGGCCGCCGACATGCTGCTCAAGGACCGCATCGACATCATCGAATGCGCCCTGATCCGCTACTTCGAAGGCCCGGAAATGCACGGCCGCAGCGACAAGGAGGCCGAGGTGCGCAAGCAGCGCCTGCGCGAGGCGCAGGCCATCAACCAGCTGCACAGCTTCCGCATCGACCTGCGGCTGGAAGACGCCGGCAAATACCACGAACTGTACTCGCGCCACGCCGGCGCCTCGCGCAGCCACATCATCGATTGCGAAATCGTCGACGGCGAGGTGCTGGTCACCCGCGTGCCGGACAAGATCGCCAAACCTTAAACCGCCGCCAGCGCCTGCGCCAGATCGGCCAACAGGTCGTCGCTGTGCTCGATGCCGATCGACAGCCGCACCGTATCGCCGGTGACGCCGGCCTTGGCCAGTTCCTCCTCGTTGAGCTGGCGGTGGGTGGTGGAGGCCGGGTGGCAGGCCAGCGACTTGGCGTCACCGATGTTGACCAGCCGGGTAAACAGCTTGAGCGCATCCTGGAAACGCGCCCCGCCCTCGACGCCGCCCTGCACGCCGAAGGTCAGCACGCCGGACGGCCGCCCGCCCAGGTATTTGCGCGCCAGCGCGTGGTCCTTGTGCTCTTCCAGCCCGGCGTAGTTGACCCACTTGACCTTGGCATGCTGCCCGAGGAACTGCGCCACCTTGCGCGTGTTGTCGACAATGCGCTCCATGCGCAGCGCCAGCGTTTCTATCCCCTGCAAAATCAGGAAGGCATTGAACGGCGACAGCGCCGCACCGGTATTACGCAACGGCACCACGCGCGCGCGGCCGATGTAGGCAGCCGCCCCCAGCGCCTCGGTGTAGACCACGCCGTGGTAAGACACGTCCGGCTCGTTCAGGCGCCGGAAGCGCTGCTTGTGCTGCTCCCACGGGAACTTGCCGGAATCGACAATCGCGCCGCCGATCGAATTGCCGTGACCGCCCAGGTACTTGGTCAGCGAATGCACCACGATGTCGGCGCCGTGCTCGAACGGCCGCAGCAGGTAAGGCGTGGCCACCGTGTTATCCACGATCAGCGGCACGCCATGCTGGTGGGCGATGGCGGCAATCGCCGCGATGTCGGTAATGTTGCCGAGCGGGTTGCCGATCGATTCGATGAACACCGCCTTGGTGCGCTCGTCGATCAGCGCGCCAAACGAGGCCGGGTCGCGCGCATCGGCAAAGCGGGTGCTGATGCCGAACTGCGGCAGCGTGTGCGCAAACAGGTTGTAGGTGCCGCCGTACAGGGTGGCGGCCGAGACAATGTTGTCGCCGGCTTCGGCGATGGTCTGGATGGCATAGGTGATGGCGGCCTGGCCGGACGCCAGCGCCAGCGCGCCGACACCGCCCTCCAGCGCGGCGATGCGCTCCTCCAGCACGTTCTGGGTCGGGTTCATGATGCGGGTGTAGATATTGCCCTGCACCTTCAGGTCGAACAGGTCGGCGCCGTGCTGGGTGTCGTCAAAGGCGTAAGCGACGGTCTGGTAAATCGGCACGGCCACCGCCCGCGTGGTCGGGTCCGGGCTGTAGCCGCCGTGGACGGCGATGGTTTCCAGTTTCATGCTGTCTCCTCAAGGTTGGTGCCTGAAAAGGTAGCGGGAAACCGCCGGCGCGGCCACGAATGATTCCAAAAAAGCAAATGCGCAATCCAGATAAGGTATGCTGTCACAAACCGGCGGACTGGCCCGTCTAAGTGTCATGATGACCGATACCCCTACTTTTACCGCGCTGCGACCGCGCCTGTTCTCGATCGCCTACCGCATGCTGGGCACCCGCGCCGACGCCGAAGATGTGGTGCAGGACGCCTGGCTGCGCTGGCATGGCAGCGCGCAGGGCAGCGTGCAATCGCCGGAAGCCTGGCTGGTGACCATCACCACCCGGCTGGCCATCGACCGCCTGCGTGCCCGTGCCGCCGAGCGCGCATCCTACGTCGGCTGGTGGCTGCCCGAACCCATCGTCGAGCTGGACGAAAACACGCCGGAAAGCCGGGCCGAAATGGCTGGCGAGGTGTCGATGGCGTTCCTGTGGGTGCTGGAGCGGCTGTCGCCGGAAGAGCGTGCGGCGTTCCTGATGCGGCAGGTGTTCGAGCATGACTACGCCGACATCGCCAGCATCCTCGGCAAAAGCGAGGCGGCCTGCCGGCAAATGGTGCACCGGGCGCAGGAGCGGGTGCAGCAGCAAAAACCGCGTTTTGACGTGGCACGCGAGCAGCACCAGGCGCTGCTGGGCCGCTTCATCGCCGCCGCGCAGGTGGGCGACCGCAGCGCCATGAAAACCATGCTGGCCGACGACGTGCAGCTGGTGGCCGACGGCGGCGGCAAGGTCAACTCCTACCTGCACATCCTGCACGGCGCGGGGCGGGTGGCGGGCTCGTTCTGGTCGCTGGAACACAAATTCCCGCAGCAGGTGGTGTACCGCCAGGCCCGCGTCAACGGCGCGCCAGGGCTGGTGCGCTACGTCAACGGCCAGCTGGAATCGGCACAATCGTTCGTCATCGAAGGCGCGCGCATCGTCGCCGTCTTCATCGTCCGCAATCCGGATAAACTGACGGGCGTGCCGCAAACTATTTTCTGAAAGCTGTCACAACCGGCGCGGGTGGTCCGTCTTACAGGGTATGGAGGGCGCAATCGTGCGCTTTCCGCTGACACTGAAAGGCATCATCATGACCCAAGCTGCCCGTATCCCCTTCTTCCAACTTGCGCCAGCCAACCTGCAGGCCATGATCGCGCTGTCCGCCTCCGTCAAGAAAAGCTCGCTGGGCGTGCGGCTGGTGGAACTGATCAATTTGCGCGTCTCGCAGATCAACGGCTGCGGCGTGTGCGTCGACATGCACTGGCGCGACCTGATCAAGCAAGGCGCCGATCCGCGCCACCTGAATGCCGTGGCCGGCTGGCGCGAGGCGCCCTTCTTCAGCGCGCTGGAGCGCGCGGCGCTGAACTGGGCGGAAGCCGTCAACGCCCTGCCTCACAAGCATCCGAGCGATGAGGATTTCGCCCAGCTGAAAGAGCACTTCACCGACAATGAAATCGCTGAAATGAGCTACGCGATCGCCGTGATCCGCGGTTGGAACGTCATCAACGCCAGCCTGCACAACCAGATCCCGGAAGTGCCGCCGCCAGGTTTCTAAGTCATTCCGATAAACCAAGCCCCCGGCGCTGACGCGCCGGGGAGCGAATAGGCGTCACAAATATGATCGAGTTGCCCGGCTAACTCATTTGAGCTATCTGATGTAGCAAAGGAGCCGCGCATGGGCACTCGGATCCATGCCAAAAATTGGAAGGCGTATTGGCCGACGCGTTTCGAGCGCCGCGTAGCGTAGGCTGGCTCTATGGTTTCCAAGCGCAGATAGCGCCGAACGGTGTTTCGTGAGATGCCTAAACGCCTGGCGATCTCTCTTGTTGATACCCCGGTATCGTTGAGCAGGGCTGACATTGGCAAGATGGCGCCAGGAGATACGTAACTGTAAACAAAAGAAAACGCCGTCACTTGGACGGCGTTGGATGCTACTAGAGTATTTTGTGGTGGAGACGGCGGGAGTCTCCAGTCTCCACCATCGGCACACATAAGCTATTGATTTCTCAAGGCTGCCCACTCCGACCAGGCCACACTTTGCACCCCGTTTGGGGTGCGGACTAGGGGTATTCTAGCACCAACCAAACCTGACGCCGGGTGGGGTTCCTCTGACATATAGGGAACCAAACCGCAGTTCCCACCTACTCTACGCACGAAGCGATGGCGAGCATTTCCCCGGTGAAATACTCATCGAAAGGTACGGGTTTTGTACAGAAACGCGCTGCCTTTTTTGCAATACTTATTGAAAGGTCCGGGTTTTGTATGGACAACGTAGATCCAGATCGTCCTACTTGATGGCGGATTCAGCCACCAAGCTCACTACCTGGGCGGTGAGGCGCAGGCATAGGGCCGCCGGCCAAAGCCGAGATTCGCGAGATCGAGGAGAGGCTGGTCATTGCAGAGCCATCTACCATCGCCGGCGCTGACTCCACCAAGCTGATGAGCTGCCCGTCGGCCACCGTATACCCATCCCGGACGAGTTGTGCCAGTCGCACTACCGGATCATACCGCGCGCTGAGACAGCCGGCGGCGGACGAAACCTCAAGCTGCACGATGCGGGAGGGCAATGAGATTGGAGGCGGCGTTTTCCCGCTGGTCGTCAAGTAGGGCGCCCTGGTGGTCTGGCTGAAAGGTCTAAACGCGGCGAGCGCGACCGCTGGATGCCGCACGTGGAAAATACCCTGACCGTGATCGAAGCTTATCTGGCGCACATTTCGAACGAGCCGTACCTTGCCGCCCAAGCGACGGGAGATGAATTGCTAGAGCAGCTTGTGACGTTTTAGGCTGCCGCCGACGACGCAGTTGCAGACGGGGGTAGTGGCGCACCTGGTACCCAAGTTTTGCTCTCCTTACCGTCACTACCAACCGACGTCACCCATTGTCCTTGATATGGCGTTTCCACCCGGACATGAGGGTAGCCCACAAAATCTGAAGGATTTCTCGTTAGTATGATGCGGCCTGTCACCGCTGCTGTCGCGCCGATTATCGCGTCAGGAAGACGCTTGTGGCCATATCCCTTACCAGTAGCGGCGTTCTGGTTGAACGCGGAGGCAAGCTTGATGATGGTTTCGTTGGTATGAATAACGGCAATGTCGGGATCGCCTGATAGCATGCCGTCGAACATAACCAGGTCGGAAGGTGTGCATCCCGAGGCGACCTCCATGTAATTGATGGCACTCATGGCAATATCATCATTGTTGTAGATAACCTCCAATGCCTCGGGTGCTCCACCAAGTGCATCAACCCAAATATTCGTGTCGATCAGGTATTTCGGGTCCATGAAGCTCGCATTTTGTCCTGATACTCAACTCCGTCAATCGGGCCACCTTCGCGATCTTTCCACAAGCCAGCAATCAAGTTGACTGCTTTGCGTCGACGTTCTCGCTTTTGCTCTTTGATCTGCGCGGCAACGGCCGACTCAATCTCAGCTTGAGCGTTTTGAATCTTTTCGCTGTGTTCTAGCAAGTATTGTGCAATCAATGCGTCGCTCGCCTGGGCGCTGAGACTCCAAGCGCGATTAAGCGAGGCTTCATATTCGGAACCCGCAGAGTATGCCGCTGCAGTTGCACAGGAGAGTTTCGACGGCGGAAGCGCGCCAACTGCCATCTCGTTAAGGTTAAGACAGTAGTTCGGCAGGGTTTGGGCAACGCCACCAATGTTGTAAGTCACAGTTGTCTGCCGCAATTGCTCCAACAGACGCCTGAGTTCGCGGCCGCCGGCGATACTTTCTATGTTGTTGGGCTGGGCCATGCCGGCCTCCGTCTAATATTGTGGTTGCATAGCCTACACGATACCACTTCCCCGCAGAATATGCACAGTAGCGGTCAAATTTCAAGCACTCGATCGGATTATGGCTAATTACGCTACCATTCCGCGCGTTGCTCCAATTGATAGGCCAGGCCATCCACCGGCCCGCCCTCGCGATGTTTGTTCAAGCCCATAAGGTTGCGTAGACCCTGGCGCCGTGCGGCGCGCTGGGCTTCGGTCAAGACGATCGCCGGCGCGGAGCGGCGAGCCTCAAGCTCGGCGTCAGTCGCCCTCTGCTGCTCAGTCAGCATCGTGCCGCATTGTTGACAAAAGTAGCCGGTGACGCTCCCTGCGGCGTGCACGCCGCCGGCGTGGGTGTAATACAGCGCCTTGCTCTCATGGACGACATTAGCGCCGCCGCAGGCAGGACAATTCATGATACCCCCTCCATTAACCGCGACGTGATACGGTGCACGACGCGTGACAGTTTAGCCGGATACATCTGCGCGAAAGCATTACGACCGCCGCGCAACATGATTTTCAAATTCTATCCCTAGTTGTTCAAGCCTATGCCATGCCGGTGGTCTTTTTTTTCTAGGACTTCCACTTTCTGCCAGGGCCGCGCCAGGAGACCGCCAGACCGGGTCGGCATCGCCCTGTTGCTTAGGCCTACCATTTTTGCATCGTCCCGATCTGCCCGCCGGGCAGGTTTTGCCAGCCGCGCGCGTCCGCCGACGGATGCGTCGCTCGGTGAGTATTGTCATCGCGAACTCTAATATGTCTCCACGCCATTCTTATTGATCCCCCACCCAATCCAACTGCACGCTACTAATTGAACTGGTGACATTTCGTGTATTTTTCAGATGAGCAAGATGTTATGCTCTGAGGTTACGGACTAACGAGGCACAAAGCGGCCCTCAAATTTCCAAAGAGAAAATTATATGGCTGACATATAAAATCCGCGCAAATCGGCATTTAAATAAAAGGAAAACAATGGCACTTCTCGATCATTTACTGAAATACGTTCGAACGGGCACAGCTGAAGGAGATAAATCCTTACTTGGCAATCTCTTTATTACGCCCTCTCAATTTGATCAACTGTGTGCAATTGAACCTGGAGGCATGCGAATTCTTGTTGGAAATAAAGGGATTGGAAAAAGTGCGATTGTTGAATGGATCGCTGCAGTATCCAAGAAAGATAATTTGCCATGCCTTCTTATTCGCCCCGACAATATTGTAGGGAAAGATTTTCCAACAGCACAGGACATTGGAACGCTAAAAGCTCATTACTATGGTATTTTGGTAAAAACCATTGCTGCAAGAATTGGGTCTCAGCTGAAAGGATTCTTAAAGGGGGATGCCGCCAAGCTATATAAAGAAGCTAAAGATCAAGGCTTAACCGAGGCGGACCTTGTTGAAAAATCACTTGAATTATTTAGCGCCATATCATCACCTGTACATAAAATTGACGGCGTAAAATTAGCAAAAGATCTTGCTGGTGTAAATTCTCCCAACTCGCTTATCGCAGCAATTAATTCACAGCTACTAAATGGTGCCGGTGTATTTTATTTACTTATTGATGACACCGATCAATTGGCTGCACCAGATCAAAGTGCACATCTCAATAGGATTTGGGCGTTATTACTGGCTGTTCGTCGCCTGGTAGGTGAATGCACCGATGTGCGAGCGATAGTTACTCTGCGCTCAACTGTATGGGAGCGAATGTCAAGTGAAAGTGTTGGGCAACGCGACCAGACGGACCATTTAAGGGGCTTAGTGGTTAGCTTGAAAGCTAACGACACCTTAATGGAAAGTATTATCCGCCGGCGCTTGGAGATGGCTGCTAAAGACGCTGGAAAGGGAATAAAGGATCCATACACGATATTTTTCAGTGGCACACATGTGAATTTACCGTCTAGTACTGAAGTGCGGCCTTGGGATGGATTTATCATTAAATCAGCGAGGGAGCGGCCTCGTGACGCTATACAATTCATCAAAAATATGATCGATTCCGCCACAAATTCAACAAAACCTATTGGTGCCGATGAGGCAGACAAAGGAATGAAAGTCTATTCTAAAGAACGTGTTGATGATGTTGTCAATGAATTTTCTCTAGATTGCAGCAATATTCGCGATATAATAAATTCATTTATTGATACTGATTTTGAAATGGATTTTGAAGCACTAAGGACGCATTTACAAACAATCCCTAGTCGCTCATCGACGTCCATTCGAGGAGAAACCATAAAGCCGGAAACAAATGAGGGAGCAATAAAAATTTTATCGCTCTTACATGAGTGTGGCTTTATTAATGCACGTGTCTTAGATAATCGAAAACCAAAAGGTTTTGATCATATACTTTTCCAAGATGATCCAAATTTCGTCCGCTTGGATAATTGGAATAACTTGCAGTCAGCGCACTGGGAGATTCATCCTGCATTCAGAACTTACCTAATGGGACTGAAGCAGTCTCAGGCGGCTAAGAAATTGATACTCTCCGGTCGTTAGCTTAGCCTTCTAACGGCGACAGACGGCTTACGGGAAAGCCGTCTGCCATGACCGGTCTCACTGCCAACTGTCATACGCTATGGTGAGCGAAGAGGTCAGATGGTGGCAATGATGAAATTATCATCTCACTCCTTCGACGCACCTACTCAAAGCCGCCTTGACTGAGCCTGGTAGCCGATCGGTTGCACGGCGGCGCTGCTACGGTCAGCAGGTGAGATTACCACTCCGAGCGCACCTTCTTCTGATACTCAACGCCGTCGATTGAACCGCCGTCGCGGTCCTTCCAGAGGCCGGCGATCAGGCTGACAGCCTGTCGGTGCTTCACGAGCTTCGCGTAACGCGCGCCCTGCTCCGTGTCGAGCACCATGCCGACGCAGGCAGGGCAGAAGTCGCCAGTGACTGCCTCGATGGTGCTGGTGGCTCCATTTCGGCTGAAAGGAACATCCCGCGTGTCGTGGACAAGTTCAGCGTTGCCGCAGGTCGGGCATTTCATGGTCGCGGCTCCTATACGGTCTTGAGTGCTGGCGCGTCTGAAGTAGCTCAATGAATACCGCAGCAAACTTGTATTGGCGAGCGCTTAGTCGCAGGCAGTCAGCAGCTACCGAGCTGCTCGCCGCCAGCAGTGGCGCCGAGTAATAGCGCCGCCACGAAGAAGGGAGGTTAAATTGGCCATTTCGCTGAAAAATCAATAGCTTGGCAATTATTCTGCTGGAATAATTGCTTCTATTTAGCGATCTGAGCGACGCCTGACGGAGTTTGCGCCGGCAGCACCAGAGGCGCCGTGTGGCTGGGAGGTTAAATTTGTAATTTTTGTTACAAATCAATTACTTAGCAATTATTCAAGTTGAATAATTACTGCCGTTTTGCGATCTGAGCGGCGCTTGGCGGCGTTTACGCCGGCGGCGCCAGAGCCGCCGCACGGCGGGGAAGTTAAATTGGCTATTCCCGTTAAAAATCATACGCTTGGCGATTATTCCCGGGGAATAATCCGTTCACTTTCCGGCATGCTGCGCTCCTAGAGGTGTTTGCGCCGCTGGTTGCGCTGACGGCAGCGCAACCAGCTCAAGTCAGCTCAACGACGTCATCATCAACCAAATGATCGTCGTCCTGCGCCTGGCACAGCAGCTCCTCGCTCGGAAGAGCTGCACCACCGTCTTGCTCGCCCTGCTGGAGCCGAAGTTGCTCGACGTCCTCTGCAGTCAGCTCCGTGATGACCAGCTCCGGCAGCTCGTCCAGGGAGTTGTCGCGCTTCTCAAGCTGGAGGCTGTGGCGCACCATGTCGGACGTGTTCTTGAGGACCGTGGACTGAGCCGCCAGCGCGCGCATGACGAGGGCCGCCTCCTTCAAGTTCGTTGGCGAAGCCAGGTGGCGCGAGGCGTCCAGCGCCAGCTGGCGAAGGTGCGCCGCGTGGGCGAGGTCATCGGCGATGAACCGAGCAGCCTGCTCTTGGATCGCGTCATTCGAAGTCACGAGGCTCAGGAGGCGTTTTTTTGCTTCATCCCTCAGTTCACCCTTCGCCTCGCCTTTGACGGTGCCAGCGGCGCTAAAAATGCGTTGCAAGGAACGTTCGCTGATGCCGGTCTCTTGGCTGATGGCAAGAACAGTCCAGCCTGCGGCTCGCATCGCGAGCGCACGGCTGGTCTGTTCGGGACTGTGGGACTTTCCTGGCATTCGTTTCCTTCCTGGTTGTTGGGTGTATCAGAGTCGTCTGTTTAATGTCTTTTGTAAGACACAGTATTAGTTATTAGGATTTCGCCTTTGGAGGTGGCTTCGCCCAGGTCCAAGAAGGCCTGTAAAGCCGCATACACACTGCGCCTCAGCGCTTTCACCGCCCCCTCCGTGCCAATATAACTTGAGACACCTACCCGATTAATTTAGAGTACAGCGGTAGGTCCCCAATATGCACAACCGAAAGCATCAAATTAGCACTCCAGCAGCCCATCAAGACAGCCTCAACGC
>NZ_JBCNLB010000009.1:0-185499 GCF_039595735.1 Duganella sp.
CAGCGCCTGCGATATGGCGAGTGCCAACTTGTGCTTCTTCGTGCTCATGTTTCGTCCTTTTTATTGTATTAAACACGGCCATGGCGCCCGCCCATGCCAGGCCCACGACTCCCACCGCAATCAAACTGAACATGCCCGGACCGCCGCTGACAAACAGCTCGCCGGCCAGCGCGGTGCCGATGCCGGCGCCCAGCATGGCGATAATCAGGGTACGCATCACCAGCGCGCCATCGGGATCGTTCTCGGTCAGCAGGCCGGTGAGGAATGGCGTCAGCATGTAGAAGCCGACGTTGACCATGATCTGCGACAGCAGGAACGGCCACTGGCCGGCGAGATTGAAGAAGGCGTACACGGATGCGCCCAGAATCACAAATCCCAACGCCACCAATGGCGCGCGGCGCGCCGGGTTGCGCGTCAGCGATGGCACGATGGCGCCCGCAAAGCCCAGTATCGAGGACAGCGCGAGGAACAAGCCGACCGTCTCCGCCGCCATGCGGGCGCGCTCGCCCACGTAGCCGCTGACTGCCCACTGGCCGGCCTGGACGCCGTAGACCAGCAGCACAACCGTCAACACGAGAGCGAGGCGGGAGCGCGGCAGGCGGGCGACCGGCTGGGCGGCCGCCTGCGTTGCAGCGTGTGCCGCCGCATCGGCACGCGGGCGGATGCTGAGAATCAGCGGCGCCAGGGCCACGCCAAACGCGGCCAGCCAAAGGAAGATCGGGCCACGACCGCCCTGCGGCGGCAGCATGGACAAGACATACAGCAACCCGCCCATGCACACGCCGCCCACCAGATTGATCTGCCCCCAGATGCGCTCCGCCTCGGCCTGTCCGGCCACATTGTAGGTAATCAGGCTGAATAAAGCCCCCTCGCCTACACCGGCCAGCAGGCGCGCGAGGCTGAGGGTGGCCACGCTGTCAGTCACGTGGCTGAGCAGCTGCCCGGCCACCATGGCCAGCGCGCCGCCCGCCGCCACCTGCCAGTGCGCGCGCCGCACCAGCCGTGGGCACAGCAGGCAATACAGCGCGATGCCGCCGATCTCCGCGCTGGCCACCGCGGTGGCAGTGGCCTCGTCGATGCCGGGAATACGGCACAGCGCCATCACAATCAATGGCATCACCATGGTGCCATTCAGGGCGGCGGCAAAGGCCGCGCTCAAGCCGCTGACGCGGATGGCGCTGGATGGCACGGTAGACGGCATAATCACCCTTTCCCGGAATGGAATGTTGACAAGAATAGCGCCAAGCCGGCGGTTTGCGGTGGGTCATTTCCGGCCACACGCAGGGTGTTAGCAGGACAAGCTCCGTCGATGCAAGCCCGTGGCAGGATAGCCACGCATGCACTTGACGGGGCCGATCCGGCCATGGGACGCTCTGGTTCATGACGGATACCGACAACTACACCCGCTACACCACAGCCAATATTCCGGTCTATCTGCTGCGTTGTCTGGCCGCGACCATGGCCGAATTCGGTCACGATCCGGCGCGCCTGTGTCTCGGCCTGGGATTCACGCTGGAAGACTTGAGCAATCCGGCCTGCCGGGTCTCATTCCGCCAGGGCAGCGCCTTGATCCGCCGCGCCTTGCAACTGGCCCCGGGCAAAGGACTCGGCCTGCTGATAGGCGAGCGTGAGACCATCGCCTCCATCGGCCTGGTGGGTTACGCCATGATGACCTGCGCCACGCTGGGCGACGCTGTGGCGCTGGGCATGAGTCAGCAAAAATTCACTGGCAGTATGCTGGAATTCGACATGCGGCTGGACTCACAATTCGTCACGGTCAGCGCCAGCAACCGCTTTCACGAGCCGGATATCCAGATCTTCCTGGTCGAGGAGGCGTTTGCCAGCTTCCTGCAGGTGGCGCGCGGGCTGGGTGGCAACAGCTTCCTGCCACGCCGCGTGGACCTGAATTATCCGGCGCCGGCGTATGCCGACGAATACACCCGCATCTTCCAGTGCCCGGTGCGTTTTGGCCAGCCGCTGGCCGCCTTTGTCACGGACGTGGAATGGGCGGCCCGGCCTTTGCTGACCTACGATCCGCTCAGCCACCGGCAGGCGCTGGAATTCATGGAAATCGGCTTTTCGCGCGAGCGTGAGAAGGTCGATCTGTTCGAGTCGATTGAGCGCGCCGTGCGCCAGAACCTGCGCGAGCAGCTCAGCTTTGCCGACATCGCGCGCAAACTGTGTCTCAGCGAGCGTACGCTGCGCCGGCGCCTGGCGGAGAACGGCGTGTCCTATCAGTCGCTGCTGGATAACGTGCGCAAGAACCGCGCATTGGAGATGCTGGCCAATCCGCGCCTGTCGATCGAGCAGGTGGCATTTGAAGTGGGCTTCTGCGACTCGCACAACTTCCGCCGCGCATTCAAGCGCTGGACCGGCAGCACGCCCAGCGAAATGCGGTAAACCCCGGTCAGGCAGTTTGGCCGGAAAAGCCCCCTATTCCGTCCGCTTTTGCAATAACGCCCCGCCCGGCCCTGCCTCTATAGTCGTGCCATCATCACGACAGAGGCGTTTCGCGGCATGGACGAACAACTGGTACTGGCGGTCGATCTGGGCACCTCGGGCTGCAAAACCGCACTGGTGACGCGCAGCGGCACCGTGCTGGCCTGGGCCTATCGCCCGGTGGCGCTGCATCTGCTGGAGGGCGCCGGCGCCGAGCAAGTGCCGGAAGACTGGTGGCAAGCCTTCCTTGCCACCGCGCGCGAGGTACTGGACAACGCCGGCATGCCGGCGTGGCGTGTGGCCGCAGTCTGCTGCTCGACGCAAGGCGAAGGCACGATACCGGTCGACCGCGAAGGCATTCCGCTGATGAATGCCATCACCTGGATGGACATGCGCGGCGCGGCCTCGTTGCGCAAGCAGGTACGCGGCTGGGTCAACGTCGCCGGTTACGATCCGCTCAAGCTGGCGCGCTGGCTGCGCCTGTGCGGTGGCGCGCCGGCGCTGTCCGGCAAAGACCCGGCGGCCCATATGCTGTTCATCCGCGATATGTATCCGCAGGTGTATCAGAACACCTACAAATTCCTCAACGTCCTCGATTACCTGAACCTGCGCCTGACCGGCCGTTTCGTCGCGACCCATGATTCCATCCTCACTTCCTGGGTGACCGACAACCGCGACGTCAACCGCATCCGCTACGACGGCAAACTGCTGCAAGCCAGCGGCATCGATGCCGAAAAATTCCCGGAGCTGGTGCCGTGCACTGAAGTCATCGGCGTGCTACGGGCCGAAGTGGCCAACGAACTGGGGCTGCAGCGCAATACGGCGGTGGTGGCAGGCGCCATCGACAACAGCGCTGCGGCCATCGGCGCCGGCACGCTGGCGGATGGCGATGCGCACCTGTATCTGGGCACCTCGTCGTGGATCGGCGCGCATGTATCGCAGAAGAAGACCGATATCTCGGCCATGATCGCCGCCATTCCCTGCGCGGTGCCGTCCAAATACCTGATGATGGCGATGCAGACCTCGGCCGGCAATAACCTCAGCTTCCTGAAGGAGAAGATCCTGTACCATCAGGACGAGCTGCTGCGCGAGGAACAGCTGCCGGACGTGTACAAGATCTTCGACCGCATCGCGGCCAAGGTGCCGGCCGGCAGCCATGGCTTGCTGTATGCGCCATGGCTGTATGGCGAACGCTGCCCGGTGGAAGACCGTTCGCTGCGCGGCGGCTTGTTCAATCTGTCGCTCGACCACACGCGTGAAACCGTGATCCGCGCCATTCTGGAAGGCGTGGCGCTGAACACGCGCTGGATGGTCGATCCCGTGCAGCGCTTCCTCGGCCGCAAGCTCGATCATCTGACCGCTGTCGGCGGCGGCGCCAGTTCCAACGTCTGGTGCCAGATTTTTGCCGACGTACTGGGCCAGCCGATCCGGCAACTGGCCGAGCCGATGCAGGCCAACGCCATCGGTGCGGCCTACATCGCCTTTGTCGGCTTGCGCCAGCTGGACTTCGCCAGCGCCGCCGCGCAAACCCGCTACCGCGCCAGCTACCAGCCCAATCATGTGCACCGCAATCTGTACGACGACTGCTTTGGCACTTTCACCGAATTGCACCGGCGCCTCGCGCCGTTGTACCAGCGACTGAATCATCAGGGATTATGAGCCACTACACCTCTCACAAGCAGCAGGTCATCCAGGCCTGCCTGACGCTGGCCGAAGCTGGCTACCTGGCCGGCACCGGCGGCAACCTCGCCCTGCGCATCAATGACGAGCTGTTTGCCGTAACGCCTTCCGGCGCCGATTACTACGCGCTGCGGCCGGACGATATCTGCGTACTGCGGCTCGACACGCTGCAGCAGGTGGAAGGTTCGCTCAAGCCGTCGGTGGAAAGCGCCATGCATGCCTGCATGCTGCGCTTCAAGCGAGATATGCAGGCCAGCGTGCACACTCACCAGCCGCTGGCCAGCGCAGTCGCACTGCTGAACATCGACCTGCCGGTGCAAGGCGAGGCGCTGCGCCGTGTTCTGGGCGATCGTATCGCCATCGTGCCGTATGCACCGTCCGGGACCGGCTTTCTGGTACGCGCCTTTGGCCGCAAGCTGCGCGCCGACCTGCATGGCTATCTGTTAAAGAACCATGGCGTGATCTGCGCCGCTCCCGACATGACCGAAGCGATTGGCCATGTCGGACGCATCGAAGCCGCGGCGGCGGAGTTTCTGCGCCAGCGCATCGTTGCCGCCAATACCGCTCCGCCAGCCGTGCGCCAGATGGCGCTGGCCGCACTGAACACCCATCCTTGAGGACTTGCCATGACACTTGCCGCCACCGATCTCCAGCCCGCCGCCGATCAATACGCGATCAGCCGATGGCACGATACCGCCGCCGTCTACGCTCGCCTGCAAGCGCTGCTGCGCGAACCGGTGCGGCCCATCCGGCGGGACAAGATGGACGAGGTACTGCATTACTTCGAACAGAAATGCCAGCGCTCGAAACAGCTGGCCGCGCGCACGGCGGACGTGATCCCCGGCGGCGTGCAGCACAACCTGGCTTTCAACTTTCCCTTCCCGATTGCGGCCGAGCGCTGCGAAGGCGCGCACCTGTGGGACGTGGACGGCAACCAGTACATCGATTTTCTGCAAGCCGGTGGCCCGACTCTGCTCGGCTCCAATTACGCGCCGGTGCGCGGGAAGGTACACGAACTGCTGGACCACTGCGGTCCGGTGACTGGCCTGTTTCATGAATACGAAGTAAAGCTGGCGGAGTTGATCCGACAGTACATGCCAAATATCGAGATGTTCCGCATGCTGGGTTCCGGCACGGAGGGCGTGATGGGCGCCATCCGCCTGGCGCGTGCCTACACCAGTAAAAAATGGATCATCAAGATCGGCGGTGCCTACCACGGCTGGAGCGACCAGATGGTGTACGGCATGCGCCTGCCTGGCACCGGCCGGCGCGAGGCGATCGGCATTCCGACCGGCTCTACCGCCTTCACGCAGGAGTGCTTCCCCAACGATCTGGATGCGTTGCGGCGCAAGCTGTGGCTCAACAAGCTGCGCGGCGGAACGGCGGCGGTCATCGTCGAGCCGCTTGGCCCGGAGAGCGGCACGCGTCCGATCTACCTGGACTACAATCGCCAGGTGCGCGCGTTGTGCGATGAATTCGGTGCGCTATTGATCTTCGATGAAGTGGTGACTGGCTTCCGCGTCGGCATGGGGGGTGCGCAGGGCTATTTCAATGTGCGCCCCGACCTGACCGTATTTGGCAAATGCCTGACCGGCGGCTACCTGATGGCCGGCGGCATCGGCGGACGCAAGGATGTGATGATGCTGCTGGCCGGCGGCATCGGCTCCACCAGCAAGCGCGCGTTTGTCGGCGGCACGCTATCGGCCAATCCGCTGTCTTGCGTGGCGGGCTATTACGCCATCTCGGAGATGGCGCGCACCAATGCGGCGGTGGTGGCTGGCCGCGCTGGCGACCGGCTGTGCAAGGGACTATCCGACATTGTTGAGCGCCTTGGCCTGCCCTATGTGGTCTACAACCAGGGTTCAATCGTGCACCTGCAAACCTCGGCGGTGCTGCTCATGAGCATGCGCAATCCGATCAAGCTGATGAAGGAGGTCAACACCCGCAAGCACATGATGGAGGAGATGGGCGCAGCCTACATGGCGCACGGTCTGGTAACCTTGGCCGGCAGCCGCATCTACACCAGCATGGCCGACACCGACGCCGTGATTGACGAAGCGTTGAACCGCTTCGAATCCGTACTGCGATTGGTCTGAGCGGAGCGATATCGATGAACTATGACGACGCCATCGCGCGCCTCAACGACGCCGCCAAACGCCTGTGCGCCAAGGGGCTGCTGCAGCCAGAGGACACGCTCTCCATGCGGTTGGCCGGCTGCGACAACATCCTGCTGCAAACCGGCTCCGGCCCGGCACAGCGGGTCGACATCGTGCCGGTCACGGACGGCGCCGTCGCTGGGCCGCTGGCGGCGCAGCATCTGGCGGTCTACCGTGCGCGTCCCGACGTTGGTTGTGTGCTGCTCAACCGCCAGCCGTGGGCGTGCGCCTTGCACGCTTTGGCGCGCGACATGCCCGGCGTATTCGACGAACAGATCCGGCATCTGGGCCGCTCGGTGGCCTTGCTGGACGGCCCGGTCGAACTGACGGCCAATCAGGCACGCCTGCAAAACGGCGCGAACGCCTGGGTCGCACCGGGCCATGTGCTGTGCTTTGGCACCCTGCCGGAGCGCACCGTCTTCAATGCCGAACTGCTGGAGAAATGTGCCAAGGCCTACGTGCTGGCCACCAGCGCCGGCCTGCCCGTCGGCCGCATTCCATGGCTGGTGCGCTGGATCGCCAATGGCCGCCTGCTCAAGGACGAGCGCCGCGCCGCCGAACAATACGCCATGGGGCAAACGCCGGTACTCTCCACCGCTTACTGATCAGCCGCCGGCTGTGCGACAATATCGGCCTTTACCGAACCGCACAGCCCACCATGAATCAGCTCTCCCAGCGTGACGCTCAACGCATCGCACGCCATGCGGCGGCGGCCGACATCGCCGGCTTCCTGCATCCAGTCCAGCAAGCCTTGCTGCACCGGCGCGGCTGGCTGACAATGCTGGCGCCACGCGCAGCGGGCGGCACTGAGCTGTCCCTGCCGCAGGTGGTGCGGCTGGAGCAAGCCGTCGCCGCGGTTGACGGCAGCATGGGCTGGGTATTGACGCTGTGCGCGGGCGCCGGGTGGTTCGCCGGTTTCCTGTCGCCGGCGCTGGCACGCCAGATCATCGGCACGCCGCGCGCCTGTCTGGCAGGCAGCGGCGCTCCTACCGGCTACGCCGACGAAGACGGCGACGGTTACCGCATCACGGGCCGCTGGGACTACGCCAGCGGCGCGCCGATGGCGACGCACTTCACGCTGAATGCGGTCCTGCGTGTCAACGGCCAGCCGCTGCTGGACGCGCAAGGGGCGCCGCGCATCCGCGCCTTTCTGGTGCCAGCGGCGCTGGTGCAGGTCGAAGACAACTGGCGCAGCATCGGCATGCGTGCCAGCGCCTCGCACAGCTACCGGATTGATAACGCATGGGTCAGCAAAGACCATGGCTTCACCATCAGCCCGGACACGGCAACGGCTGACGGTCCGCTGTACCGCTTTCCGTTCTATTCGCTGGCTTACGTTACGCTGGCAGCCAACGTGGCGGGCATGGCGAGCCATTTCATCGAACTGGCGCGGGAGTGCACTCACCGCCGCAACAAAGGCATGGCGCTGCTGGAGGAGAAGGAGCAAAACCTGCAAGCCGCCCGCGCGGGCTTCCACGCTGTACTGGACCGCAGTTGGGCTCAGATAGCGGCCGGCGGTACGCTCACCGATGAAGACATGCTGGCCATCCAAACGAGATCACTCACCCTGGTCGCCACCGCCCGCGCTGCCGTCAACGACCTATATCCCTACTGCGGCCTCTACGCGGCCCATCAGGACAGCCCCATCAACCGCGTCTGGCGCGACTTCCACACCGCCAGCCAACATTCGCTCTTGCTGCCCGCGTAAGCTGGTTCATGAGGTTTCACCGGCCAAAGCCTTCCGCGCGCCAAATGCGATAGGAAGCCCAAACAGGAACATGTGGGATAAGAGATCAAGCGCGGTGGCCAGCGGCTTGAAGTGCACGGGGAACGGGAATGCGGACGCCGGCAGCACAATCAGGCGCATCGCGAAAAAGACCAGCACGCCGAAGACAGCACCGCAAATCACGGCATGTTTTGCCAGCAGCGGCTTCGATCGGGCCAGCACAAAGTAAGCACCGGCCCACACCAGAGAAAGCCCGAAATGCGCCGCCAGTCCGAATGCGGCCATCGGCGTGCCACCGCTTAATGCTTCCTTTCCAAAAGCACCGCTGGCAACGATCCGCAGCAACTGCATTGGCGCCGTGCCGTTGTAAGCGGCAAAGGAGATGGCGAACGTGATGTCCAGCGCGCCGGCGATGAGGCCGCCGATCAGGATGTAGCGAATCTGTTCTTTCGTCATGTGAGCCGCCTCCAGATACCTCTGCAATCAAGACTCGTCAATATAGCCGCTTTCCTGCGCCTGGGCTGGGTTGGCGAAGATCGCCATCGCGGTGCGCATGCGCTTGAAGCCGAACTTTTTATAGAAGGGTTCCTTGCCCGGCACGGCGTACAGGATGATTTTCTTGTGGCCGGCCGACAGTTCCACCAGCCTGGCAACGATCTCCTTGCCCAGACCGGTGCCTTGATGGCTGGGCAGCACAGCCACATCGCAGATGTAGGAACAATCAATCCCATCCGCCAGCGCCCGGCCCACGCCAACCAGCCGGCCATCTTCCCGCGCGAAACAGACGAAGCGGCTGTTGCCAAAGGCAACTTTCAAATCGGCCGGGTTCTTGTTGCCCAGGGGCGCCGCGTGATACAGCGCGCTCAGTTCGTCCCAGTCCAGCGTCTCGATCGAATCGAACCACGTCAATGCCATCCACTCTCTCCTGAAATGTTTATTTTCCGCCTGCCGCTTCCTCTTCCCGCTTGCGCATGCGGTAGGCCAGCTTGGGACGGCTCAGACCCAGCAGCCGCGCCGCCGCCGACAGATTGCCCTGCGCCTGTTCCACCGCCGCTCCGATCAAAGCCTGCTCCAGCTGGTCCAGCGACCAGGCACCGCCTGCGGTTTTCAGCAGGTCCGGCACCATCTCCAGCAGCTGCTTGCCCGCGCCGCCGGCCTCTTCACGCGGCGCGTCACCCTGCTGCAGCTGCCCGGTCACGCTCAGCGAGAAATACGACTGCGCCGCATCCTCGCCGCTGGTGAACAAATGCGGCAGGTCGATCGGCCCGTCCTCGTTGGCATATATCGTACCGCGTTCAACCAGATTCTGCAGTTCACGGATATTGCCCGGGAAAGCGTAATTGAGCAGCGCATCCACCGCACGCGCCGTGAAGCCGGTCACGCGGCGCTGGTGTTTGTGCCCGTAATGACGCAGGAAGTAGCTCATCAGCAGCGGGATGTCGTCACGCCGGTCACGTAGCGGCGGCAGATGGATCGGGAACACATTCAGGCGGAAGAACAGGTCTTCGCGGAAGCGCCCGGCACGAATTTCCTCGCGCAGATTGACATTGGTGGCGGCCACCACCCGCACCGCCACACGAATACTGCGCGCTCCGCCCACCCGCTCGATCTCGCCTTCCTGCAGCGCGCGCAGCAGCTTGCCCTGCGCGACCATGCTCAGCGTGGCGATCTCGTCGAGAAAAAGCGTGCCGCCGTTGGCACGCTCAAAGCGCCCTGGCCGTGATTCGGAGGCGCCGGTGAACGCACCGCGCTCGACGCCAAACAGTTCCGACTCGATCAAGGTTTCCGGAATCGCGGCGCAGTTGACCGCCACAAACGGCTTCTCCTTGCGCGGACTGATCTGATGCAGCATGGACGCGAACATCTCCTTGCCGACACCCGATTCGCCGGTGAACAGCACCGTGGCCTCGGTCGGCGCCACCCGCCGCAGCATATGGCAGGCGGCGTTGAAGGCCGATGACACGCCCACCATTTGCTTGTCCTGCCCACTGCCATCGGCTGGAAACAGCACCGCGGTATTTCTGGAGGTCGCGCCGCTGCGCTGGCCATAAGCGGTGCTGACAAATGCCTCGGCGTTGAAGTAGCTGAGATCTTCCTCGATATCGTCCCACTCGTCGGCCGGCTTGCCCAGCAGCCGGCATTGGCGATGGCCCATGGACTGGCATTCCACCTCGCGATAGACGATCAAGCGCCCCACCAGCGCGCTGGTATAGCCGATCGCATAGCCGGTCTGCATCCAGCAGGCCGGCTCGGTGCCGATGCCGAAGTGAGCGATGTGCGCTTCATCCTCGCTGGAGTGGTGCCACAGGAATTCCCCGTGATAAGTGCCGCGCTCGACATCAAACTCGAAATGCACCGGCTCCACCTTGACCGCGCCTTCCAGCGCATGCATGCGCGGACCGGCCGCAAACAGCGCCGCCGGCTCGGCCTCCGGCCAGCGCTCGCGCAGCAGCTGTGCATCGCGCATGCCGGCCGAATAGCCGACCCGCGTCAGCAGGCCGCGCGTCTTTTCCATGCCCAGGCTGTCCACCAGTTCACGCCGCAAGTCGCCCAGCGAACTGGTGTGCATCAACTGCATGCGCTGCCCATTCAGCCAGATGCGGCCGTCGCCCGGCGAGAATTGCAGGCTTTGCGTCAGGTCGTCCAGCGTCGGCGGCGCGCCAGCGTTCATGTGGGCGCTGTCGCCCCGGTTCAGTATCCGGCTTTCCGACTTGGCCATATCGGCCAGCGACACCTGCTCCACCTGCTTCATTGTGCTCCCGCTTGCTTGTAATGAATTGATCAAATAGTACAACGCCACGCCGGCTTTTAATCATTTGATCAAATCAAAATCGCGGCGCGACATCGCTGCGGCGCAGCAGAAAACACCTGCGCCACCTATGGAATGCAGTGCGTCATCAGCAACTTGCCGGGGTGTGGCACGGATTTGGCTAATACCAACGTAAAAGCCACAACAACCCACGCCACAGGAGACCAATATGGGCGCACCCGACGCGATCGCGTTTTTACACGACACCACCTGGCAGGGCAAGATCTTTGACGGCGGCTGGAACGCCGCGCAAGGAGGCAGCCAGCCCATCATCGAACCGGCCACCGGCGCCACGCTGGGCCACACCGGCAAGGCCAATGCCGCTGACGTCGCCCGCGCCGCCGGCCTCGCCCGCGCCGCCCAGCGCGCCTGGGCGGCCAGCGACTACAAGGAACGCGCGGCCATCTTCCGTCGCGCCGCCGCGCTGCTGGAGCAGCACCGCGACGAGCTGGCCGAATGGATTGCGCGCGAAACCGGCGGCATCCTGCCCAAGGCGCAGCTGGAACTGCGCGAAGCCGTGGCCCACCTGCATGAGGCGGCCGCCATGCTGACCCAGCCGCAAGGCCAGTTGCTGGCGGCGCCGCACGACCAGTTCAGCATTGCGCGGCGCGTGCCGCACGGTGTGGTGGGCGTGATCTCGCCATTCAACTTCCCGCTGATCCTGTCGCTGCGCTCGATTGCGCCGGCCCTGGCGGTGGGCAACGCTGTGGTCCACAAGCCCGACCTGCAAACCCCGGTCACGGGCGGCGTCATCATCGCCCGCATCTTTGAACAGGCCGGCCTGCCGCCGGGCGTGCTGCACGTGCTGCCGGGCGGGGCCGATGCCGGCGAAGCCTTGTGCACCCATCCGGACATCGGCATGGTGTCGTTCACGGGCTCCACTGCGGTCGGCCGCCGCGTGGCCGAGCTGGCCGGGCGCGCGCTCAAGAAAGTCGCGCTGGAATTGGGCGGCAAGAATTCACTGGTGATCCTGGACGACGCCGATCCCGACATCGCCGCCGCCAACGTGGCCTGGGGCGCCTACCTGCACCAGGGCCAGATCTGCATGGCGTCCGGCCGCATCCTGCTCCAGCGCGGCATCGCCGCCGCCGTCACCGAACGCCTGCTGGACAAGGCCGCCAGTCTGCCGGTGGGCGATCCCATGAGCGGCTCAGTGGCGCTCGGGCCCTTGATCAACGGCCGCCAGGTCGAGCGCCTGCATGGCATCGTGCAGGATTCGATCGCAGCTGGCGCCAGCTTGCTGGCCGGCGGCAATCACGACGGCCGCTTCTATCAGCCCACCGTGCTGGCCGAGGTCCGGCCCGGCATGCGCTGCTTCGAGGAAGAGCTGTTCGGACCGGTGGCCTCGATCACCGTGTTTGACAGCGACGACGATGCCATCGCGCTGGCCGCGCAGGCCGAAGGCTGCCTGGCGCTGGGCGTGATTTCACCATCGCTGGCGCGCGCCATGCACATCGTCAACCGCGTGCCCTGCGGCCACGCCCACATCAACGACCAGACCGTGCTGGCCGAGGTGCATGCGCCGTTCGGCGGCAGCGGCACCTCCGGTAATGGCGGCCGCCACGGCGGTCCGGCCGACTGGGACGAATTCACTCAATGGCAATGGCTGACCATCAAGAGCCAGGCGCCGCACTACCCCTTCTAACCACAAAACAACGAGAGACACCATGGAATTACTGAATAAAACCATCGTCATCACCGGCGCCTGTTCCGGCATCGGCGCGGAAACGGCCCGGCTGGCGCGCGCCCAAGGGGCCACCGTGATTGGCATCGACCGCAACACGCCCGGCCTGACGCTGGACGGCTTCATCCAGGCCGACCTCAGCAGCGTGGAAGGCATCGACGCCGCCGTGGCCCAGCTTCCCGCGCGCATCGACGCGCTGTGCAACGTGGCCGGCGTGCCCGGCACCGCGCCGGCCACGCTGGTGGCACGGGTCAACTACCTCGGCCTGCGCCACCTGACCGAGCGCGTGCTGGAGCGCATGCCGGCCGGTGCATCGATCGTCAACATCGCCTCCATCCTGGGCGCGGAATGGCCGCAGCGGCTGGCGCCGCACAAGACACTGGCGGCCGTGCAGGGTTTCGAGGCCGGCGCCGACTGGCTGCGCGAGCATCCGGTGCCGCAGGACACCTGCTACCAGTATTTCAAGGAAGCGCTGCTGGTCTGGACCTATGTGCAGTCCCAGCCCTGGTTCCTGGAGAAATCGGTGCGCATGAATTGCGTGGCGCCGGGGCCGGTGTTCACCCCCATCCTGGGCGACTTTGTCTCCATGCTGGGCCAGGAACGGGTGCAGCGTGACGCCGGCCGCATGAAGCGCCCGGCCTACGCGGACGAAATCGCGCCGGTGGTGGCCTTCCTCTGTTCCGACGCCGCCCGCTGGATCAACGGCGTCAATATTCCCGTCGATGGCGGGCTGGCATCGACCTTTATCTGATGTAGCAAACCACCCATACCTAAAACTATCCCTGGGGGAGACATGAAACAACAACCTGCACTGCGCCTGCTGGCGCTGGCGGTGGCAGCCGCCCTGCCCGGCCACGCGGCACTGGCATTTGAATTCGATACCGGCTCCGACGTCAAGCTCAGCTGGAACAACACCATCAAATACAGCGCCGCCTACCGTCTGAAGGACGCCGACCCGCGCCTGCTGGCCGGCGGGTATACAGGCTTCGGCGCGGCCGATTTCACCGGCTACAACCTGGACGACGGCAACCAGAACTTCCGCAACAAGGGCATCGTCTCGAACCGGATCGACTGGCTGTCGGAACTGGATGTCGGCACCCGCAACGCCGGCCTGCGCATCAGCGCCGCCGCCTGGTACGACACGGTCTACAACCGCAGCAACGACAACGCCTCGCCCGGCAGCAACGCCGGCATCCTGACCGGCAACGCCAACCAGGATTTCACCAAGGGCACGCGCGTGCTGCACGGCCGCAACGCCGAGCTGCTGGATGCCTTCGTGTTCGGCAAGGGCAGCATTGGCGACCTGCCTGGCACCGTGCGTCTGGGCCGTCACACGCTGCAATACGGCGAGAGCCTGTTCTTTGGCGCCAATGGCATCGCCAACGCGCAAGGCCCGGTCGACCTGGTCAAGCTGCTGTCCGTGCCGGGCGCGCAGTTCAAGGAAATCCTGCGGCCGGTGAACCAGCTGTCCGGCCAGCTGCAGGTACTGCCGAATGTCTCGATCGGCGCCTACTACCAGTTCGAATGGCGGCCGACGCTGATTCCCGGCGCTGGCAGCTACCTGAGCAGCTATGACGCGGCCGGCGCCGGCGCCAGCGCCTTCCTGGTCGCGCCCACCAACTCCGGTGCGCCGGCGTTCTACACCCAGCCCGACATGAAGGCAAAGAATTCCGGCCAGGGCGGCGCCCAGGTCAAGTTCACGCCGGCCGGCAGCGACATCGAGTTCGGCCTCTACGCGGCGCGCTACCACGACAAGACGCCATACTTCTACCTCGGCTTTGCGCCTGCCTTCCCACCCGGCGCGCCGGCCACGGTGCAGGCGGTGTACGCGGAAGGCATCAAAACCTACGGCGCCAGCGCCAGCACGGTGCTGGGCGGCGTCAATGTCGCGGCCGAGGTGTCGGTGCGGCGCAATACGCCGCTGGTGAGCGATCCGACGCCCAATTTCCTGTCGCGCCTGGGCGGTGGCGCGCTGTCAGACAACCGCGGCAATCCTGGATACGCGGTTGGCAACAGCGCCCACGTCAACCTGTCGGCCATCTACGTGCTGCCGACCAACAGCCTGTTCCAGGGCGGCTCCCTGCTGGGCGAACTGGCGTGGAACCGCCGCACCAGCACCACCTTCCAGGGTTCGCTCGATCCCAACACCACCCGCGACGCCACTGCCGTGCGCATGATCTTCGAGCCGGCCTACTACCAGGTGCTGACCGGACTGGACCTGACCGTGCCGATCGGCATCGGCTACAACCTCTCGGGCCGCTCCTCCACCATCTTCAACTTCAACGGCGGCAGCGAACACGGCGGCGATTTCAATATCGGCATCAGCGGCAGCTATCAGCAGGACTGGAAATTCGGCATCAGCTATGTGCGCTTCCTGGGCGCGGCCGGCACCTTCCTCAAGAATAATCCCGCCACCAATACGCCGATCCTGAGCTATGCGCAGTCCCTGAAAGACCGCAACTACATCTCGCTCAACATCAAACGCGCCTTTTGAGAATGGAATCCCATATGAAATCCAACGCACACCTGCTGGCCGCCGCCCTGCTCCTGACCAACAGCCTGGCCATGGCGGCCGTCACCGCCGACGAAGCGGCCGCACTGAAAACCACCCTCACCCCGCTGGGCGCCGAGAAAGCCGGCAACAAGGATGGCAGCATTCCGGCCTGGGACGGCGTGTACGCCAAGGTGCCGGCCGGCTACAAGCCGGGCGACGCCCGCGCCGATCCGTTTGCCGCTGAAAAACCGCTGCTGAGCATTACCGGCAAAAACGTCGATCAGTATGCGGCCAGGCTGTCGGCCGGCACCGTGGCGATGCTGAAAAAATATCCGTCCTACCGGGTTGACGTCTATCCAACCCACCGCACCGGCGGCGCCCCCAGTTGGGTCTACGACAACACGTTCAAGAACGCCACCCGCGCCAGGACGGTAGACGGCGGCTATGGGGTGGAAGGCGCTTACGGCGGCATCCCGTTCCCGATTCCGAAGAGCGGCTACGAAGCGATCTGGAACCATCGCCTGGCCTGGACCGGTGAAACCGCGATCTACGCCACCCGCACCTGGATCGTCACGCCCGATGGCAAGCGTTCGCTGGCCAACGAGGCCGAGCAAACCATCATGCGGCCGTACTACTTCAAGGAAGGCAGCCTGGAGAAGATGGAAGGCATGTACCAGTACGGCCGCCTGATCACGCGTGCGCCGGCATCCAAGGCCGGCGAAGGCATCCTCGCGCATGACGGGCTGAACGAAGCCTCGCCGCGCGCCCTGTGGCAATACCTGGTGGGCCAGCGCCGCGTGCGCCGCGCGCCGTCGGTGGCCTACGACACGCCGGACTCGGTCACCTCCGGCATCGGCTTCTTCGATGAAGCGTTCATGATGTTCGGCCCGGTCGACCACCATGAACTCAAGCTGGTCGGCAAGAAGGAGCTGTACATCCCGTACAACAACAACCGCGCGGCGGCCGCCAGGATTGCCGATCTGGTAGGGCCGCAGTTCCTCAATCCCGACCTGGTGCGCTGGGAGCTGCACCGCGTATGGGAAGTGGAAGCCACGCTGGCGCCCGGCAAACGCCACGTGGTGGCCAAGCGCCGCTACTACCTTGACGAAGACACCTGGCAAATCATCCTGATCGACGGTTACGACGCGCAGGGCCAGATCTGGCGCAGCAACTACACGCTGACCTTGCTGGCGCCGGACCTGCCGGCCGTGCTGGGCAGCGTCATGTGGGGTACCTATAACGTGCAGACCGGCGCCTACCTGCTGAACGCTTCGTCGAATGAGCTGCCGGTCCAGTACAAGGCCATCCCGCGCCTGCCGGTCAGCTACTTCGGTCCCGAAGAACTGGCCAACCAGGGTTCGCGCTGATGCGGAGCGATGCCATGGCGATCTTCAGAATCCTGTTGGTGACGCTGGCCGCCGGCTGGCTGTCGCCGGCCTGGGCGGCGCCGCCAGCGGTGCTGACCAGCCCGGCCATCCTGTCCGCCAAGGCTGGCGGCGCCGTCATGCTGGCGCTGGCGCAAGCCGGTCTGCGGCTGGTGGCGGTGGGCGAGCGCGGCATCGTGCTGCTGTCCGACGACAACGGCCAGACCTGGCGTCAGGCGCCCACGCCGGTACAGGTCAGCCTGGTGGCGGTGCAGTTCGTCACGCCGCAACTGGGCTGGGCCGTCGGCCACCTGGGCGTGGTGCTGCACACCGCCGATGGCGGCCAGAGCTGGAGCAAGCAGTTCGACGGCGTGCAGGCGGCCGATACCCTGGCGCGCGCGGCCAGCACGCCGGCCGAGGCCAGCGCCGCCGCGCAACTGCGGGCGGACGGCCCGGACAAGCCTTTCCTCGACCTGTACTTTGCCGACGCCAGCAACGGCTACATCGTTGGCGCCTACAACCTGGTGTTCCGCACCAGCGACGGCGGCCGCAGCTGGCAAGCATGGCAGCAGCATGTGGCCAATCCGAAGAGCTTGCACCTGTACGGCCTGCGTGCAGCCGGCGCTGCGCTCTACCTTGCCGGCGAACAGGGCACGCTGCTGCGCTCGCTCGACGGCGGCGCCAGCTTCGAGCCGCTGGCCTCGCCCTACAAGGGCAGCTACTTCGGCCTGCTGGCGGCGCCCGGCGGCGAACTGGTGGCCTACGGCCTGCGCGGCAGCGCCTGGTGGTCCGGCGACCAGGGCCGCAGCTGGACCCAGGTCCAGACCGGCGTGCAGCAAGCCATCACGGCCGGCATCGCGCTGGCCGACGGCAGCCTGGCCCTGCTCAGCCAGGGCGGCGACGTGCTGATCAGCCGCGACCAGGGCCGCAGCTTCACCCGCCAGCCGCAGTCACGGCCGCTGCCGGCCGCCGCGCTGGCGCAGGCGGCCGATGGCACGCTGGTGGTGGCCGGCCTGCGTGGCGTCACGCGGCTGGCATCTTCAACCAAATAGGCAGGAAACTTCATGCATAACGAACCAGACCTCGACCAGCAGCCCGTCATCCGGCGCCTGCAGGACTTCGACACCGGCTCGGGCAACTTGGCCGAGCGTGCGCTGTTCAACTTCCGTCCGCTGATCATCGCCCTGTGCCTGCTGCTGACCGCGCTGCTGGGCTGGCAGGCCACGCACCTGCGGCTCAACGCCAGCTTTGACAAGATGATCCCCACCTCGCATCCTTACGTGCGCAACTACCTGGAGCACAAAACCGAACTGAGCGGATTGGGCAACTCGCTGCGTATTGCCGTGGCCGCGCGCCAGGGCGGCATTTTTGACGCCGGCTACCTGGCCACGCTGCAAAAGATGAATGACGAAATCTACCTGCTGCCCGGAGTGGACCGGCCGTTCATGAAATCGCTGTGGACCGCCAACACGCGCTGGACCGCCGTCACCGAGGAAGGCCTGGACGGCGGCACCGTCATCCCGGACGACTACGACGGCTCGCCGCGCAGCATGGAGGTGTTGCGTGCCAACGTCGAGCGTTCCGGCGAAATCGGCCAGATCGTCGCCGCCAACTTCCAGTCCACCATGCTGTTCGTGCCGCTGCTGGACGTCAACCCGCAGACCGGTCAGGCGCTGGACTACCGCCAGTTCTCGCAGCAGCTGGAAGCCATCCGCGCCAAATACCAGGCGCAGGGCGTGGACATCCACATCACCGGTTTCACCAAGATCGTTGGCGACCTGATCGAGGGATTGCAGCAGGTCCTGCTGTTCTTCGTGGCCGCGATCGCCATCGCCAGCGCGGTGCTGTACTGGTACACGCGCTGCTGGCGCAGCACCCTGCTGGTCATGCTGTGTTCGCTGGTGGCGGTGCTGTGGCAGTTCGGCCTGCTGTCGCTGCTGCATTACGAGCTCGATCCCTACTCGGTACTGGTGCCCTTCCTGGTGTTCGCCATCGGCATGAGCCACGGCGCGCAAAAGATGAACGGCATCATGCAAGACGTCGGACGCGGCACGCACAAGGTGGTGGCCGCGCGCTACACCTTCCGCCGCCTGTTCGCGGCCGGCATGTCGGCGCTGCTGTGCGACGCGGTTGGTTTCCTGGTGCTGGCCATGATCGACATCAAGGTGATCCAGGACCTGGCGGTGATCGCCAGCATCGGCGTGGCCGTGCTGATCTTCACCAACCTGGTGCTGCTGCCGATTCTGCTGTCATACACCGGCGTCAGCGCCAAAGCGGCCGCCCGCAGCCTGCAGACCGACCAGGCGCAACAGGGCAGCAAGCCGTGGCTATGGACCCTGCTCGACCGTTTCACGCAGCGCCGCTGGGCCACGGTGACCGTCATCGCCAGCGCCGTGCTGGCCGTGGCCGGCTTCCTGCTCAGCCTGCAACTGCAGGTGGGCGACCTTGATCCGGGTGCACCGGAACTGCGCGCCGATTCACGCTACAACCGCGACAACGCCTTCATGGTGCGCAACTACGCCGCCAGCGCCGACGTGCTGGTGGTCATGGTCAAGACCGGCGCCGACCAGTGCACCCAGTACCAGACCCTGGCCAAGGTCGATGCGCTGGCCTGGCAGCTGGAGCAGTTGCCGGGGGTGGACTCGACCAACTCCATGGCCTCGCTCAGCAAGCTGGCCGCCAGCGGCTATAACGAGGGTAACTTCAAGTGGTACAACCTGACGCCCAACCAGAGCGCGCTGGGCGCGGTGCAGACGCGTGCGCCGCGCGAACTGTTCAACCAGAACTGCTCGCTGCTGTCGCTGTATGTCTACCTGAAGGACCACAAGGCGGCCACCCTGAGCGGCGTGGTCGGCACGGTGGAACGCTTTGCCGCCGCCAATAATACGCCGCAGGAGCAGTTCCTGCTGGCGGCCGGCAGCGCCGGCATCGAGGCCGCCACCAACATCGTGGTCAAGCAAGCCATGCATGACATGCTGTACTGGGTCTACGGCGCGGTGATCGTGCTGTGCTACCTGACCTTCCGCTCCTGGCGCGCGGTGGCGGTGGCGGTGCTGCCGCTGGTGCTGACCTCCATCCTGTGCGAGGTGCTGATGGTGTGGCTGGGCATGGGCGTCAAGGTGGCCACGCTGCCGGTGATCGCGCTGGGCGTGGGCATCGGCGTCGACTACGCGCTGTATGTGCTGAGCGTGGTGCTGGCGCGCCAGCGTGCCGGCGCCAGCCTGTCGGCAGCCTTCCACCACGCACTGCAATTCACCGGCAAGGTGGTGATGCTGACCGGCGTCACGCTGGCCATCGCGGTGGCCACCTGGATCTGGTCGCCAATCAAGTTCCAGGCCGACATGGGCATCCTGCTGGCCTTCATGTTCCTGTGGAATATGGTGGGCGCGCTGGTGCTGCTGCCGGCGCTGGCCCATTTCCTGCTGCCGGGCCAGCCGTCGCGCCGGCCCGATCCGGATTCGCTGCGCGTGACCAGCCAGGGTGCCGTGGTCGGCTACCAGGAACGTCATGGCACCCATGCCTGGCTGGGCATCCCCTACGCCAAACCGCCGGTGGGCGAGCTGCGCTGGAAAGCGCCGCGGCCGCCGCAGGCCTGGGACGGCGTGCGTGAAGCGTTGCAATACGGTGCCGTGGCCATGCAGTTTGCCGGCGAGACCATCGGCGCGCCGCGCAGGCAATGGGGCAGCGTGACCGGTTCCGAGGACTGCCTGACGCTCAATGTCTTCGCTCCCGGCATGACGCCGGCGCAGCTGGCGCAGGCGGCGCCGCTGCCGGTGATGGTGTGGATTCATGGCGGCGCCAACACGGCCGGCAGCGCCTCGGCCTACACCGCGCTGCGCAACCTGGCCGGGCACGACCGGGTGCTGGTAGTGTCGCTGAACTACCGGCTCGGCATTTTCGGCTGGTTCAGCCTGGAGGCGCTGGAGGCGCTGGATCCGGCGGGCAGCGATGACGAGTACGCGGCGCTGGACCGCTCCGGCAACTTCGGCACGCTGGACATCATTGCCGCCCTGCGCTGGGTACGCCGGCATATCGCGGCTTTTGGCGGCGATCCCGGCAACGTTACCCTGTTTGGCGAGTCGGCCGGCGGACTGAACATCTACACCATGCTGGCCAGCCCGCTGGCCAGGGGCTTGTTCCACCGTGCCATCCTGCAATCCCCGATCACGCTCAGCCACAGCCTGGCGGAAGCGCGTCATGCACGCGATAACCCCGTGCCGGGCCACGCGCTCAGTTCGGCCGAACTGCTGCGGCGCTGGGCGCCGGCATCCGGCCTGCCGCTGGCGCTGGAACTGCGGGCGCGTCCGGCGGCCGAGCTGATGGCGGCCATCACGCCGGCCGGGCTGGGCTTCTACGACGCGCCGGTGGTGCTGCGCGACGGCGTGGTGCTGCCGCTGGCGCCGCTGGAGCAATGGTTCACCGATCCGGCCCGCTACAACGCGGTGCCGCTCATCATCGGCAGCAATCGCGACGAGTACAAGCTGTTCATGGCCAACAACCCGGAATTCGTGCGCCTGCTCGGCGGCCAGCTGCCGCTGATCCGCGATCCGGCGCAGTACCAGCTGCATGCGCGCTACATGTCCGATCTGTGGAAAGCCAATTGCGTCGACGCCCCGGCCAGCGCCATGCTGGCTGGCGGCCACAGCCAGGTGTGGGTTTACCGCTTTGACTGGGATGAACATCCCCAGCTGCCGCTGCTGCGCCTGCCGCTGCTGCTGGGTGCGGCCCACGTGATCGAAATCGCCTTCGCCCTGCGCGATATCGACGGCGAGTTCGATCCGCTGCGCTGCGCCACCAGGGGCAACCGCGCCAGCCGCCAGCTGGTATCGGACGCCATGGCCGGATACTGGACCAGCTTTGCCCGCGACGGCGTGCCGGGCCGCGGTGCGCGCATGCAACGGCCCGCCTGGCCGTGCTGGAATGAAGAAGCCGGCGCCGACAAGCTGATGCTGTTTGACGGCCCGGCCGGCGGCGGCGTGCGCGCCGGCACGCTGCGGCTGGATGCCGACAGCCTGAAACAGGCCCTGGCCGCCGATGCCGCCTTCCAGCAGGCGCCGCGCGAACGCATGCGGCTGTACGCACGCATGTTCAGTTGGTCGATCTTTGCCAACCGCGTCGGCGCGGCCGAATTCGCGCATTTTGCCGCGGCCCAGCAGCTCGCCTGCAGTCCGGAAGAGTTTAAACCGCTGCATTGGCCGTAAGCCGCCTGCTGAAAATTCTACTTGGCAAAAGACGGGGCACACCATAAGCTTGTCTCACGACAACAATATGCCTTGATGCGCCCTTATTTTGCCAGCACCAACTGATCTTTTCCGCAAATTGCTTGCCCTGCTGTTCCTGCTGCCTGCCCTGGCGGCGGCGCAGCAGGCGCCGTTGCGCTATTACGGCCAGCAGGATGGCCTCGGCAACCTGGCGGTGACCGCGCTGGCGCGCGCCCGCAGCGGCCACTTGTGGGTCGGCACCGAAAACGGTGTGTACCGCTACAACGGCGCGGGTTTCCGCCGTTACGCGCAAAGCGAAGGCATGGACGAGTCCGCAGTGACTGGCCTGACCGTGGACCACGAGGACAATCTGTGGGTTTCCAACTTCAACAAACTCTACCTCAAGGTCGGTGAACGCCTGCAGCCGGTGCTGCGCGACGATGGCCGCCAGATCGACAGCGTGCCGGCTCAGAATATGTCGATCGCGCCGGACGGCACCCGCTATCTGGTGACCGGCATGCGGCTGTACACGCTGGGGCTGCGTAACGGCCGGACCGCGCTGCGGCCGGTATTCACCGAACAGCAGTTGGCCAGGCACGAGCGGCTGGCGCAGATCGACAGCGTGCTGGCCGAAGCGGGCAGTAACCTGTGGCTGGGCTGCGGCGGCGCCCTGTGCCATGTCGGCCCCGATGGCGTGACAGTGTGGGGACCGGCTCAGGGCGTGCCGGGCCAGCACTGGGAAGCCATTCTGCGCGACCGCAAGGGCCAGTTGTGGGCACGCGGCGACAGCAGCATCGTCGTCCTGGCGCCGGGAGCGCGGCGCTTTACCGATCGCACCCCGGCTGGCGGCCTGATGCGCAAGAAAGCACTGCGGGTGACGCTGGCCGAAGATGGCGAAGGCCGCATCCTCAGCAACACCGATGACGGCCTGGTGCGCTGGGAAAACGATCACTGGACCCGTTACGGCCCCGCCAACGGCTTGCGCGTGGCCGGCGGCATCACGGCCATGCAGTTTGATGCGGCCGGCGGGCTGTGGCTGGGCGCGCGCGGCCTCGGCCTGATCCACTGGCTCGGCTATGGCAACTGGGAAAACTGGAGCAGCGCGCAAGGCCTGCCGAGCGACGTGGCGATCTCCTTTGTCCGGGATCAGGCCGGCATCCTGTACGCCGCCACCCGTGAGCGCCCAGCCCGCCTGTTGCCGGGAACACGGCAGTTCTCCCCGGTCGCGGCCGACCAAACCGAGGCGCAATGGAGCAGCCTGGCGCTGGACGGCCGCGGTCAGGTCTGGGCCGCCACCTTTTCCGGCCTGTTGGCGCGGCTGGACGCCGACGGACGGGCGCGCGTGCATACGCGCGGATTGGCCGCCATCAACCAGTTGCTGGTCGATCCGCAGCAGCGCCTCTGGCTGGCCACCGTGGACGGCATTTCGGTGCTCGATACCAGCGCCCCCAAGCAAAAAGCCGGCCCGCCCGCCGGCCTGGTCCAGCCCTCTGACGGCGACAGCATCACGGTGATCAGCCAATGCCTGGCGCCGGACGGCACGCCGTGGTTCCTGCGCGCCGGCCAGCTGCAACACCTGGGCGACAGCGGCTGGCAAACGCTGGACACGCCGCCGCCCGGCGGCCAGGCCGATTTCTCCGCCATGCATTGCGGCGCCGACGGCCGGCTGTGGCTGGCCGACAGCCGCAATCGCCTGTGGCGCGCCAGCGCCGCCGGCGCCGGTCTGCAATTTGAAGCGGTCGACAACAGCCTGCTGGCCGGTGCCCACATCATCGCCCTGTACGAGGACCGGCGCGGCTGGCTGTGGGTCGGCACCGATGCCGGCGTGGCCGTCTGGAACCGTGCGCACTGGCGCTTCTTTGACCAGAACGACGGCCTGGCGTGGAACGATACCAACGGCGCGGTATTCTACGAGGACGGCGACGCTTCGATGTGGATCGCCACCAGCAACGGCGCTTCCCACGTCCTACACCCGGAACGGCTGTTCGCCGCCCAGCCGCTGAGCGTGCAGATCGAGCAGGCCCGCCACGAAGGGATGGATCTGGCCCCGGGCCGGCCATGGACCCTGCCCTGGTCCGGCGCGCCGCTGGAACTGGAGCTGGCCAGCCTGCACCCGCAAAACCGCAGCGCCCTGCGCTACCACTACCGGCTGGCGGGACTGGAAAGCGGCTGGGCCGAGTCGGCCACACCGCAGCTGCGTTACGCGGCCCTGCCGCCCGGCGAGTACCAGTTCGAGTACTACGCCACCAATCTTTACAACCACAGCACCTCGCCGCTGCAGCGGCAGGCGGTGACCGTACTGCCGCCATGGTGGCAAACCACCCCGTTCTATCTGCTGTGCGCGGTGCTGGCCCTGCTGTTGCTGAGCGTGGCGTACCGCCTGCGGGTGCGGCACCTGCTGCAGCGCCAGCTGCACACCGAACAGCTGGTGCGCGAGCGCACGCGCGAACTGGAGCAGTCGCGCGAACAGCTGCGCCAGCGCGCGCTCAAGGACAGCCTGACCGGCGCCTGGAATCGTGGCGCCATCATGGAAATCATCGAGCACGCGCTGGCGCAGGCGGCGGCCCAGCAACAACCCTTGCTGCTGGTGCTGCTGGACCTGGATTACTTCAAGCGCATCAACGACAACTATGGCCATGCCGCCGGCGACGCCGTGCTGCGCGAGGCGGTGGTGCGGCTGAGCGCGGCCGTGCGCCAGAGCGACGCGGTCGGCCGCTACGGCGGCGAGGAATTCCTGGTGCTGCTGCCGGGCCTGAATGCGGCCAACGGCCACGCGCGCGTGGAGGAACTGCGCCATGCGATCCGCCACGAGCCGATCCGCATCAGCGAGCAGCAGGCCATCGCGGTCAGCGGCAGCTTTGGCGCCATCGCCTTCGATCCGCAGCGCCCGCAGACCATGGCGCAGCTGATCGAACTGGCCGACCAGGCGCTGTACCGCGCCAAGGAAAACGGCCGCGACCGCATTGAGTACGCGCCGCCCGGCGCCTGAACGGCTATCCGGAATTCCCTACACGATCTACAGTGTTTCCTGATGGCGCGGCGCGGCGGCGGCGGCGATGATATGGCACCACCCACCAGCCGCTCCTCAGTGCACTATGTACACGCCCCGCCCGCTTTTTCTTGCCGGCCTCCTGCTGGCCGCCCATGGCCACGCGGCAGCGGCCGAGGCCTGCCGCCCGGCGTCCGCCGCCCAGATCGCCGCCCTGTTCGACCACTGGAATGCCATGCTACAAAGCGGCAAGGCGGAACGCGTGGTGGCCAACTATGCGCCACGCTCAGTGTTGCTGGTGCCGTCTTCCGATGAGGTGCTGCTGTCGCCGGCGGCCAAGCTGAGCTACTACCGGCACCTGGTGGCGCGCGGCGCGGCGGTGCAGATTGACCAGCGCCGCATCGAAGCCGACTGCGACACCGCCACCGATGCCGGCACCTACCGGATCAGCTTTGCCGACGGCAGCCAGCGCAGCGCCGGCTACCTGCTCACCTACCGCCGCTTTGGCACGCGCTGGCTGATCGTCACTCACCGCGCTTCGTGGTTGCCGGCGCAGCGCGCGCGCAAGGACAGCAGCTTGTCGCGGCATTCGGCCAGCCTGGCGGCCAGCTCGCCTTCGATCTTCGGCCCGCCCGACTGAGCGTGCGCCTGCATGCAGCGCATCACATGGTCAAAGCTCACCGTGGCATCCTCGAACAGCAGGCGCAAACGTAACAGGTTGTCGCAGCCGGGCGCCGGCCGGCGGTTTTCCAGCGCTTCTTCCAGCAGATGCAGCACCGAACGCAAGCCTGCGATGTATTGCTCGTAAAACGCCATTCCCTTCATGTGACTCCCTTCATTGGTCTTTCATTGTTCATGCGTCAGAGGTGAAAACGCGCCGTGATGCTCCACTGGCGGTCATTGGTCCACAGGCTTTGCGGCCGGGTCTCGCTGCCAAAGCTGGCGCGGCGCACCGTGCGCGACAGGTTGCCGCCCTCCATGGTCAGCGTCAGCCTGGCGTTGAGCCGGTAGCCGAACGAGGCATCCAGCCAGCCGTAACCGTCGGTGTAGACCGGCAGCACGCCGACGCCGGCGTAGCTGTTGATGCTGCTGAGGAAGCGGTCGCGCCAGTTGTAGGCCAGGCGCGCCGACAGTGCCCCGTTTTCATAGATGCCGACCAGGTTGGCGCTGCGGCGCGACAGATTGGGCAGCGCGGAGTCGCCGCCCTGCAAGGGGTTGGGCGTGGCGCTGTCGGCCAGGGTGTAATTGATCTGCATGCCCAGCCCGCGCATCCAGCCGGGCAGGAAGTCATATATCTGCTGATAGCCCAGCTCGGCGCCGCGCACGATCGCGCGGCGCCGGTTGTACGGCCGGGTCACCTGGTACAGCGCGCCGTCGTGCAGCTCGGCCTGGCTTTCGCTGCCGATCAGGCCGTCCACGCGCTTGTGGAAGAGGCTGATGGTGGCGCTGGCGGAGCCGCTGAAGTAGCGCTCCAGCGCCAGATCCAGATTGTTGGCGCGCACCGGCTGCAAGGCCGGATTGCCGGCGCTGCCGCTGTTGGCGCTGGGGGTGATGCTGTTGGGCGTCAGCGTCAGCGAGGGCGACAGCTGGTCGAAGTTGGGCCGGGTCAGCGACTTGGCAGCCGCGCCGCGCACATACAGCCCGTCCGCCAGCGCGTAGCGCAGATTCAGGCTGGGCAGATAATCCAGGTAGGCGTGGTCCAGCGCGATCGGCGCCAGCGCGCCGCTGGCCGGCAGCGCCTGCATGCCGTCCACCGCCTCGCGCGTGGCCACCACGCGCACGCCGGCATTGCCGTCCAGCGCGCCGCCGTGAAAGCGCGCCTGCAGATAGGCGGCCACGGTCTGCTCGCGGATGCGCCACACGCCCAGCGCCCCGCCCGCCAGCGGCAGCGGCGCCGTCAGCCCGGCCTGGCGGCGCAGCGCGGCGGCATCGCGCGCCAGCGCCAGGCTGCCGGTCAGGTAGTTGCTGGCGCCGGCGCCGCCGTCCGGGAAAAACACCGGATACGGATAGGCCGCCGCCAGCGCCGGCACGCTGGCCAGGTCCAGCCCGGCCGGCACCCGCAGGTCGCCGTTGATCTGCCCCGGCGCGTTGCCGGCCGCGCGGCGCGCCAGCCGCAGGCCGGCCGCCAGGCTGTCCAGCCAGCCGTCCAGCGCATAACTGCCATCCAGTTTGAGCGCGCGCAACTGGCCGTCATACGGCCGCGCGCGATAGGCGATGCTGGTCACCTGCAGGCGCGCCGGGTCCAGCAGGGCGTCGCCGGCCAGCGTCACCGCCGGATGGGGCGGCGACAGGTCGACCCGCACCAGATCGGCGCTGCCGCTCAGCACCGGGCCGGCAAAATACAGGCTGTTGCGGCTGTCGCTGTAACTCAGGTCGGCCGCCAGCCGCAGCGCGCCGCGCTGGACGCTGCCGCCGAGCGCCAGCGCGCGGTTGCGGTCCATCGTGTCGCGCGCAAAGCTGAGGATGTCGGCCGGCGCCCGCAGCCAGTCGATGCGGCGCACGTCCGCGCTGCCGGCAAACAGCGCCACGCTGCCCGGCACGAAGCCTTCGCCGGTGCCCAGGGTCAGCTGCACGGTGTCCTGCCGCGTCAGGAATTGCTGGTAGCTGCCTTCGGCATACCCTTCGATGCCGGGCGCGGGCCGCCATTGCAGGGCGGCGCTGACCGCGTCGCGCTGGCGGATGCCGGCGCTGGCCGATTCCGTGGTGCTGGCGGACACCGCCAGCTGGCGCCCGGGCTCCAGGTCGCCGCGCAGCTGCGGCGCGCCAAAGCTGTACTGGTCCTCGCGCCAGGCGCGCCGCTGGTGGGCCAGGTTCAGCAAGGCGCCCCACTCGGCGCCGCCAGCGCCGCGCCAGCGCTGGCTGGCCAGCAGCGACCATTGCGGCTGGCTGTGCCCGGCCAGGGCGTCGCGCACCAGGCGCGCGGTGCCGGCCAGCTGCGGGCCGGCAAAGTCGAACGGGCGCCGCGTGCGCAGGTCGATCGTGCCGCCCAGGCCGCCTTCGACCTGAGCCGCTTCGGCGCTCTTGTAGACGTCGATGCCGGCCACCAGCTCGGCCGGCAGGTCGGCCAGATCGAGGGTGCGGCCGGTGCCGGCGGTGAATACTTCGCGGCCGTTGAGCGTGGTTTCGATCTGGGTCAGTCCGCGGATGGCGACATTGCTGCCCTCGCCGCGGTCGCGCGCGATCTGCACCCCGCTGATGCGCTGCAGGGCATCGGTCACGCTGAAGTCGGGCAGCGCCTGCACATCGTCCGCCACCACCGCGTCGACCATGGCCAGCTGCGCGCGCTTGATCTGCTGCGCCGTCTCCAGACTGGCGCGCTTGCCGCTCACCAGCACCGACGGCAGCGGCTCTTGCGCCTGCGCCTGGGAGCAGGCGGCCCACGCCAGCGCGGCGCAGCCCAGCCAGCGGCAGGCCTGGCGGCGCCTCATGCCGGTCCTCCCAGATGGCGCTCCACCAGCTGCAGCAAGGCCTGCGACTGATAGTCCTGGGCCAGCTGGCGCAACTGAGCGGCAAACGGCCGGTAGCGGCGGTCCAGCCGCAGCAGGTAGTCGGCGCGCGCCCTGATCGCGCGCATATTGCCAAGCTGGGCCAGATCGTGCAGCACCGCCATTTCCTCCGGCGGCGGCGCCAGCAGCTCGGCGCCGCCCTCGTCCTCCTCGGCCTGCGGCTGGCGCTGGTGCTGCCATTCCAGCTGCAGGCAGCGGTGCAGCGCGGCCAGCAGCTGGTCCAGGTCGATCGGCTTGGACAGGCGGTCGTTGAAGCCGGCGTCCAGCAATTGCTGGCGGTCGGCGCCGCCGGCGCTGGCCGACACCGCGATCACCGGCAGCGCCGCCAGGCGCGGGTCGGCGCGCAGCCGGCGCAGTGTTTCCAGTCCGTCCAGGCCCGGCATGGCAATGTCCATCAGCAGCAGGTCGGGCGGCTGCAGCGCCAGCTGGTCCAGCACCGCCTGCCCGTGGCCGGCGTGAGTGACCGCGAAACCCAGCGGCGCCAGCATGTCGTGCAGCAGGCGGCGGTTTTCCGGCTGGTCGTCAGCCACCAGCAGGCGCCGGCACGGCCCGTGGTAGCCGGTGATCCACAGCGATGGCGGCAGGTCGGGCGGCAACGCCTCGGCCACCGGCAGCGCCAGATCGAACCAGAAACGGCAGCCCTGCCCCAATTGACTATCGAGCGAAATCTCGCCGCCCAGCAGGCGCACGAACTGGCGGCTGATGGCCAGGCCGAGGCCGGTGCCGTCCTGGCGCCGCAGCAGTTCGCCGGCCTGTTCGAACGGCAGGAAGATGCGCTCGCGCTGGCCGGCCTCGATGCCGACCCCGGTGTCGCTCACCTCAAAGCGCAGGCGGCCGTCCGCCAGCAGGTTGACGCGCAGGCTGACACCGCCGTGGTCGGTGAACTTGACCGCGTTGGCCAGCAGGTTGAGCAGGGCCTGGCGCAGGCGCCGTTCGTCGGTCAGCACCATGGACGGCACCGCCGCGCTGATCTCGCAGTGGAAGCGCAGCTGCTTCTGTTCGGCGCTGACCCGTACCATGTCGGCCAGCACCTGCAGGCACTGGCGCAGCGCCACCGGCGCCGGCTGCGCCTGCAGCTTGTTGGCCTCGATTTTGGCTGAATCCAGCAAGTCGTTGATCAGGGTCAGCAAATGCTGGCCGCTGTCGTGGATCACGCTCGCGCCGGCGCGCTGGCGCTCGCTCAGTTCCGGGTCGCGCCGCAGCAACTGGGCATAACCGAGGATGCCGTTCAGCGGCGTGCGCAGCTCGTGGCTCATCTGCGCCAGGAACTCGCTGCGCAGCTGCGCCAGCTGGCGCGCCTCCTCCAGCGCCGCCTCGCGCGCCGCTTCCACCTGCTTGCGCTCGCTGATGTCGCGCGCCAGCCCCACCGTGCCCAGCACGCTGCCATCCTCGTCCACCACCGCCGCCTTGAACGTTTCCACCCAGCGCGGCCCGTCCGGGGTCATCTGCTGGGTCTCCACCGTGCGCGCCTGGCGCGTGGCCATCACTTCCTGGTCTTCCTGGCGGAAATGGGCGGCCAGCTCCGGCATCACGTCGCCCTCCTCCAGCCCCACCATGGCGTCGACGTCGCGCGACCAGGTGGCCGCCACCGCGCGGTTGACGGCCAGATAGCGGCTGTCGGTATCCTTGAACCAGACCCACCACGGCAAGGTGTCGATCAGCACCCGCAGGTAGCGGGTCTGCTGGCGCAGCTCGGCGGTACGCTGTTGCACGGTGCGTTCGAGGTCGGCGTTCAGGCGCGCCACCATGCGGTGCGAACGGCGCAGCCGGGTCAGGAACACGACTATGCACAGCAGCAGCGCCAGGCTGCCGCCCAGCACGGTCCACATCCAGCGCTGCTGGGCCGCGCGCCGCTCCAGTTCGAGCTGCTGGCTGGCGTTGCTGCGGGTCAGCGCGTCAATGCGGCGCTGCTTGCTTTCGGATTCGTAACGCGCGGCCAGTTCCATCACCCGCGTGCCGGTGGTGTCGCGCGCGCTGCGGGCCGCCCGCTCGCCGGCCTCCTGCAGGTAGTTGTAGGCCTGGCGGTAATCGCCGCGCCGTGCCGCCAGCGCCCCCAGCTGGCGCGCGCTGTTGCCCTGATAAGGTTCCATGCCGATCTTGCGCGCCAGTTGATAGGCCGCCTCGGCATCGCTCAGCGCGGCGCCCAGGTTGCCCAGCTTCTCGTGCTCGGCGCTGAGCGCCGACAGCGCCCACCACTGGGCGATCGGATTCGGATGACGCTGGTAGATGGCGGCGCCGGCGCCAAACGCCTGCAGGGCCTCGGTATGCTGCCCCTGCTGCGACAGCAGCGCCCCCAGGCTGTACAGGCTGTGGCTGATATTGAACGGGCTGCCCAGCGCGCGGAACAGGGCGAGCGCCTGGCGTATCAGCGCTTCGCCGCGGTGCGGCTCGCCGCTGCCGGCCAGCAGATTGCCCTCGCCCAGCAGCGCCTCGCCCAGCAGCAGGGTCGAGCCTTCCTGGCGCGCGGCCCTGGCCATGGCCAGATAATGCGGCATCGCCTCGCTGTGTTTGCCGGCCTGGCCAAACGCCAGCGCCATGCAGCGGTGGCCGAACGCCAGCGCGCGCGGCACGCCGCTGAGACGGGCAATCTCCAGCGCCTGCACGCAAATCGCCACCGACTCGTCCAGTTTGCCCTGGCGGCTGTACATCAGGGAGGTATGCAGCATCACCTCCGCCAGCAGCGCCGGCCGGGCGACGCCGTCCAGGCTGGCCATGGCGTCGGTGGTGATGCCGTACAGGCGGTCGAGGCGGCCCTGGTTGACGGTGTTGCGCGCCAATACCAGATTGGCTTCGGCCTGGCCGATGCGGTCGCCCTGCTGGCGCGCCTGGGCCAGCGCGCGCATGGCCAGCTCGCCGGCCGCGCTGGTGTTGGCCATCAGCATCTCGGTGCGGGCCAGCAGATTGAGGGCGCTGGTGCGGTCGGCGCCGCTGGCCTCGGCCGGCGCCGCCTGCAGGCGCAGCGCTTCGGCGTGCGCCCGCTGGACGTCCTGCTCGGCCAGCACGCCCGCGTGCGCCACCGCCGCGCGCCACTGCGGCAGCGATTCCACCGCAGCGGCCGGCGTCAGCCAGACTATCAGCAATGCCAGCAGCAAACCGCCGGCGGGCGTGCGCCCGTCCCCCATTCCCCCGCTCCAGATCGTTCCAAGACAGCGGCCAGTATGCGCGACGACGCGGCCGCCGCCTATCAGGCAAGGCCGATCTGCAGTAAGGAAATCCCTACCTTATTCGCCCAGCGCGTGGTCGATGCCGTAGCGCAGCATGTCGGCATTGCTCTGGAATCCCATCTTCTGCATCAGGCGCGCCTTGTGGGTGCTGACGGTCTTGTTGCTGATGGCCAGTTCATCGGCAATCTGGTTGACCGTTTTGCCGCGCACGAACAGGCGGAAGATGCTCAGCTCGCGGTTCGACAATTGCTCGTGGGCCTGCTCGAACTGTCCGCCCTCGCTTTCGAACACCATCTGCTCGGCCAGGCCGGGGTCGATGTAGCGGCCGCCGGCAGCGACCTTGCGCACGGCCTGCAGCAGCGTTTCCGGGTCGCCTTCCTTGGTCATGTAGCCGTTGGCGCCGGCCTTCAGCGCGCGCCGCACCACCAGCGCCTCGTTGTGCATGCTCAGCACCAGGATCGGCAGGCTGGGCGCATGGGCGCGGATGCGGCCGATCAGGTCGATGCCGCTGATGCCGGGCATCGACATGTCCAGCAGCACCAGGTCGCATGGCACGTTGCGCACACTGTCGATCACCTGGCCGCCGTTGGTGGCCTGGCCCACCACCGTCATGTCGCCCGCCAGGCCGAACAGCTGCAACAGGCCGCCGCGCACGATGGCATGGTCGTCGGCGATCAGAATTCGTATCATGGTGTTGCCTTCCTAAAAAATCCCGCGGTCGCCCTATGATGCGGGCAGCCGCGGCACAAGATCAATCGGCTGTTTCATCGTTACAACAAGCGGCCTCGGCCGCGTATTCGATCCGCGCCCGGCCCAGCGCCTTGGCCCGGTACAGGGCTTCGTCCGCCTGACCGATCCATTGCTCGGCACTGCAGGCGCTGCCGGCCCGGCCGGCCACCACGCCGCAGCTGCAGCTGATCGGCAGTTGCAGGTGGTCGTCAATGCGCACCGGCTCGGCACAAATGGCGCGGTGCAGCTGTTCCAGCCGCGCCACGCCGCTGGCCAGGTCCAGCCCCGGCAGCAGCAGCATGAATTCCTCGCCGCCGTAGCGGCCCACGGTGTCGCTGGCGCGCAGCTGCGCCTGCACCCGCCGCACCACCTCGCGCAGCACCTCATCGCCGGCCAGGTGGCCGTGGGTATCGTTGATGCGCTTGAAATGGTCCAGGTCCAGCAGCACCAGCAGGAACGGCGCGCCGCCCGGCGCCATCAGCGCTGCCAGCCGCTCCATCAGCGCCACCCGGTTCCAGGCCTGGGTCAGGCCATCCTTAAGCGAACGCAGGCGGTGCTCCTCGCGCGAGGCTTCCAGTTCGGCGGTGCGCTCGGCCACCCGCTGTTCCAGCAGCGCGCGCTGGCGCAGCACCCGCGCCACCCGGTAGCGGTGCAGCAGCCCGATCACCAGCAGCGCCAGCACGGCGGCGCCGGCGTAGGCCCAGCCGGTCTGCCACCAGGGCGGCACGATGGTCAGCGGCAGTTCCAGCAAGGCCGAGGTGGCCTGCAGCGAACTGTGCTCGGCCACCACCTGCAGGCGGTACTGGCCGGGCGCCAGCGCCGGATAGCGCAGTTCGCCGTTCTCGCTGGCCGACCACAGGGTTTCCAGCCCCAGCAGGCGATAGCGGAAGCCCAGCGTCTCATGGTTCTGGTACAACGGCGCCGCCAGTTGCACCTCCAGCGCGGCGCCGCGCCACGGCACGGCGGCGCTGGCCATGGCGGCGCCGCCATAGCGCACCGCCGCCAGCTGCAGCGGGATGGTGCGCGCTTCGAACAGCGCTTCCGGCCGCTGCAGGTGGGACAGGCCGTTGCTGGTGCCGGCCCAGATCGAGCCATCGTGGTCTTCGTACAACGCGTTCTGGTTGCTGTCATTCCACACCATGCCGCTGCGCTGATTGAAGGTACGCCAGCGCTGGCCGTTCCACACCATCAGGCCGGCATCGGTGCCCAGCCACAGCCAGCCGCGGCGGTCGATCAGCATCGATTGCAGCAGCCGCCCGGACAGCACCTCGTGCTGGCGCAGCTGCCATTGCAGCGACGCGGCGCCGGCGTCAGCATGCCACAGGGCCGCGCCATGGTCGCGCGCCAGCCACACGGTATTGCCGTCGCATGCCACGTGGGAGTAGCGTTCATTGGCCTCCGGCAGCGGCGGGCGCGACCAGTGGCCGCCCTGGCGCCGCAGCAGCTTGCCGCCGCCGACCAACCACAGGCCGCCGTCGGCATCCAGACAGCCGCTGACAAAGCCGGCATCGCTGTCCAGCAGGCTGACGCTGGCTTCGACCCGGCGCGCACGCGCCGCGCCGCGCGGGTCGTCTATCACGTACAGTCCGCTTTCGGACAGGATCCACAGCTGGCCGTCGGGATCGAACAGCAACTGGTAAATCACGCCGGTGGGCAGTTGCACCCGCGCTGTGTGGCGGCCGTCGGCCTGGCGCCGGGTCAGCAGGCCGACCATGCTGCCGGCCCACAGGTTGCCGCTGGCGTCTTCGGCCAGCGCGCTCCACTGTTCGCTGCCGCCGTCCGCAACCGCACCGAACTGGCGGCCGTTCGATCGGGCCAGGCCGCCACCGGTGCCGACATGCAGCACGCCGTCGCGGCTGCGCAGCACCGCCCAGATATCGTCGTCCGGCAAGCCTTCCTGACGGGTCCAGTTTTCCCAATGGCGATAGCCCTGCCACTGCGCCACGCCGCGCCCGGGCAGGCTCAGCCAGGCGTCGCCGTCGCGGTCCAGCAGCAGCGCGTGGAAGCCGGCGCCCAGCCGCAGGCCCTGCGCCATGCCATAGCGCTCCCAGCCGTTCTCACCGAGGCGGAACAGACCATTGTCGGTCACGCTGATCAGGCGGCCGTCGCGGTCCTGCGCCAGCGGCACCGCCCGGGTCTGCACCGAGGTGCCATAGTCGCGCGGGGTGCGGTCGCTGAAACGCTGGGCGCCGGGCGCCAGCACCATCACCCGGTTGGCGCTGCTGATCCACAGGGCGCCGCCGGCATCGCGCACCAGGCCGCTCCAGTGCTGCTCCGGCAAGCCCTGCGCGCGCCCAAGCACGCTCAGCACGCCGTCGCGGTAGCGGCACAGCCGGTCGCCGCAACCCAGCCACAGGGTGCCGTCGGGGTCGCGCAGCATGCCCTCCAGATCGGTCAGCTGGCGATGCTCGGCTATCTGCGCCGGAGTGAACACCGGCACCGCGTGCCAGCCGCCGCGGCCGTCCGGCTGCACCCGGTGCAGCCGCCCGCTGGCCTGCACCAGCAGGTGGCCGGCGTCGACCGACTGCAGGTGCTGGCCGACCCGCAGCGCCAGCGCCTTGCCATCCTGCCGCGGCACCGGCGCCAGGTGCTGACCAGCCAGCACAAACAGGCCCTGCTCGGCGCCGACCCACAGGCGGCCGGCCGGATCGACATGCAGTGCCGTGATGTACAGGCTGTGCTGCTCGGCATGGCGCCGGAAGCGGCTGCCGTCAAAGCGGTACAGGCCATTCTCGGTGCCGGCCCACAGATAGCCGGCGCGGTCCTGCGCCAGCGCCTGCACGGTCAGGTTGCCCAGGCCCTCCAGCTGGCCGAAGGTGCGCAGCGGCAGTTGCTGGCCCAGCGCGGCGGCCGACGCCAGCAGCCAGGCGGCCAGGATGATGATGCGTTTTACCATAGTGTCAATTCGTGTTTGTGGATCACCCATTGCAGGGCCGCGTAGGCGCCGTCGAAGTCCTGCTGGTCCAGGCTGCGCTGGATGGCTTCGCGGTCCCACACCCCGAAGGTGGCTTCAAATTCGGTGGCGCAGGCGTCAAACAGGGCCACCGCCAGCGGGTCGCCGTCGCGCATCGGTTCGGCCAGCCGGCGCAGTTGCTCCTGCCATTCCAGCGGCGCGCGGGCGGCGCCGGCGGCGGCATCGGCCGGCAGGCAGGCGTCCAGGTCGGCGCACAGCACCGCCAGCGCCGCTTGCAGCTCATCGAGCTGGGGCGCCACGGCCGTCAGCGGCTGCGCCTGCCGGGCGGCGCGCTCCAGCTGCCCGGCCAGTTGCGCCAGCGCGGCCGCGCCCATGCCCTCGGCCAGGCCGCGCAAGGCATGCGCGTGGCGCTGCGCGGCGGCGTGGTCGTCACGCTCCAGCGCTGCGCGGATGCGGACGGCGCAGTCGCGCTCGTCGCGCCGGAACCAGCGCAGCACCTTGAGCAGCAGCGCCTCGTTGCCGTTGACGCTGGCGCGCGCCTGCGCCAGGTCCAGGCCCGGCACCATGGCCGGCAGCGCCGCCGCCAGCGGCGCGGGGGACGCGCCGGCCTGGCCGCCGGCCGGCAGGTATTGCTGCAGCAGGCGATGCAGCACGGCCGGGATCAGCGGCTTGCTGATGCGGTCGTCGAACCCTTCGCGCTTGCAGCGCTGCCACTCTTCCGGCAGCGCGTTGGCGGTCATGGCAATGATGGGCAGCGCGGCCAGGCGCGGCTCCTGGCGCAGCCGCAGCGTGGCCGCATGACCGTCCAGTTCCGGCATGTGCAGGTCCATGAACACCAGCTGATAGCGCTGCGCGGTATCGGCGCTCAGCAGGCGCTCGACGGCGTCGCGGCCGTTGGCCGCCAGGTCGACCTGGATGGCGCAGGCACGCAGCAGCGCCACCGCGATTTCCTGGTTGATCGGATGGTCTTCCACCAGCAGCACGCGGGTGCCCGGGAATTGCGGCGCCGCCGGCCGCTGGCTGCCGCGCGCGCGGCGCTCCGGCGCGAACAGCTGCATCAGCAGCGCCACCATGCCGGCGCGGGTGGCCGGCTTGACCAGCACGGCGTCGGCCCCGGCCGGCAACAGCGCCGGCGCCGCCTCGCTGTCATTCAGGTTGGTCAGCAGCGCCAGCTTGCAGGGTGCTGCCGCGCGCACGGCCTCATGCAGCGATGCCAGTCCGGACAGGCCGGCGTCGGCCAGCAGCAGGTCGCAGCGGGCTGCCGGCGCGGCTAGCTGCGCGGCTGCCTCCGCCGCGTCCGCCACGGTGGCCGGGTTCAGGCCCAGCCCTTCCAGCACGCCGCTCAGTGCGGTGCGCGCGGTAGGGTTGTCATCGGCCACCAGCACCCGCAGGCCGGTCAGCGCGGCCGGCAGCGGCGCCGCCGGCGCCAGCGCGGCGCTGGCATGCTCCAGCCACAGCTCGACGATGAAGCGGCTGCCGGCGCCGCTGCGGCTTTCCACCCGGATGATGCCGCCCATCAGGTCGGTCAGGTTCTTGCAGATGCTCAGGCCAAGGCCGGTGCCGCCGAACTTGCGGGTCGACGAGCCGTCGGCCTGGGTGAAGGCCTGGAACAGGCGGCCGATCTGCAGCTCCGACAGGCCGATGCCGGTGTCGCGCACGCTGAACGACAGCCGCACCCGCCCGGCCTCGCGCGCCAGCACCCGCACCGCCAGCGTGACCTCGCCCTGGGTGGTGAACTTGAGCGCGTTGTTGAGCAGGTTGATCAGCACCTGCCCCAGCCGCAGGGCGTCGCCGCGCAGGCCGCGCGGCACCGCCGCCGGGACGTCGAAATTGCATTCCAGGCCCTTGCGGCCCAGGCCGCCGCCGCTGACGGCCGCCACATGGGCCAGCAGGTCGTCCAGGTCGAAGTCGGCGGTTTCCAGTTCCAGCTTGCCGGCCTCGATCTTGGAAAAGTCCAGGATGTCGCTGATGATGCCCAGCAGCGAGTTGCCGGCGTTGTGGATTTTTTGCACGTAGTCGCGCTGGCGCGACGGCACCTCGGTGTTCAGCGCCAGATAGGACAGGCCGATCACCGCGTTCATCGGGGTGCGGATTTCGTGGCTCATATTGGCCAGGAACATCGACTTGGCCTGGGTCGCCTCCTCGGCCCGGGTGCGCGCCGCCTCGGCCTGCTGGAACAGCAGCGCGTTCTGCAGCGCCGCGCCGACATGGGCGGCAATCGTGTCCAGCAGGCGCTGGTCGCTGGCCTTGTAGGCCGCCACCCGCTGCACCGCCACCGCGCCCAGCACGGCGCCGCCGGCCACGATCGGCACGCACAGGCTGGACAGGCCGTCATGCGCGGCCAGCGCGCCGACGCCGCTGGCGCAGACCGCGCGGCACAGCTGCTCGCCGCGGTCGGGCACCGGCGCCGACGGCCCGCTGGCGTAGCCGAAGCGCAGCGGACCACCTTCGCGCTCCAGCACCGCGATATGGGTATGCCCGGCCAGGAAGGTGCTGCGCACCTGCTCGCCCACCAGCGCGATCAGGTGCGCCAGGTCCAGCTTGCCGGCCAGGATGTGCGCCACCGCGTTGACCGCCGCCAGCTCGGCGTTGCGTTCGCTGGCCTCGCGGTGCTGGTGCTCGGCCAGCGCCTTTTGCTGCACCACCTCGGCGGTGCGCGCGGCCACCTCGCGCTCCAGCGCGTTGCGCTGGGCCGCCAGCTGCCAGGTGCGCAGGCGGTAGACGCCGTACAGGGCGCCGGCCGCCAGCAGCAGCACGGCAGCGCGGAACCACCAGGTCTGGTACCACCACGGCAGCACCCGCACCGCCAGCTGCAGCGTCTGCGCGCTCCACACGCCGCGCCGGTTGGAGCCGCGCACCAGCAGGCGGTACTGGCCCGGCGGCAGATTGGTGTAGGCCGCCGTGCGGTGGGCGGCGTCGACGTTGTTCCACTCGCGGTCATAGCCTTCCAGCCGGTAGGCGTAGCGGTTCTGCTCGGGCGCGGTAAAGTCCAGCGCGGCGAACTCCAGCGCCAGGCTGTTGCCGTCCGGCTGCACCAGCAGCGCCGGCGCGGCGCCGCCGGCGTTGTACGGCGCCGGCGCCACCGGCCGCCCGCCCACGCGCAGCTCGCTCACCACCACCGGCGGACTCAGGTTCCAGGCCTGGAAGCGCTCGGGTCGCACCACGGTGACGCCGCCGGAACCGCCAAACACGATTTCGCCGCCGGCGGTGGCCAGGCCGGCACCGGCCCAGTACGGCGAATACAGCGCGCCCTCGGCGCGCCCGATCACGCCCACCGTCAGGGATTCCGGATCGATCACGGCAATGCCGTCGTCGGTGCTGGCCCAGACCCGGCCCTGGCGGTCGGCCGCCAGCGCCCCCATGCTGGTATTGGGCAGGCCCTGCGCCAGGCCGAGCCGGCGGAAGCGGCGCTGGCCATCGGCGTAGCCGCCTTCCATGACGTCGATGCCGGCGCCGTTGGCCACCCACAGGCGGCCGCGGCGGTCGGTGTGCAGCGCGGTGACATAGGCGTTGGACAGCGCGCCCGGGTCGCTGACGTCGGCCTCGATCCGCTGCAGCACGGCGCCGCTGTCCAGCGCCACCCGGTTCAGGCCGTTGGTGGTGCCGACCCAGACGAAGCCGGAACCGGCCGGGCCGGGCAGCACCACGTTGACGTCGCGCGCGCTCAGCCCCTCGATGTGGCGCACCAGCTGCAATCGGCCGCCCGCATCGAGGCGGGCCTGGAACAAGCCTTCCGCGCTGGTGCCCAGCCACAGCAGGTCGCCGGTGCGCGTCATGGTGCGGATGTACCAGCGCTCATCCAGCCACGGCGCGCTCAGGCGGGTGCTGTGGCGGCCGCTGGCGTCGCTGCGGTACAGGCCGGATGGCGTGGCCAGCCACACCGTGCCGTCGCGGTCGGGAAACAGCGCGGTCACGGCACTGGACGGCGTCAGCCCGCGATGCGGCACGCTGCTCTGGCGCCACGGCGTGACCGTGCCGCGCGCCGGATCGACCAGGTCGGCGCCGCGGCGGGCGAAGCCGGCCCACAGCTGGTGGTCGGCGGCCTCGGCCAGCGACATGACGTCGCCATCGGCCAGCCCGGCGCGGCCGGGATAGGCGCGCCCCAGCGACAGGGCGGCCTGCGCCGGCTGATGCTGGGCCAGGCCGGCATCGCTGGCCAGCCACAGGGTGCCGGCGCGGTCACCGTATACGCCGCGCAACAGCCCGCTGGGCACGCCGGCCGTGGCTTGCGGGTCATATGACAGGGTGCGCACTTGGCCGCTGGCGCGCTCCACCACCCCGACCCCGCCGGCATAGGAGCTGATCCAGATCTCGCCCGGCACCGGCTCGGCAATGCCGTTGATGGCCTCGTTCTTCATCAGCTCGACCGCCGCGCGGGTGGCGGCAAAGCGGCGCGCCACGCCGGTTTGCGGGTCCAGCACGAACAGGCCGTCGCCGTTGGTGCCGATCCACAGCTGGCCGGCGCGGTCCATGAACAGCGCCTCGACGCCGGGCGTGTCCGAGGTGCGGGTCGGCACCGGCACCTTGACGAACTTGCCGCTGCGCGGATCGCGCCGCGCCAGGCCTTGCTTGGTGCCGACCCACAGCGTGCCGCCACCGTCCTGCCACAATGATTTGATGATGGTGGCCGGCAGGCCGCTGCCGTCGCCCTCGCGGTAGTGGCTGACCTGCGGCATGGCCGGGGCGTCGCCCGGATGCAGATAATCCAGGCCGTTGTCGGACCCCACCCACAGGCCGCCGGCGGCGTCGCCGGCCAGTGCCAGCACCCCCAGGCTGGCCAGCCCGGCGTTGCGCACGTTGTAGGTGACAAAGCCGTCGCTGGCCGGCTCATAGCGCGCCAGGCCGCCGCTGGCGGTGCCGATCCACAGCCGCCCGCGCGGGTCGACGTGCAGCGGGCCGATAAAACCGTCCGGCAGGCTGTGCGGGTCGCCGGGCACGGAGGCGTAGTTGCGGAAGCGGTAGCCGTCCCAGCGCGACAGGCCGCCCTGGGTGCCGACCCACAGGAAGCCGTCGCGGTCCTGGGCCACGGCGGTGACGATCACGTTGGCCAGCCCGCTCTGCGCGCCGAGGGTGTGGAACATGGGCTGCGCCAGCGCCGACCAGTGCGCCGGCGCGGCCGCCAGCGGCAGCGGCGCCGCCGCCAGCAGCCATAGCAGCGGCCACAGCGGCCACGCCGGCCGCCCGCGCCACCACGCGCCGGTCTGTTTCATGCCTGGCCCCGCGGCAGCACCACGGCAATGCTGGTGTGGCCGCCCGGGCGGCTGCTGATGGTGACCTGGCCGTCCAGGCTGAGCACGCGCTCGCGGATGCCCAGCAGCCCGAACGAATGCGGCCGCGCCTGCGCCGGATCGAAGCCGCAGCCATCGTCCTCGATCTGCAGTTCGCAGTGGTCGGCGCTGCAGCGCAGCGCCACATTGGTTTCGCTGGCCTCGGCGTGGCGGGCGATGTTGGTCAGCGATTCCTGCACGATGCGGAATACCACAATCGCCTGCGCCTCGCTCAGCCCGCCCTCGTCCAGCGCCAGCGTCAGGCTGCAATTGAGGCCGCTGTGCTGGCGGAATTCATCCACCAGCCATTCCAGCGCCGAGCCGATGCCCAGGTCCAGCACGGTCGGGCGCAGGCTGGTGGCGACATTGCGCACCACGCTGATGCTGCGGTCCACCAGTTCGGTCATCTCGCGCACCTGCTCGTTCAAGCCTGGCACGCTGGCGCCAAAGCGCACCCGCAGCAGCGCGGCGCGCATGCGCAGCGCCGTGAGCGACTGCCCCAGCTCGTCGTGCAGCTCGCGGGCGATGTGCTTGCGCTCGTCCTCGCGCGCGCTTTCACGGTGGGCCGCCAGCTCGCGCACTTCGGCGGTGCGCGCCGCCACCTGCAGTTCCAGGCTGTCGCGGTACTGCTGCAGAATGCGTTCGGCCACGCGCCGCTCCTGGTTTTCGCGCGCCAGCAAGGCGTTCTGGGCGATCAGCTGGGCCTGCATGGCGGCCAGCCGCAGATGGGTGGTGACGCGCGCCAGCACCTCTTCCGACTGCAGCGGCTTGGTGACGTAGTCGACCGCGCCGGCGGCAAAGCCGGCCACCTTGTCGGCGGTGTCGCGCAGCGCGGTCATGAAGATCACCGGCACCGCCGCGGCCGGCCCGGCCTTGAGGCGGCGGCATACTTCAAAGCCATCGATGCCGGGCAACATCACGTCCAGCAGGATCAGGTCGGGCGCCGCGAACGCCACCCGGCGCAGCGCCTCGTCACCGCTTTGCGCCACCGACAGGCGCAGGCCCTGCTGTTCCAGCATGGCCACCGCCAGCGTCAGGTTGGCGGGGGTGTCGTCGACGATCAGAATGGTGCGGTCATGCAAATCGGGTGGCAGGCTCATGATGGCTCCAGCGGGCGGGCTGCGGGTTTAAGTGATGCTACCAGACAACTGGCTGGCCGCAGCAAACGGCGCCGCCGGCCGCTGCAGGTAGCGTTCCATGTCGGCCACAGCCAGCGGACGGCTGAACCAGTAGCCCTGCACCTCGTCGCACTGCTGGGCGCGCAGGAAGTCGAGCTGGCCGAGCGTTTCCACGCCCTCGGCAATCACCTTCAGGCCCAGCGTGTGGGCCATGGCAATGATGGCGCGCACGATGGCGGCGTCGCTGCGGTCCTGCGGCAGGCCGCTGACAAACGAGCGGTCGATCTTCAGGTAGTCGAGCGGGAAACTTTTCAGGTAGCTGAGCGAAGAGTAGCCGGTGCCGAAATCGTCCACCGCCAGCCGCACGCCGATGGCCTTGAGCGCGGCCAGGGTGCGCCGGGTGCGGCGGGCGTCCTGCATCAGCATGCTCTCGGTCAGCTCCAGCTCCAGCAGCTGCGGCGGCAGGCCGCTGGTCTGCAGCGCCACTTCCACCATGCGCACCAGGTCGGCGTCGCGGAACTGGCGCGCCGACAGGTTGACCGCCACCGGCAGCGCGCTGCCGTGCTGGCTGCGCCACGCCTGCGCCTGCTGGCAGGCGTGCTGCAGCACCCACTGGCCGATCTGCAGGATCAGGCCGTTCTGCTCGGCCAGCGGGATGAATTCCGACGGCGCCACCCGGCCCAGCAGCTGGCCGTCCCAGCGCAGCAGCGCTTCCATGCCAACCGTCACCACGGCCTCGCCCTGCACGCTGGCGCGCGGCTGATAGTGCAGCGACAGCTCGGCCTGGCGGATGGCGTGGCGCAGCGCATTGCCGATCTCGACCCGGCGGCGGGTAGTGGTGCTCATCTCGGCGGTGAAGTGTTGGTAGCGGTGGCCGCCCTCGGCCTTGGCGCGGCACATGGCGGTGTCGACATTGCACAGCAGGGTTTCGGCGTCGGCGCCGTCCTGGGGCGCCAGGCTGATGCCGATGCTGCAGCCGACCGCCAGTTCGTAGTCGCCCAGGTCGACCGGCGCCGCCAGCAGGCGCAGCAGCCGGCGCGCCAGCGGTCCGGCCGCCTGGCCGGCGCCGTCGGCATGCAGCAGGATGGCAAACTCGTCGCCGCCGATGCGCGCCACCCGGCCCTGCCCGTCCACCGCCTGTTCCAGCAGGCGCGCGCAGGCCACCAGCAGGCGGTCGCCAAAGGCGCGCCCGAGGCCGTCGTTGAGCTCGCGGAAGTGGTCCAGCCCCAGCAGCAGCACCGCCACCGTGGCGCCGTCCGCCGCCGCGCCGGCCAGCGCCTGCGTCAGGCTGTCGCGGAAGCAGTGCCGGTTGGGCAGCCCGGTCAGGGGGTCGCGCTTGGCCAGGAAAGTGAGCTGGGCCTGGTAGTCGTGCAGGCGGGTGACGTCGCGGCCGATGCCGACCAGGTGGCTGCCATTGCGGCTGGGCACGCACGAGCGCACCATGGTCAGCTGCACGATGCTGCGCCCGCCCGGCGCTTCCAGCACCAGTTCCTGATCGACCGCCGCGCCCTCCGTCAGGCAGCGCTGGCAGGCCGCCTGCAGCTGCGCGCCGGCCGCCGCGCCAAACAGCTGGCCGGCCGGCTGGCCGATCACGGCGCTGTGCGGCAGCCCGACCAGCGCGGCAAAGGCCGGATTGATCTGCACGTAGCGGAACTGGCCATCGTCGCCGCCTTCCAGCAGGTACAGGGCGTCCGACACGTGATCGAAGATTTCCTGGTACCCCAGCATGCTGGCCTGCAGCGCCAGCTCGGCGGCGTAGCGCTCGGCCAGCTCGAACTGCAGGCGGCGGTTGCTTTCCTTGAGCTCGGCGTTGCGCAGGTCGGCCTCCTCCAGCAGGTCGCGCCGCACCTGCTGCAGCTGGCGGGTCTGCTGCTGCAGCTGCAGGCGGGTGTCGCGCAGCGCCAGATGGGTGGCCACGCGCGCCGCCACCTCGTCCACCTGCAGCGGCTTGGTGAGGTAGTCGACCGCGCCCAGCGCAAACGCCGACAGCTTGGTGTCGGTCTGCTTAAGGGCGGTCATGAAGATCACCGGGATGTCGTCCAGGCTGCCCTGCGCCTTCAACTGGCGGCACACCTCGAAGCCATCCATGTCCGGCATCATGGCGTCCAGCAGGATCAGGTCGGGCCGGGCAAAGCCGACGCGGCGCAGCGCCTCGGCGCCGTCCAGCGCCACGATGAGCTGGTAGCCCAGCGACTCCAGGTGGTCGACCACGAAACCGAGATTGGCCGGCCGGTCGTCGACGATCAGGATGGTGTGGCTTGGTCGCCCGGTTGCCGCGGCCGGACTGGCGGGATGGTTCACTCGATTCTCCTTCAAGGCCACCGGGGAAAGTGGTGGCGGTAGCCAGCATGCCGTGATCGCCGCCGCCTGCCTATCGGGCATTCTTGATTGCCATGTAGGGCAAGCTTACAGGATGGTCAGGAAATCCTGACAAAGCCACCCCGGCAGGCCGCAGCCGCTCTATGACGGGGCCGTTTGCAGGTGGCCGAAAAAAAATCCTGAAGCCGCCGCCGCGCCCTTGCAGGCAAAAACAACGCTTGCCGCGCGCCGCAAATTTCCGCTACCGCCGCGAGCGCCAATTCAGCTAAGCTGGCGCGCCATGGCTGCCGTGCGCGGCCCGGATTTCACGTTGCACAAAGGAGTTTTGTCATGAAAATCGCCAACTGGAAAATCGGCATCCGCCTCGGCCTCAGCCACGCGCTGCTGCTGGTGCTGCTGACCGCGGTCGCGCTGTGCGGCCTGCAAGGATTGCAGCGTGCCAACGACGCGCTGCACCGCATCGCCGACGTCAACGGCAAAAAAGTGCTGCTGCTGGAGCAGATGGCCACCCAGACCCACATCGTCTCGCGCGTGATCCGCAGCATCGCCCTGCTGCAGGATGACGCCGCCGCCGCGGTCGAGTACCACAAGGTCAAGGCCGCGCGCGAACGCTATCAGCTGGCCAGCAACGCGCTGGAGCGCATGTCGCTGGACGCCGATGGCCGGCGCCTGCTGGACCGCATCCGCCAGTTGCAGACGGCCGCCGAGCCGCTCAGCGAACAATTCCTGGTGATGAGCCATGGCGACCGCGCCCAGGCGGTCAACTTCCTGCTCAAGCAGGCCGGCCCGGCCTACACCGCCTGGCAAAGCGGCATCGACGAATTCATTGAACTGCAGGAACGCAAAAGCCAGCGCGACGAGCAGGACGCCGAGCAAGCCTTCCACAACGCCACCCGCCTGATGCTGCTGCTGTCGCTGAGCGCGCTGGCGCTGGGGGCGGTGGTGGCGTGGCGCATCAGCCGCTCGATCACCGCGCCGATCACCAGGGCCGTCACGCTGGCACAGGCGGTGGCCGCCGGCGACTTGCGCAGCAATATCGAAGTCACCAGCGGCGATGAATCGGGCCAGCTGCTGCTGGCCCTGCGCGACATGAACGGCAGCCTGGACGGCATTGTGCGCCGCGTGCGCGACGGCGCCGACGCCATCGCCGCCGCCTCGCGCCAGATCGCCCGCGACAACCAGGACCTGTCCAGCCGCACCGAGCGGCAGGCCAGCGCGCTGGAGGAAACCGCGTCGTCGATGGAAGAACTGACCAGCACGGTGCAGCAAAGCGCCGGCCAGGCCCAGCGCGCCCACCAGCTGGCGCGTGCCGCCACCGAGACCGCGGCCCGCGGCGGCGCCGCCGTGGCCCAGGTGGTCGACACCATGGGCGCCATCAATGCCGCCTCCAACAAGATCGTCGAGATCATCGGCGTGATCGACGGCATCGCCTTCCAGACCAACATCCTGGCCCTGAACGCGGCGGTGGAAGCCGCCCGCGCCGGCGACCAGGGCCGCGGCTTTGCGGTGGTGGCCGGCGAGGTGCGCGCCCTGGCGCAGCGCTCGGCCAACGCCGCACGGGAGATCAAGCAGCTGATCGGCGATTCCGTCGCCGAACTGGGCAAAGGCACCGCGCTGGTGCAGCAGGCCGGCGCCACCATGGACGAGGTGGTCAGGAGCATCAACGATGTCAACGGCATCATCACCGAGCTGACCACCGCCAGCAACGAGCAAAGCATCGGCATCGAGCAAATCAACCAGGCCATCTGCGAAATGGACCAGGTCACCCAGCAGAACGCCACGCTGGTGGAAGAAGCGGCCGCGGCGGCGGCCGCCATGCGTGAGCAGGCGGACGGCCTGGCCCATGTCGTGGCCGCATTCAAGACCGGGGCGGCGCAGGCCGCCGACACGCTGCGTGCGCCGGCGCGCCTGCCCCTGCCGGGCGCATCGGCGCCAGCCATCTGACAGGAGGTAGCTCATGCAATTCAACACCACCATCCGCCTGCGCCTGACCGCGACCATGACGTTGCTGGGGCTGCTCATCGTGGTCACCGGCGTCAGCGGCCTGTACGGCATGAGCCGGGTCCACGCCGCCATGGCCGATATCGAAAGCAATATCATGCCCTCGATGACGGCAATTGCCGACACCCAGCTGGCGCTTTGCCGCGCCCGGCTGGTGCTGGACCGGGTGACCATGCATCCGGAACTGCCGGAAGTGGACAAATTGCTGGCGCGCGCCAGCAATTTCGCGGCGCTGTCCGATCAGGCCTGGAACCGCTACCTGGCGCTGCCGCAGGACGCCGAAGAGGCGCGGCTGGCCGCCGAGGTCGATGCCAGCCGCAAGGAATTCCTGGAGCAGGCGCTGCGGCCGGTGGTCGAGCGGCTCCAGGCCAGGGATGCCGTGAGCGCCGACCACATCATCATGACCCGCATGCAGCCCCTGTTCACGCGCTTTTCCGACAGCGCCACCAGGCTGACTGAATTCCAGGAACGCAGCAACCGCCTGCACTCGCAGGAAAGCCGGGATTCCTATCGCATGCTGCGCTGGATCACCACCGGCGCCATCGGCGTGGGCGTGGTGCTGATCGTGCTGGCCTCGGTGGCGCTGGCGCGCGCCATCCTGCGGCCGATCAAGCAGGCCATCGCCCACTTCAACAGCATCGCGGAGGGCAACCTGTCCAATCCCATCCACGCCGAGGGGCATGACGAGATGGCCGTGCTGATGCGCGGCCTGGCGGCCATGCAGACCCGCCTGGCCGCCACCGTCGGCAAGGTGCGCGACGGCGCCGCCGCAATCGCCAGCGCCACGGCCGAAATCGCCACCGGCAATGCCGACCTGTCGCGCCGCACCGAGCAGCAGGCCGCCAGCCTGGAGGAAGCCGCCGCCTCGCTGGAACAGCTGACCGCCGCCGTCAAGCACAACGCCGACCATGCGCGCCAGTCGCAGCAACTGGCCAGCGCCGCCTCCGACGTCGCCCACAAGGGCGGCCAGATCGTCTCCGGCGTGGTCAGCACCATGGACACCATCCGCCACTCCTCCAGCCGCATTGCCGACATCATCGGCGTGATCGACGGCATCGCTTTCCAGACCAATATCCTGGCCCTGAACGCCGCAGTGGAAGCGGCCCGCGCCGGCGAACAGGGCCGCGGCTTTGCGGTGGTGGCCAGCGAGGTGCGCAACCTGGCGCAGCGCAGCGCCAGCGCGGCCAGGGACATCAAGCAATTGATCGGGGACTCGACCGCGCAGGTCGACAACGGCAGCCGGCTGGTGGAACAGGCCGGCGTTACTATGGAGCAGATTGTGGCCAGCATCCGCCAGGTGGCGGACAGCATGAGCGCCATCAGCGCGGCCGGTCAGGAGCAGGAAGTGGGCATCCAGCAAATCAACCGCACGGTGGCCGAGCTGGACAGCGCTACCCAGCAGAACTCGGCGCTGGTGGAACAGGCGGCGGCGGCGGCGGCGGAATCGCTGCGCGATCAGGCCGGCGTGCTGTCCAGCGCGGTCGGCGCGTTCCGGCTGGCGCCGGCCGCGCCCGAGCGCGCCCTCGGCCACGGCGGCGGCCGCCCGCTGCTGACCTGAAAAAAAACCCCGCCGAAGCGGGGTTTCTGCTTGCTTACACCTTGACGGTGTCGGCCACTTCGCGGAACTCGTCGATCTGGTCGAAGTTCATGTAGCGGTAGATGTCGGCGGCGTTCTTGTCGATCACGCCGATGTGCGACATGTATTCTTCCCTGGTCGGGATGCGGCCCAGCGCCGAGCATACCGCCGCCAGTTCGGCCGAACCCAGGTACACATTGGTTTCGATGCCCAGACGGTTAGGGAAGTTACGGGTCGAGGTCGACATCACGGTGGCGCCCTTGCGGATCTGCGCCTGGTTACCCATGCACAGCGAGCAGCCCGGCATTTCCATGCGCGCGCCGGTGCGGCCCAGGGTGCCGTAGTGGCCTTCGGCGGTCAGCTGTTGCGCATCCATCTTGGTTGGCGGCGCAATCCACAGGCGCACCGGAATGTCCGACTTGCCTTCCAGGACTTTCGAGGCGGCGCGGAAGTGGCCGATGTTGGTCATGCACGAACCCACAAACACGTCGTCGATCTTGTCGCCAGCCACTTCGGCCAGGGTCTTCACATCGTCCGGATCGTTCGGGCAGGCCACGATAGGCTCGTGGATGTCGGCCAGGTCGATCTCGATCACGGCGGCGTATTCGGCATCCGCGTCCGGCGCCAGCAGCTGCGGGTTGGCCAGCCAGGCTTCCATGGCCTTGATGCGGCGTTCCAGCGTGCGCTTGTCCTGGTAGTTGTTGGCGATCATCCACTTCATCAGGGTGATGTTGGAGTTCATGTACTCGATGATCGGCGCCTTGTCCAGGTGCACGGTGCAGCCGGCGGCCGAGCGTTCCGCCGACGCGTCCGACAGTTCAAATGCCTGCTCAACCTTCAGGTCCGGCAGGCCTTCGATTTCCAGGATGCGGCCGGAGAAGATGTTCTTCTTGCCTTTCTTGTCGACGGTCAGCAGGCCGGCACGGATGGCGTACAGCGGAATCGCGTTGACCAGGTCGCGCAGGGTCACGCCCGGCTGCATCTTGCCCTTGAAGCGCACCAGCACCGATTCAGGCATGTCCAGCGGCATCACGCCGGTGGCGGCGGCAAACGCCACCAGACCGGAACCGGCCGGGAACGAAATGCCGATCGGGAAGCGGGTGTGCGAGTCGCCGCCGGTGCCGACGGTGTCCGGCATCAGCAGACGGTTCAGCCACGAGTGGATCACGCCGTCGCCCGGACGCAGGGCCACGCCGCCGCGGTTTTCAATGAAGGTTGGCAGTTCGCGGTGCATCTTCACGTCCACCACTTTCGGATACGCGGCGGTGTGGCAGAACGATTGCATCACCAGGTCGGCCGAGAAGCCCAGGCAGGCCAGGTCTTTCAGCTCGTCGCGGGTCATCGGACCGGTGGTGTCTTGCGAGCCGACGGTGGTCATCTTCGGTTCGCAGTAGGTGCCTGGGCGGATGCCCTTGCCTTCCGGCAGACCGCAGGCGCGGCCGACCATCTTCTGCGCCAGCGAGTAGCCCTTGCCGGTGTCGGCCGGGTTTTGCGGCAGGCGGAACAGTTCCGACGCCGGCAGGCCCAGCGCTTCACGCGCCTTGGCGGTCAGGCCGCGGCCGATGATCAGCGGAATCCGGCCGCCGGCGCGCACTTCGTCGAACAGCACGTCGGACTTGACCTTGAATTCAGCGATGACGGTGCCGTTTTTCAGCGCCTTGCCTTCGTATGGACGCAGCTCGATGACGTCGCCCATCTCCATTTGCGACACGTCCAGCTCGATCGGCAGTGCGCCGGCGTCTTCCATGGTGTTGTAGAAGATCGGCGCAATCTTGGTGCCCAGGCAGACGCCGCCGAAACGCTTGTTCGGGATGAACGGGATGTCTTCGCCGGTGAACCACAGCACCGAGTTGGTGGCGGATTTACGCGAGGAACCGGTGCCGACCACGTCGCCGACGTAGGCCACCAGGTTGCCCTTGGCTTTCAGCGCTTCGATCTGCTTCAGCGGGCCGACTTTGCCCGGTTCCACCGGCTCGATGCCTGGACGCGGGTTTTTCAGCATGGCCAGCGCGTGCATCGGGATGTCCGGACGGGTGGTGGCGTCAGGCGCCGGCGACAGGTCGTCGGTGTTGGTTTCGCCGGAGACCTTGAACACGGTCAGGGTCAGGCTTTGCGGCACTTCAGGACGCGAGGTGAACCACTCGGCGTCGGCCCACGATTGCAGCACGCCCTTGGCGCGCGCATTGCCCTGGTCGGCCAGTTCCTTGACGTCGTGGAAGTAGTCAAACATCAGCAGGGTTTTCTTCAGGCCCTCGGCGGCCACGTCGCCCACCACCTCGTCTGCCAGCAGATCGATCATCGGCTTGATGTTGAAACCGCCCAGCATGGTGCCCAGCAGCTGGGTCGCCAGTTCGCGCGACACCAGCGGCGAGCTTTCCGCGCCCTTGGCCACGGCGGTCAGGAAGGCGGCCTTGACTTTGGCGGCATCGTCCACGCCGGCCGGCACGCGGTTGGTGATCAGATCGACCAGGAAGGCTTCTTCGCCGGCTGGCGGATTCTTCAGGAGTTCAACCAGATCGGTGGTCTGGGCTGCGGACAGCGGCAGCGGAGGGATACCGAGGGTTGCACGTTCGGCAACGTGGGCACGATAAGCAGCTAGCATGTTAGTTCTCGTCAGGTTGATTGCAGGGCAGGCAATAATCGACCGCCTGTACTGGCCGCTATTGTACACCAACAACTCTTATATAAGACATATAATAGGAGACGGCAGCGTTTTTTTGCCACAGGGCGGACCGCCGCACAGCCGCAGCTTGAGGCGCGCCGCCATTCCGTATATGCTAGGGCCGGGGGCGACAGCTTATCTCAGCAGGAGTGCTCAAGATGACGGACATATTCAAGCCTGATCAAGCGAACCACACGCCGGAGCCAGCCGCCATGCCGTTCCGCACCCTGCTCTACCGCTTCATGTTCTTCGACTGGCTGTTCCGCGACGTCAGCGCCGCGCGCAACCGCTTCGAACGCCACGCCGCGCTACAGCACAACAAATACATGAGCCGCTACCTGCCGGTCTACCTGCGCCGCTGGAGCGTGCTGGCCACCTTCGACTTCGGACTCGGCTTCCTGTTCGAGCGCGGCCTGCAGGCCACCGCGCTGTCGGCCTGCTTTTTCACCTGGTCGTGCATGACCGTGACCGGCATGGTGGTGATCCTGGTGGCCTGGGTGCTGCTGACCTTCGGCCGCTTTTCCTAGGCCAGCGCGGCCAGCAGCCCGGCCAGCACCAGCGGCCGCCCGGGCAGATAGCCCTGCACCTGGGTGCAATCGAACTGGCGCAGAAACGCCAGCTGGGCGGCGCTTTCCACCCCTTCGGCAATCACCCGCAGCTGCATGTGCAGCGCCAGATCGATGATGGTGCGGACGATGGCGCCGTCGTTGCGGTCGTGCGGCACGCCTTGCACGAACACGCGGTCGATCTTGAGCGAGCTGATTGGCAACGTTTTCAGCAGCGACAGCGAGGAATAGCCCATGCCAAAATCGTCCAGGCTGATCTCAAAACCCAGCCGCACCAGCTCGCGCATGATGGGCAGGGTCTTGTCGAGGCGGCGCATGATGACGCCCTCGGTCAGCTCCAGGCAAATGCGCGACGGCGCGATGCCGGCAGCGCTGACGATGGCCATCAGCTCGCGCGGCAAATCGTCGTCCAGGAATTCCGGCGCCGCCATGTTGACGTGCACCTGGATGTCCGGCATGCCGGCCGCCTGCAGGCGCGGCAGGTCGCGGCACACCTGCTCGATCACCCAGCGGCCAATGAAGACGATCAGGCGGCTTTGCTCGGCCACCGGAATGAACTGGTCCGGCGGCACGATGCTGCCATCGGCCTTGCGCCAGCGGATCAGCGCTTCCAGCCCGACGATGCGGTCGCTTTGCAGGTCGCGGATCGGCTGGTATTCAAGGAAGAATTCGTTGCGCTGCAAGGCGTCCTGCAGGGCCGACAACATCAGCAACTGGGCCGCCACCACGCGCTGCTGGGTGTCGCTCTCGCGGCAGAAATAGCTGACCAGGTTGCGGCCGTTGCGCTTGCTCAGGTACATGGCGGCATCGGCCGCGTGCAGCAGCTGGGCGGTGTCGGCGCCGTGCAGCGGGAACATGCTGACGCCGATGCTGGCCGACACCGACAGGTCATGCCCCAGGTAGTTGAAACGGCCGCGCGCCGCCTCCAGCACGGCGGCGGCCAGGGCGTCGAGCGCCTGCTGGTCCCAGCCGGGCGGCGCCATCAGCGCAAACTCATCGCCGCCGAGGCGGGCCACGCGCGCGCCGGCCGGCGCCAGCTGCCGCAGGCGGTCGGCAAATTCGCACAGCACCAGGTTGCCGGCCGCGTGGCCGAAGCCATCGTTGATCGGCTTGAACTGGTCGAGGTCGATGTACATCAGGCCGAACTGCCCGCCCTGGGCGCAGGCGGCGTCCAGCAGCGCGTGGAAGTGGGCGCGGTTGAACAGGCCGGTCATTTCATCGGTCTGCGCCAGCACGCGCACGCGCTCCTGCTGCGCCATGCGCTGCCCGGTCTGGGCGATCAGGGCGCTGATCGACTCCGCCAGCCCGGGCAGCTGCGCTTCGCGCTGGCGCGGCTCGTCGCTGAAGAATTCCAGCACGCCGGCGCTGTGCAGGCGGCCATCGCCAGCGACGTAGGTGACCGGGAAGAAAAAGCCCGACTGCAGGCCGCACTGGCGCGCCGCCTGCACCCGCGCCACATCGCTGTGGGCGCCGCCGGCATCCACCCACAGCGACTGCCCGCTGTGCCAGGCCTGGCCCACCGGCCCCTGGCCGCGCTCCACCACCAGCGCGGTGGCGGCGCTGCGGAACGGCGTGTAGTCGCGGTCCGGCGCATGCCAGACATGCCGGCAGCGCAGCACCTCGGCGGCGCCGTGGCGTTCCAGCGCCCAGAAGGCGCCCCACTCCCAGCCCAGTTCTTCGCACACCAGGTGGATGATCTTGTACACCGCCTCGTCCAGCGTGTCGGTGCCGATCAGGTATTGGGTCAGGGCGAAATTGAAGCGCTCGCGCAGGGCCGCGCGCTTGCTGGTGGTGATATCGGTCAGCATGCCGGTGGCCACCATGCGCTGTTCGGCCGCCACCGATTGCAGGCGCAGCCAGCGCACGCCCTGTTCGCGCTCGGCCAGGCGGAATTCGCAGCTGACCGCGGCGCCGCGGGCCACGATCTCCAGCAGCGCGGCATCCAGCGCCGGCCGGTCTTCCGCCACCACCCGCTCGATCCACGGCAGCTCATCGTCGGCGCCCTCCACGCCCAGAAGGCGCATGGCCACCGCCGACAGGCACAAATGCGGCGCCCCGCGCACCATGGACCAGCGTCCCAGCCCGGCCAGGGCGTCAATCGGGTCGCGGTAGGCGGCGGTGGCGCACTGCGGGCACAAATTGCCCAAATCGTTATGCATGAGCTCGTTCCGGGATAAGGTCACAAAAAGCGGCCTGTGCGCACCAAAGCGGGGCTTGCGGGCCGGTCCGTGACTTGCAATGCAGTATTCATGCCAGCCCAACAGCGCGGCGGGAAACCGTTTACCTTTCAGGGCTTAAATTCCGCGAAAACACCAAATCCCCGATGAAAATTCCATCATCGCCGGCGCTGCGATATTTTATCCTGTCAACCCTTGTTTAGCGTGTGCGGTTAAACAGCGACATTTCGCAAAGAATTATTTGTTCGCTGTTCGCATTAATGTTAATTTGCAATGACCTGCACCAGTTGCCGGACAATAAAAAAATACGGGAGACACACGCATGACCACATTGACCACCCTTGATCCAGGCTTTTTTGAAAACGTTGTCATAACTAGTCCATTCTGAGGAAACGGAATGAACAGCAATGACATGCAAGGCGGTGCGATCCGCAGGATCGTGATCGTCGGTGGCGGCACGGCCGGCTGGATGACCGCCGCCCCGCTGGCCCAGCGCCTGGCGCGCCACCCCACCATCCCCTGCGAAGTGATCCTGGTGGAATCGCCCGAGATCGGCACCATCGGTGTCGGCGAAGCGACCCTGCCCACCATCCGCGTCTACAACAAGGCGCTGGGTCTGGATGGCGCCGACTTTGTCGCCAAGACCCAGGCCAGCTTCAAACTCGGCATCGAGTTCAAGGACTGGGGCCACGTCGGCAACCGTTTCTTCCACCAGTTTGGCGATTTCGGCCCGGCGCTGGCCGGCATCAGCGCGCACCATCACTGGCTGCGCCTGGCGCAGGCATTCGACAAAATGCCGGACATCGAAAACTGGTCGCTGGCCTCGGTCATGGCACGCCACAACAAATTCGTGCCGCCCAGCGAGGAAACGCCCGGCATCACCGACGCCTATTCCTACGGCTTCCATTTCGATGCCAGCCTGTACGCCAGCTACCTGCGCGATTACGCGCTGGCGCGCGGCGCCCAGCGCATCGAGGGCATGATCGTGGAGGTCGAGCAGCATCCCGAGAGCGGCTTCGTCACCGCGGTCAAGCTGCGCGACGGCCGCCGCGTCGAAGGCGACCTGTTCGTCGATTGCTCGGGCTTCCGCGGCCTGCTGATCGAAGGCGCGCTCAAGGCCGGCTACGAGGACTGGAGCGACTACCTGCCGTGCAACAGCGCACTGGCCGTGCCATGCGCCTCGGTGCCGGCGCTGACGCCCTACACCCGCTCCACCGCGCAGGAAGCCGGCTGGACCTGGCGCATTCCGCTGCAACACCGCACCGGCAACGGCTACGTGTACAGCAACAATTTCACCACCGACGAGCAGGCGCGCCGCGTGCTGCTGGACGCGATTGACGGCGCCGCGCTGGACGAGCCGCGCCAGATCCGCTTCCTCACCGGCCGCCGGCGCAAGAGCTGGGTCAAGAACGTGGTCGCCATCGGCCTGTCGGCCGGCTTTGTCGAGCCGCTGGAATCGACCAGCATCAACCTGATCGAAACGGCGGTGGGCAAGCTGCTGGAACTGTTCCCGGAGCGCGATTGCAGCGTGACCCTGGCCGACGAATTCAACCGCTACATGGGGATCCGCTACGAATCGGTGCGCGACTTCATCGTGCTGCACTACAAGCTGACCCAGCGCAACGACAGCGAACTGTGGCGCTACTGCGCCAACATGGCGATCCCGGACACGCTGCGCCACCAGATCGAGCTGTTCCGCGAGACCGGGCGCGTCGCCATTCTCGACCGCGCCGGCTTCGCCGAGCCGTCCTTCGTGGCCATGCTGATGGGCCTGGGCGTGGTGCCGAAACGCTACGACCCGCTGGCCGAGCGTGTCGACCTGCGCGTGGTGCACGGCCACTTTGCCGATCTGCGCGACAAGATCGCCCAGGTGGTGGCGCGCACGCCGGACCACGGCAGCTATGTGGCGCGCCAGGCGGCGGCAAAAGTTTCCGCTCGGGCAGCCGCCTGAGATGAACCGAATCACCAACTGATGGAGGCATAAACTTTCGGACCAGCAGACAAAGCATCAAGACTTGTGAAATACAAAAAAGCATTTAAGAGGGAGAGACACAATTGAGTAAGTTACAGAAAACGGCGATCGCCGCTGCGGTCGCACAGCTTGTGGTACTGCACGCCAGCCCGGCATGGGCACAAACGGCAGACGCCGCCCCAGGCACCACCACCGTGGTGGTGAGCGGCCAGCGCGCCGCCCTGCAATCGGCCCAGAAACTCAAACAGGATGCGGACGAGGTCGTTGATTCGATTGTGGCCGAAGACATCGGCAAGCTGCCGGACCGTTCGGTCACCGAAGTGCTGCAGCGCATCGCCGGCGTCACCATCGACCGCAACATGGCGGGCGACCCGAACCGCCAGTCGGTTGAAGGCTCGGGCGTGTCCGTGCGCGGCCTGACCTATGTGCGTTCGGAAATCAACGGCCGTGACGCCTTCTCGGCCGGTGGCGGCCGCTCGCTCGGCTTTGCCGACGTGGCGCCTGAGCTGATGGCCGGCGTGGACGTCTACAAGAACCCGTCCGCGGAACAGGTGGAAGGCGCGGTGGCCGCGCTGGTCAATCTGCGCACCGCCATGCCATTCGACTACAAGGGCTTCAAGGGCACCGTGGGCGTGTCGGAATCGTATTCCACCCTGCGCAAAGGCAAGCCTTCGCCAACCGGCACCCTCCTGCTGTCGAACCGCTGGACCACCGGGCTGGGCGAAATCGGCGCCCTGATCGATATCGCCCACGCCAAGAGCCCAAGCCGTTCGGACGGCGTCGGTGTCGATCCCTACTTCCCGCACGTGAACTCCACCGATCCGGCCAAGTATGACCGCTCCAAGACCCAGTGGATTCCGCTCGGCGTCGGCTACCGTTCGCAGGACTTCGACCGCACCCGCCGCGGCGACTACGCGGCCTTGCAGTGGCGCCCGAACCGCGACCTGACCGCCGGCCTGACTTACTTCAAGACCAAGTACAAGGAAGACCTGGACGAGCACGTGGTGGCGTCTTCCGAAGACAAGTGGTACCAGCAGGTGGCCAGTTCCAACGCGGTGTTCGACAGCAATGGCGCGTTCCAGAGCGGCACCATCTCGAACCCGACCTATGGCGGTTCGCCGTTCAACAGCTCGCAGCGCATCAATACCCGCGAATCCGGCACCCGCGACATTTCGCTGAACGTCCAATGGCGCGCCACCCCGTCGCTGACCTGGACCAACGACTTCCAGCACGTGCGCTCGACCACCGAGGGCTTTGACGCCGACGTCTCGACCGGCTTCATCCTGCCGAACCAGACCATGGACATGACCGGCAGCGTGCCGCAGATCAGCCTGGGTTCGGCGGCCTACATGGCCGACCCGAAAAACTACTACTGGGCTTACACCCAGGAAGCGCTGGACCGCGCCCATGCGACCCAGAAGGCGTGGAAATCCGACTTCAAGTACACCTTTGACGATCCGGTGCTGCGCGATGTGCGCTTCGGCGTGCGCCTGACCGACCGCGAAGGCGTCAACAACAAGGCCCAGAAGTTCTACAACTGGCAGGGCATTACCTTCCCGTGGATGGAAGGCTGGCAGATCCCGCACGTGGCGCGGCTGAACGATCCGCGCTTTGCCGGCGGCGCCTCGCTGCAGACCATCGACAACTTCTTCGGCGGCAAATACAACCTGCCGCCGATGCTGTTCGCCAACGAGGCGACGGTGCGCGGCTTCCCTGAGGAATGGAGCAAGATCCACGCCTACCACGACGTGCTGTGCGCGGAGCAATCGGCAGCCCAGGGCTGGGGCACCTGCGATACCTGGAAACCGGCCACCTTCAACGATCCGGCCGCCACCAACATCCAGAAGGAGCGCACCAAGGCGGCCTACGCGCAGCTGCGTTTCGGCTGGGACGACCTGAAGTACCCGATCGACGGCAATGTCGGCCTGCGCTATGTGAAAACCAATGGCTCGGGCAGCGGCTATGTCGCCTTCACGCCGCCGTCCACCCCGACCATCCCGGCCGGCGCCAATGCCACCGGCCAGGACAAGCTGATCAACATCGCCGCGTTTGCCGAGGCACAGTCGTACAAGAATTCCTACGACAACTGGCTGCCTAGCCTGAACCTGCGCCTGAAAGCCCGCGACGACCTGCAGTTCCGCTTTGCGGTGGCGCGCGGCATGTCGCGTCCGGACTTCAACCAGCTTCAGGTCCAGACCACGCTGAGCGCCCAGCACCTGCAGACCGTCACCAAGGATGCGGCCGGCAACACCATCGGCGTGCGCTTCGACGGCACCAGCCTGACCGGCACCAGCGACGGCAACCCGATGCTGAAGCCGACCATGTCGACCAACGTCGACCTGACCGCCGAGTGGTACTTCGCCAAGGCCGGTTCGCTGACCTTCTCGGCGTTCAACAAAGACCTCAAAGACATCATCATGACGCAGAACTATTCGTACACTGCGAAAGATGTCACCGGCAAGCCGCAAACCTTCGTGGTCACCGGTCCGGTCAACGGCGCCAACGGTTATGCCCGCGGTTTCGAAATCGCTCACCAGCAGTACTACGACTTCGTGCCTGACTGGCTGCGCGGTATCGGCACCCAGGCCAGCTGGACCTATGTGGACAGCGAGCGCACCCTGAAGAATCCGGTGTTTGAAGCATGGTGCTCGGGCAACGATGCCTCGTCCAACTTCAACCTGAGCATCAATGGCTGCGATACCGATGCCCGTGCTTTCGGCAAGACCCCGCTGCAGGGCCTGTCGCGTAACACGATCAACTTTGCGATCATGTACGAGCAGCACGGCCTGTCGATGCGTCTGGCGTACAACTGGCGCTCGCGCTATCTGCTGGGCGTGAACCAATGGGGCAGCCGCGGCAACAACGGCCTGAACACCAATCCGGACTCCGGTGCCGGCCGCTTCCTGATCCCGACCACCAACAACGACCAGGCTTTCGGTCTGCCGCTGTACCAGGCAGCCTATGGCCAGGTGGACGCGTCGATCTTCTATGACTTCACGGACAAGTTCCGTGTCGGCCTGGAAGGCACCAACCTGACCAACACCTACACGCGTCAGATCATGCAGCAGCACGCGGGTAACTTCACCCGTCAGGTGTTCATGAGCGGTCCGCGTTACACCTTGCTGGCACAGTACTCGTTCTAAGCTGTATCGATCCGATCGCCGCCGCGGCCGCAATGCCCCGGCGGCGTTTTTCTTTCAGGAGACACCATGCATAAACTGATGGCGCTCAGCGCGCTCTGCCTGTCGGCCACCGCGCTGGCGCAAGTTGCGCCTGGCGCCGCGCCCGGCTCCAATCCCATCATCCGCGACCGCTTCACCGCCGATCCGGCGCCGCTGGTGGTGGGCGATACCCTGTACCTGTATGTCGGCCATGACGAGGCGCAGCGCGACCAGATGTTCAATATGCGCGAATGGCTGGTGTATTCGACCCGGGACATGCGCAGCTGGACCAGCCATGGTCCGGTCATGAACGTCAAGGATTTCAAATGGGCCAAGGCGGACGCCTGGGCTGCGCAGACCATCGAAAAGAACGGCAAGTTCTATTTCTATGCGGCGGTGGAACACGACGCCAGCCATCCGGGCAAGGCGATCGCGGTGGCGGTGGCGGACAAGCCGACCGGCCCGTTTGTGGACGCGCGCGGTTCCGCCCTGGTGACCAATCAGATGACGCCGAAAGGCCCGCACAGCTGGGAAGATATTGATCCGACCGTGTTCATGGACGACGACGGCACCGCCTGGCTGGCCTGGGGCAACCGCCAGTGCTACATCGCCAGGCTGAAGCCGAACATGATCGAGCTGGATGGCCCGATCACCGAGATCACCCCACCGCATTTTGAGGAAGGCCCGTGGCTGCACAAGCGCGGCAATCTGTACTACCTGACCTACGCCTCGCTGGACCGCAGCACCCAGCGCGACGAGCACATCTCGTACGCGACCGCGCCGTCGATCCAGGGCCCGTGGACCTATCGCGGCCTGCTGACCGGCTCCGGCAAATACAGCTTCACCATCCACCCGGGCATCGCCAGATTCAAGGACCACTGGTATCTGTTCCTGCACAACGCCACTCTGGCCATTGGCGACCAGAGCGGCGCTATCGGCCGCCGGGCAGTCACAGTGGAATATCTGCAATACAATCCGGACGGCACCATGAAGCCGGTGGTGCAGACCAGCGCCGGCGTCAGCCTGCCGGCGCCGGCCGCAGCCGACTGAACTAGAAGTTGACCCGCATGCCAACCCGGTAGGTACGTCCTACCGAGTCATACAAGGCCGGGTTCAGCCCCAGGCTCAGGTTGGTCTGCGGCACCAGCACTGGCGCGCGGTCGGCCAGGTTGTCGATCTTGAAGTAGGCCGAGACCTGCTTGTTGACGCTGTAGTTGCCGCCAAAGTCGAAGTACACCGCACCCGGCATGTGGTTGTCGTAAATGGTCGGGTGCGCCGCGGTCGGCAGCGGGCAGTTGGTCTGGCACTCGATGTATTCGTTGTTGAATACCCCGGCACCGATCCAGCGTTGCGTCAGGCTCAGGCCGAGCTTGCCGCCCAGCAGACCATCCCACGATTCCGACACCATGGCCTTCCACTTCGGCGTGGCGCCGGTCATGGCGCCCGCGCCTTCGATCGGGGTGGTGCCCGGCACGCCAGGATCGGAGATCGAGTGGATCATGCGCGAGGCCAGGCCGCGCAGCGTGACGCTGCCCGGCAAGCCGAAGTCGCTCATGTTCTTGCGGTAAGCCAACTCAAAGTCGACGCCGCGCGTGTGCAGCGAAGCGAAGTTGAAGCTCTGCGCCAGCACATAGTTGGTGCCGGCAGGACCGTTGATCGACACCGCCGAGCACACTTGCTGGTTGCCGCCGTAGCACAGGTCAACTTCCTGCTGCGGATTCAGCGAACTGATCACGTTCTTGACCTTGATGTCGTAGTAATCCACCGAGAAGTTGAAGTTGCGCGCCCAGCTCGGCTGGCTCAGCACCAGGCCGAAGGAATTGTTGCGCGCCTCTTCCGGCTTCAGCGACGGATTGCCGACGTTGCGCTGCTGGATCTGGATCGACTGGCCCTGGTTGTTGTTGACCGCCTGGTTGGTCACCGTCATGGCCGCGAACAGCTCGGACAGATTCGGAGCGCGCACATCCCTGGAGCTCACCGCACGCAAACGCAGGCCATCGATCGGGGTCTGCCAGGTGGCGCCCAGCTTCCAGGCGCGCGCCTTGCCGGCCGTGCTGTACTTCTCTTCGCGGTCGGCGATGTTCAGGTTGGCGTCGCCCCAGGTGGCCGACTTCAGGAACGGAATGTTGAACTCGACATAGGCTTCCTTCACATTGAACGCGCCCTTGCCGTTGTGGTAGTTGCCGGCGAACCAGTTGTCGCCGGTGACGGACAAGGTCGGATCGGCCGGATAGGCCGCGCTGTACGGCGATTCCAGTGCCACGCCGGCGCCATAAGGATCGCCATAAACCGAGTAATCCTCGCGCCGCCATTCGGCGCCAAACGCCATCGAAATCGGGCCAGCCCAGCCTTGCGCGACGTCACCGTTGATGTTAGCGCTAACTACATTTTGCGTCGAATCCGTGTGCTGACGCGGTCCGTTGGCTGGCGAAATATAGTTCCAGCCAGCCATGTTGATCGGCACGTCGCCAAAGATGTTGATCGGCTGGCAGCCTGCTGCGCGGGCGGCGGCGCTGCGGCAGACGATCTGGCCGTTGGCATCGCGGACCGCGTCGATGGCAAAGTTGTAGCGCGGGTTGAGCGTGATGTCCTTGACGTCGATGATGGTCTTGTTCTCGCCGTGCTCGGCGTAAGCGTCGTACGACCAGTCCTTGCCGAACAGCTGGAACTTGCCGTTGGCGCCGACCACAAAGCGGCGCTGGGTGCGGGTCGGGTGCACATTGATGTTGGCCGGGAATTCGGCGTTGGCCGTACCGACCGACATCACGCCGCTGGGGTAGCCGGAAGCGCAGCCCGCCGCCACCGAGGCCGGCAGGTAAGCGTTGTCGCACTTGATGGACAGATTGCCCTGCTTGGCCGCGCCCGGATTCGGCGAGAACGCCGAGGTGACTTGCGCCCAGTTGCCGGTGACATAGATTTCATTGTCGGCGTCCAGATCCCACGAGATGCGGCTGTACGCCACCTGGCGCTTGAAGTTCATCGCCAGATTGGTGCCGGCGCCCACGCTGCCCGAACGGTCGCCGCCGATACAGAAGTTGCCGACGCAATCGGTGCCGTACTGGAACGGATATGGCGTGCCGCCCGGACCGAAGGCCGTGCCTTTCAGCGGGCCGTTGGTGATCAGGCCGTATTTGGCGTACTGGATGTGCTGGGCGTTGCTGATCATGCGATAGCGCGGCAGACCGGCCGCCTGCATATCCTTGGTCGATTCCTGCAGCGCGGGATTGTTGTACCAGGTACGGCCGCCCGCCCCCACCTGGCCGAAGCCCGGCGAATCAATCCCGTTCTGTTTGGTGAATTCGCCGCTGACGGTGACGTGCAGGCGGTCGTCGACAAAGCCCTTGCCCCATGCGGCCTGCACGGTGCCGCTCTTGTCATCGTGGTACTTGGTCATGCCGCCGGCGACATTGGCCTTGAAGCCGGTGAACTTCTTGTCGGTGATGAAGTTGACCACGCCGCCAATGGCGTCCGAACCGTAGGATGCCGAGGCGCCGCCGGTCACCACGTCCACCCGCTTGACCAGCAGTTGCGGGAACTGGCTGACGTCGGTCACGCCGGTGACGTTGGCGCCCACCACGCGCTGGCCGTCCAGCAGGGTCAGGGTGCGCAAGGTGCCGAGGCCGCGCAGCGACAGCGAGGACAGGCCCTGGATGCCGCTGGAGGTGCTGAAGGTGTTGGTGGTGCGGCCGGTGCTGCCCTGCAATGCCGGCAGCTCGATCAGCGATTCGAAAATGTTCGGCTTGGCAGCCTTGTCGAGGTCGGCGGACGACAGCGTGGTGGTTGGCGTCGGCTGGGTGAAGCCGCGCGCGGCAATGCGCGAGCCGGACACGGTGACGGTCTTGACCTCTTCCTGTGGTTGTTCAGGCTGGGCCTGATCCGCCGCCTGCTGGGCGTGGGCCGCCATGGCCAGCACGCCACAGGCGCTGGCGACGGCGAGATTGATGATAGTGCGCTGCAGTGGTTGTCTCATATAGTCTCCTGTTTTTATGTTTGCGCTAACATTAGGTAGCGCTACCAATGTAGTCTTGGAATTGGCAGGATACCAATAACTTTTTTATCGTGATTGATATCGATTTCGATATCACTTGACACAGGCCAAAGTCACCAGATTGCGCACTGTGACCGATTTTTCGCGCGGCCGCGTCACCAGCGCGATCGCCGTGTGCAGCCCCTCGTCGCTAAGACGATGATAGCTAACCCGCTCGGCCCGCACCTGCCCGACCGACTCCCGAATAATCGCCACACCGAACCCGGCCGCAGCCATGTTGACGCCGGACGAAATCTGCGGCGATTCCATCTCAATGTGTGGCGAAAACCCCGCACTTCTGCAGGCGCTGATGATGCAATCATGCAACTCCGGGCCGATTGGACGGGAACAGGGTGAAAGAATCGCCGGCCAGCTGGTGCCCAGGCCTCGGTTAATTCCAGCCGGCGTCAGGCGGACAGGCAGTACGCGGCCAGTTCCTCCGGCTTGCCCAGCGGGAAAGCTTCCTTCAGATAGGCCAGGAAGGCCGAGACGCGCGCGCTCAGCAGCCGGCGTGAGGGATAAAGCGCCCATAGCGCGGTGTCCGGCCCGTCTATCTCGCCCCATTGTTCCAGCACGCCCGCGTTCAGATCGTGGCTGACCAGCGACAGCGGCAAACGTGCCACGCCCACGCCCAGCCTGACCGCATCGCGTACCATGAACAGCGAGCTCAGGGCCAATACCGGATCAACCGCCAGGCTCAAGCGGCCCTCGGCAGTCAGCACGTTCCAGCTGGCAGCCTGGTCGGTACCGGTGCGCACCACGGCTGGCACCCTGTCCTGGGGCGCGCCGCGGCGCAAGCCGGGCGCTCCTACCACCACCAATTTGTCGCGCAGGAAAATGCGTCCTACCAGGCTGGCATCCGGGTCGGGATTGACGCGGATCACCAGATCGTAGCCCTCCTCGACCATGTTGACGGGGCGGTCTTCGCTGGTCACCTCCACCCGTACTGCGGGGTACTTCAGCGCAAAGCCGGCCGCCAGCTTGCCCATGGCTGCCTGCGAGAACAGCAGCGGCGCGCTGATACGCAACAGCCCCTGCGGCTGGTCGCCGCCAGCGGCGATGGCGGCCGCCGTCTCGTCGATCTCGTTAAGCAGCACCGCCGTGCGCTGGTGCAGCGCCCGCCCTTCCTGGGTCAGCTTCAAGCCGCGTGCGCCGCGCTCCAGCAGGCGCATGCCCAGGCTGGTTTCCAGCTCGGCCACTCTGCGCGACAGCGTGGCTTTCGGCCGTCCGCTCGCGCGCGCCGCGCGGCCAAAGCCGCCGTGGCGGGCGACCAGATTGAAATCAACGAGTGCCAGCAGATCCATGTGTTCCACCTATGAGACAGTATGTCTAAATTTACCATCTTTCGGATCACCTGTGGAATGCCTAATATGGCTCCTGTCACTTAACCACACACAAGGAGCAATATCATGACCATCTTAGTTACCGGCGCTACTGGCACCATTGGCCGTCTCGTTACCGAACAACTGCATCAGCGCGGCGCCGCCGTGCGCGCACTGGTGCGCGATCCGGCCAAGGCTGGCTTCCCGGCCGCGGTCGAAGTCGTGCAAGGCGACCTGCTGAACCCGGATTCGCTGCGCGGCGCCCTGCAGGGGGTGTCCACCCTGTTCCTGCTCAACGCGGCCGTGGCCGATGAGTTCACCCAGGCCCTGGTCACGCTGAATCTGGCCAGGGAAGCGGGCGTGCAGCGCGTGGTCTATCTATCGGTCATCAACAGCGATCTGTCGTTCAACGTGCCGCACTTTGCCGGCAAGTACGCGGTTGAACGCATGATTGAGCGCATGGGCGTCAGCGCCACCATCCTGCGTCCGGCTTATTTCATGAGCAACGAGCTGACCATCAAGGACGCGGTGCAGCAGTATGGCGTTTATCCTATGCCGCTGGGCAGCAAAGGCATCGCCATGATCGATCCGCGCGACATTGCCGAGGTTGCGGCCATCGCCCTGAGCCAAGGGACCGGCGCCACGGCCACGGTGGAACGCATCAACCTGGTCGGCCCGGAAACCCTGACGGGCACGCAGGCGGCAGCCATCTGGTCGGCCGTGCTGGACCGCCCCATTCCCTACGCCGGCGACGATACGGCCGGCCTGGAGCAGACCATGCGCAACTTCATGCCGACCTGGATGGCCTATGACATGCGCCTGATGGCCGACCGCTTCCACATCGACGGCATGCTGCCTGCCGCCGGCGACGTCGAGCGCCTGACCAGCCTGCTGGGCCGCCCGCTGCGCACCTACCGTGACTACGTCGCGGAAATCACTCAGCAATAAGGGGTAGGCTACAATCACGACTTTTCGCCGGAGCCCGCGAAAGTGATTGTGAAGCTGCGATTGATTGCCTGTTTCGCTAGTGCCCTGTTTTCATCGATAGCCACGCCCGCCCCTGCAGCGGGCGCCGCGCCGCTTGAACTACGCATAGCGGTGGTATCCGATGGCCGCGCCGACTACTTCACCCGGCTGCTGGAGGAATCGCTGAAACTGATCAGGCAGCCCTACCACATCCAGTACGTCAAGGACATTCCCGCCCGCCGCATGTGGTGGATGCTGGGCAAGGGCGACATCAATCTGTTCTATGGCATGCAGTCGGCGGAAAAAGATCACGACAACAATCTGGTTCCCGTGGGCGGCGCCTTGACCAATGGCCTGATCGGCCAGCGGGTGTTACTGATACGCCGCGCCGACGCGCAGACCTTCGCGCGTGTCCGTTCGGTGGGCGATTTGCAGCGCACCGGCCTTATTGCCGGCTTCGGCGCCGGCTGGGGCGATACCAAAGTATGGAAGGCGGCCGGTCTGCCGCTGTACCAGCATGCCGCGCCATGGAGCACGATTTACGCCATGGTGGCAGCGGAAAACCGCAATGTCGATTACCTGCCGCGCGGCGTGATCGAGGTGCTGGAAGAAGCGCGCAGCCATCCGGAACTGATGGTGGAACAGCACCTGCTGCTGCAATATCGGGCCGACTTCCGCTTCTATCTGAACGCCTCGGCGGCGCGCTACCGGCCTGTCATCGAACGGGCTTTGAAAGAAGCCGAAGCAAGCGGACTCAAAGCGCGCCTGATCGAGGAATTCTTCGGCGCCGACATCAAGGCGCTCAATCTGAACCGCCGCGTGCACCTGCGTCTGCCGTCCGCACCTGACTGAACGCGGCCCCGTCCTCATCCTCATTTTTGCGCCAGCACATCGGCCAGCTGACGCTGCGTATGCTGTGGCGAGATTTGGGGATGGTTGAAGTAGTCGGCAACGATATCGATCCATCCCTGCGACATCTGCGGCGGCATCAGCATCGATTGCGCGTACACCTGGCCGTGCTCGCGCGAGATCAGCGCCAGGCCGGTTTTCCCGCAACTGTCCAGATTGCTGCGCTGGATGTCGGTACGCGGCGGAATCGATCCCTTGATGCGGTTGAAGGCGAGTTGGTGCTTGACGTCCATGAGCTGGCGCGCGAACAGCCGTTGCGAGCGGCGCACCTGTTCGTTGTTGGACACCGGGAAGGCAAACGCGTCGATCACCACAAAATAAATCGAACTCGTCCCCGGCGCCAGGGTGCAGCGAAAATCCTTGTCGACCATGAAGCCGGCCTGCTCCAGCTCACCCTTGGCGTAGTCGCCCATGAACTGCATCGCCGCCCGGCCCCGTCCCACCGAGAGCGTCGCCTCGACCCAGGTCTTGCCGCTCCGGGCAGGGTCAACAAAGACGCTCAAGCGGCGCAGAATATCGAGCGCTTTCAGCATGGCCGGCTCCATGGCGGCGTTGGCATCGCCGCCGGCCAGCAGGCGCGTATAGCCCTCAGGGCCGTAGACGGAATAGACGATGTCATTGAACAGCAGGGAAATCTCCCAAGCGCCCGATCCCAGCGCGATGGGGACATAGCCGGCGTCCTTGATTTTGGCGGCACTGGCCAGCACGCCATCCCAGCTGGTCGGCACCGGCAGCTTCAATTGCTCGAAAATTTTCTTGTTGGTCCAGACCCAGTTTTCAGCGTGGATGCCAACCGGCGCAAAATAAATATGGCCCTTGTAGCTGATGTGATTCACCAGGTTGGGCGGCAGGAAGTCGCGCCAGCGGTCGGCGGCCGCGACATCCTCCATGTCCTGGATGACGCCCATCGATGCCAGCTCCATGCTTTCCCGGTTGGCGTTCCACTGGATGACCGCGGGAGGATAGCCGTTGGCAATCATGTCGGTGGTCATATTGACTTCGGCCAGCTTGTTTTTGGAAGGCAGATCGAACCATTTGCCGCCCAGCCCTTTCCAGGCATCGCGATAGACGTCGAACGCCTTGCGCTCGTTAGGCGACACCCAATAATGGGCGACTTCCACGGTCGGCTGCTGTGCGCCGGCACACGGCAAGCCGCCCAGCGCCAGTATCAAGGCTGCCCATCCCTGGAGCATGTAGTGTCTGCGTGTGATCATCGTCAACTCGGCTTGCTCATGAGGTTACCAGCATGGACGCCAGGCCCGGCGTCGCGACTTCGAATGGCTGCGGCTGCGCAAACAGATAGCCCTGCCCGATCGCGCAACCGGCCTGGCGCAGGAACTGCAGCTGCTCTTCCGTCTCCACACCCTCGGCAACGCAACTCTTGCCCAGATCGGCCGCCAGGTTGATCATGGCCTTGATGATCTGCTCCGATTTGACGTCCTTGCCAATTTCAGACACGAAGCTGCGATCGATTTTGATATCGTCGAAATGGAAATTGCGCAGGTTGGTCAGCGAGGCGAAACCGGTGCCGAAATCGTCCAGCGCGATCGACACGCCGCGCTCGCGCAGCTTCAGCACGGTGGCCAGAATCTGCTCCGCGTACTTGTTCACAAACACGTCTTCGGTGATTTCGATCGCAATATCACCCCAGTCGAGGCCGTGCCGTTGCACCGCGCTGGTCAGCATGCTGTAGCCGGCATCGGAAATCAGGGTGGTTTCCGGCATATTGATGGCCACGCTGCCGCACGCCAGGCCGGCATCGCGCCAGGCGCGGATGTCGTGTGCCACCTTGTTCACGACGATCTCGGTCATGGAGGTCATCAGCGACGCGGTATCGAGCAGATGCAGGAAGCGCCCCGGCGGCAGGACACCGAACTGCGGATGATGCCATCGCACCAGCGCTTCAAACGCCAGGTGCCGGCCGGTGCGGATATCGATCTTGGGCTGGTAATACACCAGGAATTCGTCTTCCTCGACTGCCTGGTACAAGGCCGCGCGCAGCTGGCTTTCCGCCAGCCGCTCCGCCATGAGCGCGGCATTGAAGATGACGTGGCTGTTGCGTTCCGCTTTGGCGGCATACAGCGCCAGATCGGCGCAGCGGATCAGGGTCTTGGCGTCGCCGCCGTGATCCGGATACAGGGCGCCGCCGATGCTGGCGCCGATCCGGTGGATGTGTCCATCGAAGGTGAACGGCACCACCAGCCGCGCGCGGATGCCCGCGACCAGCGCGGCGGCTGCCGCGTTGTCCGCCACGCCCGGCGCCAGCACCGCGAACTCATCGCCGCCCAGCCGCGCGGCGATGGCGCCTGCCCCCACGCTTGCGGTGATGCGCTGCGCCACTTCGGTCAGCAAGCCATCGCCGGTCTGGTGCCCGAAGGTGTCGTTGACCGCCTTGAAATCATCAAGATCAATCAACAGCAGCACAAAGGGCGCGCCTGCCCCCGCCTGAACCAGCCGGTCCAGCGTGTTATTGAATGAGCGCCGGTTGCACAGCCCGGTCAGGCTGTCCTTGTTGACCAGCGTCGACAGCTCGCGTTCGAACGCTTCCTTCTTTTTGTTCTCGGTCCGCAGTTTTTTCAGCAGCGGAAGTATGACCAGCGCGCCGATCAGGCATACGGCCACCAGCAAGGACAGGATCAACAAAGCACTGATCCGCTTGGCCGCAATGATGCTTGCCTGGCTCTTGCTGAACGATTGCGCCACCTCCTGTTGAAAGCCGCGCATGATGGCGCCGTCGGAGGCGGCGGCGAAGTCGATCGGTCCCCAAAAGGAGTAATGCTTGCTGCGGCTGTCATTGCTTAGCTTGCCCAGTTTTTCGGCGCGGTCAACAAAGCTGCCGAGACGCTGGTCGAGGTCGCTCGGTCTGGCGTCCGGGTCCAGCTGGCGGCGCAGCCGGTGCAGTTGCGCGCTGGTGTCCCTGATATTCGCGATTTGCTGGTTCAGGTCGTCGATCATATGGTTCAGCATATTGCCCGGAACCACGTCGGTGGTGGCGCCGCGCATCAACGCGCGCGCGGTCGCTTTGAGCTGCTGGAATTCGATGAATTGATTACTGGTGAGGAAGCTGATGTTCTGCTGGACGGAATGGCGTTCAATCACGGCCTGCATGGACGCGTAAATGATCAGCACGATGACAATCACCGCGACCAGCGTGCCCATATAGTAGCGGGAGATGGACTTGATATGCCGGTCTAACGGGATATAGTCAACTTTATGGGAGTCTCCAAGGCTCATCGTGTGTCCTGCTCGCGGCGTTACTAAAACAAGAAGCCCGGCCCGGCTTTTTTGATATTTCTTATTGGCAATTATAGTGCCTCGTTGGAAATTCCCCCATCAGGAAATCCTGATTTTCAGGTCGGAATTTCTTCCCCGCGCGTCGAGTTGTCCAGTAGCACCGCGTGCTGCGGGCTGACAGCGCAACGCGCTCCGAGTATTGCCAGCTTGGCGCGGCATTCCGCCAGTTTGGCGCCCAGTTCGGTGTCGATCGCCAGCCCGCTTTCGTGCGCCTGCGCGTGCAAGCGGCCGGCGACGGTCTCAAATGTTGTCATGGCTTCCGCGAACAGGGTGCGCAGGCGCGCTTCCGCATCGGTCCCCATCCCGGGGACTGGCTGGGCCAGAATCTGGTCCAGCAGGTGCAGCACCGAACCGAGCCGGCAAACATATTGCTTATAAAACGAAATCGCATTCATGTGGCTTCCTCTTCCTGCCATCAAATACGGGTAGTATGCTGTTGCGTTGCCGCGCCGCCTATCAGGCGCGTGCCTGATCTGCTGTAGGGAAATCCTTCATTCCCGAAAAAAAGCCCCTGAACATCAGGGGCGTGGCGTGATCGGCGCAGCAGGCAGACGCGCTGGGACAAACAGCGGCTTCGATGGCCCGTGAGGGGCCTTCACATGGCGCCCCTCGTCAGGTCTCAACCCAGAAACGTTCCAGATTCTCAATCTGCCATTTCTCGTGGTCTTCAATGCTGGCGATTGCATCATTGGTCCCCGGCTCCGCCAAATCAATCATGATGGGCCGGGTGTAGGCCATGGTGGGGATGGAGAAAAATACCTTGATGGTTGGTTTCAGCAAGGACTTGCTGTTGTCGATGACGATCGCCAGCCGATTTGACTTGAGCCGCACCATCGTGCCCACAGGGTAGATGCCGATGCACTCGACGAATGCCTGGAATATCGATTCGTCAAAATGCCCTTCTTTGGCCCATGTCGCCATTTTGCTCAGCGATATGGCCGGACTCCAACCTGATTTGTACGGCCGATTCGAAGTGATGGCGTCATAAACGTCGCAGATGGCGCCCATGCGGGCCACCACGCTCAATTTTGCTGCATCCAAATGCTCCGGGTAGCCATTGCCGTCAGCACGCTCATGGTGATGAAGGCACACATCGAGTACCGCCACCGGCATGCCGGAAACTGGACTCAGCAAATCATAGCCGGCTTGGGGATGTTTTTTGACAACCAGGAACTCTTCATCGGTCAGGCGGCCCGGCTTGTTCAGAATATCCGCAGGAATGGCGACTTTTCCGATGTCGTGCAGCAGGCCCGCAAGGCCGCAATCGCGGATGTCGTCCGCGTTCATGCGCAACTGCCTGGCCAACCCGATCATCATTGCCGAGACCGCTACCGAGTGCATATACGTGTAATCGTCGCTCTGCTTGATACGTGCCAGACCGAGAAAGGCACCAAGGTTGCGCTGTACTGTGGCCGAAATCTCTTCCACAACGGACAGCGCTGAATCGGTGTCAAACATGGCGCCCAGGCGGGCGTCATCGAACATGGCAGCCACCGCGTCGCGGGACGTATGGATGATTTTCCTGGCGCGGACCAGATCCTCGCGTATCCCAACCGGCAGCTGTGTCTTGATTGTCTCCGCCGGAACGACAATGTCCTGCGTCGCCTCCTCATCCGCCGGCCCCGGGTCGGGATCATGATCAAGGTCGCGCCCCTTGGCGGTATCTATCCACACTTCGCTTACATTGCTGGATAGCAGCTTATGAAGATCGGCATCATTACTCAGCAAAAAACTGGCGGTCCAAAACGGGCTTTCAAACCAGGAGCAGCATAACTCCTGGATGTACATTCCGACGCGTACCTGATCGACTGAGATTCTTTTCAGCATAGGGGCTTGTTGACTAAGGTTACCCTGAGAAAACAAGACTACCACGAAAGAAAGATACCGCACATCAGGATATCCAGAATTTAGCGGCAAAGTGCGCTGATCGGATTGGCTCCTTTCGCCGTAATGATCCCCAGGCGATATGGCAGTTTGATGTAGTCGTCCACACGCACCGCCGGGTCATTGCCCTGGAACAGGTATTCCAGCGGCCGGCACGGATCGATGGTCATGGTCTGATCGACATTGGTACGAATCATTTCGCCGTGCGATATGCCTTCCGACCACAGCCGCTCGACGTTGTCGCTGCTGGCAAACGCATTCATCGGCGCGGCAGAGTACGTTTCCCATTTGCCGTCCAGGCGATCGCTCTTCCAGATCCGGAAATAGCGCCCTTGGGGCGATATGGCTTCCACCAGCGTGATGTAGGTGCCGGTGTTGGCGATCCGGTAGGTATTGCTGGCCTCGAACAGGTCGGCCGTTTTTTCGGCCATGACCACCACCGTGTTGCGGAAGCCATGTGGGAAGCGGCCGAGATCGGTTTCCGACCGCAGCAGGCGCCCATGGTCATCGGTGTTGAACAGGTAGCATTTTTTTTCGTCGCAGATCACCCAGAAATCCAGCCAGCCTTTGCCTTGCGGTGGCTTGACGATGTCAGGAATCACCGGGAAGAACGGCTTCGGCGCGCTCCAGGACATCGGATCGCTGATATCGTCCGAGGTGGAATACAGCGGATCGCCGCCCTGGTAAACCAGATACCATTTTTTTTGCGGCGCGAAATAGAATACTTGCGGCGCTGCGCGATAACCCGGCCCCATCGGGGACTTGTCCAGCGGGACGATTTTCGCCGCGGCGGCATTCGACCACTGGTCAAAGCTGGTGTACGCCAGCCCCCACCCCTTGGCCCCGGCGGTGGTCATGAACACGTGATACTTGCCGTTCACGTAGACCACCGAAGGGTCTTTGACGCCATAAATTTTCTGTTCCGGGTCCGCTTGCGGGGAGATCAGCGGCGCGCTCGATGTCCAGTGAAACGCACCGGCCGCGCCACTGGCAAACGCATTCATGCCCCAGCCGCCCGCCAAGGCAGCCGCCAGCGCCAGACCAATACGCCAATTTTTAACTGTCATGTTCAAACCACTTTCAAAGCAATTGCATAAGGCAGCGCGGATCGCTCGCGCGGCAACGTCACCTGCAGGCCCACCGGCGTCTGGCTGAACGCAAGCGCCCCGCCGCCCACCAGCTCGACGCGCGTGACCTTCTGCATCTGGGCGCCGCCCGCGCGCATGGACTTGATAGTGACCTTGCCGTCGTCCGGCCAGCCCATCACAAACGCGTACACCGCGCCTTTGCCAGCCGTGAAGCGGATATCGGCGGCCGAGAAGGGTTCATTCTTGCCCTCATTGAAGCCGGCGCCCGACATCGGCACCGCCGCTTTTTCCGCCACCGGTCCCTCACCAAAGATGACCCATGGCCGGCTGTCGAAAATGCCCTCGCCATTGACTGCCACCCAACGACCGATCTCCTCGACGATCGCGCGCTCCTGCTCGTCGATGGTGCCATCGCCGCGCACCGGCACGGACAGCAGCAGATTGCCGTTTTTGCTGACAACGTCGATCAGCGTGTGCACCACTGTCTGCGCGCTCTTGTAAGCCTTGTTGGCGTAGACGTTGCGGTCATAGTGCCAGCTGCCGATGCAGGTGCAGGTCTGCCATGGCAGCGGCTCGATACGGCTGGCCTGGCCGCGTTCGATGTCCCACACCATCGACTGGCGCTGCACTTCGTTCAGGATCTTGCCGTTGACGACCACGTCCACCTTGCCGCGCTTGGCGACGCTGCGGTTGTACATGTGCGCCACTAAACGCTGTCCCACGTCGGTGATCGGCCACAGCGGCAGCACCGTGTCGTCGTAGTACACCAGATCCGGGTCGTAACTGTCGATCAGGTCCACGGTGCGATTGTAGAGTTTGTCCGCGTAGGCCTGGTCCGGCACCGATGCGCCGCCGCCCCACTCCCACTGCTTGTCCCAGACGCCGCCTTGTTCGCCGGTTTTGCTGAGCGCATGATTCTGCGCATACAGCGCCTGCGGATCGAGCCCGGCCCACCATTTGCCCTGGCCGTCGGCCTTGGTCAGGCGGCCGTCGTACGGCACGCCGGCCAGCGGGCCGTGCTTGTCGGCGCCCTGCGCAGTCTCATACCAGGTCCACGCATGGGCCGCGTGCACGCTCACGCCGAAGCGCAGGCCATGCTTGCGGGCGGCATCGCGCCAGCCGCCCACCAAGTCCTTGCCGGGGCCGATTTTGGTGGCGTTCCAATCGGGCTGGTAGCGGCTCTGGTACAGGTCGAAATTGTCATGGTGGTTGGCCAGCGCCACAAAGTATTTCGCGCCGGCCTGCTTGTACAGGCCCACCAGTTCGTCCGGATTCCAGCGCTCCGCCTTCCAGCTGTGTATCACATCCTTGAAACCGAACTGGGACGGATGGCCATACCTGGCCAGGTGGTACTTGTAATGTTCGCTGCCCTCTTCGTACATGCCGCGGGCGTACCAGTCGCCATGCTCGGCGGCGCATTGCGGTCCCCAGTGCGCCCAGATGCCGAACTTGGCGTTGCGGAACCAGTCCGGGGTCTGGTATTTGGACAGCGAGGGCCAGGTCGGGTCGAACGGGCCGGTGGCCATCGGCAAGCGGGCGCTGGCCGCGCCGGCATACGGGGACATGGCAAGCGCCGGGATGGCGGCCGCCATGTGCTGCAGGAGCTCACGTCGTTTCATGGTGTCTTTCCAGGGTGGTGGTTGGCCGCAGCGTCACGGCGTATTGCTATCAGCGGATCGTACCCACCGGCTATCACGCTCACAAGTATGAAATTGTCCATCTGGCATCATGATTTCTGCTAACCGCTCAGCGGCACGGCCCGCCAATAAACGGAATAACGCGGATGGAGTGAGCCAGTCGGCGGGAAGCATCGAACGTCGCGTGAACGCCATGGCTATTTGAACCGATCAAAGAAGGCCTTGGACTCCTGCGCGGAAAAAGCCGGATACCAGTGGCCGCCGGTCTCCGTGCCGCACCACATCACCGGCTTGCCGCTGTCGCAGCCCTGGTACTCGACACAGCCATTACTACCCACCGGCACGGTGGCGGCACTACAGCTATTGCGTTTAAGGAAAAGATCGCGCGCCTCCATCCCCGCCGAGTACGGCACGGTGTTGTCGTCTTTGGCGTGGATGAACATCGCCGCCACCTTGGAGGACGAACTGGCACAGCCGCTCCAGAGCGAACCGGCCATCGGCACGATCGCCCGCACCACGTCGCCCATCTGGCATCCGATGGCGTTGGACATCATGCCGCCAAAGCTGAAGCCGGTGGCGAAAACACGCTGCCGGTCGGTGCATGCGCCCTGCTGGACTTCGCTGATCATGGCGCGCAGGAAGCGGATGTCGCGGTCGCCGGTGTTGGCCCAGCCTTTATCCAGGCCCTGCGGGGCAACAAAGATGGCATTGGCACCGTACAAATTCTTCAACCCGAAAAAGCCGCTCCAACCGTAGACATCGGCGGCGCTGCCATCCCGCCAGTGCAGCCCGATGATCACCGGATAGGTCTTGTTGCGGTCATACGCGGCCGGCATCTCGATCCAGTAGCTGCGCTGGATACCGCCGCTGGTGAGCGAATGCAAGCCGGTGCTCAGACCGGGAGCGCTGCCACAGCCCGCAGCGCTGGCCGCCGGCGGAGCGGCAGGCGCCGCAGTGCTGGTGGCGCCGGTCCCTCCTCCGCAGGCGATAAGCGTGGCAAAAAGCAATGCGACCCATGCATGTCTCATATTGTCTCCTCGGTTTTTTAACCTGATTCTAATTACCGAGATCACAACTGTGACTTACGTTTTTTGCCAATGACGGACATATTTTTTGAATACCAACGCCGAGCGTCAGGATCACGTACCCATATTGCCGGGAACCGTTTCGATAGCAAAATGCAATCATCGGCATTTTTCTATTGCTTTACTATCCTTTCAATATTGAGTTGGGGCCGCGAATGACGCATATCGTCCAAGAAATTTATCGAGGCTGGGAAATCACCATTCAATGTACCAGTGTGCAATCCAGCCCCTCACGCCCGCCGAACTACACGGCCGTAGCAAGCGCCGAGCTTCTGCCGCATGAAAATCCGGCGGATTGGGTCGATTCGCGCATGCAGGTCTTGAACACCAGCGGCAGGCCCTTCGCCAGTGGAAACGCGTGCACTGCGGCCTTGCTGTTTGAAGCCCGGCAGTTGATCGACGCCTTGAAGAAATAGGCCGCCCGCCGCCTGCCGGCAGCGGATCAGGCCACCATGCCGCGCTGGGTGGCCAGCACCACCGCATGGGTCCTGGCCGTGGCGCCGAGTTTGTTGAACAGTGATTTGACGTGCGTTTTCACCGTGCCAACGCCAATGTCGAGCTTGGTCGCGATCCGCTTGTTGCAGTAGCCCATGGCCAGCAGTTCCAACACCTCACTTTCGCGCGATGTCAGGTTGCCGCTGGCCATGTGCTGCATGGCGCGCTCCAGCAATTCCGGATTGAAGTAACACTGGCCGCGGCCCAGCGCCTGCACCGCCGTCAGCAGCTCGCCTGCCGCGCAGCGCTGCGGCAGATAGCCGTGCACCCCGGCCGAAATCGCGGTGCGAATCTCCCATTCGCGCTCGCGCTGGCTGATGATCATCAGCCGTCTGGCGTGCTGTGTGCCCTGCTCCAGCCGCGCCAAAGCGTCCGCGTAGTCGGTGACGATCACGTCGGCCCCGTACGCCGCCGCCAGCCGCACCTGCGGCCAGGAGGCCAGCAGCGCGCTGATGCCGGCGTTGACTATCGGTTCTGCGTGACAGACATGCACCGAGATGGCGGGTGCTGGCGCGGCTTCAGGCGTATTGAAGTCCGTTTGCATGGATCGGATCAAATCAGGCGGTTAATAGTCCCAGATCACCGGCACCCAGCGGAAGGCGTCGCCGTCGACGGCCACCCGGCTGACGGAGGGGAACGGCAAGTGGGCAGCCACCAGCAGCCCGCCGTTCCGCGCCAGTTCCTGGAACAGGCCGACACGCACACGGGCCGACTCCGCGGGATCGTGTTCGAAGCCGTTCTGCCACTCCGGGTGCTCGAATCCGACCGGGAACATGGCGTCGCCGGCGAACATCAGCCGCTCACCGTCGGATTCCAGATCAACCACGCTGTGGCCGGGTGTGTGGCCGCCGGTGAGACGCACGACCACGCCCGGCGCGACTTCATGCCGGTCATCGAACAGGCGAATCCGGTCGCGGTATTCCTCATAGAAGCTGGCGGCGGTCGAGCGCAGCACGTCCGGCACTGGCTTGGGCATCGCCGTGTGGGAGAAGTCCGGCGCGGTCCAGAACTTGACCTCAGCGGCGGCGACGTGGATGCGCACGTCCGGACGCAGCCGTTTTTTCACCTCATTGACCAGCAGCCCGCCAACGTGGTCCATGTGCATATGGGTAATGATCACGTCGGTCACCGCCTCCAGGCCGATGCCGGCGGCCTGCAGGCGCTGGGGGAATTGCCCGGCACGCGGGAAGCCAGCGAACTGTCCGCCCAGCCCGGCATCGACCAGGATGACCTGCTCGCCGCTGCGCACCACCATCACGTTCAGCGGCCAGTCGAAGGTGTCTTGCGGTATGAAATTATCGTCGAGCCAGGTCGCCAGGTCGGCCTGCGCGACATTGGTGGCCATCGTCGCGGTGGGCAGCGGCAGCACGCCGTCGCTGATCACCAGCACGTCCAGCTTGCCGAGCCGTAGCGCGTAGCGTGACGGCACCAATTCCTGTGGCGCGTTGACCAGGCCCATGTCGGTATGCGTATCGCGCTTGATCGGGCTCCTGCTTGTTTGTGCTTGCATATTGTTGACCATTTGCTTCATGTTCATCTCCTGTTGCAGGTTGCGGTGACAGGTTCAGAGATCGGTGACCCGTTCCGGATCGGCCGACGCCAGCGCGGCGGCGCGTTCGGCCTTCGGCGGATAAATCCAGACGGTATTGATCTCGTGCTTGGTTTTCTTGGCGACCTCACCGACCATCTCCACCTTGCGTTCCCAGCCGCGCGTGAACAGCGCGCCGGCTTCGCCAAGGTCCAGGCAGGTGACGTAAGCCTTCTGGTGGTAGGGCCGGGTCGGCAGGTCAAGCAGTTCAGCCGCGGCGTTGTGACCGGCAAACGCGCCCATCCGGGTGGCGTGCTGGCAGGACATCAAGGCGTAGTTGCCGTCGTCATCGCAGGCGGCGCGGGCGGCGTCGCCGGTGGCAAACACGCCCTGAACGGCCGGCACGCGCAGCTCGCGATCGACCAGCAGCCGGCCAGAATTGTCGCGCTCGGCGGAGATCTGTTCGGTCAGCGGCGCGGCGCGGATGCCCGCCGCCCATATGACGGTCTCGGTCCCGATCAACTCGCCGCTGGACAAGGTGATGCCAGACTCGTCGAGCGAGGCCACGCCGACGCCAAGGCGGGTCTCCACGCCGAGCTGGCGCAGCGCGTCCTCAATGACGGGGCGGGAATCCAGGCCCATGTCGGGCGCGATCACGTTGTTGCGGTCGACGATGATGACGCGGGTCCCGGCATCGTTGCCGAGAATCGCACGCAGCCGCGCCGGCATTTCCGTCGCCGCCTCGATGCCGGTGAAACCGCCGCCCACCACCACCACCGTGTTGCGCCCGTCCGTGGCTGGCCGCCCGGCCAGGCCATGCAGGTGCCGGTCGAGGGCGACCGCGTCGTCGAGCGAATCGACGCTGAAGCCGTGCGCGGCAAGGCCGGGGATATTCGGACGGAACAGCCGGCTGCCGGAGGCCAGCACCAGGCGGTCGTAGGAGAGCGGCTTGCGCACGCCGTCAGCAGCCGCGATGCCCACCGTGCGCGCGCTGGCGTCGACCGCCTCGGCGCTGCCTTGCACATACACGACATCGATCGCATGGAACAGCTCCAGCAGCGGTGCCGTGAGGGTTTCAGGATGCGGTTCGTAGAGCCGCGGCCGCACCACCAGCGTCGGTTGTGGCGCCACCAGCGCGATCTCCAGCTGTTCCGGTGACACGCCCTGGATGTCGCGCAGACGGGCTGCGGAAAGCGCGGCGTACATGCCGGCGAAGCCGGCGCCTATGATGACGAGTCGCATGTGAGTTACTCCTTCTGTTGTGGAAACAGCCATACTGTAGCCAGCCGCGCCGGTGAGCGTTCCAGCGCGATTGATGTGATTGCAGCGCGATTGCTGCTAACGCGCGCGCCGCCGCCAATCGCTCGGGGTTTCGCCGGTAAGCTTGCGGAATCCGGCGGCGAAAGCGGTCTGGGAGCCATAACCCAGCGCCGCCGCCACCGCCATGACGGAGGCGTCGGTGTCGCGCAGCATGGTCATGGCTTGCTCAAGCCGGTACTGGCGCAGCCAGGCACGCGGCGCCAGCCCGGTGCTTTCCTTGAAGGCCCGGCAGAAATGAAACCGCGACAAGCCAGCTTCCGCCGCCAGCGCCGCCAGCGACAGGTCGGCGTCGCTGTCCGAGCGCAGGCGTTCGATCGCGCGCTGCAGGGTCTTCGGCGCCAGCCCGCCCCTGACCGGCTGCACCGCAGCCGGTGCGCCGATGTGCGCGGCCAGCAGGCGCGTGGCCAGCAGATCCATCAATTGCTGCCTGAACAGCGTATCCAGTGCCTCATTGCCCTCAACAAAATCGGCCGCGCTCAAGAGCAGGCGGGCTGTGATGGGATCGGGGTGTGCCGTGCGCGCCAGCAATTCGACCGGTGCGGCAATCCCGGCCTCAGCAGCGATACGCGCGAGCGATGCCTGAGGCAGATAGAGTTGGACGACATCGACAGGTTTCGGGATATCCCAGCGCGAGCTGGAGCCTTCCGGGATGGTGATCACCACGCCGGGTCGCAAGGTTCCAATCGCCGTCGCTGTTCCCGTGCGCCGTTGCATGCGCTGCACGATGCCGCTGTAAGCCATGATGACGTGGTGGGTCATGGGGCCGACGAGATCATGCAAGGGATCATGTTTCCAGTGGGCGATGCCGGCGCCGGAATGGTCCAGGGTCATGCGGACAGGCGTGGTTCCGAGTACCCGGGCCATCTCCTCGTCGGCGCGCCGGGCTTCGGGTGCGGCCGGTGTGGCCGGAATGATCGCGCGAGATCGGTGCTGTGGTCATGCTGCGTGTCTTTCAGTGGAATTATGCGCTGTAAGACGGCGGACCCGAGCGGTTTGTGACTAATTGCTGAAAGTCTGGCGCCAAGCGCTAAAATGAGCGCTGTTTTTAACGATGCAAAACTGATGAACCACGAAAAATACGGCGCCCGGCGCCCTTTCCGCTACGCGATGGCAGCGCTCGTGCTCGCGCTCACTGCCAATATTTCCGCCGCCCAGGCACCCGGCTCGGCGGAGGCGCCGGCCCCGGCCTCGGAGGTCAAGCTCGATACGTTGACGGTGCAGCGCGGCGACCTGCAGCAAACCGTGGACGCCGTCGGCAAATTGCAATTCCACCGTTTTGCCGATGTGAATGCCCAAGTCGCCGGCCAGATAAAGGAAGTGCCCTTTGCGGTCGGGGACGCCGTGCGGGAAGGCCAACTGTTGCTCGAAATCTCGCCCCCGGTCCGCGCCAACCAGGCGGAAAGCAACCGTGCTCAAATGGCGCGGCTGCGGGCAGAACTGGCAGACCAGCAGGCCCAGACCGACTTTGCCGAGTTGCAGTTCAAACGCCAGACCCAGCTCAAGGCACAAAATGCCACCCGAGAAGAAAGCTATGAATCAAGCCGCATGAATTTGTCCTCCGCCCGCGCCCGCCTCGATTCGATCAACGCGCAGATCCAGCAGATGGAGGCGACGCTGAAACTCGATGAGGAAAGCAGCCGGCCAAAGCAGCTGCTGGCGCCGCTGTCAGGCACCGTCGTGGCGCTGAACGCGCGTGCCGGACAAACGGTAAGCGTCGGCCAGGCGGGCGGGCCTTTGATGCGCATTGCTGACCTGTCGCAAATGACGGTCCAGGCCCGCGTGGCGGAGGTGGATGTCACGCGCCTGAAGCGCGGCATGACCGCCAACTTCCACACGCCCGGCTATCCGGGCCGCACCTGGTCGGGCAAACTGCGCCAGGTGATTCCCGTCCCTGCCGAGGGCAGCGGCGAGCAAGGCAAGCAAACTTTTTACAACGTCTTGTTCGAGGTCGACAATCCGGAACAGGAGCTCATGAGCGGCATGACCGCGCAGGTGCAGTTCATCGTCGCGCAGGTCAAGGATGCCGTGCTGCTGCCGGTCGATTTGCTGGGTCCGCGCGACGCGGCTGGGATGTACCAGGTCCAGGTGGTGAACCGCGACCAGCGCATCGTGGCGCGCAAGCTGAAAATCGGCGTGCGCACTGCACAACAGGTACAGGTGCTGTCCGGACTGGCAGCGGGCGAGCAAGTGCTGGCCGGTCCCGCGCCGGCGCTGGCGCCGCAACCCAAACCTGCAGTGCCGGCGGGCATGCCATGAGCCTGCGTGTGTTGAGACCGTCGGGAACGCCGCATACAAGCATGCTGGCGCTGTGTGTCGCCGGCGCCTTGCTGGCCGGATGCACCCACGTCCGGCCTGTGGCGGAATCGGCGCCGGCAGTCGAATTGCCGGCCGCGTGGTCGCAGGCGGGGAAAACGGGTGCCCAGGAATGGCCGGACGCCCACTGGTGGCAACGCTTCGGCAGCGACGAGCTGAGCCAGCTGGTGCGCGAGGGCCAGGACAGCAACCTGGAACTGGCCGCCGCGCTGTCGCGGGTACGCCAGGCCGCGGCGCAAGCGCGGATTGCCGGCGTCTCGCTGCTGCCCTCGGTCGATGCTTCCGCTGGCGCCAGCCGTGATCTGCCGCTCGGCGGCAACCGCAACGCCAATATTTCAACCAGTGGCGTGCTGCAGGTGTCTTACGAACTCGATTTTTGGGGCAAGAATGCGGCCAGCGCCGCTGCCGCCGAGGCCTCGCTCAGGGCCAATTTCTACGACCGTCAGACCGTGGCCCTCACCGTGACCAGCGGCATTGTGTCGACCTACCTGCAATTGTTATCCCTGCACGACCGCCTTGAGGTGGCGCGCGAAAACGCCAAAACCGCAGAGCACGTGTTGTCGCTGGTCGAGGCCCAGAGCAGCGTCGGCGCCGCCACCTCGGTCGACCTGGCGCGCCAGCGCTCCGCGGTCGCCAGCCAGCGTGCCGCCATCCCCGCCTTGCTGCAACAGGAGCGCGAGGCGCAGTCGGCGCTGGCCATCCTGCTCGGCCGGCCGCCGCAAACCTTCAAGATCAGCGATAGCGGACTCGACACGATCCACTTGCCCGAGGTGACGCCAGGCATGCCATCCGAGCTACTGTCGCGGCGCCCCGATATTCGCCGTTCGGAAGCAACCCTGGCGGCAGCCAGCGCGAACGTCGAAGCGGCACGCGCGGCCCTGTTTCCGAGCATACGGCTGACCGGCTCGACCGGGACGCAAAGCAGCGCCTTGCTGTCGCTGCTCAACGCCCAAAACCTGTTCGCCAACATCGGCGCCTCGCTGGTGGCGCCGATATTCGATGGCGGCCGCCTGCGGACCGAGCGCGACCTTGCCATTGAACAGAAACAGGAACTGGTGCAGACCTACCGCTCAACCGTGCTGGCGGCGCTGGCGGAAGTGGACACCGTGCTGGGCCAGATCAACAGCCTGGACGAGCAGCGCCGCTTGAAAGAGGTGGAACTGGAACAGTCGCGTCTTGCGTTCAACCTGTCCGAGATCCGCTACAAGGCGGGGGCGGAAGACCTGATGACCGTGCTCGATACCCAACGCAGCCTGTCCGACGTGCAAAACGAGCTGGGGATACTCAAACTCAAACGCCTGCAAGCCACGGTATCGCTCTACAAGGCCCTCGGCGGCGGCTGGCAGGCTGGCTAAGTTCGATGCCTCCTTCATCGGGACTCACGCGGTCATGGAGCCTGTAAGAATTTCTGTGTGAAACGGGGTCATGAAATCTTGCTGGCCAGCTCAAGAAGATGCTGGCCGAGCCCATGCTGGCGGCCGAATTGACGCATCACCTGGCGAACGAAGAGGAAGCCAGCAAGAATCACCGAAATGGCACCAGCCCCAGGCACCGAAGCGTTGCCGATGTTGAATCTCGACCATCACCGACGAGGTGATCGAGGAAGTCACCCAATGGCAGCAGCGTGCGCTGGAAGCGATGTACCCCATCGTCTGCTTTGACGCGCTACGCCTGAAGATTGGCGACGAAGGCACAGTCAAAAACAAAGCGGTGTATCTGGCGCTGGGTATCCGCGCCGATGGCCGCAAGGAAGTGCTGGGCCTTTGGATCTTTCTGCAGCTCCGCATTGCCGGTTTGCCCACAGAAATAGCGTAACTAGCTTTATTATCTTGGCTTCGACAAGCTTGACTCACCTCGCCCTTCGCTCATCGCCAACCATAAGCTTGCCATCCACAAAATTTGCGATATATTTGCACATGTACGACTTATCGTACATGTTATTGCCGTTCGAATTTCTCGCTGATACTGACGACTATTACTGATACTGGCGACTACTGCTGACACCGACCACGACGACCGACACTGACGACGACGACTGACACTGATAAGTATTGAATGAACGGAGTAACAAATGAGAATCATCAACTTTTCCGATGCTCGCAACAACCTTCGAGCTGTTATCGACCAGGTGGTTGAGGATGCTGACGTAACCATTATCTCGCGTAGAGACGCGCCAGATGCAGTAGTCATGTCCTTCGATCATTACAGCAGCCTCATGGAAACTGTGCATCTGCTGAGTTCTCCAACTAATGCGGCTCACCTTGCCAAATCCATCGCTCAGGCGCGTTCTGACCAAGCGAAACATCGGGAATTAATCAACATTTCCGACGCAGAGGGACCGCAACATGCGCAACTTGAAGTTCACGGATGAGGCTTGGGAAAGCTACTTCTACTGGCAAACGCAAGATAGGAAAACGCTTAAACGCATTAACGATCTGATCCAAGCCACACTCAGAAATCCTTTTGTTGGTGTTGGTAAACCTGAGGCATTGAAACACAGTCTTAGTGGCTGCTGGTCGAGGAGAATTGACGAAACCAACCGTCTAGTCTACGAAGTGCATGATGAGGAATTAATCATCATTTCGTGCCGCCACCACTATTGAAAAGAAGGGGAGCTAGCGCTCCCCTTCTTTCATGGCCTGGAAATTCGATCCTGAATCTCCCAAAGGTGGCATCGATCTTCACATGGTCTCGACCGCCGATCATGGCATCGTCACGAGATCATACCATTAAGAATGCCATGAAAAAACATTGCTTACCCGTGCTAATCGTTGCCAGATAGTGCAAGCCAAAATAACAAAAAATCCCGTGAAATCACGGGCTTAGCTGTGCTTTACTGCACTGTTAGTGCCAGCAGCTGCTAGACATCAAATCATTCCCACTCGATAGTCGCAGGTGGCTTGCCGCTGATGTCGTACACCACGCGGTTGATGCCGCGCACTTCGTTGATGATGCGGTTCGACACTTTGCCCAGCAGCGCGTGCGGCAGGTGCGCCCAGTGCGCGGTCATGAAGTCTTGCGTCTGCACCGCGCGCAGCGCCACCACGTATTCGTAGGTGCGGCCGTCGCCCATCACGCCCACCGATTTCACCGGCAGGAACACGGCAAACGCTTGCGAGGTCGCCTCGTACCAGTTCTGCGGCACGGCGTCCTGATCGAAGCCCGGCACCACGGTCGCCTCGTACGGCGTGTTGCGCAGTTCTTCGATGAAGATGGCGTCGGCCTGGCGCAGCAGGTCGGCGTATTCCTTCTTCACTTCGCCCAGGATGCGCACGCCCAGGCCCGGACCCGGGAATGGATGGCGGTAGACCATGTCATGCGGCAGGCCCAGCGCCACACCCAGCTTGCGCACTTCGTCCTTGAACAGTTCGCGCAGCGGCTCCAGCAGCTGCAGCTTCATGTGCTCCGGCAGGCCGCCGACGTTGTGGTGCGACTTGATGGTCTGGCCTTTCTTGCCCTTGCCGGCCGACTCGATCACGTCCGGATAGATGGTGCCCTGCGCCAGCCATTTGGCGTTGACCAGCTTGCCCGATTCGCGATCGAACACTTCCACGAACTCGCGGCCGATGATCTTGCGCTTCTGCTCAGGATCGGTGACGCCGGCCAGGTGGCCCATGAACTGGTCTTCGGCGTCGATGCGGATCACTTTCACGCCCAGGTTCCTGGCGAACATGTCCATCACCATCTTGCCTTCGTTCAGGCGCAGCAGGCCGTGGTCGACGAACACGCAGGTCAGCTGGTCGCCGATCGCGCGGTGGATCAGCGCTGCCGCCACCGATGAATCGACGCCGCCCGACAGGCCGAGGATGACTTCATCCGTGCCCACTTGCGCGCGGATTTTCTCGACCGCTTCCGAGATGTAGTCCGGCATGTTCCAGTCCGACTTGCAGCCGCAGATCTCGTGCACGAAGCGGCTCAGCATGACCTTGCCCTGCACGGTGTGGGTCACTTCCGGGTGCCACTGCACGCCGTAGAATTTCTTCTCTTCGTTGGCCATGGCGGCGATCGGGCACGACGGGGTGTCGCCCATCAGCACGAAGCCCGGCGGCATGTCCAGCACCTTGTCGCCGTGACTCATCCAGACCTTCTGCATGCCGTGGCCTTCGTCGGTCACGAAGTCGACGATGCCGTCCAGCAGCTTGGTGTGGTTGCGGGCACGCACTTCAGCGTAGCCGAATTCGCGCACCTTGCCGTTTTCCACCTTACCGCCCAGCTGCGCGGCCATGGTTTGCATGCCGTAGCAGATGCCCAGCACTGGCACGCCCAGTTCAAACACGGCGTCCGGCGCGCGCGGCGCATCGCCTTCCAGCGTCGAGCTGTGGCTGCCCGACAGGATCACGCCGGCGGCGCCATAGTTGCGCACGAATTCGTCGCTGACGTCATACGGATACACTTCCGAGAACACGCCGGAGTCGCGCACGCGGCGCGCGATCAGCTGGGTAACCTGGGAGCCGAAATCGAGAATGAGGATTTTAGAGTGCATGGAGTTTGAACAAGTTTGAATATAGAAAAACGCCGGCGGGCCGCCGGCGTTTGCAAGGTCTTAGTCGCCGGAACGGTAGTTCGGCGCTTCCTTGGTGATCTGCACATCGTGCACGTGCGATTCACGCATGCCGGCCGAGGTGATCTCGACGAACTCCGCCTTGTTGCGCAGTTCTTCGATGGTGGCGCAGCCGCAGTAACCCATCGACTGGCGCACACCGCCCACCAGCTGGAAGATGATCGCCAGCACCGAGCCTTTGTAGGCCACGCGGCCTTCAATGCCCTCAGGGACGAACTTGTCCTGCTTCATGGCGGCGTCCTGGAAGTAGCGGTCGGCCGAGCCGTCCGACATCGCGCCCAGCGAGCCCATGCCGCGGTAGGATTTGTACGAACGGCCCTGGTACAGGATCACTTCGCCTGGCGCTTCTTCGGTACCGGCAAACATCGAACCCATCATCACGGTCGAGGCGCCGGCTGCCAGCGCTTTCGAGATATCGCCCGAGAAGCGGATGCCGCCGTCAGCGATGCATGGCACGCCGGTGCCTTCCAATGCTTCGGCCACGTTGGAGATGGCGGTGATTTGCGGCACGCCCACGCCCGCCACGATGCGGGTGGTGCAGATCGAGCCAGGGCCGATGCCGACCTTGACCGCGTCGGCGCCGTATTCGACCAGCGCTTTCGCGGCGGCTGCGGTGGCGATGTTGCCGCCGATGACGTCCACTTGCGGGTACTTGGTCTTGATCCATTTCACGCGGTCCAGGATGCCTTGCGAGTGGCCGTGGGCGGTGTCCACCACCAGCACGTCAACGCCGGCGGCGACCAGCAGGTCGATCCGCTCTTCATCCTTGGCGCCGACGCCAACGGCGGCGCCGACCAGCAGCTTGCCTTGCGAGTCTTTCGACGCCAGCGGGTGCTCGGTGGATTTCTGGATGTCCTTGACGGTGATCAGGCCGCGCAGCTCAAACGCGTCGTTGACCACCAGCACGCGCTCCAGGCGGTGCTTGTTCATCAGGCGCTTGGCTTCGGTGGTGTCGGCGTCTTCCTTGACGTACACCAGCTTTTCGCGCGGGGTCATCTTAACGCGGACCTCGGCGTCCAGCTCTTGCTCGAAACGCAGGTCGCGGTTGGTGATGATGCCGACCACTTCCTTGCCTTCCACGACAGGGAAACCGGAAATGCCATATTGCTCGGTCAGCTTGATGACGTCGCGGATTTTCATGGTCGGCGGAATCGTGATCGGGTCACGCAGCACGCCGGCCTCAAAGCGCTTGACGCGCGCCACTTCACGCGCCTGATCTTTCGGATTCAGGTTTTTGTGAATGATGCCAATACCGCCCTCTTGCGCCATGGCGATCGCCAGGCGGGCCTCGGTGACCGTGTCCATTGCTGCCGACAGCAGCGGGATGTTCAGGCTGATATTGCGAGTCAGACGGGTTTTGAGGGACGTATCCGCAGGAAGAACGTTGGAGTACGCTGGGACGAGCAGCACGTCATCGAATGTGAGTGCTTTTTGGAGTAGACGCATAGCATTTCCTATAGGCGCAAAGCGGCATTATACAGGAAACGCCATTGTTTGTCTGCAACCGCCCCGGCACCAACGCCATTTACAAGAAGGCATTTTAAAAACACAACTAAAAATGAAAATATGGTATATTTTTCAATTCTATGTGACAACTTTTATAGGAAAACACTTATGATGAAAAAATACCTCAGCGCTGCTGCCGTGGGCCTCTCGATCCTGCTCGCCTCGGCTGCCGCAAATGCGAAAGTCATTGACTTTGAGGACATCACTTTTTCGACACCTGGCTCGTTTCAAGGCGTGAACCTGACCAACCAGTACGGTTTGACGTTCACCGGCGGCCGCTACAACATCCCGACTTTGACGGCAACCAGCTACACCGGCTGGGGCGCGCATTCCGGCAGCAACTATGCCTGGGGCGACGGCTACGCTACGCCGATTGAGATCTCGGGCAAAAACATCACCCTGAACAGCTTCTGGGTACGCGCTGGCGTCACCACCGAAGAGTCGGAAATCACCGTGAGAGCATTTAAAGACAACAATGTGGTGGCATCCAAGACCTTCAGCGCTAACGCGGACTACCACCTGGAAACATTCAACTTTGCCGGCATTGATACGATCTACATCACCAGCCGTGGCGCCCCGGTCGTTATTCTGGACGACATCGATATCGGTTTTGCGGCCCCAGTGCCGGAACCAGGCAGCTACGCAATGCTGCTGGGCGGCTTAGGTCTGCTGCTGATTGCCGCACGCCGCCAGCGACGCTCTTGAATTGCCCCGACAAAAGCCCTTCGGGGCTTTTTTTTTCGTCCCTGGCATTTAGTTACAGCAATTGTTAAATTTTGCTGCGCGGAATTGGTGTTGTTTTAACGCTAATCTAAAAATATTGATATCTTTACTTGCCTTTTTTAAGGTGCAACCAACAGCCCGGTAGCTGCATCTGCCGGTCACTATAACGCTATGTATAGGGGTTCTACGATGAAACTGAAACTACTCGCTGCTGCTGTACTCGCTGGCGCTGCCTTCTCCGCCAGCGCTGCCGATCAATGGATCAATATCGGCCTGGGGACGACGCAATTCTTCGGTACGCCGACGCTGCTGGAAGGCGGCTCGGACACCCTGACCTTCGACGGTCTGGCAAGCGGCCAGTACAATGTTACTGTCTCGTATCAGGGCAACTTCCTGAATATCGACACGGTCACGCTGAACAACAACCTGGGCACCGCCCTGGTTATCGGCGGCCCAACCGGCTATTTCAGCATTGGCGGCCTCACCATCAACGGCAATTCGCCGTTCACCCTGGTGCTGTCGGGTGACGAAGCCACTTCGTCGCTGGCGCAGTACCAAGGTGCCATCACCGTCACCGCCGTACCTGAGCCTGCCACCTACGGCATGCTGCTGGGCGGCCTGGGCCTGCTGGGTCTGGCGGCACGTCGCAAGAAGCAGTCGTAAGCAGTTGCAGCGCTCCAGTTGACAGTTGCCATAAATCATGGCGAAATCGTTGCATGTCTCCTGGAGCGCTTTTTATGAATCCCCGTCATCAGCTATGGGCAGTCCTGCTGCTCGCCGCCTCCCCGCTGGCGCTGGCACAATATATGTGGCTGGATGAGAAAGGCGTCAAACAGTTCTCCGACCGCCCGCCGCCGCCCAATGTGCCGGAAAAACGCATTCTGAAGGCACCCGGCAAGCCCCTATTCAATCCTAATGCGCCCGCCGAGGCTGAACCGGCCGCCGGCGCGCCCGCAGCCAAGCCCGCGCCCACATTGGCCGAACGCAACACCGATTTCAACAAGCGCAAGGCCGAAGCGGCGGAAGCCGAGAAACAGGCTGCCGCCAATGCCCAGCGCAAGGCCGACGAGGCCGCCAATTGCAATGCCGCACGCCAGAACCAGCAGGCGCTCGACCAGGGCTTGCGCCTGAGCACCTACGATAAAAACGGCGAACGCGGCTATATGAACGACCAGCAACGCGAAGAATTGCGCAAAAACACGCAAAAAGTGTTGGCCGAATGCAAATAGATATTCTTCCTTTGGGCATAGCTGCCGTATGATATCGCTATCAATATCCTCTACAGTGCAGCAATGACCAAGACTCAAGCCGGCAAGAGCCGCGCCAGCGGCCGTATCACCCTCGCCATGGTGGCCGAGCGGGCTGGTGTGGCCACCATGACCGCCTCGCGCGCCATTACCCAACCGGAGATGGTGTCGCAGGCGCTGCGCGACCGCGTCGATGCCGCGGTGGCCGAGCTCGGCTATGTGCCCAACCGCGCCGCCCGCGCCCTGGCCTCGTCGCAATCCAAGGTCATTGCCGTGCTGGTGCCGTCGCTGTCGAACGCGGTGTTTACCGAGGTGCTGGCCGGCATCCAGGATGCGCTGGACGCCGACGATTACCAGATCCTGATCGGCAACACCCGCTATTCCGACAAGGAAGAGGAAAAACTGATCAACACCTACCTGCAGTCGAATCCGGACGGCATGCTGCTGTCCGGCCTGAGCCACAGCCCGCGCGTGCAGCAAATCCTGTCCACGCTGCGCATGCCGGTGGTGTCGATGATGGACATGTCCACCGATCCCGAGCAGTACACCGTGGGCTTCTCGCAATTCCAGGCCGGCCACGCCATGACGCGCTACCTGCTGGACAAGGGCCACAAGCGCATCGGCTTCATCGGCGCGCAGTTGGACGAACGTACCCTGCGCCGCGCCGAAGGCTACCGCAAGGCCATGCAGGAAGCCGGCCGCGCCGACGCCAAGCTGGAGGTGATGGTGGCCGAGCCATCCACCATCGCGCTGGGCGCCGAGCTGCTGGGGCGCATGCTGGCTCAGGCGCCCGATTGCGACGCCATCTTCTGCTGCAACGACGACCTGGCGCACGGCGCCATCTACCAGTGCCAGCGGCGCGGCATTGCCGTGCCGGCCCAGCTGGCGATTTGCGGCTTCAACGACCTGCCGGCCTCTGCCTGGATGAATCCGTCCCTGACCACCATCGGCACGCCGCGCTACCGCATCGGCTACGAGGCGGCCGCCCTGCTGCGCTCGGTCATCAAGGGCGAACAGCCGGCCACCCGCCAGATCGACCTGGGCTTCACCCTGATGGCACGCGAAAGCGCCTGATCGACACGGCGGCCGTCTGCTGCGCCGCACCATCGATAGTGCTTTACAAATTTCGCAATCCGTCTAAACTCGTCGCATCTGTTAGCGCTATCATTCATATGCTCAAAAGTGTACAAACGAAGTCGGCGCGCTGGGTCGTCATGGGCGTCAGCGGCTGCGGCAAAAGCTCGGTTGGGTTGCAGCTGGCCAGCGCGCTGGAAGTGCCCTTCCTGGAAGGCGACACTTACCATTCCTATGAAAACGTGGCCAAGATGACGGCCGGCGTGGCGCTGACCGATGCCGACCGCGCCGACTGGCTGTGGGCGCTGCACCGCGAAATCCGCGAAGCCCGCCTCAAGCACTCCGGGCTGGTGCTGTCCTGTTCATCATTGAAACGCCGCTACCGCGACCTGCTGCGCAGCGCCGATCCGGAATTGCGCTTCGCCCACCTGGCCGGCCCGCGCGAGCTGATCGCCGGGCGCATGGCCGCGCGCAAGGACCACTACATGCCCACCACCCTGCTGGACAGTCAACTGGCCACGCTGGAACCGCTGGAAGATGACGAAGCCGGCATCGTGCTGGACATCGTCCAGCAACCAGCCGAACTGGTGCGGCAGATTCTAAGAATATAGTTACCGCTATCAAAGAGCTCTCCCCGGAACTTTAACCAGTTCCGTTCAGGCAGTGTTACGCTGCCTGCTTTTACAAGCGTATGAGAACAACGTGAACAAACAACTGACCTGGCGCGAAAAAATCAGCTACGGCGTGGCCGACATGGGCTTCAATTTTTATTGGACCAACGTCGCCACCTTCCTGCTGATTTACTACACCGACACCTTCGGCATTTCAGCCGCAGCGGCCGCGTCTATGATGTTCACGATCAAAATCATCAACGCATTCACCGACCCCATGATCGGCGCCGCGGCCGACCGCACCAGCACCCGCTGGGGCAAGTTCCGCCCTTACCTGATCTGGGTGCCGCTGCCGCTGGCCTGCGCGGCCTTCCTTACCTACACCACGCCCGACCTGTCGGAAGATGGCAAGATCATTTGGGCCTACGGCACTTACCTGGCCATGATGGTGTGCTACACCTGCATCAACATCCCGTACAACGCCCTGTCCGGCGTGCTGTCGGCCGATGCGCAGGAACGCTCCACCGTCAACGGCCTGCGCTTCATCTTCGCCTTTGCCGGCGGCACGCTGGTGACGGCAGCCACGCCGTGGCTGGTGCACCATCTGGGCGGCGGCAACGACAAGCTGGGCTGGCAGCTGACCATGCTGGCGTGGAGCGTGTTTGCCTCCGTGTTGTTCGTGCTGACCTTCCTCAACACGCGCGAGCGCATCGCCCCGCCCGCCGAGCAGAAGACCAATGTCTGGCAGGACGTGCGCGACCTGTCGCAGAACCGCCCGTGGGTGGCGCTGTTCTTCCTGGCGCTGATCATCATGATCACCATCACGCTGCGCACCAGCAGTGCGGCCTATTACTTCAAGTACGTGGTGGAACGCCCGGACCTGATGGCGGGCTTTGTGCCGGCCTACATGATGGCCGCCGCCGCCGGCGCCTCGCTGACGCCGCTGATGACGCGCTTCATCGATAAAAAGAAGCTGATGATGATCCTGATGAGCATCACTGCCGTGCTGTCCTCGGCCTTCTTCTTCGTGCCGAAAGACCAGATCTGGCTGATGTTCGCGCTGCAGATCGGCATGGGCCTGGCGCTGGGGCCGAAGTCGCCGCTGGCCTTCTCCATGTACGCCGACACCGCCGACTACAATGAATGGCGCACCGGCCGCCGCGCCACCGCCATGACCTTTGCCGCCGCCACCTTCTCGCAAAAGCTGGGCACCGCGGTCGCGGTGGCGGTGATCGGCGCCATCTTCACCAGGCTGGGCTATGTTGCCAACGCCGCGCAGACGGCGGTGTCGCAGGCCGGCATCGTCTGGCTGATGTCCTTTATTCCCGCTGTCTTCGCGCTGCTCGCGGTGGCGGTCATGTTCTTCTACAACCTCGATAACCACAAACTGCTGCAGATCCAGAAGGATCTGGAAGCGCGCAAATCCTGACGGAGAGATGTCTATGTTACGCCCCACCCACAACGGCGACCGCTATGAACTGACCAGCGCCACGGCCATGCCGCAGGCGGCCGGTTTCCTGTGGAATCAGAAGATGATGATACAGATCACCTGCCGCGGCTACGCCACCGCGCAGTTCATGCAGCCGGAACCGGCCAAGTACGCGCATGCGCCGAATCTGGAAGCCAAGACCTTCATGCAGCCGGAGCAGAACTACTACGCCCACCACCCGGGCCGCTTCTTCTACATCAAGGATGAGGAAACGGGCGAGCTGTTCTCGGCGCCGTACGAACCGGTGCGTGCCAAGGTCGGCAGCTTCAATTTCTCGGTTGGCAAAAGCAATCTGGCCTGGACCGTCGAGCACCTGGGCGTGCGCGTCGAACTGACCCTGAGCCTGCCGGTGGCGGATGTGGTGGAACTGTGGTCGCTGCGCGTGACCAACATCTCGGGCCGCGCGCGCAAGCTGAGCGTCTATCCCTACTTCCCGATCGGCTACATGTCGTGGATGAACCAGTCCGGCGAATACCGTGCCGACCTGGGCGGCGTGGTGGCCAGCAGCGTCACGCCGTATCAAAAGGTGGCCGACTATTTCAAGCAGAAGGACTTCAAGGACAAGACCTACTTCCTGTGCGAGCAGACGCCCGACGCGTGGGAAGTGCGGCAGTCGGCCTTCGAAGGCGAAGGCACGCTGAACCGTCCGGAAGCCATCGACGCCGAACAACTGGGCAACAGCGACGCGCGCTACGAAACGCCCACCGCCGTGGTGCAATACCGCCTGGCGCTGGCCGATGGCGAAGCGCGCGATTACCGCTTCCTGTTCGGCCCGGCGTTTGACGATGCCGAAATCAAGGCCGTGCGCGCCAAATACCTGAGCGCCCAGGCCTTCGCCGCCACGCAGCAGGCATACGCGGCCTACATCGCCAGCGGCACCGGCTGCCTGCGCATTGCAACGCCGGACGCCGACCTTGACAACTTCGTCAACCACTGGCTGCCGCGCCAGGTGTTCTACCACGGCGACGTCAACCGCCTGAGCACCGACCCGCAAACCCGCAACTACCTGCAGGACAATATGGGCATGAGCTTCATCAAGCCCAGCGTGATGCGCGCCGCCTTCCTGCACGCGCTGTCGCAGCAGGAAGCCAGCGGCGCCATGCCGGACGGCATCCTGCTGGCGGAAGGTGCCGAGCTCAAGTACATCAACCAGGTGCCGCACACCGATCACTGCGTGTGGCTGCCGGTGGCGCTGAAAGTCTACCTCGACGAAACCGGCGACTACGACATCCTCAACGAGGACGTGGTCGGCGCCGAATCCGGCGTCGCCCTCACCGTCTCCGAGCGCGTGAGCAGCGCCATGGACTGGCTGCTGCAGGCGCGCGACAAACGCGGCCTCAGCTACATCGCCCAGGGCGACTGGTGCGACCCGATGAACATGGTGGGCTACAAGGGCCGCGGCGTGTCCGGCTGGCTGACCGTGGCCACCGCTTACGCGCTCAACCTGTGGGCCGAGATTTGCGAAACCACCGGCGCCAGTTCCTCGCTGGCGGAAAGCGCCAGGCACTTCCGCGCCGGCGCGCGCGCCGTCAACCGCGCCGCCAATGAACACTTCTGGGACGGCGAGTGGTTTGCACGCGGCATCACCGATGACGACGTGGTGTTCGGCACCAGCAAGGACCAGGAAGGCCGCATCTGGCTCAATCCGCAGGCGTGGGCCATTCTGGGCGGCGCCGCCAGCCCGCAACAGCACGCGTCGATGCTGGCCCAGGTCGATGCGCAACTGGTGACGCCATACGGCGTGCAGATGTTCGCGCCGCCATTCAGCGCCATGCGCGACGACGTCGGCCGGGTGACGCAAAAACACCCGGGTTCGGCCGAGAACGGCGCGGTGTACAACCACGCTGCCGTGTTTTACATCTACAGCCTGTACAGCATTGGCGAGAGCGACCGCGCCTACCAGTTGCTGCGCCGCATGCTGCCCGGCCCGAGCGAGGCCGACTACGTCCAGCGCGGCCAGCTGCCGGTGTTCATCCCCAACTATTACCGCGGCGCCTGGCACGAATATCCGCGCACGGCCGGCCGCTCCAGCCAGCTGTTCAACACCGGCACGGTATCGTGGGCTTACCAATGCTTTATCGAAGGCCTGTGCGGCTTGAAGGGCAATGCCGACGGCCTGGTGATCAAGCCGCAGCTGCCGTCGCACTGGGATGGGATCAAGGTGGTGCGTCAGTTCCGTCATGCTACTTTCAATGTGTCTATACAACGTGGCGACGTCAGCGAGATTCAGGTCTGGCATGACGGCAAGCGTTTGACTGAAAACGTTTTCACCGGTATCGTTGCGGGCGGAGCATATGCGCTGGAGGTTTTCATCCCGCGCTGATTGATTAATTCAAATAACTACAAGGACAATTTACTGTATGAAAAAGCGTCTCTGGCTGTCTCTGGCACTGGCTTATCCACTCATTCTGACCGGCGCCGCGCACGCCGCAGACGCAAACCAACCCTGGCTGAATCCCGCGCAGTCGCCAGAAGCGCGTGCCGACCAGCTGGTCAAGGCCATGACGCTGGATGAAAAAATCCAGACCGTGTTCGCCTATTTCTCGACCGAGTTCTCGCCAAAGAAATACGAGCAGCCGAAAGACGGCCGTCCTGACTCGGCTGGCTGGGTGCCGGGCGTGCCACGCCTGGGCCTGCCATCGCAATGGCAGTCGGACGCCGGCGTCGGCGTCGCCACCCAGGCCGTGTCCAAGAAACCGTATGAGCGCACTTCCCTGCCCTCGGGCCTGGCCACCACCGCCACCTGGAATCCGAAGCTGGCCTTCGCCGGCGGCGCCATGATCGGCAGCGAAGCCCGTTCGACCGGCTTCAACGTGCTGCTGGCCGGCGGCGTCAACCTGATGCGCGAGCCGCGCAATGGCCGTAACTTTGAATACGGCGGCGAAGATCCGCTGCTGGCCGGCATCATGGTGGGCGAGCAGATTCGCGGTATTCAATCCAACCACATCATTTCCACCGTCAAGCACTACGCCTTCAACGACCAGGAAACCAACCGCAACCACGTCAACGTCAAGATCGAAGACAAGGCTGGCCGCATGTCGGACCTGCTGGCGCTGCAATTCGCCATCGAGCGCGGCAATCCAGGCTCGGTCATGTGCGCCTACAACCGCGTCAACGGCGACTACGCCTGCGAGAGCGATTACCTGCTGAATGAAGTGCTGAAGCAGGACTGGAAATTCAAGGGCTACGTCATGTCCGACTGGGGCGCGACCCACTCCACCATCCCGGCCGCGCTGCGCGGCCTGGACCAGCAGTCCGGCTTCCCGTTCGACAAATCGGATTACTTCAACGCGCCGCTGAAAGAAGCGGTGGTCAACCGCCACGTGCCGCAGGCGCGTCTGGATGACATGGTCAAGCGCATCACCTGGGCCATGTTTGCCAACGGCGTGGTCGAGCATCCGGTGGCGACGCCAACCTCGGCCGACGCCGGCATCGATTTCGACGCCCACGGCAAGGTCACCCAGGCCGACGCTGAAGAAGCCATCGTCCTGCTGAAGAACCACAACAACCTGCTGCCGCTGGCGGCCGGCGTGCGCAGCGTCGCCATCATCGGCGGCCACGCCAACGTTGGCGTGCTGTCGGGCGGCGGCTCGGCCCAGGTGTATCCGAAAGGCGGCTCGGCCGTGCCGAACGAAGGCCCGACTTCGTTCCCTGGTCCGATCGTGTATCACCGTTCGTCGCCGATGGGCGAACTGGCCAAGCTGACCAAGGCCAAACTGAGCTACAACGACGGCAAGGACGTGGCCGCCGCGGCCAAGCTGGCCGCCAACAGCGACGTGGTGATCGTGTTCGGCACCCAGTGGATGGCCGAAAGCTTCGACTCGGACGATCTGAACCTGCCAAACAAACAGGATGACCTGATCGCCGCCGTGGCCAAAGCCAATCCGAAAACCGTGGTGGTGCTGCAGACCGGCGGCCCGGTCGTGATGCCATGGCTGAACAATGTTGGCGCGGTGCTGGAAGCCTGGTATCCGGGCACCAACGGCGGCGCGGCCATCGCGCGCGTGCTGGCCGGTGAAGTCAACCCGTCCGGCCGCCTGCCGGCCACCTTCCCGGCCTCGCTGGCGCAGCTGCCGCGTCCAAAACTGGATGGCGACGCCAAGACCAAGGATGAAAACATCATCGAGAAGGTCACCACCGACTACAACATCGAAGGCGCAGCCGTCGGCTACAAGTGGTTCGACCTGAAAGGCCACAAGCCGCTGTTCCCATTCGGTTACGGCCTGTCCTACACCAGCTTCGCCTATGACGACTTGAGCGCGCAGGCTGCGGGCAACGGCATTGCCGTCACCTTCAGCATCAGGAACACCGGCAAGCGCGATGGCAAGGCCGTCGGCCAGGTCTATGTGTCGCCAGTGTCGGGCGGCTGGGAAGCGCCAAAGCGCCTCGGCGGCTGGGACAAGCTGGAGCTGAAAGCCGGCGCCAGCGGCAAGGCCACGGTGCAGATCGATCCGCGTCTGCTCGGCGTGTACGACAGCGCCAGCAAGACCTGGAAGATCGCCGCCGGCGAGTACCTGGTCACGCTGGCTGATTCGGCCGGCGCCAAGCCAGCCGCCAGCGTCAAGGTCAAGCTGGACGCCAAAACGGTGGACGTCAACGGCCGTTAATCCTCCGGCGCCGACAAGGCCGCAAGCAATGGGCCTGGGCCTTGTCGGAAAGTCCGCTTGAGGATGGCTTCATCAAAATAACGTGCGTAGAGGGTGCGGATATCCTGCTCCGCCACCATCGCTTTGAGGGTGGCGGCGTAGCGCTGGCGCACCGCTTCCGGCACGGTTTTCTTGGACAGGTAAATGCCGGTGAAACGCGCGCCGGCTTCCGCCACCGGAATCACCACGGCGCGCTCCTGCAAGTGCTTGTGCTTCAGGTATTTGCCATAGATCGGCGGCGTGGCCAGGGTGCCGTCGGCGCGCCCCATCTCCAGCTTGCCGAACACGGTTTCATAATCATTCACCACTTCCAGCCGGCCGGCGGCGGCCAGCAGCGCCAGCTGCGCGTCGATGGCGGCGCCATACGTCACGCCGCGCGTGACGTTGAGCCGGCCGCTGCCATGCGCCACGAAATCGGCCAGGCTGCGGTACTGGCGCGCCGGCGCGGCGGCCAGCACCAGATCATATTGCAGGTAGGCGTAAGGCAGGTGGCGCGCATAGGCGTCACGCTCCGGCGTGCGGGCCGAGCCCATGGTCATGTCGATATGGCCGGCCGCCAGCTCGATGAACAGGCGCTGGCGCGGATACCAGTGAAATTCAAACTTGCAGCCGGTGCGGCGCGCCATTTCGTTGGCGATCTCGACCGCGATGCCGCTGATGCGGCCCTGCTCGCGGTAAGCCGTGTAGCCGAGGTCGCTCAGGCCGACCCGCGTGACCGGCGGACAGGCCGCACCAGCCCACACGCTGGGCAATGTGCAGTACAACAGGGCGACCACCAGCAAGCGATTGCGTCTCATCATGAACTCTTAGCGGGAAGTAACGATGAGTGTATCTTAGGCTGATCGCTGGCCGCGAGGAAGGCACATCCCTGCAAAATCTGTTTGCAACAGTGCAAAGGGCGGCGCGGCGACGGCGCTACACTATCCGGCATGATGAAGCTCCCCCCAGCCAAGCAAGCCGAGTTGCATCGCGCCCTGCAGGACGCGGCAGACGATCACGCCTTGCTGTCGGCGCCGCCGGGGCTTGAGCTGCTGGCCGGCACGCCGCCGCTGCCGACCGCCCACATCGTCGACAGCGAACTGCACATCGTGCGCCACAAGGACAGCGGCTGCGTGCAGTTCCTGTTTCCATCGTCGACGCAGGGCATGATGCCGCAGGGTTGGGACTGGATCGTGCAAGGCACCTTGCGCGCCAAGGAGCACATCACGCAAACCATGATCGAACGCATCGAGGAGCACAGCAAGCCGGAGCGTCTGCTGTCGCTGCGCCATGGCTACGGCCAGCCGGCCACGCCGGAGGAGCTGGCGGCGGCGCGCGGGCGCAAGGTGCTGTTGCTGGTGCACGGCGTCTTCAGCTCCAGCGCCGGCGCGTTTGGCGCGCTCGACTTGCAGCCCTTGCTGGCGCGCTACGAGGGCCGCGTTTTTGCCTACGACCACTGGACCATCGCCAAGACGCCGCAGCGCAATGCACTCGACCTGCTGCTGTCGCTGCCGGCGGATGCCGGCTGGGAAATCGACATGGTTTGCCACAGCCGCGGCGGGCTGGTGGTGCGTTCGCTGCTGAGCGAGGCCCTGGCCGAGGTGGCACGGGCGCGTGCCGGGCGCATCGCTGCGGTCGGCAAGGTGATGTTCATCGCCGCGGCTAATCAGGGCTCGCCGCTGGCTTCATCTGACGAGATCGAGCATTTCCTGAACGTGGCGGCCATGCTGGCTTCGCTCAGCAATGGCATGGCCTTGGACATCGTGATCGGGCTGGCGCGCATGGTGGTGTCGCTGGGCTACAGTCGCCCCAGCGTGCAGGCGCTGGCCAGCGGCTCGGCGCTGATCGGACAACTGGACCGCGGCGCCAGCCTGCTGACCGAGGCCAACAGCTACTACGCGCGCGCCAACTTCGATTACGGCGATTCGCTGCTGGAACGCACCGGCGCCCTGCTCTCGCGCGTGCTGCTGAATACCGCCAACGACATGGTAGTCCCTTACGCCGGCGTCCTGCTCCCGCGGGCCGTCCCGGCCGTCGACCACATCCTCAACTTCGGCAGCGCCGAGCAAAAACAAAACGAAGTCTGGCATACCGAGTTCTTCAGCCATCCCAGAACGCAAGCGTTCCTGCTGGCCAGCCTGAGCTAGCGCCCCAGCCGCGCCCAATGCGCCCGCACTATCTCTTCATGATGTCGGCGCAACTCTGCTTCAAAACGCTTAGGATTTTCCTTCACATAGTCAAAGAATTTCCATATTTCCGCATCAGGATTGGGCGGACCTTGAAAATAGGTCGGCACCAGATTGGCAATGTCATCGTGCACGCCGCCTACCAGCATCGGTGCCTCGCCCAGCAAGTATCGACGGAATTCCTCAATGCCTTCCAGAATACCCTTGGTATCCATAATATTCACCTCCGATGTTTTGAGATATCTATAAACCAAGAAAGTTCCCAAGCCGTCGGAAACAACCTGGAGGCCGCGAACCATGCCACTCCACTTTTTCAACATCCATAAAACAGACGGCCCGGAATAAAGGTTCGTAAGAGTAATAGACAACGCAGCCGCCGAAATCCAGTGATCGCGAATTCCGGGAACCGCGCAGTCTGGCTCCGATTTCCGGCTCCTCCGCAACCAGAAGCTTTAGCGCGCGAAACTCTACGGCACTAAGAGTGAGGTAAAGATTTTTTGAGAACCTGCCGCTAAATGCAAACTGCACCGGAGATTTGGATTCGGACGCCATAACGACCTCCGGGAAGGGATAATGCTCTATTGTGCGGAGTGGTAAGCGGCACCTTCTGATCCAGATCAACCGGACGCGGGGGTTTTGCGGCGGCGGCGGGCGTGTTTGGGGTCGGCGATCAGGGGACGGTAGAGTTCGATGCGGTCGTGCTCGCGCAGGATGGTGTCGCGCGGTTTTTTCTTGGCGTAGATGCCGGTTTCCAGCGTGTTCACATCCACACCCGGCAGTTCCGCCGCCAGGGCGCTGAGGGCGACCGCCTGCTCCAGCGTGGTGCCCACCGGTACTTGCAGCGCGCGCAGGAACTGCAGCGTGTCGCTGGCATAGCACACCTGGATGGGGATGGTTTCAGCCGCCATACACCGTTTCCGCCCGTTTGCAGAAGGAGTCCACCATGCTGTTGGCAATCATGCCAAACACCGGACCTACCAGCTTGGCCAGCAAGGCGCTGGAAAATTCATAGTGCAGGTCGAGGTCGATCTTGCAGGCATCGTCGCGCAGCGCCTTGAAGGTCCACACGCCATCCAGGCACTTGAAAGGACCGTCCACCAGCGTCATCTTGATGGCAGCGCCAGGCACGTTTTCATTGGCAGTGGTAAAGCTTTGCTTGACGCCGTGGTAGTTGATGCCAACACTGGCCACCACCGTGTCGCCATGGCGTTCCTTGATCTCCACACCACCGCACCATGGCAAGAATTTGGGATAGTCCTCGATGGCAGCCACCAGATCGAACATTTGTTGGGCGCTGTAACCGAGTAAAACTGATTTGTGTACTACTGCCATGTGCTAACCATTTGCTATGATGTTGAATTATTCGCGCTGTACAGCGCAAAGCAGTAGTTTAACCGATACCATCTCATGACCATAGCCGATAACAAAAAAGCCTTTTTTGACTACTTCATCGAGGACCGCTTTGAAGCGGGCATCGTGCTGGAAGGCTGGGAAGTCAAGGCCATCCGCGACAACAAGGTGCAGATCAAGGAAGCCTACGTCACCATCAAGGGCGACGAGCTGTTCCTGTTTGGCGCCCACATCAGCGCGCTGCCGACCGCCTCCACCCATATCACGCCCGACATGGTGCGCACCCGCAAGCTGCTGCTGCATCGGCAGGAAATCGACAAGCTGATCGGCAAAGTCACGCGCGCCGGCTACACCCTGGTGCCGCTCAACCTGCATTACAAGGCCGGCCGCATCAAATGTGAAATCGGCCTGGCAAAAGGCAAGAAAATGCATGATAAACGTGCCACGGAGAAAGATCGCGACGGCAAGCGCGAGGTTGCGCAGGCGATGAAAACCCACCGCCGCTAAAACTGTTGCGCACTCTGTACAAAACCCGGTCCCGCACCGGGTTTTTTATCGTCTGGAGAATTTCTAATTAGAAACATCCATGCTAAACTGGATGGCAAACGATTTTACATTCGCACCTTTGACGATGAGGCAATCATGGCGCTGAAAACTGCAATGGCTCTGGCCGCCGGAATTCTGCTGGCAGGATGCGCGGCGCGCTACACGCCGGCGCCGCTGGCGGCCAACTTCCCCACCACCAAGCAGGCCAAACTGCAGGCGGCTTACCACTGGGGCGTCATTTCCGACAATATCGAGAAACAGGTGGCGGCCGAGCTCAAGAAGAGCCCGCCACGCCCGGTGTATATCAATGAACCGAAAGACCCGACGCCGTTCCAGCGCGCGCTGGCCACCCAGCTGACCACCTCGCTGGTGAACGATGGCCATGTGGTCTCGCGCACGCCGGCCGGCTCGCTCAAGGTCGATCTGGATGTGCAGGCCGTGACCTTCAGCGCCAACCGTCCGCAATACCGCTACCACGGCGAGCGCGCCATCCTGGGCGCCGGCGTCTGGCTGCTGAGCGAGATCGAGGCGCCGGCCCTGTTCAACGTGGCGGCCGGCGCCGGCGCCTGGGACGCTTACGACTGGTTCAACGCCCAGTTCGCACCAGGCGCCACGCCGAAGACCGAAATCATCGTCACCGTCTCGGTGTCCGACCAGTACCGCTATCTGGCGCGCAACACCTCGGCCTACTACGTGGCCGACAGCGACCGCGTGCTGTACGGCATAGTCGATCCCAAGCCCGAAGAACCCAAACTGACCCGTACCTTCCAGGTACGCGGAGACATGTAATGCTGAAAACCGTCTTGCGCACCGCCCTGCTGGCCGCGCCGCTGCTGCTGGCCGCCTGCTCCTCCACGCCGAAACAGGAAGAAGGCAATTACGCCACCATTTCTTCCAACCAGTTCATCAACGCCAACTACAAGGCCGCCGACGCCCTGCTGCAGCAACTGAGCGGCAAACTGGTGGCCGACAAGCCGTTGATCATGGCCACCGTGGTAAATATCGACGCGCTGGAGCAGACCACCACGCTGGGGCGGCTGGTGTCCGAGCAGCTGTCCACGCGCATGGCGCAAGGCGGCCTGAGCATGCTGGAAATGAAGCTGCGTAACAGCGTCTACCTGAAACGCAACCAGGGCGAGCTGATGCTCACGCGCGAGATTGGCGAAGTGGCCAACAGCCACAATGCGCAAGCGATTGTGGTGGGGTCGTACGCGGAGACCAGCGACATGGTGTTCATCAACGTCAAGGTGATCCAGCCCAACACCAACTTCGTGCTGGCCGGGCACGACTACGTGCTGGCGAAAGAAGCCATCGTCCGCTCCATGCTGCAGCGAAATTAATCAGAGCAGCAGCGGCAGCACCTCCACTGCCGACGCCTCCACCTTCAAGCCGATCAAGTCATCCGCCCGGGTTTTGCCGAGATTGATGGCCGCGATCGGCTTGTCTGCCTGCGCCGCCAGCTTGGCGAAGCGGTAGCCGGAAAACACCATCAGCGACGATCCCACCACCAGCACCGCGTCCGCCTCCCCGGCCATGGCCAGGGCATCGGCGGTGCGCTGCGGCGGGATATTATCGCCAAAGAAGATCACATCCGGCTGCAGCGTGCCGCCGCAAGCGCTGCAGTATGGCAGCTGAAAATCCTGGAACTCATCCAGTTCGACCTCGGCATCGCCATCGGGACGCGCTTCCGGCACCACCTCGCCGGCCGGCCCGGTCGGCACCAGCGCCGGATTGGCCTGCGCCAGCCATGCCTGAATCTCGGCGCGCGGATGCACCATGCGGCAATCAAGGCACAGCACGCCGTGGATATTCCCATGCAGCTCGATCAGCTTGCGGCTGCCGGCGCGCGTATGCAGGCCATCGACATTTTGCGTGATGATGCCGTGGATGCGTCCGGCCGCTTCCAGTTCGGCCAGCGCGTGGTGGCCGGCATTGGGCGAGGCGCCGGCCAGGGTCGGATAGCCGGCCATGCTGCGCGCCCAGTAGCGGCGGCGCACCGCCTCGGACTTGCGGAAATCCGGCCCCTGAATCGGATTACGGCCGCGGCGCACGCCATCCTTGTCGCGGTAATCGGGAATGCCGGACGCGGTGCTGAGACCGGCGCCGGTCAGCACCAGCACGCGCCGGTGGCGGTGCAAAAAAGCCAATAGTTGTTCGATTTGCTGGTTCATATATTCACTCCGGGGTCAGGTCCGCCATTTCTACACGGTCTCAGCCGTAGCGACGCTACGGCTGAGACCGTGTAGAAATGGCGGACCTGACCCCGGATTTTACAGGCGGGTGCGCAGGTCTTCCACGGCGGCGCGCCAGGCTGTGTAGTGCTCGCTGTCTTCCCACAGCTGGCGCAGCTCGCTGTCGGGCGAGAGGATGCGCTCGATGGCGCGGGCGGCTTTCTCGGCCAGGTCGGCACGCGGCCTGGCTTTGGCCTTGCGCGCGTCCACCCATTCATCGACGGCCGCGCTGTCCTCGGTGCGCGACCCGCCCTTGCCTTGCAGGCGCGCCAGCACTTCAAGCGCCACCAGTGCCTCGGCCGCAAACGGCGCCTCCAGCCCGGCACTGCTGTCCAGTACCGTGTTGAGCGTGTCTTCCACCGCATCCAGATTGCTGGTCTCGTGCAAGTCCTCCGCCCAGTCCTGCGCGTAATCATTGCCGAAGGCGTCCACTGCCCAGGTCCCCATACTTACTCCTTGATGATCTTGCCTTGTGTCTTGACGACCTGCATGGCGGTGGCAATCAGCCCGCTCATGTCGCCCAAATTGGCCGGTATGATAATCGAATTATTGGTCTTGGCCAGTTGACCGAAGGCGTTGACGTACTGCTCCGCCACTTTCAGGTTCATGGCCTCGTCGCCGCCTGGTTCACGCAAGGCCGCGCCGACCTGGCGCAGCGCCGACGCATTGGCTTCCGCCAGCGCCACGATGGCCGCCGCCTGACCTTGCGCACGGTTGATGGCGGCCTGCTTGTCGCCTTCCGAACGCGCAATCTGCGCTTCGCGTTCGCCGCTGGCGATGTTGATCTGTTCCTGCTTGCGGCCTTCCGACGCCGCGATCAGGGCGCGCTTTTCGCGCTCGGCGGTGATCTGCGCCTGCATGGCATGCAGGATTTCCTTGGGCGGCGTCAGGTCCTTGATCTCGTAGCGCAGCACTTTCACGCCCCAGTTGGCAGCCGATTCGTCAATGGCGTTGACGATGGTGGTGTTGATGTGCTCACGCTCCTCGAAGGTCTTGTCCAGTTCCATGCGGCCGATCACCGAGCGCAGCGTGGTTTGCGCCAGCTGGGTGATCGCGGCGATGTAATTGGACGAGCCGTACGACGCGCGCATGGCATCCGTCACCTGGAAGTACAGGATGCCGTCCACCTGCAGCTGGGTGTTGTCGCGCGTGATGCAGACCTGTGGCGGCACGTCCAGCGGAATCTCTTTCAGCACGTGCTTGTAGGCGATGCGGTCGACAAACGGTATCACGATGTTGAGGCCCGGCCCCAGGGTCGCGTGATATTTGCCCAGCCGTTCCACCACCCATGCGTGCTGCTGCGGCACCACGTTGATGGTTTTGATGACAAACACCAAAGCCAGAATAAATAAAATGAAGGTGACATTACCAATGCTGATGTCCATGTGGTTCTCCGTTGGTTAATCTTAAGCCGCCACGATCAGGCGGCTGCCGCGTACTTCGCGGATGGTGTACTGCCCCGGCGCCGGCGTGCCGCCCGGCGCCAGTTCGACGTCCCACAGCGCGCCGCGGTACATCACGCGCGCGGCGTTATCGCGCCACTCCGGCACATGCACGGTCTGGCCGATGTCGAGGTTGACGTTGGGATCGCGCTCGGCCTGCACGCTGCCCTGCTGCCGGCCAAAGCGGCTACGGCGCAGTACGCCGGTGGCGCCGGCGCCCACCACCGCCGCCACCAGCAGCTGTACTTCGCCGCCCAAGCCCAGCAAGGCGGCGGCGCTGCCGGCCGCCAGGCCGATGGCGATCATCAGCAGGTAAAACGTGCCGCTGAACAGTTCCAGTATCACTGTCAGGCCTGCCGCGGCCAGCCAGTAGCTCCAATCAGCCATGATGCGCTCCTTTCAAATGAAAAAACCCCCGCTTCCCGAAATGGGCTGCGAGGGTTTTTTTGCTGCTGACAGATGGTATTGATAGAGTTTTTTGCTACTAAATTCGATAACCTCAGTCTATACCATTTTCAGCGCACGTCAATCACTTCTGCAAGGACGCCAGTTTCTGCCAGGTGTCGATGACCGAGTCCGGATTCAGCGACATCGATTCGATGCCCTGCTCCATCAGCCAGGCCGCGAAGTCCGGGTGGTCGGATGGCCCCTGGCCACAAATGCCGATGTACTTGCCTTGCGCGCGGCAGGCCTGGATCGCTTGCGACAGCAGGGCTTTCACCGCGTCGTCGCGCTCGTCGAAGTCGGCCGCCAGCAGCGCCATGCCGGAATCGCGGTCCAGGCCCAGGGTCAGCTGGGTCAGGTCGTTGGAACCGATCGAGAAGCCGTCGAAGTGCTCCAGGAAACGCTCCGCCAGAATCGCGTTGGATGGCACTTCGCACATCATGATCAGGCGCAGGCCGTTTTCGCCGCGCACCAGGCCATTCTTGCCGAGCAGGTTAACCACCTTCTCGGCCTGGCCCAGGGTACGCACGAACGGCACCATGATCTCGACGTTGGTCAGGCCCATGTCGTTACGCACGCGCTTCATCGCTGCGCATTCCATTTCGAATGCGCCGGCGAAGTCGGCCGCCAGGTAACGCGCGGCGCCGCGGAAGCCCAGCATCGGGTTTTCCTCGTCCGGCTCGTAACGCGAACCGCCGATCAGCTTCTTGTACTCGTTGGACTTGAAGTCCGACAGGCGCACGATCACTGGCTTCGGCCAGAACGCGGCGGCGATGGTCGCCACGCCCTCGGCCAGCTTGTCGACGTAGAAGGCTTTCGGGGAAGCGTGGCCGCGCGCGACCGACTCCACCGCTTTCTTCAGGTCGGCATCAATGTTCGGGTACTCCAGAATCGCTTTCGGGTGCACGCCGATGTTGTTATTGATGATGAACTCCAGACGCGCCAGGCCCACGCCGCCATTCGGCACCGCCTGGAAGTCGAACGCCAGCTGCGGGTTGCCCACGTTCAGCATGATCTTGGTCGGCAGCTTGGGCAGCTCGCCGCGCGAGACTTCCGACACTTCGGTCTCCAGCAGGCCGTCGTAGATCTTGCCTTCGTCGCCTTCTGCGCAGGACACGGTCACGAAAGTGCCATCCTTCAGCACCTCGGTCGCGTCGCCGCACCCGACCACCGCCGGCACGCCCAGCTCACGCGCGATAATCGCCGCGTGGCAGGTACGGCCGCCACGGTTGGTGACGATGGCCGAAGCACGCTTCATCACCGGTTCCCAGTTCGGGTCGGTCATGTCGGCCACCAGCACGTCGCCCGGCTGCACGCGTTCCATTTCCGACGGATCGGTAATCACGCGCACCGGACCGGCGCCGATCTTCTGGCCGATGGCGCGGCCCGACGCCAGTACCGTGCCGCTCGACTTCAGCTTGAAGCGCTGCTGCACGTCGGTGGCTTTCTGCTGCGACTTCACGGTTTCCGGACGCGCCTGCAGGATGTACAGCTTGCCGTCGCGGCCATCCTTGCCCCACTCGATGTCCATCGGACGCTGGTAGTGGTTTTCGATGATGACCGCGTACTTGGCCAGCTCGACGACTTCGTCATCGGTCAGCGAGTAGCGGTTGCGCAGCTCGACCGGCACGTCCACGGTTTTCACCGAGCGGCCAGCCTTGGCTTCCGCCGTGAATTCCATCTTGATCAGCTTGGAGCCGATGTTGCGGCGGATCACCGGCGACTTGCCTTTTTCCAGCATCGGCTTGTGGACGTAGAACTCGTCCGGGTTCACCGCGCCCTGCACCACGGTCTCACCGAGGCCGTAGCTGGAGGTCACGAACACCACGTCCTTGAAGCCGGACTCGGTGTCGATGGTGAACATCACACCGGCCGCGCCCAGGTCGGAGCGCACCATGCGCTGCACGCCGGCCGACAGCGCCACTTCAGCGTGGGTGAAGCCCTTGTGCACGCGGTAGGAAATCGCGCGGTCGTTATACAGGGAGGCGAACACATGCTTCATCGCATCCAGCACATTGTCGATGCCGACCACATTCAGGAAGGTCTCCTGCTGACCGGCGAACGACGCGTCCGGCAAGTCTTCCGCGGTGGCCGAGGAACGCACGGCAAACGAGACTTCGGTCGACGAATCGGCCACCAGTTTCTCGTAGTACGTGCGGATCTCGTCTTCCAGGCGCGGCTGGAATGGCGTGTCGATGATCCATTGACGGATCTCGGCGCCGGCTTGCGCCAGCGAGCGCACGTCGTCGATGTTCAGATCCGACAGACGATCGGCAATCCGGTCGGCCAGCGATTTACCGCCGTCGACGCTGTGCGACAGGAAGTCACGGAAGGCCTGTGCCGTGGTGGCAAAACCACCGGGCACACGCACACCGGCCCCTGCCAGCTGGCTGATCATTTCGCCCAGGGAGGCGTTCTTGCCGCCGACGGATTCCACATCCGTCATGCGCAAGTGTTCAAATGAGGCAACGTATACCGCGTCGTTACTCTGCTCCTTCAATGCTGCGTTGGACATAATTACACCTTTTTGATGATAGAAATCTTCCAGCGAGGCGCAGACTTGTTTCTTGTTATTCTGTTCGTCGTGCAGCACAATCTAACCATAGTCTTTCATTCTACAGCCTGTGGCCCGAATTGACGATTCACAATATAAGATAGCTTCCTCTACATGACACAAGAACAACGACCACAACATCCCTCCGCCGCCCGCACCGTGTTTTTTGTTTCCGACGGGACAGGCATTACTGCTGAAACCTTCGGTCACTCGGTGCTGACCCAGTTCGAGCTGCGCTTCCGCCAGGTGCGCCTGCCGTTCATCGATACGCTGGACAAGGCGCACGAAGCGGTGCGCAAGATTAACGAGGCGTTTGCGACGGATGGTCAGCGGCCGATCATCTTTTCCACCCTGGTCAAGACCGAGTTGTCGGATGTCATTCGTCTATGCAAGGGCATGTACATGGACATGTTCCAGACATTTGTTGCCCCGCTAGAACAAGAGTTGGGCGTGAAATCAACCCACACCATCGGCCGCTCGCACAACATCGTCGACAGCGAGGAGTACAAGAACCGCATCGAGGCCATCAATTTCTCGCTGGCGCACGATGACGGCCAGTCGCACAAGAACCTGTCCTCGGCCGACGTCATCCTGGTGGGCGTGTCGCGCTCCGGCAAGACGCCGACCAGCCTGTATCTGGCGATGCAGTACGGCATCAAGGCCGCCAACTATCCGCTGATACCGGACGATTTCGAGCGCGGCAAGCTGCCATCCTCGCTGTACGAGTTCAAGAGCAAAATCTTCGGCCTGACCATCACGCCCGAGCGCCTGAGCGAAATCCGCAACGAGCGCCGCGCCGGCAGCAAATACGCATCACTGGAAAACTGCCGCTATGAAGTCAATGAGGCGGAACTGATGATGAAGCGCGAGGGCATCCGCTGGCTGTCCTCCACCACCAAGTCGATCGAGGAAATCTCGACCACCATCCTGCAAGAGATCAAGCCGGACCGGCGCGAATACTGATGCGCCTATTTGTCCGCCTGATCGCGGCCGTTGCCGCAGCCCTGCTGGCCGGCGCCGCGCTGGCCGATGCCAGCGTCACCGCCTTTGTGCGCGTCAACGTGGTGCCGATGGACAGCGAGCGCGTGCTGCTGGACCAGACCGTGCTGGTGCAGGACGGCCGCATCACCGCCATCGGCGAAGGCCTGCCCGTGCCGGCCGGCGCCCAGGTGATCGACGGCTATGGCAGGCGCTGGCTCTCGCCCGGCCTGGCCGACATGCACACGCACGCCGAAACCCGCGGCGACCTGGCGGTGTACCTCGCCAACGGCGTGACCACGGTGCTGAACATGGGCGGCGCGCGCCCCAACCTGGTGGACAGCATCATCCCCGCCGTCCAGCGCGGCGACCTGCCCGGCCCGCACGTCTATGCGAGCCTGATGGTCGATGGCACGCCGGACTACAACGGCCTGGTGATCAAGACCCCGGCACAGGCGCGCGCGGTGGTCGAACTGGCGGCCGCCAACCGCTATGACTTCATCAAGGCCTATGTGGGCTTGACGCCCTCTGTCTTCAGCGCGCTGGCGGACGCCGGCCGCCAATACAATCTGCCGCTGGTCGGCCATGGCGTGACGGCCGTGCGGCTGGTGCAGCAACTGGCGCAAGGCCAGGCGATGGTGGCACACCTGGAGGAATTCTTCTACACCTACTTTACCCCGGCCGGCGCGCAGGAAAGCGATGCGCCGCCGGATGAGGCGCGCATTCCGCAAGCCGTGGCGCTGGTGCGTGAATACGGCGCGGCGGTGACGGCGGATGTGGTGACCTTCAAAACCCTTGCGGAACAAATTGGCCGGCCGGAGATGCTGGCCCGCTACCTGTCCGCGCCGGAAGCGGCCTATGTGACGCCGGCCGATCGTCAGGCGTGGCGCCGCAGCAGCTACGGCAGCAAGTCGGCGCGGCTGGCGGCCAAGCTGGCGTTTGAACGCAAACTGGTCAAGGCCATGGCCGATGGCGGCGTCCAGCTGCTTTCCGGTACCGATGCGCCGTCGATTCCGGGCCTTGTCCCCGGCTACTCGCTGCATGACAATCTGGCGGAACTGGAGCGCTCGCAGTTGAGCCGATATCAGGCGCTCAGCACCGCCACTCGCGCACCCGGCGAATTCATCGCGCGCACCAAGGGCGGCACGCCGTTTGGCCAGGTCAAGACCGGCTATCGCGCCGACCTGGTGCTGACCGAGCAGAATCCGCTGGATGGTTTGTCCACGCTGCGCAAGCCGGTGGGCGTCATGGCCGAAGGCCGCTGGCATGACAGAGGCGCGCTTGACCTCATGCTGGTCAAGACGCGCGCCTCTTACATTGGCGACTAGACCCGCGAAGCAAGGTTCTCGCGCGCATAGACGCGGTGCTGCGCCAGCACCGCCTTGAAGCTGTTCAGCGCTTCCGCCGCATCCGCGCTCGCCGCCACGATCACGCCGGGGTCGGGCTTGCGCGGAATCCTGGCCGCTTTCAGCAGCTCGGCGCCGTTCCCCAGCGCCAGGATGGGCTTATCGTGCCGGTACTGCAGCCTGAGGAATTCCAGCGCCATGGCGTCGCCCACGAACACCGGGCTATCGGCCACGATCGCACCATCCCATAACACTGACGGCCCGGCCTCGAAACTGATTTCCACGTCAAGCAGGCTGTCGTCGGCGGTGGCGAGCGGCCCGATACGCGCTGAAATCAGGCGCGGCACGGCGCCCGCGTCCAGCAGCGATGCGTACAGCTTGCGCACCTGGGCCCCATCCACGCCCTGCCCGACGATGATCGCCACGCGCCGCGTGCGCACGCCCAGCATGCCGGGACGCGCAAACAGGGACAGCGCCGGCGAGGGCGGATATTCATACGGCGGCTGCTCCGACGACAGCGGCAACGGCGGCGGCAGCTCCATGCCCAGACCATCGGCCACCGCACCGGCCAGCCGGCTGTCGATATTCAGCAGCAGCGCCAGCGTGCGGCTGCGCACGGCCGGCGTTTGCACCCGCGTCAACTCGAAGCGAAACGCATCGATGATGTGGCGCTGTTCAATCGCGCTCTGGCTGATCCAGAACAGGCGCGCCTGCGCGTAGTGGTCGGCAAACAGCTCCGGCTTGCCGCACACCTTGCTGGCGTGGATCGGCTGCGGGAAGCTGCTGAAACCACGCGCGCCAGCCTGGAACGGACAGCCGCCGGCCAGCGAATTGGGTTCGTAATTGACGCGGCCGCGGTTGATCTGCTGGCGGTGGAAACCTTCGCGCTGGTTGTTGTGGATCTGCGCCACCGGCGTATTGATCGGGATCTCGTGAAAATTCGGCCCGCCCAGGCGGCTGATCTGGGTATCGATGTAGGAATGCAGCCGCCCTTGCAGCAGCGGATCGTCCGTGAAGTCGATACCAGGCACCACGTGCGCGGCGCAGAACGCCACCTGCTCGGTCTCGGCAAAGAAGTTGTCCGGATTACGGTCCAACACCAGCTTGCCGACCGCGCGCACCGCCACCATCTCTTCCGGCACGATCTTGGTGGGATCGAGGATATCGAACGGGAATTGCGCCGCCTGCTCTTCGGTGAACACCTGCAGGCCGAGTTCCCACTCGGGGAACTGACCGCTGTCGATGGCCTCCCACAGATCGCGGCGGTGATAGTCCGGATCGGCGCCCGCCAGCCGCGCGGCTTCGTCCCATACCAGCGAATGGGTGCCGGCCAGCGGCGTCCAGTGGAATTTGCAGAACAGCGACTGCCCCTGCGCGTTAATCAGCCGGAAGGTGTGCACGCCGAAGCCCTGCATCATGCGGTAGCTGCGCGGGATGGCACGGTCCGAGGTATGCCACATCAGCATGTGCGCGATCTCGGGACTGAGCGAGGCAAAGTCCCAGAAGGTGTCGTGCGCGCTGGACGCTTGCGGCATGGCGTGGTGCGGCTCCGGCTTGACCGCATGCACCAGGTCCGGGAACTTCATCGCATCCTGGATGAAAAATACGGGGATATTGTTGGCCACCAGATCCCAGTTGCCTTCGTCGGTATAGAACTTGGTGGCGAAGCCGCGCACATCGCGCACGGTGTCGGCCGAACCGCGTTCGCCCACCACGGTGGAGAAGCGCACAAACACCGGCGTGCGTTTGCCGGCCGCCGCAAACGGCGCGGCGCGGGTGATGGCGCGCAGGTCTTCGTAGCTTTCAAAGTAGCCGTGGGCGGCCGAGCCGCGTGCATGCACGACCCGCTCGGGAATCCGTTCATGGTCGAAATGGGTGATCTTTTCGCGCAGGATGAAGTCTTCCATCGCGGTCGGACCGCGCAGGCCTGCTTTCAGGGAGTTCTGGTTGTCGGCCACCGGCACGCCCTGGTTAGTGGTCAGTTCGCGGCCGGTGTCATCGACGCGCACGCGGTCCAGCGGGCGGGTAAGCGCGTTGTCGCCAATCTCCGGCTGGCCGTCGCCCAGCTTGGGCGAGGCGATGGTCTCGGTGCTGGTGCTGGCGGTAGCGATCGGCGTTGGCGGCGTGCGGGTCTCGCCGGCATGCGGTGTGTAAGCCGCTTCGCCATACTCCAGCGGTTTGGTGACATTGAACGGCATCTCGGCGGCCAGCGCCTCGTCGCCGGTGACCTTCTCCAGCAGCTGTTCCGCGATGGGATTCGGCGGCCCCAGACGCGCGGGATGCGGCGCCGCCGCCGGCCCGGCAACTGTGCTCAGTATCGATCCGGCGCCATCCACCGCGCCGCCGTTGTTGTTCTTACGCTTAGCCATCTCGCACCTCGTCATGTGGCGCCCTCCCGGCGGGAAGGCAGACAACGAGTGTGCGATTGTTAGGATCTGCGGCTTTTGATCGCGCTCAGAAAAAGTGCTGCCAGTCGGCCAGCCAGGCGGGGAAGTCCTCCACCGGCATCGGCTTGGCGATGTAATAGCCCTGGGCGTAGGTACACCCCAGGCCTTGCAGGAAGTCCCAATCCTGCTTGGTCTCGACGCCCACCGCAACCGATTTGCGATCCAGGCTGCGGGCCAGGCCCAGGCAGGAGCGCAGCACGGTGCCGATGGCGGCGCGCTTGGCCGCGCCGTCCACAAAACTGCGGTCGATCTTCAGTTCGGAGAACGGGATGCGCGCCAGCAGTTGCAGGTTGCTGCGCCCGGTGCCGTAGTCGTCGATCGCCAGCCCGAAGCCTTTCATGCGCAGCCGCAGCAGGCGTTCGAGGAAGTGCGGGTCGGTGCTGAGCACCGCCGATTCGGTCATTTCGAAGGTGATGTAGTCGGCCATGATCTGGTGCCGGTCCAGGCAGGCCGCGATCTGCTCCATGAACTGCGGGTGCGCCAGCGTGGTCTGGTCGACATTGATGGAGACCGAGATCGGCACGCCCTGGTCGTGCAGCTTGCGGCAGGCCGCCACCGATTTCTCGATCATGGTCCAGTCCAGAAAATCGACGCGCTGCGCCGCTTCCAGCGCAGGCATGAAGGCCGCCGGCCCCAGCACGCCGCGCAGCGGATGGCGCCAGCGGGCGAACATCTCCAGTCCTTTTACCTGGCCGGTTTCCAGCTCGATCTTGGGCTGGAAGTAGGGATCGAATTCACGGTTCTGCAAACCCTGCCCGACCTCGGCAAACGTCATGGCCTGCTGGCCATCATGTGCGCCGTGCGCTTCGGCCGGTTGCAGGTAGTTGTTGATCAGCGCGACCAGACGGCTGCCGATCACCGGCTTGCCGATCGCACCCAGCACGTTGACGCCATAGGCAAGCGCCATGGTCTCCACCGAGAACAGCACGGCGTTGGTCTGCGCGCCCACCACGATCACGCCGGCCTTGCAGCGCATCTCGCCCAGGCGGCGTATCAGTTCCAATGCATCCATGCCCGGCAGCGCCAGGTCGATGATGGCGATATCGACCGCCGGCGTGATGCCGGCGCTGAAGTGGCGCAGTGCGGTGTGGCCATCCGGCGCCTGCGTGATATGTCCGACGCCGACATGAACCAGGATATCAGCCAGCGCATGGCGTTGAACCTGATCCCCTTCGGCTACCAGAAAGTGCAACTGCGCGATATCCATGACGACTCCACGTATGTGCTTACGTCTGATTCTGCCTTACTTGCTCGAAAAAGCAAACTGCCGCACAGGCAGCCACATTGAGCGACTCCACCTGCCCCAGATGCGGAATCACCACCTTGTGCGTGGCCAGCGACAGCAGGTCGTCCGCCACGCCCTGCCCTTCGTGGCCGAAAATCCAGGCCACCGGCTGGCGCAGGTCGATGTCGTACAGGCGCTGCGCAGCATAGCCGCTGGTGGCCAGCGTTGGCACGCGCGCGTTGCGCACCAGCTCAGCCAGGTCGACGTTTTCAAAGATATCAAGCACAAAGTGCGCCCCCATGGCCGCGCGCAGCACCTTGGGCGACCAGCAGAACGCCGAACCGGCGCTGCAGTACACCTGCCGGATGCCGGCTGCCGCCGCGCTGCGCAGGATGGACCCCATATTGCCCGGGTCCTGCACGCCGTCCAGCAGCACTGCCGATACGCTCAGCGCTTCGCTCACGCTGCGTTCCGGCGTGGCGATCAGGAACATCACGCCGACGCCGTGCTCCACCTGGCTGACGGCGTTGTACAGCGCATCCGGCAAGGCCAGCACATGCGCGCGTTGCGCTTCCAGCTGGCCAACGATGTCCATCACTTCCGGATTTTGCAGCGCGCTTTCACTGACCACGCACTGCTCCGGCATGCCGCGCAGCTGCAGGAATGATTGGCACAGGTGCACGCCATCCAGCAGCGTGCGGCCGGCCTTGCGGCGCGCCTGCTGGCTGCCGGCCAGCTTGACCAGTTCCTTGTATTGCGCGTTATCGCGCGAAGTGATGGTCTTCACAGGCCCACCTCCAGCAGCGCGCGCACCGGCGCGAAGGAGCGGCGATGCACCGGCGACGGGCCGTGCTCGCGCAGGCGCTCCAGGTGCAGCGCGGTGCCATAGCCTTTGTGCTGGTCGAAGCAGTATTGCGGATATTGGGCATGCAGCGTCACCAGCGCGGCGTCGCGCGCGGTCTTGGCCAGGATGGAGGCAGCCGAGATGGCATCCACCTTGTCGTCACCACCGATGACGGCAATGCTCTGGATTTTCATCACCGGACAGCGGTTGCCATCGATCAGGGCCAGCGTCGGCACGGTGCTCAGCGCTTCCACCGCACGGCGCATGGCCAGCATGGACGCCTGCAGGATATTCAGCTTGTCGATTTCCGCTTCCGACGCTTCCGCGATGGCCCAGGCCAGGGCTTGCGCCTTGATCAGCGGCGCCAGCAGGTCGCGCCTAGCCTCGGTCAGCTTTTTCGAATCGCGCAGCCCCTCAATCGGGCGCGAAGCGTCGAGGATGACGGCAGCGGCAAACACCGGGCCGGCCAGCGGCCCGCGGCCCGCTTCGTCCACGCCGCAGATGATTTCGTCCGGCGATTCCGGCAGGTCGTCGAACAGGCCGAGATTTTGGTTCTTCACTTTCGTCCTTCAATAACGCGCAGCACGGCGGCTGCGCTCTCCGCCGCGCTGTTGCGCAGCAGGCTGTGATGCATATCGGTGAAACGCTGCGTCAGCCGCAAGCGGTGCGGCGCGTCGCTCAGCTGCTTCCACATGGCTTCCGCCAGCGCTTCCGGATTGGCCGCGTGCTGCAGCAGCTCCGGCACCAGGAATTCGCGCGCCAGGATGTTCGGCAGGCCGATCCACGGCTGGTAGCCGAAGTGGCGCAGAATTTGCCATTCCAGCTCCATCATCCTGTAGGCGATCACCATCGGCTTCTTGAACAGCGCCACTTCCAGCGACGCCGTGCCGGAAGCCACCAGCACCGCGTCGGCGGCCGCGATCGCGGTATGTGACTGGCCGTCCAGCAGCTGGATCCCGACGTCCTGCAGGCCGGCCTGCGCCACCAGTTGCAGGAAGTACTGCTTCTGGCGCTCGCCGGCCATCGGCGCGACGAAGCGCAGCGTGCGGTCGCGCGCCTTCAGCAGTTTGGCCGCCTGCATGAAGGCCACCGTGTTGTACTTGATCTCCGACATGCGGCTGCCCGGCATGATGGTGACCACGTTGGCATCTTCCGGCATGCCCAGCGCGCGCCTGGCGGCGTTTTCATCCGGCTTCAGGGGAATCAGCTCGGCCAGCGGATGGCCGACATAGCTGACCGGCACGCCGGCCTGCTGGTAAATCGCTTCCTCGAACGGAAACACCACCAGCATGTGCGACACCGCCTTGATGATTTTCTTGATGCGGCCACCGCGCCAGGCCCAGATCTGCGGGCCGATGTAGTGCACGGTCGGGATGCCGGCCGCTTTCAGCTCCATCTCCAGGCCCAGGTTAAAGCCCGGGTAGTCGGCGCCGATGAAGGCGGCCGGACGTTCGGCCAGCAGGCGGTCGCGCAATGCCGTCTGGATGCCTTTCAGTTCGCGATAGCGCATCAGCACCGGCACCAGGCCGCGCACGGTCAGCTGGTCCATAGGCCAGTGCGACTCAAAGCCCTGCTCCATCATCGCCGGACCGCCGATGCCATGGAAGTAAGCATCCGGCAGATGCGGACGCAGGCCGGAAAGCAAACGAGCCGCCAGCATGTCGCCGGACGGCTCGCCTGCCACGAGGGCGATGGCGGGGACGCGCCCCGCCTGCGTTTTATCGGACGATGCCACGGGTCGCGGTATCGAGGAACTCGCGCATGGCACGCATGTGCAGCGCCACGTCGGCCGGCACCGCCGCCTCTTCAGCGATCAGCGCCGCCTTGGCTTCTTCCAGCGTGAGGCCGGAGCGGTAGATGATCTTGTAGGCGGCGCGGATGCCGTTGATCTGCTCGCGCGTGAAGCCGCGGCGTTTCAGGCCTTCGATGTTGACGCCGTGCGCCGCTGCCGGATTCCCGTTCAGCAGCACGAACGGCGGCACGTCCTGGGTCAGCGAGGTGCTCATGCCGACAAACGCGTGCGCGCCGATCTTGCAGAACTGGTGCACATTGGCGAAGCCGCTCATGATGACCCAGTCGCCGATCTCCACGTGGCCGGCGATCTGCGCGTTATTCGAGAAGATGGTGTTGCTGCCGACCTGGCAGTCATGCGCCAGGTGGACATAGGCCGAAATCCAGTTGTCGTTGCCAAGCGAAGTGACGCCCTTGTCCTGCACCGTGCCGGTGTTGAAGGTGCAGAACTCGCGGATGGTATTGCGGTCGCCAATGGTCAGACGGGTCGGTTCGCCCTTCCACTTCTTGTCCTGCGGCGCGGCGCCGATCGACGAGAACTGGAAGAACTTGTTGTCGCTGCCAATGGTGGTATGGCCTTCGATCACCACGTGCGGCCCCACCACCGTGCCGGAGCCGATGGTGACGTCCGGGCCGATGACCGAGTACGGGCCGATCTCGACGCTCTCGTGCAGCTCGGCCTTGCTGTCAACGATGGCGGTGGCGTGAATTTTCGCCATGATTATTGGCCTGCAGGCTGCGAAGCGTCAGCGGCGCTGCGGATGGTGCACATCAGTTCCGCTTCCACGGCCACCTGGCCGTCGACCGAACCGACCGCCTTGTACTTCCAGATGCCACGCGCATTGCGCAGGATCTCGACTTCCATTTTCAGCTGGTCGCCAGGACCGACCGGACGCTTGAAGCGCGCCGCGTCGATGCCGACGAAGTACACCACCGAATTTTCGTCCGGCTTCAGGTTCATGGTCTTGAACGACAGCAGGGCCGCGGTCTGCGCCATCGCCTCGATCATCAGCACGCCCGGCATCACTGGCTTGTGCGGGAAGTGGCCGTTGAAGAATTCTTCGTTCACGGTCACGTTCTTGATGGCGGTGATGGTCTTGCCCTCTTCGTACGAGATCACGCGGTCCACCAGCAGCAGCGGGTAGCGGTGCGGCAGGTAGGATTTGATCTCGCAGATATCCATGGTTTTGGAAGTTTCGGTAGTGGTCATGATTCGTCTTCTTCTGATTTCGTCTTAATGATTTTTTCAAGCGCGCGGATTTTATCGCGCATGGCCGACAGGTTGCGCACAATGACCGCCGATTTTTCCCAATCGGCGTTCTTGGCCAGCGGGTAGAAGCCGGTGTACTGGCCCGGCTCCAGGATCGAGCGCGATACCATGCTGCCCGAACCCACATGCACCTTGTCGACGATGGTCAGGTGGCCCAGCACCATGGCCGCGCCGCCAAAGGTGCAATACTTGCCGATCCTGGCGCTGCCGGCCACGCCGACGCAGCCGGCCATCGCCGTGTGCGCGCCGATGTGGCAGTTATGGCCGATCTGGATCTGGTTATCCAGCTTCACGCCGTCTTCAATAATCGTATCGGCCAAGGCGCCGCGGTCGATGGTGGTGTTGGCGCCGATATCGACGTCATCGCCGATCATCACGCGGCCGGTCTGCGGGATCTTGATGTAGACGCCGCCCTCGTTGGCAAAGCCAAAGCCGTCGGTGCCGATCACAGCGCCGGAGTGGATGATGCCGCGCCTGCCGATCTGGCAGTACGCGTGGAAGGTCACGTTGGCGAACAGTTTGGTTTCCGCACCGATCACCGCCTCGCGGCCGATGAAGCAGCCGGCGCCAATCACCGCGCCTTCTTCGATCACGGCGCCATCCTCGATCACCACGCGCGCACCGATGTGGGCCGAGGGCGCGATTTGCGCGCTCTCCGCCACCACCGCGCTGGCATGCACCCCGGCCGCCGGCACGATGGCCGTCAGCGATGCGAAATACTGCGCCGCGCGGGCGAAGTACACGTAGGGATTCGGAACGACGATGCGCGCGCCGCTGTAACCGGCCGCGATGAATGCGTCATCGGCGGCCGACACAATCAGTGCCGCCGCCTTGCTCTGCAGCGCCTGTGCGCGCAGCTTGCTATTGCTGAGAAAGCTGATGTGCGAAACGCCGGCATCAGCCAGGGGCGCGATCCCGCTCACTTCCAGGTTCGCGTCGCCCACCAGCTGTCCGCCCAAGCGTTCGACCAATGCTCCTAGTCGAGTGCCCATCGGGTGATCCAATCTTGTCTTTATTTGTCTTTATCCAGGGCCGCCAGCACCTTGTCGGTGATGTCGATGCGGTTGCTGGCCCAGACCGCGTCCTGCAGCACGATGTCAAAGCCTTCCACGCTGGCCAGCTGCTTGATGATCTTGGTGGCTTTTTCCGAAATCGCCTGGCGCTCCTCATTGGTGCGCTGGCTGACGTCTTCGCGGAACTCGCGCTGGCGGCGCTGGTATTCCTTGTCCAGCTCAAACACGTCGCGCTGGCGCTTGATGCGGTCGGCCTCGCTCAGGGTCGGCGCATCCTTCTCCAGTTTTTCCGAAGCGGCCTTGAGGCGGCCGGCCATGTCATTCATGGCTTTCTCGCGCGACTTGAATTCTTCCTTGAGCTTTTCTTCCGCCAGCTTGGCCAGCTTGGATTCGTTATAGATGCGCTCAGGGCTGATCCACGCGATGCGCGAAGCCGAGGTCTGAGCCTGCACCGGCGCCAATGCACACCAGCCCAATGCAAGCACGGCGAGATATTTGGTCATGGATGCAGTCTTCAACTTATTTCTCCGAGGTAAAAATTAATGCCAAAAATCATCAGAAGCCGCTACCCATCTGGAACTGGAAGCGTTCCAGACGGTCGCCGGTCTTGGCGTTCAGTGGCTTAGCATAACTCAGTTTCAGCGGACCCACCGGGGAAATCCAGCTGATCCCCAGGCCGGTCGAATAGCGCAGTTGGGACAGGCGCATCTTCTCGCCTTCCTGGTACACCTGGCCGCCGTCGAGGAAGCCGAACCAGCGCAGGCTGCGGTCCTGGCCCGAACCCGGGAACGGCAGCTGCAGCTCGGCATTGCCGATCAGGCGCGAAGCGCCGCCCAGGGCGTCGCCATAGGTGTAGTCGACCGCGCCCAGCGAGGAGCTGTAGTAGCCGCGCACCGAACCGATGCCGCCGCCATAGAAGTTCTTGAACACCGGATAGCTGCTGTTGCCCAGGCCGCGACCGTAGTCGATCTCGCCCTTGAGCGCCAGCGTGACCTTCTGGTACAGCGGCTTGTACCACTGGTGCTCGTACACCGCACGGTAGTATTTCTGCTTGCCGACCACGTCGATTTCCAGATTGGCGCGCTGGTAGCGGCCCACGGTCGGCGTCAGCGCCGAGTCGCGGCTGTCGCGCGCCCACGCGGCCGTCAGCGGCACGGCATTGGTCGACGCGGTGCCGACGCCGGTGGTGGTGCCGTTGATGCTGTTCACGTATTCCTGGAAGCGGATCGGCGAGGTGGCGTCGGTGGTGATCTGCGAGCGTTCCAGGCCGATGCCGAAGAACACGGTGTCCACTTCCGAGAACGGCACGCCGTAGCTGATGCGGCCGCCATGCTGCTTGATGGTGTAGTAACCGATGTTGACCGCCGGCGGTTTGGTGGTGCGCAGATACAGCTCGTAGCCGCGCGACACGCCGTCGTCGGTGTAATAAGGGTCGGTCTGCGAGAACGAAATCGTGCGGCTGTACTTGGAGGTGTTCAGCTCCAGGCCCACGGTGGTGCCGGAACCGGCAAAGTTAGCCTGCTGCACCGCCGCCTGGAACGAGAACTTCTCCGACTGCGAGAAGGCGCCGCCGATCTGGAAGTTGCCGGTCGGTTTCTCGGTCACGGTCAGGTTGACGTCCACCTGGTCGGACGTGCCCTGCGCTTCCGGCGTGTCGATGGTCACGTCCTTGAAGTAGCCCAGACGGTCGACGCGGTCGCGCGACAGCTTGATCTTGTTGGCGTCGTACCAGCTCGATTCGAACTGGCGGAATTCGCGGCGGATCACCTCATCGCGGGTGGTGGTGTTGCCGGCGATGTTCATGTGGCGCACGTAGGCGCGCTTGCCCGGATCGATGAAGAAGGTGAACGACACTTCGCGCTTGTCGCGGTCGATGTCCGGGTTGGCGTTGACGTTGGCGAAGGCATAGCCGAACGTGCCCAGGCGGTCCGAAATCAGCTTGTTGGTGGCGGTCAGCAGCTCGCCCGAGTACACCTGGCCTTTGCGCAGCAGCACCAGCGAGCGCAGTTCTTCCTCGCGGCCGAAGGTCTCGCCCTCGAACTTGATGTCCTTGACGTTGTACTTCTCACCCTCGGTGATGTTGATGGTGATGTAGATGTCCTTCTTGTCCGGCGTGATCGACACCTGGGTCGACTCGATGTTCATCTCGATGTAGCCGCGGTTCAGGTAGAAGGACTTGAGCGACTCGATATCGCCGGTCAGCTTGGTCTTGGAATACTGGTTGGCCTTGGTGTACCAGCTGAACCAGCCGCCGGTGTTGAGCGCCAGCTGGTCTTTCAGCTCCTTGTCGCTGAACACCTTGTTGCCGACAATGTTGATTTCCTTGATCTTGGCGATCTCGCCCTCGTCCACCGCAAAGGTGATGGTCACGCGGTTACGCTCGATCGGGGTGACGGTGGTGACCACCTTCACGCCATACAGGCCGCGCGACAGGTACTGGCGCTTCAGTTCCTGCTCGGCGCGGTCGACCGAAGCCTTGTCGAAAATCTTGGTCTCGCCCACGCCGATGTCTTTCAGCGCCTTGACCAGCGTATCTTTTTCAAATTCCTTGGTGCCGGTGAAATCCACCTTGGCGATGGCCGGGCGTTCCTCGACCAGCACCACCAGCACCTGGCCATCCTTTTCCAGCTTCACATCCTTGAAGAAGCCGGTGGCATACAGGGCCTTGATGGCGGTCACGGATTTGTCGTCGTTGAAGGTTTCGCCAACGCGCACCGGCAGATAGCTGAAGACCGTACCGGCTTCCGTACGCTGGATCCCTTCGACGCGGATATCTTTGATGACGAATGGATCGATCGCCATGGCGCTGCCGCTGCACAGTGCCAGGACAGCGGCGCCGATCAGGCTACGGCGCAAGGAAGTTGAAGTAATACGGTCAGAATATAATTTCATCGGGTTCAATGGCTAAATCAACGGGAACTACTACAACAACCGGGCGACGTCATTAAACACCGCCAGCAGCATCAGGGTCAGCAACAACCCCATGCCCAGGCGCTGCGCAATTTCGCCTACGCGCTCCGGCACAGAACGCCCAGTTAAAACTTCCAGCGAATAATACAGCAAATGCCCCCCGTCTAGAACGGGAATCGGCAGCAAATTCATAACACCCAGACTAATGCTGATGAAGGCGATAAAGCTCAAATAGCTCGCCGCGCCCATCCTGGCGGTCTGGCCGGCATAATCGGCAATCGTGATCGGGCCGGTGACGTTCTTGAGCGAAGCCTCGCCGGTGATCATCTTGCCGATCATCTTCAGCGTCATCGTACAAGTTTCCCAGACCTTGGCGACCGCCTTGCCGACGGCCGCAAACGGGGATGATGGCACGCTGATCATATCCGGCTGCAGCGCGACGTAAGCGCCGATCTTACCGACTGTTACAGTTCCTTTGCCGCTTTTTGCCTGCTCGGCCTGCGGCACCATGCTGATGATGAGCGGCTGGCTGGCGCGCTCCAGCTGCACCTGCACGGTTTTGCCGGCGGCGCCGCGGATGATCTCGATGAAGGCGATGCCGTCCGCCACCGCCACCCCGTCGACCGAGGTCAGCAAGTCGCCCGGCTGCAAGCCGGCGCGTTCGGCCGGGCTGCCCGGCATCACCTGCTGCACCACCGGCGCCGGGCGCGCCACGCCCACGCCCAGCTGGCCGGGCACGTCGCCTTCCAGGTCCAGGCCGGCCAGCGCCGCGGCCGGCACGGTGGCGGCCACGCGGCCCTGCCCTGCGCGCTCCACGGCCAGCCGCAGATCATGCTTGTCGATGGCGGCCTGGATCAGCTGCCAGCGCAGTTCCGACCAGACCTGCACCGGTTGTTCATTGATGGCGGTGATGACGTCGCCGGTCTGCAGGCCGGCCTGGGCAGCCTTGCCGCCGGCGATCACGCTGATCTTGCTGCTGGGTTCTTCAATGCCGTGCATGTACAGGCCGGCAAACAGCACGATGGCGATCAGGAAGTTGGCCAGCGGGCCGGCCGCCACGATGGCGATGCGCTTCCACACGTTCTGGCGCGTGAACTCGCGTTTCAGGTCGGCTTCCGGCAGGCCGGCCAGTTCGCCCTCGCGCGCATCCAGCATCTTGACGTAGCCGCCCAGCGGCAGCGCCGAGATGGCCCATTCGGTCTGGTCCGGGCCGAAACGGCGCGACCACACCACCTTGCCCATGCCGACCGAAAAGCGCAGCACTTTCACGCCGCACCAGCGCGCCACCAGATAGTGGCCCAGTTCGTGGAACACGATCAGCGAGCCGAGGCAGACGATGAACGCCAGCACGGTTTGCAGGAAGTTCATTTTGCCAGTCCGGCGATCATGGTTTCAGCAGCGGCGCGGGCGGCGGCGTCCTGCGCCATCACCGCTTCGATGCTGTGGGCGGCGCCGTGCGGCAGCTGGTCGACCACCTGAGCGATCACGCGGTCGATCTGGCGGAAGCCGATCTTCAGGTCGAGGAAGGCTTGCACCGCCACTTCGTTGGCCGCGTTCAGCAGGGCCGGCGCGGTGCCGCCGGCGCGCAGCGCGTCAAAGGCCAGCGCCAGGCACGGGAAGCGCTTGAAGTCCGGCCGTTCGAATTGCAGGGTGGCGATCTGGGTCAGGTCCAGCTGCGCCACGCCGGAGGCGATGCGCTCCGGGTAGGCCAGTGCGTGGGCGATCGGGGTGCGCATGTCCGGGTTGCCCAGCTGCGCCAGCACCGAGCCGTCGACGTAGGACACCATGGAGTGGATCACCGACTGCGGGTGGATCACCACCTCGATCTGGTCAGCCGGCGCGCCGAACAGCCAGTGCGCCTCGATCACTTCCAGGCCCTTGTTCATCATGGTGGCCGAATCGACCGAAATCTTGCGGCCCATCGACCAGTTGGGATGCTTGCAGGCCTGCTCCGGCGTCACCGCGTCCAGCGTGGCGACGTCGCGCGTCAGGAACGGACCGCCGGATGCGGTCAGCAGGATCTTGGCCACGCCGGCGGCGCCGTCGCGCACCGCCGGCATCTTGCCGCCGAACTGCGGCATGGACTGGAAGATGGCGTTGTGTTCGCTGTCGATCGGCAGCAGCACGGCGCCCGATTCATGCACCGCGTCCATGAACAGCTGGCCGGACATGACCAGCGCTTCCTTGTTGGCCAGCAGGACTTTCTTGCCGGCGCGGGCGGCGGCCAGGGTCGGCGCCAGGCCGGCCGCGCCCACGATGGCGGCCATCACGCTGTCGACTTCCGGCGCGCTGGCGATGCTGCACAGGGCTTGCTCGCCCCACTCCACCTCGGTCTTGACGCCGGCCGCGCGCAACAGCGCGGCCAGGCGGTCGGCGGCGGCGGCGCTGCCGACCACCGCGCGCGCCGGGCGGAACTGCACGCACTGCGCGGCCAGCTCATCGACGCGGCTGTGCGCCGACAGGGCGTAGACGGTGTAGCGCCCGGGATGGCGCGCCACCACGTCCAGCGTGGATACGCCGATCGAACCGGTGGCGCCTAAAACGGTAATACCTTGCATGATGAGTCTTTCAGATCCAGGACGTGACCAGCGCGGCCATCGGCAGCACCGGGATCAGCGCGTCCACGCGGTCCAGCACGCCGCCGTGGCCAGGCAGCAGGTTGCTGCTGTCCTTCATGCCGGCGCGGCGCTTGAGCGCGGATTCAAACAGGTCGCCGATGACGGAGAACATCACGATCACCAGCAGGATCAGCAGCGTCAGGCCCCAGCCGAAGCGGGCTTGCAGCTTGTAGGCGAAGGTGTCTTGCAGCCATGGCGCGGCGCCGTCGGCCAGCAGCACCGAGATGGCGGCAATCACCAGCACGGCCATCGCGCCGCCGATCGCGCCTTCCCACGACTTGCCGGGCGAGATGGTCGGCGCCAGCTTGCGCTTGCCGAAGGCCTTGCCGGAGAAGTAAGCGCCGATGTCGGCAATCCACACCAGCGCCATCACCGACAGCAGGTACAGCGGCGAATGCAGGTACAGGCCGACAATGGCAAAGAAGGCCGCGAACACGGCAAAGGTGAAGGTAATCGCCAGCGACCAGTTGGCCGCGCCGGCCATCTGCGGCAAGCCCAGTCCCAGGGTCGGCGCGTAACGGATGATCCACAGCAGCGCGGCCACGCCGTACAGCGCGTTGACCGAACCCGGCTTGGCGCTGTACATCAGCGCGACAAACAGCGCGCCGCCGACAAAGCCGGCCACGCGCGCCTTGCTTTCGCTCAGGCCGAACAGGCGGGCGCCCTCCCACACGGCGGCGCCGACAAACAGCGTCACCACCAGGGCAAACGCGGGGAAATAGTTGAAGAACAGGACCGGCAGCAGCACCGCCAGCAAGACCACAGCGGTAATAATCCTCGTTTTCAGCATCAGTTTGTCTTTTCAGCCAGTTGCGCGCCGGTGCGGCCGAATCGCCGCTCGCGGTGCTGGTAGGAGGCGATGGCCTCGTCGAGACACTCGGCGGAAAAGTCCGGCCAGTAGGTGTCGGTGAAGAACAGCTCGGTGTAAGCCAGCTGCCACAGCAGGAAATTGGAGATGCGCTGCTCGCCGCCGGTGCGGATGAACAGGTCGGGCTCGGGCGCGTAGGCCATGGCCAGGTGCGGCGCCAGCTGCTCCTCGGTGAAATCGGTCATGCCGGGGTGGGCTTTGACCATCTGGCCGACCGCTTGCATCACGTCCCAGCGGCCGCCGTAGTTGGCGCAAATGGTGACGGTCATGCGGGTGTTGGCGGCGGTCTTGCGCTCGGCGGCGGCAATCATGCCTTGCAGCTTGTCGTCAAAGCGGCTGAGGTCGCCCACCACCTTGAGGCGGATGTTATTGGCATGCAGCTTGGAGACTTCGCGCTCCAGCGCCGTCACGAACAGGCGCATCAGCAGCGACACTTCCTCTTCCGGGCGGCGCCAGTTTTCCGAACTGAAAGCAAACAGGGTCAGGTATTCCACGCCGCGGCGGGCGCAGGCTTCGACCACGGCGCGCACGGCTTCCACGCCCTTGACGTGTCCGCCCACGCGCGGCAGGAAGCGCTTGGTGGCCCAGCGGCCGTTGCCGTCCATGATGATCGCCACGTGGCGCGGCACGGCGGGTGCGTCTGGAACCTCGGTAGTCGAACTCGTATATTTCATGAAAACGTTGGTGCCAAAGTATAAAGTATTGCAGGTGTGAGGCAAAAAGACAAGATTACCGCAAAAGCGTCATTCCCGCGAAAGCGGGAATCCATAGGCCGCGTGCCTGGACACTCAGCATGGATTCCCGCCTGCGCGGGAATGACGTAGCTACTCCGACTTAAACGGTCAGAACTTCTTTTTCTTTCTCTGCCAGCATCTTGTCGATGTCGGCGATCGCCTTGTCGGTCAGCTTCTGGATGTCGTCGGTGCCGCGGCGCTCGTCGTCTTCCGAGATGGCTTTGTCCTTGACCAGCTTTTTCAGGCCTTCGTTGGCATCGCGGCGGATGTTGCGCACCGCCACCTTGGCATCTTCGCCTTCGCTCTTGACCAGCTTGACCATTTCCTTGCGGCGCTCTTCGGTCAGCGGCGGGGTCGGCACGCGGATCATGTCGCCCTGCGACGACGGGTTCAGGCCGAGGTCGGAATCGCGGATGGCTTTTTCGATGGCGGCCGCCATTTTCTTCTCGAACGGCTGCACGCCGATGGTGCGGGCATCGACCAGGGTCAGGTTGGCCACCTGGTTGATCGGGGTCGGATTACCGTAATAATCCACCATCACGCTATCAAGGATGCCGGCGTGGGCGCGGCCGGTGCGCACCTTGGCCAGGTCGCCACGCAGGGTTTCCAGCGATTTCACCATGCGCTCTTGCGCGCTCTTTTTAACGTCAGCTACGGACATTGCTGCTCTCCTGTTGTATCTAAATAAAACGCGTATTAAACGTGAACCAGTGTACCTTCATCCTCGCCCATGATGACGCGCATCAGCGCGCCCGGCTTGGTGATGGAGAACACCTTGATCGGCAATTTCTGGTCGCGGCACAGCGCAAACGCGGTGGCGTCCATGACCTGCAAGTGCTTGGCGATGGCTTCATCGAAGCTGATCGAGCGGTACAGGGTGGCGTTCGGGTCTTTTTTCGGGTCGGCGGTGTACACGCCGTCTACCTTGGTGGCTTTCAGCACGATTTCCGCGCTCACTTCCGAACCGCGCAGCGAGGCGGCGGTGTCGGTGGTGAAGAACGGGTTGCCGGTGCCGGCCGCGAACACCACGACCTTGCCTTCTTCCAGGTACTGCAGCGCTTTCGGGCGCACATACGGCTCGACCACCTGCTCGATGCCGATCGCCGACATCACCCGCGCGGTGATGCCGACATGGCGCATGGCGTCGGCCAGGGCCAGCGCGTTCATCACGGTGGCCAGCATGCCCATGTAGTCGGCGGTGGCGCGGTCCATGCCCTGCGCACCGGGCGCCACGCCACGGAAGATATTGCCGCCGCCAATGACGATCGCCAGTTCCACGCCCAGTTTCGCGACCTCGGCCACATCGGCCACCGTCCGTTCGATCGTGGCGCGATTGATGCCGTAAGGATCATCGCCCATCAGGGCTTCGCCGGACAATTTGAGGAGGACGCGCTTATAGGCTGGTTTGGACATGAGACGGGGCTCCTAATAGTGGGTTGTTCGGGGGTTAACTCTGCGGCGCCTATGATACCCTGCCCGGCGCCGCGTACTGCTGCGGGCTTAAAAAAACGGGCCTCTCGGCCCGTTTTCTGTATTACGCTCCTTTGGAAGCGGCCATCTGTGCGGCCACTTCAGCGGCGAAGTCGTCGACCTTCTTCTCGATACCTTCGCCCACCACATACATGGTGAAGGCTTTCACGGTGGTCGATTTCTCTTTCAGCATCTGCTCGATCGATTGCTTGTCGTTCTTCACGAAAGCCTGGTTCAGCAGCGATACTTCTTTCAGGTACTTCTGCACCGAGCCTTCCAGACGCTTGGCGACGATGTCGGCAGGCTGTACTGGCTTGCCAGCGGCCACAGCGGCAGCGGCATCTTCGTCGGCTTTCAGCTTGGCCACCGAACGCTCTTTTTCGATCAGTTCAGCTGGCACCTGTTCCGACGACAGCGCGACTGGCTTCATGGCGGCGATGTGCATTGCCACGTCCTTGCCCACTTGCTCGTCGGCGCCGTCGAACTCAACCATCACGCCGATACGGGTGCCGTGCAGGTACGACGCCAGCTTGGCGGTGGTTTCGAAACGCTGGAAGCGGCGGATCGACATGTTTTCGCCGATCTTGCCGATCAGGGCCGAACGCACTTCGTCCAGGGTTTTGCCGTCGGCAGCCGGCAGGGCCAGCAAGGCTGCCACGTCGGCTGGGTTCTTTTCCGCCACCAGGCGCGCGGCGGTGTTGGCCAGGGCCAGGAAGTCGTCGTTTTTGGCGACGAAGTCGGTTTCCGAGTTCACTTCCACCAGGGCGCCCACGCCGCCGGCGATGAAGGTCGCCACCACGCCTTCCGCGGTGATGCGGCTGGCTGCTTTGCCAGCTTTGCCGCCCAGCTTGACGCGCAGGATCTCTTCCGCACGACCCATGTCGCCTTCGGCTTCGGTCAGTGCTTTTTTGCATTCCATCATTGGCGCGTCGGTTTTCGCGCGCAGTTCGCCTACCATTGCTGCAGTAATCGCTGCCATGTAATTCTCCTGTAATTCGGTATTCGGGGGTGGTTAGTTAAAAAAAAGGGGGAGCTGTTGGCCACCCCTTTTTTCGTACAGCCTGCCAGGAACGATTAAGCCTGTTCGCTGACTTCGACGAATTCGTCGCCGGCTGCAGCTTTCACCATCTCTACAACTTCAGCGCCGGCTGCCGAACGGCCTTCCAGGATCGCGTCTGCCACGCCGCGGGCGTACAGCGTGATGGCTTTCGACGAGTCGTCGTTGCCTGGAATGACGTACTGCACGCCTTCTGGCGAGTGGTTGGTATCGACCACGCCGATCACTGGGATGCCCAGTTTAGCGGCTTCGGTGATGGCGCCCTTGTGGTAGCCAACGTCAACGACGAAGATAGCGTCAGGAACGCCGCCCATGTCTTTGATGCCGCCGATCGATTTTTGCAGCTTGGCGATTTCGCGTTGGAACATCAGCGCTTCTTTTTTCGACAGCTTCTCAACCGAACCGTCTTCCAGAGCGACTTCCATGTCTTTCAGGCGCTTGATCGAGGTCTTGATGGTCTTGAAGTTGGTCAGCATGCCGCCCAGCCAACGCTGGTCAACATAAGGAACGCCTGCGCGCTGGGCTTCAGCAGCGATGATATCGCGTGCTTGACGCTTGGTGCCTACCATCAGGATGGTGCCACGGCTTGCGGCAACCTGTTTCACGTGCTTCATCGCTTCCTGATACATACCCATCGTCTTTTCCAGATTGATGATATGGATCTTGTTGCGGTGACCGAAGATGAACGGTGCCATCTTTGGGTTCCAGAAACGGGTTTGGTGACCGAAGTGGACACCGGCTTCCAGCATTTCGCGCATAGTTACGGACATAATTTACTCCAGGGTTAGTTCTGGAATCCGATCAGTCACCTCGGCAATTGCCAGGCACCCTTGTCGACCGGATTCGCGTGTTTAAGATTAAGGAACACAACATTGCTTAAACCAAATTCAAGCAACCCGAGATTCTACCCTGAAAACAACCACTTGGGCAAGCGTTTCCCTCTATGACAGCGCCCCGTCCGCGCCCCAGGCTGGTGCATGCAAGATGCTAGTGTTGCGCTGCGGCGCGCCAAAGTAGTGCGCGGCATCAAATAATTCCTCCAAGCACGCCCGCAGATGCAGAAAATGTAATATCATCGCGGAAATCAAAGTTTAAGATTATTAACCCATCGCCGCGCCCAACCCCTGCGATAGCGTTTAGCCCCGAGAGATCACATGCCCTTACTGCTAGCTGTCACACTCGCTGCCGCCACCGTCCAACCCGCCTGTTCGTGGGACAATCCGGGGCACAACCCCTATACCGGCGGCGCCGCTGCCGCCATCGACCGCTATACCGACATCCCGGAAGCCGTGCGCAGTACGCTCAAGCGCCGCATGGAAGAAGGCCAGTCCGACGACAAGGTCAGCATCACCCGCGGCACCATTGCCGGCAAGTACCAGTACGATCCCGCCATCCGCGACATGCACTTTGGCAAATCGTCGGTATGCGCCACCGTCACCCGCGATAAATGGGCCGAAACCCGCGTGGAGCCGGGCGCCGTGTATTGCGTCGACAAGCACTGCATCCTGGTGCCGCGCATCTGCGGCAACGTCAGCCGCGTGAACCGCACCCCTGCGGCCGCGGCCGCCGCTGCCGCCGCGCCGGAAAAGCAAGAAGACCGCGAGCTGCACATCCCGGGCGAACTGGCCGATCTGGGCCTGGAAGACCCGAACATGATGGACGACAACCCGCTCACCGCCCAGGAACTGGCCGAGCGCCGCGCGGCCGCCGAGCGCGTGCTGGCCGCCATGGGCGACGCCGACCTGGAAGCCGAGCAACTGGCCGCGCTGCTGGCAGCCGACCGCGACATGTCGCGTTTGCGCCCCGGCGTGTTCTCCGGCCAGGACGGCGAAGGCCCGTCGCCGGCCGCCCCGGTGCCGGAAGCCGACACCTGGGCCATGCTGCTGGCCGGCCTCGGCCTGGTAGGCTGGCAAGCCCGCCGCCGCGCCCGCAAGGCAGCCCAATAAGCGCGGCGGCGACAGCCGCACGCGACTGCCCCGCCGTCGTTTATAATTTCGACATATTGCACGCCAGGCCGCCCTCCGGGGGCGCGCCGGGCGTGTTCACCGTTTACTTAGCTGATTGCGATCCAATATGTCTATTTCCATCAAAACCGCCGAAGATATCGAAGGCATGCGCATTGCCGGGCGCCTGGGCTCCGAAGTGCTGGACTACATCACCCCCTTCGTCAAGCCCGGCGTCACCACCGGCGAACTGGATCGCTTGTGCCACGAATACATGGTCAACGTGCAGGACACCATCCCGGCGCCGCTGAACTACTGTCCGCCCGGCTACACGCCCTACCCCAAAGCCATCTGCACCTCGGTCAACGACGTGATCTGCCACGGCATTCCGGGCGACAAGGTGCTGAAGAACGGCGACGTCGTCAACCTCGACATCACCGTCATCAAGGATGGCTACCACGGCGACAACAGCCGCATGTTCTTCATCGGCGAACCATCGATCCTGGCCAGGCGCCTGTCGGAAGTGACCTATGAATGCATGTGGCTGGGCATTCAGCAGGTGAAGCCGGGCGCCTTCCTGGGCGACATCGGCCACGCCATCCAGCAGCACGCCGAAAAAGCCGGCTACAGCGTGGTGCGCGAGTTCTGCGGCCACGGCATCGGCAAGGTGTTCCACGAAGAGCCGCAGGTGCTGCACTACGGCCGTCCGGGCACCGGCGTCAGGCTGGAAGCCGGCATGGTCTTCACCATCGAGCCGATGATCAACGCCGGCCGCCGCGAAATCCGCGAAATGGGCGACGGCTGGACCATCAAGACCAAGGACCGCAGCCTGTCGGCCCAGTGGGAACACATGATCCTGGTGACCGACACCGGCTACGAAGTGCTGACGCTGTCGGCCGGCAGCCCGCCGCCGCCGGCCTTCATCACCGGCGGCGCGGCCAAGGCAGCGTGAGCCGTGAACGCGGCCGTGATGAAGAAGGAGCTGCGCGAGCAGCTCAAGCGTCAGCTGAAGGCTGACCGCCAGGTCGTCATTGCCGCCTTCAAGGAAGACGGCAAGCCGGAAAAACTGCTGCGCAGCCTGCGCCAGACGGTGGACGCGGTGCTGTGCACCGCCTGGCACGCGGCCGGCCTGCCGGACAGCACGGCGCTGGTCGGCGTCGGCGGCTACGGCCGCGGCGAGCTGTTCCCCTATTCCGACGTCGACCTGCTGATCCTGCTGGAGCAGGCGCCGGACGCCGACACCACGGCCAAGCTGGAGGAACTGGTGCAGCTGCTGTGGGATCTGGGCCTGGAAATCGGCCACAGCATCCGCACCGTGGACGAGTGCCTGAGCGAATCGGCGGCCGACATCACGGTCCAGACCAGCCTGCTGGAAGCGCGCCTGATCTGCGGCGACCAGCAGCTGTTCCAGCAACTGGAAACCCGCTACGCGGCCGCCATGGACCCGCGCGCCTTTTTCCACGCCAAGGTGCTGGAGATGAAGCAGCGGCACGCCAAGTACGAGGATACCGCCTTCAGCCTGGAGCCCAACTGCAAGGAAAGCCCGGGCGGCCTGCGCGACCTGCAGGTGATCCTGTGGCTGGTGAAAGCGGCCGGCCTGGCCAATTCCTGGCGCACCCTGGCCACCAGCGGCCTGATCACCCAGACCGAGGCCAAGCAGCTGATGGAAAAGGAGCGCGCCTTCAAGGATATCCGCGTGCGCCTGCACCTGCACGCCGGCCGGCGCGAAGACCGGCTGGTGTTCGACGTCCAGACCGCGATTGCCGAATCGCTGGGCCTGACCGCCACCGGCAGCGGCGTCCACATGCGCCGCGCCAGCGAATACCTGATGCAGCGCTACTACTGGGCCGCCAAGACGGTTACCCAGCTCAACACCATCCTGCTGCAAAACATCGAGGAGCGCCTGTTCCCGCAATCGGGCGAAGCGGTGCGCATCAACCAGCGCTTCAACGACGTCAACGGCCTGATCGACATTGCCGAGGACGACACCTTTGAGAAAACCCCGTCGGCCATGCTGGAAATCTTCCTGCTGATGACCGAACGGCCGTCGATCAAGGGCATGACCGCGCGCGCCACCCGCGCGCTGTGGCACGAGCGCTTCAAGATCGACGCCGCTTTCCGCGCCGATCCGGTCAACCGTTCGCTATTCCTGCGCATCATGCAGGCGCCGGTGGGCATCATCCACGCGCTGCGCCGCATGAACGACCTGTCGATCCTGGGCCGCTACCTGCCCAACTTCCGCAAGATCGTCGGCCAGATGCAGCACGACCTGTTCCACGTCTACACGGTGGACCAGCACATCCTGATGGTGGTGCGCAATATGCGCCGCTTCACCATGGCCGAGCACGCGCACGAATACCCGTTCTGCAGCCAGCTGATGGCCAACTTCGCGCAGCCGTGGGTGCTGTTCCTGGCGGCGCTGTTCCATGACATCGCCAAGGGCCGCGGCGGCGACCACTCCGAGCTGGGCATGGCCGACGCCGAACAGTTCTGCCGCGACCACGGCATGAGCGAGGAAGACACCGAGCTGGTGGTGTTCCTGGTCGGCAACCACCTGACCATGTCGCAAGTGGCGCAGAAGCAGGACTTGTCCGATCCGGACGTGATCCAGGCCTTCGCCAGGGTGGTCGGCGACGAGCGCCACCTGACCGGCCTGTACCTGCTGACCGTGGCCGACATCCGCGGCACCAGCCCGAAAGTCTGGAACGCCTGGAAAGCCAAGCTGCTGGAAGACCTGTACAAGATCACCCTGCGCGTGCTGGGCGGCGAGGAACACAGCGCCGACAACGAGCTGCGCAACCGCCAGCAGGAAGCGCTGGCCACGCTGCGCCTGTACGGCCTGGCGCCGGACGCGCACGAAGCGTTCTGGAAGCAGCTGGACGTGGCCTACTTCCTGCGCCACGACGCTTCCGACATCGCCTGGCAGACGCGCGCCCTGTACGAGCGCTTCAACAGCGAACAGCCGGTGGTCAAGTGCCGGCTGGCGCCGATCGGCGAGGGCTTGCAGATCGCGGTCTACATCAAGGACCAGCCGGACCTGTTCGCGCGCATCTGCAGCTATTTCGACCGCAAGAATTTCTCCATCCTCGACGCCAAGATCCACACCACGCGCCACGGCTACGCGCTGGACACCTTCCTGGTCACCGAGCAGAACTTCGCCAAGAGCTACCGCGACATCATCAGCCTGATCGAGCACGAGCTGTGCGGCCTGCTGACCAATCCGGAGCCGCTGCCGGCGCCGGGCAAGGGCCGCTTGTCGCGCCTGTCGCGCACCTTCCCGATCCAGCCGACGGTGGACTTGCGCCCGGACGAGCGCGGCCAGTATTACCTGCTGTCGGTGGCAGCCAACGACCGCACCGGCCTGCTGTATTCCATCGCCAATGTGCTGACCAAGTACAAGATCAACCTGCATACCGCCAAGGTCATGACCCTGGGCGAGCGCGTCGAAGACGTGTTCCTGATCGATGGCGCGGCGCTGTCCAACGCCCGCAACCAGATCCAGCTGGAAACCGACCTGCTGGAAGCCATGAAGGTTTAACCCGTTTTAAAAAAGAGTTTCGCAATGTCTGAAGAATTACTCCGCCTGTCCAAACGCATGTCCGAACTGGGCCTGTGCTCGCGCCGTGAGGCCGATGAGTGGATCGCGCGCGGCTGGGTGCGGGTTGACGGCAAGGTCGTCAACGAACTGGGCACCAAGATTCACCCGAGCCAGAAAGTCAGCGTGGAGCGTCAGGCCGCCGCCGAGCAGTCCAAGCGCGTCACCATCCTGATCAACAAGCCGATGGGCTACGTCTCCGGCCAGGCCGAGGACGGCTACCAGCCGGCCGTGGCCCTGATCAAGCCGGAAAACCGCTGGCCGGACGATCCGTCGCCGGAACAGTTCCACCCGACCCAGCTGCGTTCGCTGGTGCCGGCCGGCCGCCTGGACATCGATTCGGTCGGCCTGCTGGTGCTGACCCAGGACGGCCGCGTGGCCAAGCACCTGATCGGCGAGACCACCGAGGTCGACAAGGAATACCTGGTGCGCGTGGAGTACACCAGGCCGGGCAAGCTGCCGGACAGCGACCTGAAAAAACTCAACCACGGCCTGTGGATGGACGGCAAGCCGCTGCTGCCGGCCAAGGTGCGCTGGCAAAATGACGACCAGCTCAGCTTTACGCTGAAGGAAGGCAAGAAGCGCCAGATCCGCCGCATGTGCGAAATGGTGGGCTTGAAAGTTGTTGGTTTGAAACGCGTGCGCATCGGCAAAGTGAAGCTGGGCGACCTGCCGGTCGGCCAATGGCGCTATTTGCGCCCGGATGAGCGCTTCTGAACCACAGGAATCAAAATTTCTTGCTCTTTTGCAAGCCAAAACGCTGAATCCGCTGTAAACTGCGTAGATCGACCTCGCATTGCAGAAGTCATTATCAAAGAGATATGCCGTCGTGAACGATCCAATACCCAATGAATTTCGCCGCGGGCCTCCCACCCTAAAAGACGCTGTGGAGCCCATCGCGACGGGTTCGAAACCCCATGACATGACCGATGAACATGACATCGGTGATGCCCTGACCTTGCTGGCCGAATCCGGCGAGCCGGTGTCGATCTACCCGTCCAGCGCCACCAACGTGGTGCTCGGACGGCTGAAGTCGGTCGATCCGCAAAATCCCTATTTTGTACTGGAGCTGAATGAAGGCGAATTCCTGCCGCCCGGCGAAGCCACCTTCGTTGCCTGGCTGCGCTCGGCCAAGCTGCAGTTCAAGCTGAGCTCGGAAACCTGGCCGACGCTGCCGGAGCAGCCCACTTTGCTGAACCTGGAATTTCCGCTCAAGTGCCAGGTCCTGAACCGCCGCTCCTCGGCGCGGCTGGAAACGCCGCTGGGCGTGTACTACATGGCCTCCTTTGTCCTCAACGGCAAGCCGTACGAGCTGCAGCTGTACGACTTTTCCGCCGGCGGCGTCGGCATGCGCGCCGCGCCGCGCGACGCGGTCGGCCTGCACGTGGGGCGCAAGCTGCAGCGCGTGCGCCTGGAACTAGGGCCGGAGTCGGTCATGATTGCCGATCTGGAAGTGCGGCTGTCGCGCACCTTCCGCTCCTTCCTGCTGGGCGAGCAGGTGCAGATCGGCTGCCAGTTCACCAATCTGTCGCCGGCCATGGAAGAAGAACTCAAGCGCCTGCTCGACAAACTGAATGCGGGCAAGCAGCGTTTCGCCTAAGTCTGGGCATGTAATTTGCTTAAAAAGCAGCTAGTTCACTAGCTGCTTTTTTTATGACCACGACACAGCGCATCGTCAAAATACGGCGCGATTACAACACCTGGGTGGCCAACGAGACCATCGAGGACTATGCCCTGCGCTATACGCCGCGCGCGTTCCGGCGCTGGTCGGTGTTTCGCGTGTCAAACACGGCGTTTGGCGCGATTTCGTTTCTGGTGCTGGAGGCCATCGGCGGCACCATCACCGTCAACTATGGCTTCATCAACGCGCTGTGGGCCATCATGGCGGTGGGCCTGATCATCTTCCTTACCGGCCTGCCGATCAGCTATTACGCGGCGCGCTACGGCGTCGACATGGACTTGCTGACGCGCGGCGCCGGCTTTGGCTACATCGGCTCAACGATATCGTCGTTCGTGTACGCCTCGTTCACGTTTATTTTGTTTGCGCTGGAAGCGGCCATCATGGCTTATGCGCTGGAGCTGTACTTCGGCTTGCCGCTTTGGCTGGGCTACATGGTCAGCGCCTTGATCGTGGTGCCGCTGGTGACGCACGGCGTGACGCTGATCTCGCGCATCCAGATGGTAACGCAGCCGGTGTGGCTGATTTTAATGGCCCTGCCTTTCATTGCGATTTTCTACAAGCGCCCGGAGCTGCCGGCGCAACTGCTGGACTACGCCGGCCGCGACGGCACCCACGGCCATTTCAATATGCTGATGTTCGGCGCCGCCACCGCGGTGGGCGTGGCGCTGATCACGCAGATTGGCGAACAGGTCGACTTCCTGCGCTTCATGCCGCAGCAGACGCGCGCCAACCGCCTGCGCTGGCACTTCGGCGTGCTGATGGCGGGACCGGGCTGGATTTTGCTCGGCATCGCCAAGATGCTGGGTGGCGCGCTGCTGGCCTGGCTGGCCATCAGCAGCGCCATGCCGCTGGCGCAGGCGGTCAATCCGACGCATATGTACCTGGCCGGCTTCGGCCTGGTGTTCGAACAACCGCACATTGCGCTGGCGGCGACCGCGCTGCTGGTGGTGGTGTCGCAGGTGAAGATCAATATGACCAATGCCTACGCCGGCTCGCTGGCATGGTCCAACTTCTTCGCCCGCCTGACGCACAGCCATCCGGGCCGCGTGGTGTGGGCCGTGTTCAACGCGCTGATCGCGGTGCTGCTGATGGAGCTCGATGTATTCCAGGCGCTGGATCAGGTGCTGGGCCTGTACTCCAACATCGCCATCTCGTGGATTACCGCCGTGGTGGCGGACCTGGTGATCAACAAGCCGCTGGGCCTGAGCCCGAAAGGCATCGAATTCCGCCGCGCCTACCTGTACGACATCAACCCGGTCGGCGTCGGCGCCATGCTGCTGGCTTCCGCGCTGTCGGTGGCGGCCTTCATGGGCATGTTCGGCACGCAGGCGCAGGCCTTCTCCGCGTTCATCGCGCTGTTGACGGCGCTGGCGGCCTCGCCGCTGATCGCGCTGGCCACAGGCGGCAAATACTACGTCGCCCGCCAGCCGGAACATGTGCACAGCAAGACCTGCGTCATCTGCGAGAAGGAATACGAGGCCGACGACATGGCGCACTGCCCCGCCTATCAAGGTTCGATCTGCTCCCTGTGCTGCTGCCTGGACGCCCGCTGCAACGACACCTGCAAGCCGCATGCGCGCGTGGCCGTGCAATGGCAGGAAGCCATGCGCGCCGTGCTGCCGCAATCGCTGTGGCGCTACCTGAGCAGCGGACTTGGGCACTATCTGCTGCTGATGGTCGTCACCGTGCTGTCGCTGGGTGCTTTGCTGGGGTTGATCTACTACCACGAGCAATCGGTGCTGCCGGATGCCGCGCTGCTGCCGCAGTTGCAGCTGGTGTTCTTTAAAATTTTCGCGGCGCTGCTGCTGTTGAGCGGCATCGTCGCCTGGTGGCTGGTGCTGACCAGCGAAAGCCGGCGCGTGGCGCAGGAAGAATCCAACCGCCAGACCGGTCTGCTGACGCGCGAGATCGAATTGCACCAGCAGACCGACGCCCAGCTGCAGCAGGCCAAGCAGGCCGCCGACCTGGCCAATCAGGCCAAGAGCCGCTACATCGCCGGCATCAGCCACGAGATCCGCACGCCGCTGAATTCCATCCTCGGCTACGCCCAGCTGCTGGATAACGATCCGGCGATACCGGCGCACCGCCAGCAGGCCGTGCGCGTGATCCGCAACAGCGGCGAGCATTTGCTGTCGCTGATCGAAGGCACGCTCGATATCGCCCGCATCGAAAGCGGCAAGCTGAAATTCGACATGAAGGAGCTGGACTTCCCGGACTTCATCGGCCAGGTGGTGCGCATGTTCGAGCTGCAGGCGGCCAACAAGGGCCTGAGCTTCCGCTATGAACTGAGCGGCAGCCTGCCCCATTGTGTGCGGGCGGACCGCAAGCGGCTCGGGCAGATCCTGATCAACATCCTCGGCAACGCGGTCAAGTTCACCAGCCATGGCGGCATCGTCATGCGCCTGCAGTATGCGCGCGAGATGGCTTCGTTCGAGATCGAGGACACCGGCCCTGGCATCCTGCAGGAAGAGATAGACCACATCTTCGAACCGTTCTCGCGCGGCAGCGCCAGCGCACATGCCAACGCCAGCGGCACCGGCCTTGGCCTGCCGATCGCGCGCATGCTGACGCAGTTGAATGGCGGCGAGCTCAAAGTCCGCAGCACGCCGCGCGGCAGCGTGTTCCAGGTGCGCCTGTTCCTGCCCAGCGTGCACCAGCGCGACGGACGTGGCGTCGGCGGTGTGCCGGGGGCCGGGCATGCGGGCCGGCGGCGCGCCGCGGCCGCGCCGCAGCGCACCGGCTATCACGGCCCGCGCCGCCGCATTCTGGTGGTCGACAACGAGCGCGTGGACCGCGAGCTGCTGCTCAACATCCTGCAACCGCTGGGCTTTGAAGTCGCACAGGCCGAGTCCGGGCTGGAATGTCTGGACCTCTACGCCAGTTTCAAGCCCGACCTGATCCTGATGGACCTGGCCATGCCCGGCATGGACGGCTGGGAAGCCAGCTACATCCTGCGCCGGCGCGAAATGTCGGTGACGCCGATCGCCATCGTCTCCGCCAATGCGTTCGACAAAGGCATGGAGAACCCGGCCGCGATCCGCGCCGAAGATTTCTTCGTCAAGCCGGTGAATGTGACGGAGCTGCTGGACTGGATCGGTGCCCGCCTGGCGCTGGAGTGGATCACGCAAGCAGCCGCGCCGGCGCCGGCGGCGCCGGCAGCGCTGGTCTTCCCGCCGGAAGAAGTGATGACTGCCCTGCGCGAGCTGATACGGGTTGGCTACGTGCGCGGCATCCAGAAAAAACTCGACGAAATCGCGCCGCACTATCCGCATTTCACCCACACCATGCGTAACTTTGCCGCCCGCTTCCAGCTGGACGCGATGGCAGACTTCGTGAAAGAGAACAATGAACTTCAACAGTGAATCCAGCATCGTGCTGGTGGTGGACGACATCCCTGAGAACCTGGCCGTGCTGCACGATGCGCTCGACGAATCCGGCTACACCGTGCTGGTGGCGAACAACGGCGAGACAGCGCTGATCCGCGCCGCCGAGGCGCAGCCGCACATCATCCTGCTGGACGCCATCATGCCCGGCATGGACGGCTTTGAAACCTGCCGCCATCTGAAAGCCAACCTGGCCACCCGTCACATTCCCGTCATCTTCATGACCGGCCTGACCGAGGCCGAACACGTGGTGGCCGCTTTTGACGCCGGCGGCAACGACTACGTCACCAAGCCGTTGCGCACCAGCGAAGTCCTGGCGCGCATCGCCGCCCACATGCAAACCGCAAGGCTGATGGACCAGGCCCGTACCGCGCTGGATGCCTTCGGCAACGCCGTCATCGCCATGACGCCACGCGACGGCAAGATCGTCTGGCAAACGCCGCTGGCGCGCACGCTGATGCAGGGGTACGCCGCCGATACCGAGCTGCCTGCATGGCTGCAAGCGACCCAGCTGGCGCACAGCCAGGGCCAGTCGCATCCGCCCCTGACGCTGGTGCGCGGCAGCCGCCGGCTGGTGTTCTCGGCGGCGGAGTTCAGCGAGAACGAACAATGGATGATCGTGCTGCGTGAAGAATCCGACACCGCGCAGATCGAAAAGCTGATGGCGACCTTCAAGCTGACGCAGCGCGAGTCCGAAGTCCTGAACTGGGTCATCAAGGGCAAGACCAACCGCGACATCGGCGACATCCTCGGCACCAGCCCGCGCACGGTCAACAAGCACCTGGAACATGTATTCGTCAAGCTGGGGGTGGAAACCCGCACCTCGGCAGCCTCCGTCGCGTTGGCGAAAATGGACCGTTCCTGAGCGATTTGTCATACACTGGGTCGTATGGCAAATATGACCAAAGAAGATGAACTGAGACGCTCCAAGCTGCTGGCCCTTGCGCTGCTTGGCGGCGCCTGCGCGTTGTTTGTGATCTCCTCCCTGCTGCCGCGCGGCTTCTGGACTGACGGCTTGCGCGCGGTGTCGGAGGCCGCCATGGTCGGCGCGCTGGCTGACTGGTTTGCGGTGGTGGCGCTGTTCCGCCGGGTGCCAATTCCGTTTGTCTCGCGCCACACCGCCATTATCCCGAACAACAAGGACCGCATCGCCGATAATCTGGCGGACTTCGTGGAAGAGAAATTCCTCAAGCCGGAATCGCTGGCCGCCGTCATTCTGAAGACCGATCCCGCCACCAACGTGGCCGAGTGGCTGAAAGAGCCGTCCAACCGCAGCTATCTGGCCGCGCATCTGGCCAGGCTGGTGCCGGAAATTCTCGCCACCGCGGATGACGCCCGCATCCAGCAACTGTTGAAGGACGCACTGCACGCCGCCATCGGCAAGCTGGATATGTCACCGGCGCTGGGCACCGTCATCGCCAGCCTGACCAGGGAAGGCCGCCACCAGGAACTGCTGGATGACGGCATGCGTGCGCTGATCGGCATTCTCAATCGCCCCACCACGCGCCAGGTGATGGCCGAGCTGATTACTTCGTGGCTCAAGCGCGAGCATGCGGCCATGGAGCTGGTGCTGCCAACCGAGTGGATCAGCGAGAACGGCGCCGTCATGATTGCCAATACACTGAACAGCATCATGGAGAACATCGCCGCCGACAAGGAGCACAAGCTGCGTCATCGCTTTGACGAGATGGTCCAGAGCTTCGTGGTGCGGCTGCAAACCGATCCCGCTTTTATCGCCAAGGGCGAGGACTTCAAACGCTACCTGCGCGATAGCGACACCTTCAACCGCTACACGCAGGACTTGTGGGGCAGCGTGCGCGACTGGATTCGCGCCGACCTGGCCGGCGACGATTCGCGCCTCAACGCCGGCGTGATCAAGGCCAGCGCGTGGCTCAGCGAGGAATTGCTGGCACACCCCGAAATGCGCGCCTCGCTCAACCAGCACCTGGCCGGCATGGCGCGCACGCTGGCGCCGGCCTTTTCCAGCTTCCTCACGCGCCATATCAGCGACACCGTCAAAGCCTGGGACAACAAGGACATGTCGCGCCAGATTGAACTCAATATCGGCAAGGATCTGCAATTCATCCGCGTCAATGGCACGCTGGTCGGCGCCATGGTCGGCCTGCTGCTGTATTTGATCAGCACCGCAGTCAGCTTGCTGTGATGCGGATGGCCGCGGCCAGACAGCAGGCTTGCAACGTAGTGTAGTGCCAGATCAGCGTGCAGTTATCCAGCGTGGCGCGATTCACGGTGGTGAGGCGGCCGCTCCATGAACGCAGCCACAGATACACCGCCAGGATCGCCAATAACACCGCGTGCAGCCCCTGATAAGCCAGTAGCGCAGCCACCGTCGCGCCCCAGGCAGTGGCGACTGGGTCGAGCCGCGCCGCGATCCAGCTGCCGGTGTCGATGCTTGCACCGGCCAGCATGCAGCACAGCGCCAGCGTGAAGGCCAACCGCTGCCAGCCAGTGGCCGCTTGCCGCCGGGCCCATGCCATCAGCAGCGAGCCTGCCACCAGCAAGCCGCACGCGGCGCCGCTCCATACCACCGGCGGCAAGCCGGCGCCGGGCGGCGGGCAGATATCCAGCCGCATCGCGGTGTGGATATGGGTGAAAACAAACGACGCAAACACGGTGGCGTCCACCACCAGCATGATGATGGTGGCCCACAGCGAATGGGACGTCCATCCGCTGGCGCCGACCGGCAGCACCACAGCGTCGGCCACGCGGGCGGTGCGCATGGCGGGCAGGCTGTCCGACTGCCACATCCAGGCCAGCACCGAGGCCACGGCGATTATCCCGCACACCCACGCCGCGATGGCCATCTGCACTGTCAGCAGCAGAAAGAAGCCCGCCGTGCCGAGTGCTGCGGCGAATGGCCACCAGCTATCCCCTGGCAGCACTTGCAGATACAGCGGCCGGGCAGCCGCCGGGCTGGTGACGATGGTCTCGCGCCGCCCGGTCACGGTGCCGGGCAGCCAATGTGCCCCGGCCTGCACCTCCTCTGGCAGTTGCGGGTGTTCCCACAGCGGCTCACGGGAATGCACCTCCGGAATGCTGCGGGTGGCATAATCCTCCGCCGGGATCCACTCCAGCGTGCCGGCCTGCCAGGGATTGCCATGCTCGCGCTTCGGCCGGCTCAGCGTGCGCGCGGCATCGACCATAAATAGCACGATGCCCGCTGCGAGTATCAGCGCGCCGATGCTGGACGCGAGATTCAGCGCATCCCAGCCCATCTCGGATGAGTAGGTGTAGACGCGGCGCGGCATGCCGAGCAAGCCGCTGATATGCATCGGGAAGAAAGCCAGGTTCATGCCGACGAACATCATGCCAAACACCCAGCGCCCCAGCCGCTCCGAAAGCTGGTGGCCGTTCACCAGCGGCAGCCAGTAATACAATGCGGCGAACATGGGGAATACCAGCCCGCCGATCAGCACATAATGAAAATGGGCGACGATGAAGTAGCTGTCGTGCGCCTGCCAGTCGAACGGCAGCACGGCCACCATCACGCCGGTCAGCCCGCCCAGCACGAAAATGAAGAGGAAGCCCAGCACGAACAGCATCGGTGCATTGAGGCGCGCCTGGCCGCGCCACAGGGTTGCTATCCAGGCGAACACCTGCAGCGCGGTCGGTATCGCCACGATCATGCTGGCGGCCGACACCAGCGTGGACGACCACAGGCTGAGGCCCGCCGTGAACATGTGGTGCGCCCACAGCGCAAAGCTGATCACGCCGACCGCTGCCAGCGCGACCACCACCGGCCGGTAGCCAACCAGAGGCGTGCCAACCAGCGTCGGTATCATCATCGACACCATGCCGGCGGCAGGCAGGAAGATGATGTACACCTCGGGATGGCCGAAGAACCAGAACAGGTGCTGCCACAAGACCGGATCGCCGCCGCGCGCGGGAATGAAGAACGGCCAGTCGTAAGCGCGCTCCAGTTCCAGCAAGGTAGTGCCGGCGATGATGGCCGGGAAGGCAAATACAATCATCAGGGCGATCACCAGCATGGCCCAGGCATACACCGGCATGCGGCTGAGCGTCATGCCGGGCGCGCGCGTGAACAGGATGCCGACGATCAGCTCTATCGCGCCGGCGATGGCGGAGATTTCGATAAAGCCGATGCCCAACAGCCAGAAGTCGGCGTTGATGCCGGGCGAATGCTCCTTGCCTGTGAGCGGCGGATACATGAACCAGCCGCCATCTGGCGCGAGGCCGGCAAACAGGCTGAGGAAAAAGCCGATGCCGCCAGCGGCATAAGCCCAGTAGGCGTAGGCTGAGAGACGCGGGAATGGCAGGTCGCGCGCACCCAGCATGGCCGGCAGCAGGAACACCGAGATTGCCTCCACCACCGGGATCGCAAACAGGAACATCATCACGGTGCCGTGCATGGTGAATATCTGGTTGTAGGTGCCGGCGCTGAGCAGGCTGTTGTCCGGCACCGCCAGCTGGGCACGGATCAACAGGCCGAGTATGCCCGCCAGCACAAAGAACAGCAGCGCGGTGCCGATGTATAGCAGGCCGATAGTGGAGTTGTTGACGGTGGTGATGAATCGCCATCCGCGCGGCGTGCGCCACACGCTTTCCAGTTCTTCGAGTTCGCCCTCGCGGCGCGGCAGTGAGCTGGGCGTGGTCATTTCAGTTGCTCCAGATACGCCGCCAGCGCGTGCAGCTCGTCGCGCGGCAGATCCATACTGGCCGGCATGCGCACACCAGGCTTGATTGCGTGCGGATCAACGATCCAGGCCTCCAGCGCGCCCCGCTCGTTGCGCCGCGCCCCCGCTCCGATGTACACGCGGCTCCCCACATGCGTCAAATCCGGCCCCAACTCACCGGCGCCGGCGCCGGCGCCAGTGCCACCGCCGCTGCCCGCGCGCTCTCCCGCCCGCAGGCCCTCTTCCACCCGCAGGCCCTCTTCTACCCGCACACCCTCCTCCGCCCGCACGCCCGCGCCCACCCGCACGCCTTCTCCCCCAAGGGTGCCCCGGCCTGCCCAACTGCCATCGCCGTCGCTGCGGACGGCGTGGCAGGCGCCGCAGCGCTGTCGTTCGAACACGCGGCGGCCTGCCGCGGCGAGGCTGCCGGCTGCAGGAGGCATGCTTGCTTTGGCCTGCTGCGCCAGCCACGCATTGAATTCCGGAGCGCTCTGCGCCACCACGTGCAGCGCCATCTGTGCATGCTGCTGGCCGCAGTACTCCGCACACTGCGCGCGATACACGCCGGCGCGATCCGCCTGCAACGTCATGCCGTGCAGGCGGCCCGGCACCATATCCACCTTGCCCGCCAATGCCGGCACCCAGAAACTATGAATCACATCCGCACTGCTCAGACCCAGATACACTGGCTGCCCCACCGGCACCCGTATTTCATTGGCCAGCACAATGTCCGGCCCACCGGCGGGAGCCGTATAGCGCACCTCCCACCACCACATCCGCGCCACCACCGCAATCTTCAGCGCATGCTGCGACGACGGCATACTCAATTGCGCGCTGCGAAGCGTCGAAAACGCCAGCAACGCCGACAACACCAGCACCGGCAGCGCAATCCCGCCGCCCCACAACCACCAGCGCACATGCACCATGCGGCGACCGCGCAAACCCATCACACACAACACCATCACACCAACAAAAATCACCGCGGCACCGCCAGTCAACACCCAAGCCAACTGCGCGATGACTTCGGCGTCCGGGCCAGCCGGGTGGAGCGCTGATTGCTGGCGGTCCGTCATGGCAGCGAATACAAATAAGCGGCCATATGGCGCGCATCCTGTTCCGACACGCCCATCGCCGGCATCGTGGTGCCAGGCTTCAGGGCAGGCGGATCGACCAGCCAGCGCACCAGCGTTTCCGGCGCATTCGGCAAACTGCCGGCGATATAACTGCGCCGCCCGAAACTGTCGAGCGGCGGCCCCACCTGCCCGCGCGCCGACTCCACCCCGGCAATCCGATGACACGCGCCGCACTGGTACTGCGCCAGCAACAATTGCCCACGTCTTACATCGCCTCCGGCCACGCGCGCAGGCGCCGGTCCGCTGCTGTCGCAAGCGGCCAGCCATGCCAACGATAAGAGGAAAAGGATGCGCACGATTGGAACCCGCCTTGGCCTGTGGTCTCGATATACTATAAGAATCACAATATTTATGCCGTTTCAACAGGACGCAGGTGATGACCACTTCCCGCCGCAGACTCGTTGCCCTCACCATCGCCGCCACCCTGGCGGTGCTGGCAACGCTCGGCGCGGCGGGCGGTGCACTGGTGCTGTATGGCGGCTTTTACAACGTCGCCTCCACCCGCGCGCACTTCCAGTGGGTCCACAGCCTGCTGGAACTCGGCATGCAGCGATCGGTGCGCCGCCACGCGCGCGACATCGCGCCGCCGCCACTCACCGGCGCGCAACTGATCGGGCGCGGTGCCGGCCTGTATCGCGACAATTGCGTGACCTGCCACGGCGCACCGGGCGTGGCGCAGGACGATATCGGCCAGAGCATGCAGCCGGTGCCCGGCCCGCTGGCCGACGCCGCGCGCCGCTGGCATCCCAACGAACTGTATTGGATCACCCGCCACGGCATCAAGATGAGCGGCATGCCGGCGTGGGAATATCACCTGTCGGACCAGGACATCTGGGCGGTGGTGGCCTTCCTCGTCGCGCTGCCGGCGCTGTCGCCGCAAGCCTATGCCGCCCTGCCCGATCAAGCCGGCCACCCGCAGCGCGCCGCCCGCCCGGCCCACGCGCAAGCCGACGCCCAGCGCGGCCGGCTCGCGCTAAGCCAATACGCCTGCAATGCCTGCCACCTGATCCCAGGCGTCACCGGTCCCGATACCATGGTCGGCCCGCCGCTGCACGATCTGGCGGCGCGCCAGTACATCGCCGGCGGCCTGCCCAACAGCGCCGCCAATCTGACGCGATGGATACAAGACCCGCAGCGCATCCGCCCAAACAGCGCCATGCCGGCAATGGGCGTGACCGAATCCGATGCGCGCGACATCGCCGCGTATTTGCTGCAACCATAAGGAGAACGCCATCATGCCCCCCGCCCCTCCGCCTCCCGGCAGCGAACGCAGTTTCCTGCACCGCGTGGTGCTGGCGTATGGCATCGGCATGATGTTCATTCTGGTGCTCGCCGCGCTGTGGTATGGCGCGGAAGTGCTGTTGCTGCTGTTCGCCTGCGCGTTGTTCGCCATCCTGCTGTATGAACTAAGCCGCCGCATGGCACAGCGCCTGCCGATGCGGCGCGGCATCGCCCTGACCATCATCGCCCTGCTGCTGGCAGCCTTGATCGGCGGCGGCGGCTGGGCACTGGCGCCGCAGATCGCCGAGCAGGCGGCGGAATTGGGATCGGTGGTGCCTGACGCCATCGAACGCCTGCGCGCGGCGGTGGCGCAGAACGCCTTCCTGCACAGCATTCTGTCCGACCTGCCCAGCGCCGAACAAATACGCAAGCAGTTGACCGCCATGGTGCCCAATGCCGGCCTGGTATTCAGCGGCGTCTTCGGCGCATTGGGCAATGCCGTCATCATCCTGTGCGTAGGCCTGTACTTCGCCGCCCAGCCCACGCTGTACATCGAAGGCTTCATCAAGCTGATTCCACAACCGCGCCGCGCGCGTGCGCGCGAGGTGCTGGACGCCATTGGCGACACGCTGGCGCGCTGGCTGGTCGGCAAGGTGGTATCAATGATCGTGGTCGGCGTGGCGACGGCTACTGGCCTGTGGGCGCTGGGCGTGCCGCTGGCCATGGTGCTGGGACTGATCGCCGGCCTGCTCGATTTCATTCCCTACATCGGCCCCCTGATGGCTGGCGTGCCGGCGGTGCTGATCGCGTTTTCGCACAGCCCCGAGCTGGGTTTGTACACCGTGCTGCTATTCCTCGGCATCCAGCTGGCGGAAGGTTATCTGCTGTCGCCGCTGATCGAAGCGCGCAGCGTATCGCTGCCGCCGGCGCTGACCATTGCGATGCAGATGCTGTTTGGCGCCTTGTTCGGCCTGGCCGGCATTGCGCTGGCCACGCCGCTGGCGGCCAGCCTGTCGGTGCTGGTCGCCATGCTGTACGTCGAAGACGTGCTGGGCGACAGCGTCGAGGCTAAACCGCCAGATGGCGCTTGACTTCGGGATCGTTCATCGCCGCCTGCGGGCCGGACGCCACCACCTCGCCGCGCGACAGGACCGTGAACTGATCGGCCAGTTCGTGCGCAAAGTCAAAGTACTGCTCGCACAGCAGGATCGCCATGTCGCCGCGCTGGCGCAGCAGGCGGATCACATGGCCGATATCCTTGATGATGGAAGGCTGGATGCCCTCGGTCGGCTCATCGAGGATAATCAGCTTGGGCTCAGCCAGCAGCGCGCGGGCGATGGCCAGTTGCTGCTGCTGGCCGCCGGACAGGTCGCCGCCGCGACGGTGCAGCATCTCCTTCAGCACCGGGAATAGCTCATACACCTCGCCCTTGATGGTGGACGCCTTCTTGCCGCTATGGGTAGCAAGGCCCATCAGCAGATTCTCCTCCACCGTCAGGCGCGCGAAGATCTCGCGGCCCTGCGGCACGTAGGCAATGCCGGCGCGCGCGCGCTGATGCGGCGCCAGCTTGGTGATGTCGCGCCCTTCCAACCTGACGCTGCCCGCCGACACCGGCAGCACACCCATCAGGCACTTGAGCAGCGTGGTCTTGCCGACCCCATTGCGGCCCAGCAGCGCCATGCACTTGCCCTTCTCCAGCTCCAGCGACACGCCACGCAAGGTGTGCGCGGCGCCGTAGTATTGGTTGATTTTTTCTACTTGCAGCATATGGTCAGCGTCCCAGATAAACTTCAATCACCCGATCGTCAGCCTGCACTTCATCCATGCGGCCTTGCGCCAGCACCGAGCCTTCATGCAGCACCGTCACCACGCCCTGCTGCGCGATTTCGGTGACGAAGGCCATGTCGTGCTCCACTACCATGATGGAGTGCTTGCCGCGCAATTCATTCAGCAGTTCCGCCGTGCGCGCCGTTTCGGCGTCCGACATGCCGGCCACCGGTTCGTCCAGCAGAATCAGTTGCGGCTCCTGCATCAGCAGCATGCCGATCTCCAGCCATTGCTTCTGGCCGTGCGACAGCAGCCCGGCCAGGCGCTGTTCGCTGCCGTTCAGGCGGATCAGCTGCAGGATTTCCTCGATCTTGCCGCGCTGTTCGGAGGTCAGCCGCGCGAACAGCGTGGGCCGCACGCGCTTGTCCATCTTCATCGCCAGTTCGAGGTTTTCAAACACCGTATGCTGCTCGAACACCGTCGGCCGCTGGAACTTGCGGCCGATGCCTGCATGCGCAATTTCATGTTCGCTCATGCGGCTCAGGTCCATGGTCTGACCGAAGAACGCGGTGCCGGAAGTCGGCCGTGTCTTGCCGGTGATGACGTCCATCATGGTGGTCTTGCCGGCGCCATTCGGGCCGATAATGCAGCGCAGCTCACCAACCGAGATATCGAGACTCAGCTTGTTCAGCGCGCGGAAGCCGTCAAACACCACACTGATCTCTTCCAGGTACAGGATCGCACCGTGGGTAGTATCCAGCCCTTGCAGCGCAATGCGCCCGTCGTTCATGGCACTCATGCCTGCTCCTTGCGTACCAGTCCAGCGAGGCCGCGCGGCAGATAGCGCGTCACCAGAATGAAGATTAAACCGAGGGCGAACAGCCACAGGTTGGGGAAAGCGCCGGTAAACCAGCTTTTCAGGCCATTCACCGAAAACGCGCCGATCACAGGCCCCAGCAGCGTACCGCGGCCGCCTACCGCCGCCCAGATCACCATTTCAATCGAATTCGCCGGCGACATTTCGGAGGGGTTGATGATGCCCACTTGCGGTACATACAGCGCGCCGGCAATCCCGCACAGCACCGCCGACAGCGTCCAGACAAAGAGCTTGAACCACAGCGGGTTGTAACCGATGAACATCAGGCGCGATTCCGAATCGCGCACCGCTTGCAGCACGCGTCCCAGCTTGGACTTGACGATCCAGCGGCACAGCAGCAGCGCGCCGACCAGCGCCGCCAGCGTCACCAGGTACAGCGTGGCTTTGGTGCCCGGTGCGCTGATCGGGAAGCCGAGAATGCGCTTGAAGTCCGTGAAGCCGTTATTGCCGCCAAAGCCGGTGTTATTGCGGAAGAACAGCAGCATGAAGGCATACGTCATGGCCTGCGTGATGATCGAGAAGTACACGCCCTTGATGCGCGAACGGAAGGCGAAGAAGCCAAACACGAACGCCAGCACGCCCGGCACCAGCACCACCAGCGCCAGCGCAACCCAGAAGCTGTCGGTGCCGCTCCAGTACCACGGGTAGGCTTTCCAGTCGAGGAAAACCATGAAGTCCGGCAGGTCGCTCTGGTACACGCCTTCTCGGCCGATGGAGCGCATCAGGTACATGCCGTGCGCATAGGCGCCCAGCGCGAAGAACACGCCGTGGCCCAGCGACAGGATGCCGGCATAGCCCCACACCATATCCAGCGCCAGCGCGGCCAGCGCGTAACACATGAATTTACCGATCAGGCTCACCATGTAGCTTGGCACATGCAGCGCATGGCCGTCCGCAAAGACGAGATTCAGCAGCGGCAGCGCCGCCAGCAGCACGGTGGCGGCAACGATGCCAGTCCACGCGCGGCGCGAAAACAGGGATGGATGGTTCATTCAGCGCTCCTGCCTTTCATGGCGAACAGGCCTTGCGGACGTTTCTGGATAAAGATGATGATGAAGATCAGGATGGCGATCTTGGCCAGCACGGCGCCGGCAAACGGCTCCAGGAATTTGTTGGCTTCCCCGAGGCCCAGCGCGGCGATCACGGTGCCCGCCAGCTGGCCGACGCCGCCCAGCACCACCACCATGAAGGAATCGACGATGTAGCCCTGGCCGAGGTCCGGCCCCACGTTCCCCAGCTGCGACAGCGCCACGCCGCCCAGGCCGGCGATGCCGGAGCCGAGGCCGAAGGTCATCATGTCGATTTTGGCGCTGGACACGCCCACGCAGCCAGCCATGCGGCGGTTCTGCATCACGGCGCGTACGAACAGGCCAAGACGGGTTTTGTTCAGGATCAGCCACACCCCAGCCACCACCAGCGCAGCAAACACGATGATGGCGATGCGGTTATACGCCAGCACCAGCGAACCAAGCACGGTCACGCCGCCGGACATCCAGGCCGGATTGGCCACTTCCACGTTCTGTGCGCCGAAGATGGTGCGCACGGCCTGCATCAGTATCAGGCTGATGCCCCAGGTGGCCAGCAGGGTTTCCAGTGGACGGCCGTAGAGCCAGCGGATCACCGTGCGTTCCAATGCAATGCCGACGGCGGCGGTGACAATAAAGGCAGCAGGCAGTGCAGCGGCCAGATACCAGTCCAGCGCGTCCGGCGCCCAGCGGCGGAATGCCAGTTGGCAGAGATAGGTGGTGTAGGCGCCGATCATCAGCAGTTCGCCGTGCGCCATGTTGATGATGCCCATCAGGCCGAAGGTGATGGCCAGGCCCAGTGCCGCCAGCAGCAGCACGCTGGCCAGCGAGACGCCGTAGAACACATTGCCGATGAATTCCGTGCGCGCCAGGCGGCTGTCCAGCGCCTGCAGAGTGTGGGCGGCGGCCACGCGCACGCTTTGGTCGGCATCTTCCGCCATCATGGTTTGCAGCGCCGGACGCAGATTGGCGTTGCTGCTGTCCGCCAGCGCTTCCACGGCGGCGCGGCGGATGGCGGCTTGTGGCGATTGCAGGTTGGCGGTGGCAGCGACCAGGCGCAGCATGCCGCGGATTTCGTTGTCGGTCTCCTTGCTCAGGGCTTTTTCGATCAGCGGCGCCTGCGCCAGCGAGGCGCTCTTTTGCAGTTCGGTGACGGCGGCCAGGCGCTGGGCGCGGTCGGGAGAGAACATCTTGAGCGCGGACAGTGCCTCTTCGATGGCGCCGCGCAGGCGGTTGTTGATCATCACGCCGTCAAGACCTTGCGGCAGCGGCCCGGTGGCGCCGGTGGCAGCATCGATTGCCTTGTCGTCGGCAATGATGTATAGCTTGCGGTCTGGCGTGGCGTAGACGTCGCCATTTTGCAGGGCGGTCAGCAGGCGCGTGGCGTCGTCGGTGGCAAGCGCGCCGATTTTGCCGATGGCTTCAACGCGCGCGTCCGGATCGTCGCCGGCCAACGGCGCCAGCACCGCTGGGTCGATCGCCGCCCGCGCAAAGCCTGCGAACAGCAGGCATGCAAGAAGCAGGAGTTTTTTCAAGATACGGTTTCCTTATGTGATGCAACCCGCTCGACATGGATTCCCGCCTGCGCGGGAACGACGGCGGCGGCGGGATGGCCCGCAGCGCGCAAGCACGTCATTCCCGCGAAAGCGGGAATCCATACTGAGGCAATGCCGCTTACAGATTCTGCTTGCCCTCGTTACCCGGAATGTACGGGCTCCATGGGTTGGCGCGTACCGGACCTGGCGTTTTCCACACCACGTTGAACTGGCCATCCGGACGAATCTCGCCGATGAATACCGGCTTGTGCAGGTGGTGGTTGGTTGGATCCATGGTCAGGGTAAAGCCCGACGGCGCCTTGAAGGTCTGGCCGCCCATCGCTGCGATCACCTTGTCGGTATCGGTCGACTTGGCCTTCTCCACCGCCTGCGCCCACATATGAATGCCGACGTAGGTCGCTTCCATCGGATCGTTGGTCACCACCGTGTTCGCGTTCGGCAGCTTCTTGGCGGCGGCATAGGCTTTCCACTTCTTGATGAAGTCCGCGTTCACCGGATTCTTGATCGACTCGAAGTAGTTCCAGGCCGCCAGGTGACCCAGCAACGGCTTGGTGTCCACGCCGCGCAGTTCCTCTTCGCCCACCGAGAACGCCACCACCGGCACGTCGGTCGCCTTCAGGCCGGCGTTGCCCAGTTCTTTATAGAACGGCACGTTGGAGTCGCCGTTGATGGTCGAGATCACCGCCGTCTTGCCACCGGCCGCAAACTTCTTGATGTTGGCGACGATGGTCTGGTAATCCGAATGGCCGAACGGGGTGTAGACCTCGTCGATGTCGCTATCCTTCACGCCCTTGCTCTTCAGGTAGGCGCGCAGGATCTTGTTGGTGGTGCGGGGATATACGTAGTCGGTGCCCAGCAGGACGAAGCGCTTGGCGCCGCCGCCCTCTTTGCTCATCAGGTACTGCACCGCCGGAATGGCTTGCTGGTTAGGCGCGGCGCCGGTATAGAACACGTTCTTTTCCAGTTCTTCGCCTTCGTACTGCACCGGGTAGAACAGCAGCGAATTCAGTTCCTTGAACACCGGCAGCACCGATTTACGCGACACCGAGGTCCAGCAGCCGAAGACCACCGATACCTTGTCCTGCGCGATCAGGCCGCGCGCTTTTTCCGCGAACAGCGGCCAGTTGGAGGCCGGATCCACCACCACCGGCTCCAGCTTCTTGCCCATCACACCGCCCTTGGCGTTGATTTCATCGATGGTCATCAGGGCCACGTCCTTCAGCGACGTTTCCGAGATCGCCATGGTGCCCGACAGCGAGTGCAGGATGCCGACCTTGATGGTGTCCGCCGCGTAGGCCTGGGCGCCGGCGGCCATCAGGGCGGAAGCGGCGGCGATGCGGCTCAGGGTGCCGATAAAGTTACGACGATTTTGCATGAATGAGCTCCGTGGTGGTTAATCAGTATTGAAGTTGCAGGGCGATCGAGAACTTGTCGTTGTCCGCGACGCCGGTCATTTTGGTCTTCGAGTACACGGCGCTGATCTGTGCGTTGTAGCCGTCGATGATGTAGTTGGTGCCGACGTCGAATTGTTTGGTGTCGATGTTGGTGTCGGCCGCGAACTTCTGCCAGCGCACGAACGGCTGGAACTTGCCCCATCCGGCTTTGTCCTCAAAGATGTAGGAAGCGCCGGCCGAATAAGCCTTGCCCTGTTCGGACTTGACGATGTCGTCGGTGTCGTATTTGTACCAGGCCGCTTCCACCGCGAACGCGCCGGCGCCCTTGATGCGCTTCTCCAGCAGGAAGTCGACGTTGTACGAACTGTAGTCGCCTACCTTGCCGACGGTGAGAATGCCGTCCTTCTGCGAGCGGCCGGCCACGCCGATGGCCAGGATGTCGGCGCCGCCGAGGTAATTGCCGGTGCCGTAGTAGCCTGGCTCCGGGTCCCAGAAGTCGTACTGGACGCGGCCAGCGTACATCAGCGCGTCGTCTGCTTTGATGCCGGCGGCCTTGGCCTGGTTCTGCGTCAGCGAGCCGATGCCGAAGGTGTGGCCTTCAAACGCGCCGAAGGAGTAGCCAAGACGGCCGCCGTCGCCGACGTTGCCCCACACGACCACACCATCGTCACGGCCGCGGAAAATGCCGCCGTTGTAGCCGTAGCGCGACGCCACGCCGGCCCAGTAGCCGCCGCCCAGCGAGTAGTAAGGACCGGCCATGTTGGCGCGGTCGGACGGCGACAGCAGGCGGCCGGCCCAGATATTCAGCTCGGGGGAGATGGCGAATTGACCGGCGGCGTCCAGCACGCGGATTTGCTCGCCGTCCCATTCGGTGTTGAACATGCCCTTGATGTTCTTGTTGAGCGAGGCGCCAAAGTACAGGCGCCCGCTGTCGAGGTTAAAGTCGCTGGAGCGGCCGCCGTCCGGCGCGCCGTTTTCCGCGCTGGTGTAGCTCTCGCGCAGGCCAAAGCCGACGCTGACCGACTTGTCCTCGCCAAAATTGACCGTCGCGCCGGCCCAGGCATTGCCCATTGCCGCCGCCACCGCCGTAGCCAACAGCACCTTGTGTACCGCCATCTTGCTCTCCCGTCTGGTTTTGGATGAGACAAGATTAACGAGGCGACAACCTGCTGGACATACGTTGAATGACGTAGTGGTAAAGGTGGCACAATACGCACTTTGCCCGGAGTACCGCCATGACCATCTTTGCCGCCGCCGTTTTCGACGCCACCGTGATTTACGAAGGTAATGAACTTTTCAAGGGCCAGGGCGCTGCCAGGGGCTGGGCCGAAAAGCTCGGCAAGGAGCTGGAGTGCGACATTGGCGTCGAGAAGATCGGCACCGGCTGGGCGCTGACCGGCACCGTCGATGGCCAGCCGTGCAAGTGGAGCATTGTCGGCCAGCGCCTCAAGCGCATGGACTAATCGTGCGCTAGCGCACATCGTCAGTGCGCAGCCCGGCGTAGCATGCATCCTGACCCGATCAGTGAGGATGTCCATGAAACGCGACCTGCACGCCGTGCTGCCCGCCCCCGCTCCCGCGCCTGTCGCCGCCAGGCTGGCTGGCCTGCGTTACGTCCATGACGACCAGCCAGGCATCGCCCGCCAGCTGCGCGGCAAACAGTTCCGCTATCTGGACGCCGACGGCAAGGCCGTTACCGACCAGGAGACGCTGGCACGCATCAAGGCGCTGGTGATTCCGCCGGCGTGGACCGACGTCTGGATCTGCAAGCACCCGCTGGGCCATCTGCAGGCCACCGGCCGCGACGCGCGCGGCCGCAAGCAATACCGCTACCACGCGCGCTGGCGCACCCACCGCGACGAAGCCAAATATGGCCGCATGCTCAGCTTCGGCAAAGCCCTGCCCTCGATCCGCCGCACAGTGGACGCGGCGCTGCGGCTGCCCGGACTGCCGCGCGAGAAGGTGCTGGCCACCATCGTCTACCTGCTGGAAGCGACCTTGATGCGGATCGGGAACGAGGAATACGCGCGTGAGAACAAGTCCTTCGGCTTGACCACGCTGCGCGAGCGCCACGTGCGGCTCAACGGCGGCAAGGTGGAGTTCCGTTTTCGCGGCAAGAGCGGCGTGCATCACGCGGTCGAGGTGCACGACCGCCGCCTGGCCAACATCATCAACCGCATGCGCGACCTGCCGGGCCAGGACCTGTTCCAGTACGAGGACGACGACGGCAACCCGCACGCCATCGGCTCGGCCGACGTCAACGAATACCTGCAAACCATCACCGGCGCCGACTACACCGCCAAGGACTTCCGCACCTGGGCCGGCACCGTGCTGGCGGCGGTGGCGCTGAAAGAATACGAAAAATACGACTCCGAGGCGCAGGCCAAGAAGAACATCGTGCAGGCGATCGAATCGGTCGCCAAAAAGCTCGGCAACACGCCCACCATTTGCCGAAAATGCTACGTCCACCCGGCCGTGATCGAGTCTTACCTCGACGGCACCATGCTCAAAACCCTGCGCCGCCGCGCGCGGCAGGAGCTGCAGGAAGACCTGCACGCCCTGCACCCAGAGGAAGCCGCCGTCCTCGCGCTGTTACAACACCGATTGGAGTAGAATTCAGGTCTGTCGAATACGAGCCAGACCATGTCACCAGCCCTGCCTTTCCCGATCCGCAAAGAGTGCCCGCCCGGCGCTTGCGTGTGCGGGCGCGATGCCTTGCTGGAGGCCTGGGAGCGCGACGGCGCCGACATCCGCGTGCTGCGCCTCACGCGCGAGGAAGAGAAGCGGCTGATCGAGCGCATCGCGGCCATGGAGACTTACGAGGATCTCGGCCGCATCAAGCAGCGCTTGCAGGAGCTGCTCGGCATCCGCCTGACCATCACCCCCAGCGCCCATGGCGTCAGCACGGTCATGGGCCTGTCGATCAAGCTGGTCGAGCAGCCCGGCCTGTGCCGCAAGACGCACGAAGCCCTGCCGGCCGCCGTACGCCGCTGCTTCCGCGAGCATCCCGAAATCGTCTACGCCCTGCTGAACTCCCGCGACCTGCTGGGCAGTTAGCCGGAGTGCGCCAGCGCGGCGCCGGGCATGCTGCCTTCGCGGCTGCTGTCGGGGTAGATGTCGTGGAATTTACTGTAGTCCAGGAGGCGACGATGTGGCCGTACGTCGCTGCAGGGTTCATGCAGGCGAGATGCGTGAGTCCCCAGGGTGGAACTCGCCGCGCACCTGTCCCATGCGCGGACCTATCGGTTGCTGCGGCGCCTGTGGCTTCATGGTGTCAGTCGTCGTCGTTGGGATCGAGACCGGGGAACATCACTTCGGTGAAGCCGAATCTGGAAAAGTCCTTGATGCGCATCGGGTACAGCTTGCCCAGCAGGTGATCCACCTCGTGCTGCACCACGCGCGCGTGGAAACCGTCTACCTCGCGCCTGATCGGCTGGTTGTGCTGGTCCACGCCTTCGTAACGCAGCCGGGTGTAGCGCGGCACGCTGCCGCGCATGCCGGGCACCGACAGGCAGCCTTCGAATGCCTCTTCCATCTCTTCCGACAGTGGCGTCAGCACCGGGTTGATTAATACCGTTTCCGGCACCTGCGGCGCATCCGGATAACGCGGATTGCTCTTGAAGCCGTAGATCACCAGCTGCAGGTTGACGCCGATCTGCGGCGCCGCCAGGCCGGCGCCATTGGCCGCGTGCATGGTGTCGAACATATCGGCAATCAGCGCGCGCATGGCTGGCGTGTCGAACTCGGTCACCGGTTCGGCCACGCGCAGCAGACGCGGATCGCCCATCTTCAGGATTTCGCGGACGGCCATTTATCAGACTCCCGGAATGTCACACTGGATCTGGCGCAGGAACTCGCAGTACTCGCCGCCGGTCTCCGCGTGCTTGAGGCCCATCGCGGTGGTGGCTTTCAGGTAGCCCAGCTTGGAGCCGCAGTCGTAGCGGGTGCCGTCGTAGCGATAGGCCAGCACGCGCTCGTGCTTCATCAGTTCCGCGATGCCGTCGGTCAGCTGGATTTCACCGCCGGCGCCGCTGCCGAGGTTTTCCAGATAGTCGAAGATGCGGCCGGACAGCACATAGCGCCCCACCACCGCCAGCGTGGACGGCGCATCTTCCGGCTGCGGCTTCTCGACGATGCCATGCACCAGTTCCAGCTTGGGCTGGTAGCCGCTGGCGCTGACGATGCCGTACTGGCGCGTGGCCGCGCGCGGCACTTCCTGTACCGCCAGGATGCTGGAACGCTCGTAGCCATACAGGTTGGTCATCTGCGCCAGCACCGGCTTGACGCCTTCGGCGGTGTCCATAAAGTCATCCGCCAGCAGCACGGCAAACGGCTCGTCGCCAATCACCGGACGCGCGCACAGCACCGCATGGCCCAGGCCCAGCGGCTCCGACTGGCGGATGTAGATGCAGTTGACGCTCTTGGGAATCACATTGCGCACCAACTCCAGCAGTTGCTGTTTGTTGGCGGCTTCCAGTTCCGACTCCAGCTCATAGGCCTTGTCGAAATGGTCTTCGATGGCGCGCTTGTTACGGCCGGTGATGAACACCATTTCCGTGATGCCGGCGGCCACCGCCTCTTCCACCGCGTATTGAATCAGTGGCTTGTCGACGATGGGCAGCATCTCTTTCGGCTGCGCCTTGGTCGCAGGCAGAAAACGGCTGCCCAGGCCCGCGACTGGAAAAACTGCTTTTTGAATTTTTGGCATGGTTATTTTTCTTCGAGTAGTGCGAGCAATCCTGCTTCATCCAGGATGGCAACTTCCAGCTCCTGTGCCTTGGCCAGCTTGCTGCCCGCATCCGCGCCAGCGACAAGGTAATGCGTTTTCTTCGACACGGAACCGGAGACCTTGCCGCCCTTCGCTTCAATCAGCGCGGCGGCCTGGTCGCGGCCCATGGTCGGCAAGGTGCCGGTCAGGACGAAGGTCTTGCCGGTCAGATGACCTTCGGCGGCCAGGGCCTCCGGCAATTGCGCCAGCAGGTCTTCACGCAGCAGATGCAGCGCCTTGACCTGTTCGCGGTTGCCCGGCTGGGCCATCCAGTTGTCCAGCGATTCGGCTACCGCCGCCGGCAGGCCGAAGACATTGAACACCTGCAGGTAAGCCAGCGCTTCCAGTGTCACACCTTCTTCGATCAGCTGCTTGCTGCGCGGTTCCGTCAGTTTGGGAATGGCCAGCGCGGCCAGCAGCTTGACCGGGTCGAGCTTCTCGCGCAGCCTGGCGCTGGGCGGGTGCTCGCCGGTGGGCGCCACGCCGGCCGCCAGCAGCGCGTCGATCGCTTCCTGGTTCTTCGGCTCGGCAAAGAAGTCGGCAATCGACTCCGCCACCGTGCCGCCGATATCCGGCAGCACGCGCAACAGCGCGGCCGGCACACGGCGGATCAGCTCAAAGCGGCCCAGCCACTCGGCCAGCGTCTTGGCGGTCGATTCGCCAACGTGGCGGATGCCAAGCGCGAACAGCAGACGTTCCAGCGGCGGATTCTTGCTGGCGGCGATGGCCTCCAGCAGGTTGTCCGCCCACTTGGTGGCGATCTTGCCCTTGACGACCGTGTCCGGCGTGGTGCCGTCGCGTTCATCCGCCAGGCGCTTCATTTCCAGCAGGTCGTCCAGCTTGAGCGCATACAGGTCGGCCACGCGCTGCACCTTGCCCCATTCCACCAGGCTGTCGATGTAACGGTCGCCCAGGCCTTCGATGTCCATCATGCGGCGGCCGGCGAAGTGGCGAATGGCTTCCTTGCGCTGCGCGGAGCAGAACAAGCCGCCGGAGCAGCGGGCTACAGCCTCGCCCTCTTCGCGCACCACGTGCGAGCCGCACACCGGGCAGGTTTTCGGCAGTTCGTAGGCCACCGTCGATTCCGGCCGGCGCTCCAGCACCACGGCCAGCACTTCCGGGATCACGTCGCCAGCGCGGCGCACGATCACGGTGTCGCCTACGCGCACGTCCTTGCGGCGCACTTCGTCTTCGTTGTGCAGCGTGGCGTTGGTGACGTTGACGCCGCCGACAAACACGGAGGCCAGGCGCGCCACCGGCGTGATCGCACCGGTACGGCCAACCTGCACTTCAATCGCCTGCACCACGGTCAGCGCTTCCTCGGCCGGGAATTTGTGCGCCAGCGCGAAACGCGGGGCGCGCGAAACGAAGCCCAGCGTGCGCTGGTCTTCCAGACGATTGGCCTTGTACACCACGCCATCGATTTCGTATGGCATGGTCGGGCGCGCCGCGCCGATCTGTTTGTAGTAACCCATCAAACCATCGTAGCCGCGCACCACCGTGGCTTCCTTGGCCACCGGCAGGCCAAGCTGGCGATACCATTCCAGCAGCGCGGAGTGCGAGGCCGGCATCTCGGCGCCTTCCAGCGCACCAACGCCGTAAGCGAAGAAACTCAGCTTGCGCGACGCGGTGATGCGCGAATCCAGCTGGCGCAGGCTGCCGGCCGCCGCGTTGCGCGGGTTGACGAATTCCTTCTGTCCCAGTTCGCGCTGGCGCGCGTTCATGGCTTCGAAGTCCTTTTTGAACATCAGCACCTCGCCACGCACATCGAGGATGGCCGGCGGATGGTCGGTCTTCAGGCGCAGCGGAAGGCTGCGGATGGTGCGGATATTGGCGGTGACGTCTTCACCGGTATAGCCATCGCCACGGGTGGCTGCCTGCACCAGCAGGCCATCCACGTAGCGCAGGTTGATGGCCAGGCCATCGTACTTCACTTCAGCCGCATATTCGATCAGGGCGGCTGTGTCCAGGCCTTCGCGCACGCGGCGGTCGAAGTTCTCGATATCCTCGTCGGTAAAGCCGTTATTCAGCGACAGCATCGGCACCGTGTGGGTGACCTGCTCAAACTGCGGCAGCGGCGCCGCGCCCACGCGCCTGGTCGGAGAGTCGGGCAGCGCCAGCTCGGGATGCGCTTCTTCCAGCTTTTGCAGCTCGATGAACAGCTTGTCGTACTCCGCGTCCGGGATGGTGGGCGCGTCTTCCACGTGATAGGCGTGCAAATGCCGGTTCAGCTCCGCGCTGAGTTCTGCGATGCGCGTCTTGAAATCTACTTCCGTCATTACAAAGCCTTCTCAGCTGAACAGACGCATCGCGCGGGTGGAGCCGGCCGGAATGTCGGCATCGTTCATCTCGGTGTAAAAGTCCTGTACCTGGCCGGCGATCTCGGTCAGCGCGGCATCGGACAGCGGCTGGTTGTAATCGTCGACAATGGTCGCGTCCAGGCGCGCCACCAGCGATTTGGCGCAAGCCACCATGGCGCCAAAGCCGTCGCGCGCCGGCGCCACGCAGGGCACGTCCAGCAGCAGCGTCAGGCGCGAGGTGGTTTCCTCGGCCGGCGTCACGTTGGTGGACAGCGAGAACAGGAAGCCGCCGTCGCCGTCCGGCATGACGAAACGGCCGTCAGGACGCACGTCGAAGCCCTGCTTCTCCAATGCGCCGATCAGGGTCGTCACCGACCATGGCGCGCCATTGGTTTGCAGGTTGACGCCCAGCTGCGCGTCATGGCCGGCGACGAAGCGGTGCAGGTTGCGCGCCTCGGCCATCACTTCCATCATGTCCGGCACGGCCGGCTCGGCGCCGATTTCGTCGGCCATGGCGCGCAGGCGCGTCACCAGTTCCGAGTATTCCAGTTCATTCAGCGCGGTGCTGCGGCTGGCCAGTTGCACGCCGCCTTGCAGCTCGGTGTAGACGCCGCCGTGGCTGATCGGTTCCCAGTCGCCGCTGACAGCCTTGCCGATAAAATGCACCGGCTTGTTGCCGACCATGCGCAGGGTTTGCAGCACCGGCAGCAGCTTGTCGCCGCGCGCCGGGGCTTCCAGCGCCAGCGGCAGCAGACAATCGATCAGCGGATCGACCAGCGCGGTGGCCTGTTCCGCCGCCGCGGCCGACGCGGCGTTGGCACGTGCGGCCAGTTCATCGTCGCTGGCGGGTTTGCCGGATTCGTCGTCGGTGCTGAATTCCGCCGCCACCGCGTTCAGCGCGGCCGCAGCGGCGGCAGCTTCGCCGCCCGCCAGGCCTGGCGTGGCGCTGTCGAGCGAGAAGCTGGGTTCCTGACGGGCGGCCGGCTCGTCGCCGCTGCGCATCAGCACATCGTCATGGTCGGACGAGAAAGCGCGTTCCACGCTTTTCTTGGCCTTGTATTCCTGGATTTTGTTGTACGTGAAGACGCCGGCGACAAACACGCCGGCGGCTGCGATTAAACTGAGTTGAAGATCTGTCATGCTGCTTGAGCCTCGGAAGCGAAGTTTGCGGCGGATTCCATATCCACCGCCACGATGCGCGATACACCTTGTTCCTGCATCGTCACACCGATCAGTTGATTGGCCATCTCCATCGCAATCTTGTTGTGCGAAATGAAGAGGAATTGGGTCTGGTCAGACATACGCTTGACCATCCGGCAGAATCGCTCGGTATTGGCGTCATCCAGCGGTGCGTCGACTTCGTCGAGCAGGCAGAATGGCGCGGGATTCAGGCGGAACATGGAGAACACCAGCGCGGTGGCGGTCAGCGCTTTTTCACCGCCGGACAGCAGGTGAATGGTGGCGTTCTTCTTGCCCGGCGGCTGGGCCATGACCTGCACGCCGGAATCCAGGATTTCGTCGCCGGTCATCATCAGCTTGGCCTGGCCGCCGCCGAACAGGATCGGGAACAGTTCGGAGAAGTGGCCGTTGACGCGGTCGAAGGTATCCTGCAGCAGATCGCGCGTTTCCTTGTCGATCTTGGTGATGGCGTCTTCCAGCGTGGTGATGGCTTCCTGCAGGTCCGCGTTCTGCGAATCGAGGAAGTTCTTGCGCTCGGAAGCGGTGGCCAGTTCGTCCAGCGCCGCCAGGTTGACCGCGCCCAGCGCGGCAATGGCGTTGGTCAGGCGCGTGACCTCGCCCTGCAGGTAAGAAGCCTTCATTTCCGGATGCAGCTTCTCGGCCAGCGCCGCCTCATCGGCCTGCACTTCCGCCAGCTGCGCGGCGAACTGCTCCTGGTTCAGGCGCGCGGCCTGCTCTTTCAGTTGCAGTTCCATGATCTTGTCACGCTGCGGTTGCAGCGCGCGCTCGGTCGACATGCGGCCTTCCTCGAACATGCGCAGCTGCTGCGCGATCTGATCGAGTTCGTGGCGCGCGTCGGACAGCGCTTTTTCCTGCGCGCTTCGACGGTCCAGCAGCTCCTGCAAGCCTTCGTTGGCCGTGCCCTGCTCCAGGCCTTCCAGCTCCATGCGGCCGGATTCAATGCTCTCGTTGACCTGCGCCACCTGCGCGGCGGCAGTGGCGATATTACGGCGCAGTTCCTCGATCTTGCTGCGCTGGGTCTTTTCCGCGAACTGCACTTCCTGCGCGGCGCGTTCCAGGTCGCGCAGCGCTTCGCGTGCGTCGGCCAGGCGCTGCTCCTTCTGCATAAAGTCGGTCTGGCCGTCTTCGTGCTCGCCTTGCAGGTTGCCGAGTTCCATATCCAGCTGCTCGAACTTCTCTTCCGACTCCAGCTTGATCTGGGTTTGTTCCTCTTCCTGCGCGGCGATTTCGGCCAGGTCGGTTTCGATCTGGGTGCTGCGCTGGTTGAAGCGCGCTTCGATTTCGGACAGTTTGACCACTTCCAGCTGCAGGGTATGGACCGACGATTGCAGACTTTGCAGCCTGGCGCGGTACTCGGTCAGGCGGCGCGTCAGCTCCGACACGGCGGCATCGGCGCGCACCGAACGGGCGCGCGCTTCGTCGGCCAGCATTTGCTGTGCGCGCAGCTGCTTGGTGATGTTGTCGATTTCCTGCTGGCGCCCCAGCATGCCATCCTGCTCGGAGTCGGCGGCGTAGAAACGCACGCTGCCCTGAGTAACCACGTGGCCCTGGCGCGTGATGATGGAACCACCGGCCGGCAGCTTGCCACGGTCGGCAAACGCCTCGGCGGTGTCGTCGGCCACGTAGACGTTGTGCAGCCAGTCCTGCAGCAGACCGCGCAGGCCCGGGTCATTAATCTTCAACAGGTTCAGGAACGGCTTGAGTCCCGGCGCCTCCACCGGCGCCGGCGGCACGGCGGTGGACGGCGCGTACAGCGCCAGCTTGGCTGGTGGCGCGTCGCTGAAGAAGGCCTTGGCCCATTCGATGTTCGACATCTGCAGCGCCGAGGTGCGCTCGCGCAGCACCGACTCCAGCGCCGGCTCCCAGCCCGCTTCGATATTCAGTTTCTGCCACAGGCGCGGCAGCGATTCCAGTTCGTGCTTCTGAAGCCATGGCGTGACCTTGCCCTGCGTTTGCACACGCTCCTGCAGCTGGCGCAGCGCGTTGAGGCGCGCTTCCAGCTGGGCGTTGGCGGCGGTTTCGGCGTTGACCTGCTGCTGCGCCTCCTGGCGCTCCTGTTCCAGCCTGGGCTGCTGTTCCAGCGCCTCTTCCAGCAGGAAGCTCTGCTCTTCCAGCGCCTGCTGTTTTTCTTCCAGCTGCATGCGCAAATTGGCCAGATGCGCGCTGTCCGGCAGGCTCAAACCACTCTTTTCCTGCTGCAGACGCTCGCGCCGCACGGCCAGGCCGTTGAGGATGTTGTTGGCGTTGCGCTGGTGCGCGGATTCCAGTTCCAATTGCTGCTGCGCCTGCATGATGCGGGCACGCGATTCGGTGCTTTTGGTCTGGGCTTCTTTCCACGCCTGTTCCAGCATCGGCAGGGACTCGGCCTTTTGCTCGGCCATCACCTGCGATTCCTCCACCTTGGCGCTCAGTTCTTCCAGCGTGAACTCGGCTTCCTCGATCTGCTCGCCGGCTTCGGTGGCCTGACGCTGCCACTGGTCGCGCTGCGCGGTCAGGGCGGCCAGTTGCGCCTGCAGTCGGCTGCGCGATTCAACCACAAACTTGATCTGCGCTTCCAGACTGCCGATTTCGGCGTTGGTCTGGTACAGCGCGCCCTGCGCCGTGTGCAGACGGTCGCCGGCCGCGAAGTGCGACTGGCGCATTTGCTCCAGCGACAGCTCGACATTGCGCAGCTTGGCGGTCTGCTCTTCCAGATCGTTCTGGGCCTGCTCGACCTCGCGGAAGTATTTTTTCTGCTCGTTCTCGGCTTCCACCTTGCGCAGCAGCCAAAGCAGCTTTTGCTTCTCTTCCTGGTCTGCCTGCAGTTGGTGGAACTTGGTGGCCACGGCGGCCTGGCCCTCCAGCTTTTCCAGATTGGCGTTCAGTTCGCGCAGGATGTCTTCCACCCGCAGCAGATTTTCGCGGGTGTCGTGCAGGCGGTTTTCGGTTTCGCGGCGGCGTTCCTTGTACTTCGAGACGCCGGCAGCTTCTTCAAGGAATACGCGCAGCTCTTCCGGACGCGATTCGATAATCCGCGAGATCATGCCCTGGCCGATAATCGCGTAGGCGCGCGGACCGAGGCCGGTGCCGAGGAAGATGTCCTGGATATCGCGCCGGCGCACCGGCTGGCCGTTGATGTAGTAGGTGGAGGTACCGTCGCGCGTCAGCGTGCGCTTGACGGCGATTTCGGCATACTGGCCCCACTGGCCGGCGGCCTTGCCGGCGTTGTTGTCGAAGACCAGCTCCACCGAGGCGCGCCCGGCCGGCTTGCGGTTGGTCGAACCGTTGAAGATGACGTCCTGCATGGACTCGCCGCGCAGTTCGGACGCCTTGGATTCGCCCAGCACCCAGCGCACCGCGTCGATGATATTCGACTTGCCACAACCGTTGGGACCCACCACGCCAACCAACTGACCCGGTACCTGGAAATTGGTGGGATCAACGAAAGACTTAAATCCCGACAATTTGATGGAGGATAGACGCACGTTGTTATCTGGTGTGTGGGCTGGACAAGTTCACAATAATACCATTTTGCGCATCGAATCAGGCCGGAAAACGTGCAACGTTGCAGCGCCGTCAATCGAAGCGCGACTGCGGCAGGCGCCACATCTCGCGGGTATAGGGCTGGTCGCGGCCAGACAGGTAAAGCGCCGCCCTGGTGATCCACAGTTCGGTCGGAATCGGCTCGACGCGCGGCGCCACCAGCACAATGGGCAGGCACAGCATCACCAGAATGCGGCTCAAGGCCAGGTGATTTTCGCTGCTGGCGTACCAGATAAAGGCGCCGGCCACGGCCAGGCCCAGCAGACAGCCGGTCAGCGCTTCCGACGGCGGGTGGGCGCGGACATACACGCGCGAGATGGCGATCAGCACCGCCAGCAGCACGCCCAGGGCGGCACCCACATGGCGCGCCGGGAACGGCATGGAGCGCGTCGCCAGATAGCCGGCGACCGGGAACACGGCGGCGGCGCGCATGGCGTGTCCGCTGAAACCGGCAAATTCCAGCGATGGCACGCCTACGCCCCAGCCAATGAACGCCATTTTGGTCATGACGACCAGCGCCATGCCGGCGCCAAACAGCGCCAGCCAGATGGCCGTCAGGCGCCAGGATTTGCCGGCCAGCAGCCACACCACGATGGCCACCCCGATCGGACCGGTCACCGCCATGCTGCCGATTACACTCAACCAATGCCACCACATCATCATTTTCCCGCCGGCTCCTTGTATTCCGCACTGCAGCAAGCATTAAAACACATGCCGGCGGATTCGGGCGGACTTTTTCCTTAATGCAACATTAAGGATTATGGCATACTGGCAAGATGCTGAAAATCCTCGGAATATCGACCTCGATTAATGTGCGCAAGGTGCTGTGGACGTGCGCGGAAATCGGCCTGCCCTACGAGCTGGAGCAGCAAGGCGGCGGCCATCTGGCGCTCAATCCCAATGGGCTGGTGCCGGTCATCATCGATGACGGGCAGGCGCTATGGGAGTCCAACACCATCTGCCGCTACCTGGCCGGCAAGTACGGGCGCGCGGATCTGCTGCCGGTGGCGCCAATGGCGCGGGCGCAGGTGGAAAAATGGATGGACTGGCAGGCCACCGAACTGAACACCGCCTGGCGCTACGCCTTCATGGGCCTGGTGCGCGGCAGCCCGGCGCACGCCGACCCGCAGGCCATTGCCGCAAGCGCGGCCGAATGGAACCGCCTGATGACGCTGCTGGACGCCCAGCTCGCCGCGACCGGCGCTTACGTGGCGGGCGACCAGCTCACCCTGGCCGACATCGTGCTGGGCCTGTCGCACAACCGCTGGCAATCGACACCCATCGCACGCCCGACGCTACCAGCGCTGCAAGCGTGGGCCGGCCGCCTGTCCACCCACCCCGCCTACCGTCTGCACGGCGCCAACGGCGTGCCGTGATCAGCCGACGGCGGCCGGGGCGGTGATGGCGGGATCGTTGTCGGCGCTGCGGGACAGGGCTTCGCTGAGGGCGACCGTGACCACGCCTTCGGCGCGCACCACTTCGGCGCTGCCGTCGCGGAAGCGCCTGGCCAGCTCGTCGCCCGACATGGAGAAGGCTTCCTGCCGCGCGGCGGTCGAGAAGATGTAGAGCGTGCGGCGCGGGCTGATCCAGGCCAGCTTGACCTTGCGGCCCTTGCCCTCCTCGTCCGTGAATTCCAGCCACATGCCGCGCGTCAGGCTGTCGACTTCGATGATGGCGTCTTCCTCGTGTTCGTCCGGCGGCGCCTGTTGGGCGCGGGCTTTTTCTTCGGCTTCGGCCTTGGCTTGCAGTTGCAGCCGGCGCTCGGCCGCCTGTTGAGCAACCTGCATCGAGATTTCCAGCTGGCGCTCCGGCGACATTTCCAGCGGCGCTCGCACGATCGAGGCGTGGCACTCGGCCAGCTCGGCAAAGAACTGCAGACGGTCGGCATCCTGCCACTTGATGACGTCCAGCCATTTGTTCAGGGTGGACAGCAGGCCAGGCAGCCTGGCGATCAGCTGCTTGCGCTCTTCCGGCCTGACCTTGGGACGCACGCTCCAGATCAGGTCGTCCATGGTCCTGGTGGCGTTGTTGACGGCACCGGGCTTTTCATCTTCGATGCTATAGGCAATGGTCAGCACCGAAACCCAGCGCTGCTCCAGGAACGCTTCCACCACGGCGATGACTTCGCCAGTGCCGATGCGCAAGGCCACCGAGTTTTTGGCCAGTTTCTGCGATTCGGCCATCTTTTCCTGCTTGAGCGCAGCGGCGATGGGGGCGGCAATGGCGGCGGCGGCCGCTTTTTCTTCGGCCAGGATGGAGGCTTCCAGCTCGTTGACCGCCTCGGTAAAGACCGACAATTCCTGCTCGTAATCGCGGCCGACGCGGTCGACGCTGCGCTGCATGGCCTGGAACAGCGGATCGTCCGGCCCTTTGCGCTGCTCCCAGCCCATGCGCGACAGCAGTTCCAGCAGACGACGCGCCGGGTGCGCCTCCTGGAAGAAGAAGTTCTTGTCGACCAGCGCGGCTTTCAGGACCGGGATTTGCAGGAACCGGATCAGTTCGCGGATTTCCGGCGAAATGCTTGGGTCGCGGAAGACCGTGTCAAACACGGCGGACAACAGGTCGATGGTGGACTCGTCCGCGCGCGACAGGCTGCCTTGCGGCACGCTTTGCTTGAGGTTGGGCAGGTAAAAGACGTTGGCCGCCGCCGGCTCGCCAGACGGCGCCGGCGGCAAGGTCTTTTGCAGCTGCGCCAGATAGGACAGCAAAGGCTGCTTGACGCCGATTTGCGCGGCCAACTGGGCTTCTTCATTGGTCATGGCGCCGACGTGGAAGCCTTGCGCCGGGCCTTGCACCCACGCACCGCCCGCCGCCACGCCGCCCGGATGGGTGCCAGCCACGAAGCCTGCGGCCGGTACCACCCCAGCCGCCGCCGCGCCGGCGACAAAGCCGCCAGCCTGCGCCAGGCCGCCCCCAGCGGCGCCGGCACCAAAGCCGGATGCAACACCGCCGATCGCCCCGGAGACCGCTGCGCCCGCAGCCGCAGCGCCAGCGATCGCTCCCGGCACGGCGCCGCTCATGCCCGCCATCGCCGCCGCGCCAACCGCACGCGCGCGGTCCGCATTTGGCACCCAGGTGCTGCCGGAGGACAGCGCGGCGGCCGGCAGATCTGGAATCGTCAAATCCACACCTTGCAGCATGCCGCTGGCGATGCCGTCGACAATTTGCCCAGCCGCCGATCCCGCCACATCGCTGGACGCAAAGAACTGCCGCAACTGCTGCGCCAGCGCCGCCTGATTGGTGCGCGCCTTGCCTGCCGCACCATCCTTGCCGGCGTCCGTGCGGCGCCGCTTGTAGCCATCCACCGAGCCCGGCAGCACACCCTTGCTTTGCAAGGCCAGGCTCAAGGCCTCCAGCATCGGTCCCATCTCGATAAACATGCCAGGCTTGAGCAGCGGCTGCAGCAGTGCTGCCGACGCCTCCTCCGGATCAAACTCGGCCCACGCCTGCTGCAGGGCCACCAGAAAAACCTCGGGCCGGAACGGATTCTGATTCACCCGCAGGATGTCACGGTCCAGCAAAAAAGCCAGCCGCACATTCAGGGTCTGCAACTGATCCGCGCACAAGGTCTCAAACGGCTTGCTGACGCCGCTCAACGCCACTTTGTTATCCATCTCCTCGAACGGCACCAGCGACAGGGACAGGCTAGCCTCGCGCGCAGCCGGCCTGGCGGCGGGCGCCAGCTCGGCAATCTCGCGCCGCAGGGCTTGCTCCAGCGTGCTGGTGGCCAGATGCAGGAAGGCGAAATTGCGATTGCGCAGTTGGTTGCCCGCGCGCAGGCGCTGCTGGATCTGGCGCGCATCGCCATCGGTGGCATCGATCAAGGCCCCGGCCAGTTTATTGGCCAGATCCAGATACTGATCGCCCGCCTGTTTGACGGCAATGCCGATCAACTCCTCCAGCAAGGCATGCCGCGGCGACACCGGCTTCTTCGGCGTGGCGGATGTGGTGGAAGTTGCAATCATGGGCGGACCTGCGCAGTGAAGTCATCTCTATCCGTATTGTTGCACGGCATTTCCACAAAGCAATACCATGAAACCAAGAATATGCAATATTTCGCGTATTTTGCTGAGATTCAGCAACTTTGACACGGCGCAAATGACAAGGTTGAGGTTTCCTTAAGATAAAAAACTCACGCTCCCGCCTTCAAGGAATCCCATGAAAATCCTGCACAACCTGGAAACCGCCAGCAAACTGCTGGCCGCCTTTGCTCTCGTGCTCGGCCTGACTGCGCTGCTGGGGCTGAACGCCCTGTCGCGCATGCATGCCATCAGCGAAGTGACCTCTGAATTGTCCGGCAAATGGCTGCCGCAGGCCAGCGCCATCCTGGCGTCCCGCAACGACACGCCGGCCGGCGAGGAAATCGAACGGCTCAAGGCGCTGAACCTGCAGATGAGCAAGCTGCTGGTCAGCGCCATGCAGGCCAACCAGGAAGCGGCGCAGCAGACGGAGCAACTATACAGCGGCGCCCAGGTCATGACCTACAGCCTGCTGGCCATGCTGGTCTGTGGCGGCGCGCTGCTGGCCCTGTGGTTGGCCCGTTCGGTCGGCGCGCCCCTGCAGCAGGCCATGCTGATGGCCGAGCGCATCGCCGGCGGCGACCTCAGCACGCGCATCCCGCCGCAGCCGAAAAATCAAACCGGCAAGCTGCTGCGGGCCATGCAGCACATGAATGACAGTCTGCTGAGCATCGTGGCGCAGGTGCAAAACGGCGCGCGCGCCATCGGCGGCGCGGCGGCGGAGATAGCCGAGGGCAACCAGGATTTATCCGGACGCACCGAGCAACAAGCCTCGGCGCTGGAGCAAACCGCTTCCTCCATGGAACAACTCACCGTGACCGTGCGCCAGAATGCCGAGCACGCCGTCGAGGCCAACAAGCTGGCCTTGTCGGCCTCCGCCGTCGCTGTGCGCGGCGGCAACGACGTGGCGCAGGTGGTCGGCACCATGGCCTCCATCAACGACAGCTCCAGGAAGATTGCCGAAATCATCGGCGTGATCGACGGCATTGCGTTCCAGACCAATATCCTGGCGCTCAACGCGGCGGTGGAAGCCGCCCGCGCCGGCGAGCAGGGACGCGGCTTTGCCGTGGTCGCCTCCGAAGTGCGCAGCCTGGCCCAGCGCAGCGCGGCGGCGGCCAAGGAAATCAAGGAGTTGATCGATGATTCGGTCGACAAAGTGGCGCGCGGCACGCAACTGGCGGATCAGGCGCGCAAGACCATGGACGAAGTGGTGGGCAGCGTGCAACAGGTGACCGGCCTGATCGGCTAGATTGCCGATGCCAGCGCCGAACAGACGGCCGGGCTGGAGCAAGTGAATCAGGCGATCTCCTCAATGGACCAGGCCACCCAGCAGAACGCGGCGCTGGTGCAGCAGGCAGCAGCGGCGGCCGACGCCATGCGCGGCGAGACCGACAAGCTGAACGCGGCCGTCAGCGTGTTCGCGGCCGGGGCGCCGGGCCGCGCGGCCGCCAGCGCAGATGCCGGCGGCCGGGACGGTTCCCGCAGCGGCGGCAAGGACGACGACCGTGGGGGCGGCAAGCCGGCCCGCTCGCAGCCGCCCGCACGCATGCCGCCTGCCCTGCCGCGGCCGGCGCGCGCTGAGCGCAAGGAAGTGGAATGGGAAGAGTTTTAAGCGGCGCCCGGCAAGCCATGCTCCTACACGCCAGCTGGCGGAACTCCGATAGCGATCACCCGGCTGACAACGCATCATTGCCCCACCAGAAACGCAACAGCGCCTCTGGCATTCTTTCACTTTCGTAAAGGAATCAAAATGAGTACGAACCAAAAAGGTGGCAGCAGCAAGCAAGGCTCCAATCAAGGCAGCAGCAAGCAGTCGGGCAGCCAAGGCTCGTCCAGCGGCTCGCGCGGTAGCGGCACCCAAGGCGGCACCCACGAGCAGCACGTTGAAGCCGGCCGTCAAAGCCACAAAAACGACGGCAACAAGAAGTCCGGCAACCGCTAAGCACAAGGCAGCGGAAAATGCGGCGCCGCGTGCGCCGCATTGCTGTTTCAGATATTGGTCACACGCTGGCCGCCTGGCGGCACAAAATCCTCCACACCGTTGACCAACCCCACCTTCAACGCTTCGCTGGCCGTCAGGTGCAGGTCGGAATATTCGTGCGTGCGCCAGTGGTCTTCGGTCAGCTGCACGTGATTGCGCAGGATTTGCTCGGTGCGGGCGTCGTCGGCCTGCAGGCCTTCGACGATGATGCGCAGCGCGTCCGGACGGGCGCCATGCGGCGCGCTGGCGTGCGACTTGTGCACCATGAAGCGCGCGGTGTCGCTGGCATAGCGCTCGCTGCCGGCCAGGTACAGCACCACCGCAATCGACGCCACCGCGCCGGCGTTGTAGGTGACGATCTTGATCGGCAGCTTGCTCAGATAGTTGTACAGGCAGATGCCATCGCTGACGTAGCCGCCGTTGGACTGGATCAGGATGTGGGCGGTGGTGATGCGGTCTTCGGTCATGTCGGCAACCGCGTCGAACACGCGGCGCACCATGTCGCTATTGACGTCACCGGACAGCGTGAACCATGCATGTCCGTCGTAGTTTTGATCTTGGCTCATCGGTGGGCTCTCGAAATAGTGTGATTTATTCTAGCAAATTGTTGCTTCGGCAGCTTTTCGCTTCCCCATTCGTGCGCAGGCCGGCAAGATTGACATTCAGGCCCTTCTGGCATATATTCCCGAGTCTTGATCGGGAGAGGGCAAACCAGCGTTGCCGCCGAAGGGGCACTACCCAAAAACTCTCAGGCAAAAGGACCGGTCAAGGGGCCTGGAATACGGCTCAAACTCTGGAGAGAGATTGCAGCGGCAATCCACCGAAGGGGCGTGCGGAAGTCTTTCCGCTATCTCTCAGGTACCAAGGACAGAGGGGTTTTGGAATCTTTGCTATTCCCGTTAACCTCTTTCGTTTGGACCGTACCATGACGCTCAAAGCCACCCCCCTCAATAACGCACACCGCGCAGCCGGCGCCCGCATGGTCGATTTCGGCGGCTGGGACATGCCGGTCAACTACGGTTCGCAAATCGAAGAGCACAACGCCGTGCGCACCGACGTCGGCATGTTCGACGTCGCCCACATGTGCGTGGTCGACATCAAGGGCGACCAGGTACGCGCCTTCCTGCGCGGCCTGCTGGCCAACAACGTCGACAAGCTGCAAGTGTCGGGCAAGGCGCTCTATTCCTGCATGCTCAATCCAGAGGGCACCGTCATCGACGACCTGATCGTCTACTTCATCAACGAAAGCTGGTTCCGCCTGGTGGTCAACGCCGGCACCGCCGAGAAGGACGTGGCTTGGATGCAGCAGCAGAACAACGCCACCGGCGCGGGCCTGACCATCACCCAGCGCCGCGATGGCGCCAACGCCATGGCGCTGATCGCCGTGCAAGGCCCGAACGCCCGCGCCAAGGTGTGGGAAGTGATTCCGGAATCGAAGCAAGCCACCGCTGACATGAAACCGTTCAACCTGGCCTTCGCGCAGAGCGCCTTCGGCGAGGCGATGATCGCCCGCACCGGCTACACCGGCGAAGATGGCTTTGAAATCGGCGTCGCTGCCGAGCAGGCCGAAAAGCTGTGGAACGCACTGGCCGCCGCCGGCGTCAAGCCAGCGGGCCTGGGCGCGCGCGACACCCTGCGCCTGGAAGCCGGCATGAACCTGTACGGCCAGGACATGGACGAAACCGTAAACCCGCTGGACGCCGGCCTGGCATGGACCATCGACCTGGCCGCCGAGCGTGACTTCATCGGCAAGGCCGCGCTGCAGGCCAAGGGCCAGAACGCCCAATTCGTTGGCCTGATCCTGCGTGAAAAAGGCGGCGTGCTGCGCGCGCACCAGAAAGTCATCGTGGCCAGCACCGACGCCACCGGCGAAATCACCAGCGGCACCTTCAGCCCGACCATGCAGCAGGCGATCGCGCTGGCGCGCGTGCCGATGGGCGTGAATGTCGGCGACACCGTGCACGTGGAAATCCGCGACAAGAAACTGGCCGCATCTGTGGTTAAATTGCCGTTCGTCCGCAACGGCAAAATCCTGGCCGTTTAAATTTAGATACCCTCACCCTCTGGAGCATTAGAACATGAACATTCCTGCAGACCTGAAGTACACCGAATCCCACGAATGGGTACGCGCTGAAGCTGACGGCACCGTCACCGTAGGCATCACCGAGTACGCGCAGGACGCACTGGGCGATATCGTTTTCGTCGAGCTGCCGAAAGTCGGCAACAGCTACACCGCCGGCGACGACGCCGCCGTGGTGGAATCGGTGAAAGCCGCCAGCGATATCTACGCTCCGGTATCGGGTGAAGTCGTGGCAGTGAACGAAGAAGTGGTGAACGCGCCTGAATCGATCAACGCCGACGCTTACGCCAACTGGCTGTTCAAGATCAAGCCGGCCGACGCTGGCGCGATCGGCGGCCTGCTGGACGCCGCCGCCTACGGCAAAAACATCGGCGCCTGATCGTCATTCCGGCGCAGGCCGGAATCCATACTGAGCATGCGTTCCATGGGTTCCGGCCTACGCCGGAACGACTCCGTTTTATCCCCTATCTGCCCTCGCCCAAATCATGACCCGCACCAGCCTGACCCAACTCGAAGCGCGCGACGCCTTCATCGCCCGTCACATCGGCCCAGACGCCACCGAACAGCAGGAAATGCTGTCGGTCCTCGGCTACGCCTCGCGCGCCGCCCTGATCGACGCGATCGTTCCGGCCAACATCCGTAACAAGGCCGCCCTGCCGCTGGGCGCCTACACCCAGCCGATGCCGGAAAACGAAGCGCTGAACAAGCTGAAAAAAATCGCCTCGAAAAACAAGGTGCTCAAGTCGCTGATCGGCCAGGGCTACTACAACACGCTGACGCCGAACGTCGTCCTGCGCAACATCTTTGAAAACCCGGCCTGGTACACCGCCTACACGCCCTACCAGCCAGAGATTTCGCAAGGCCGCCTGGAAGCCATCCTGAACTTCCAGCAGACCATCACCGACCTGACCGGCATGGGCATCGCCAACGCCTCGATGCTGGACGAAGGCACCGCCGCCGCCGAAGCCATGACGCTGATCCAGCGCGTGAGCAAATCGAAGTCCAACGTGTTCTACGTGGCCGACGACGTGCTGCCGCAAACGCTGGAAGTGGTGCAGACCCGCGCCAAGCCGCTGGACGTCATCGTTAAAGTATTCCACCCGGCCGAACTGGCCGGCATCGGCGAATGCTTCGGCGTGCTGCTGCAATACCCGGGCGTGAACGGCAATGTGCGCGATTACAAGGCCGACGTCGAAGCCATCAAGGCCAAGGGCGCGATGGTGGTAGCCGCCGCCGACCTGCTGGCGCTGACCATGCTGACGCCACCGGGCGAATGGGGTGCCGACGTGGTGGTCGGTAACTCGCAGCGCTTTGGCGTCCCGCTGGGCTTTGGCGGCCCGCACGCCGGCTACATGGCGACCCGCGATGAATTCAAGCGCTCGATGCCTGGGCGCCTGGTGGGCGTGACCATCGACGCGCAAGGCAACAAAGCCTACCGCCTGGCGCTGCAAACCCGCGAACAGCACATCCGCCGCGAGAAAGCCACCTCCAACATCTGCACCGCGCAGGTGCTGCTGGCGGTGATGGCGTCGATGTACGCCGTCTATCACGGCCCGCAAGGCCTGCTGCAGATCGCCAAGCGCGTGCACCGCCTGACCGGCGTGCTGGCCGCGAACCTGAAGACCCTCGGCTACACCATCACCAACGACAGCTGGTTCGACACCCTGACCGTCAACGTGAAGAACGCCGAACAGCTGCACGCATCGGCGCACTCGCACGGCGTCAACCTGCGCGTGATCGACGCCACCCACGTCGGCGTGTCGCTGGACGAAACCACCACCCGCGAAGACATCGCCCTGCTGTGGACCGTGTTCTCGCACCCGGTCGGCGGCCCGGCGCACGGCCCGGACTTCGACACCGTGGAAGCGGCCGTCGAGCGCTCGTTCCCGGAATCGCTGTCGCGTACTTCCGCGTACCTGACCCACCCGGTGTTCAACCGCTATCACTCGGAAACCGAGATGCTGCGCTACCTGCGCTCGCTGGCCGACAAGGATCTGGCGCTGGACCGCACCATGATCCCGCTGGGCTCCTGCACCATGAAGCTGAACGCCACCAGCGAAATGATCCCGGTAACCTGGCCGGAATTCTCGACCATCCACCCGTTCGCGCCGGAAGCGCAGACCGTCGGCTACCGCGAAATGATCGCCTCGCTGGAAGAAATGCTGTGCGCGGTGACCGGCTACGCCGCCATCTCGCTGCAGCCTAACGCCGGCTCGCAAGGCGAATACGCCGGCCTGCTGGTGATCCAGGCTTACCACCAGTCGCGTGGCGAAGGCCACCGCAACATCTGCCTGATTCCATCGTCGGCGCACGGCACCAACCCGGCGTCGGCCTCGATGGTCGGCATGCAGGTGGTGGTCACCGCCTGCGACGCCAACGGCAACGTCGACCTGGCTGACCTGAAAGCCAAGGCCGAGCAGCACTCGAAAAACCTGGCCTGCGTGATGGTCACCTACCCTTCGACCCACGGCGTGTTCGAAGAAGGCATCCGCGAACTGTGCGACATCATTCACAGCCACGGCGGCCAGGTGTACGTCGACGGCGCCAACATGAATGCACTGGTGGGCGTGGCCGCACCGGGCGCCTTCGGCGGCGACGTCTCGCACCTGAACCTGCACAAGACCTTCTGCATTCCGCACGGCGGCGGCGGCCCGGGCGTCGGCCCGATCGGCGTTGGTGCGCACCTGGCCAAGTTCCTGCCGAACCAGCGTTCGAACGGCTACATCCGCGACAACGCCGGCATTGGTTCGGTATCGGCTGCGCCGTATGGCTCGGCATCGATCCTGCCGATTTCGTGGATGTACATCGCCATGATGGGCGCGGAAGGCCTGACCGCCGCGACCGAAACCGCAATCCTGAACGCCAACTACATCGCCCGCCGCCTGGCGCCGCACTTCCCGGTGCTGTACACCGGCCACGATGGCCTGGTGGCGCACGAGTGCATCATCGACCTGCGTCCGCTGCAGGATGCCACCGGCATCTCGAACGAGGACGTGGCCAAGCGCCTGATGGACTTCGGCTTCCACGCCCCGACCATGTCGTTCCCGGTGCCGGGCACGCTGATGATCGAGCCGACCGAATCGGAATCGAAAGCCGAGATGGACCGCTTCGTCGACGCCATGATCGCGATTCGCGGCGAGATCGCCAAAGTGGAAAGCGGCGAGTTCGACAAGCTGAACAACCCACTGAAGTTCGCGCCGCACACCGCCGAGGTGCTGACGGCCGACGTCTGGGACCGCAAATACTCGCGTGAGGTGGCGGCCTATCCGGTGCCATCGCTGCGCAAGCAGAAATACTGGCCACCGGTCGGCCGCGCCGACAACGTCTACGGCGACCGCAACCTCTTCTGCGGCTGCGCGCCGATGAGCGATTACGAATAAGCTAGTCCGTCCCTAGCCAAAGCCCGGCCAAGCGCCGGGTTTTTTTCGTCTGTAGCGATGTGAGATTTCACGTGTTTTTACAAATGAGCAATATGCTATTCTATTAACAACGGCTGAATTCGGCCAGTAGCGGGCCTTTGACCGGCATCGAAGGTAGGTATGAATTTATATCCCGAGAAGAATCCTATTAATCCGGAAGTTAAATACGAACGCGTCGGAAAGTTCATTTACGGTGCAGTCCGGCATGGGGGCGATATTGCAGACGTCCACAACTGGATGGCAGATGAACTCAGGATGGCACGACCGATCGGCGGTAAAGATGCTGCGCAAACTAAACTGCTAGATGATTATCTTGCAAAATACCAGAGCGACGAGCAATTTTCGGAGAGCCATCAGCGGTTTATGAAAATGATGGAAAGACGTCGCACGTAGCCGGATCCGGCCAAGAGCCGCCGATCGAAACAGAAATCAACATTCAGGTTCAACATTCAGGGTCAGCTCTGTCATTTGGACATTCAGTGCAGACCTTTGATCTTTATCAACACGTAAAAATACCGAAATTGGCGTATTGAGATATATCAAACAATTGGTTCGGATGTCCAAATGACAGAGCTGACCCCGAATCGCTGGCTTTTCGATTGAAGTAGCTATAGCGATGGTTAAAAGAGCCGGATGCTTCCAACTGCGATAATGAACAACGAAGGTCTGAGATGGGGCGCAGACGGTCTTTCGCAAACAGACTGCGGCGGCGTATCAGCGCGCAGTTTCATCGCACTTGGGCGAACGGGCCCATATGTTCGTCGACCCGTCCGTTTTTTATGCGCGTAGATTCAGCAGCAGCTCGTCGAGGCGCTCCAGGGTGGAGGTCATGCCCTCTTTCATGCCCATGTCGATGACTTTTTGCACGTCTTCCGGCGAGTTGTATTTCACTACCGTGGTGACCAGCGTGTGTTCTTGCAGGTCCGAGAACGTCACGTCCCAACGCGAGCGCGGCAAGGCGGCGTTGATGACGCCTGTTTCATCGGTGAAGCCATCCAGGGTCGCGTAGCTGTCGATCGGATGGATGGCCAGGTAGTCCAGCCGGCCCCAGTATTCCTGCCCATCAGGCGTGACCATGGCGTAGTGCCAGTAGCCGCCTTCCTTGAATTCCATATGCTTGGTCTTGGTGCTCAATGGCTTGGGCGCGAACCACCGGTCGAGTAAGGCGCTTTGCGTATGGCAATCCCACACCAGCTGCCGTAGACCGGCAAATTCCCGCGTTACAGTGAGGGTGCTGGTTTCCTTGTTAACCACGAAATCAAATTGAAGCTTAGCTGCCATTGTCGTCTCCTTGCAGTTGTTCCAAAAGGGTGTCCAGGTTGTCGTATCGGCTGCTCCAGAGCGCGCGCTGTTCTTCGAACCAGCGCTCGGCTGCGGCAAGTTTGTCCCGTTCGAGAATGCATGTCCGCACCCGCCCGCTCTTGCTGCTGCTGACCAGGCCGCTCTCTTCCAGCACGCGCATGTGTTTCATGAACGACGGCAGCGCCATGGCGAAGGGCTGCGACAGTTCACTGACAGTCGCCGGCCCCGCGCCCAGCCGACGCACCACTTCCCTGCGCGTGGGGTCCGACAAAGCGTGAAAGATGGCGTCTAGCGCAACTCGATAGTTATCCATGTGGCTAACTATAGACAAAAAAGAACGCCACCACAAGCGTTTTCGACAAAAAGATTTTGCACTATCGATTGACTTGCTTACACCTGTCAGATATTCTTTACACATGAAATCAAAACATCTCACCGGCGAACAGTTGCTGGCGGCGCTTTCGGCGCTGTCGAATCCGCATAGGTTGCGGGTGGTGGCAGCGCTGGCGGCGGGTGGACGGAATTACGTCAGCCAGCTGGCCCGTGAGTTGAATATCAGCCGCCCTTTGCTGCATCTGCATTTGCAGAAGCTGGAGGACGCTGGCCTGGTTACCAGCCAGCTGGAGTTGTCCGACGACGGCAAGGCGCTGAACTATTTCGAAGCGGCACCGTTTGCCATCGATCTGACGCCGGCCACGATTGCCCAAGCAGTGCAAACCCTGACGAATAATCCTGAAAAGTAGAGGCGCAAATGTCTGAACCGATCTATCTGGCCACCATCGGCATTTTCTTTGGCACGATCTTCATGATCTTCCTGATTCGCTCGCAGACCATCATCAAGAAGGCGCAGCTGCAGGCCGAGAATGAAGCCTCCTACCGCGCTGTGGCCGAACGCGCCGTGGCCGCCCAGGAGCAGACCGCCGCCGCGCTGGCCGATCTGCAAACCCGCATCATCGCCATCGAGAAAGTATTGAAGGAAGTCGAGTAAATCCCGCCACCACAAGGAGACGCACCATGCCGCAAGTATCGCTGTTTCGCCTGTATTCGCTGAGAGCCGTATATCTGATTATTGCGCTGGGACTGGCGCTGGTGGTGTGGCCCGGCGTGATCCAACACGCCGAGCCTTGGGGCCTGGCGCAAGGTGTGGTGAAGTGCATGCTGGCCGCTTTCAGCCTGATGTGCGTGGCGGGCATCCGCTATCCGCTGCAGATGCTGCCGGTGCTGTTCTGGGAGCTGGCCTGGAAGACCATCTGGATGCTGGTCGTCTTCCTGCCGGCCTGGCGCAGCGGCACGCTGGACGAGGCGACTATCGGCACTGCCTTCGAGTGCGCCGTGGTCATCATCATCCCGCTCGCCATGCCATGGCGCTATGTGTTCGCCCACTACATCAAGAAAGACAGCGACCGCTGGCGCGCCGCCGCGCCAACCGCCGCATGAGCTAACTCCGTACCGATGCCAATCGCAGGCGGACCACGCGCGGACTGCCCGCAAGCCGGCTGGCATCCGGCGGTTCCACCCCCTCGTCCAGCTTGAAGATGGCGACCGCTTCGGATAGGTAGATTGCCTGTCGCTGCAAGGTGCTGGCCGCCGCAGCCGCCTGCTGGACCAGCGCCAGATTCTGCTGGGTGATCTGGTCCATACTGACGATGGCCTGCTGCATGCCCAGCACACCCTGCGCCTGTTCGGCGTTGGTGTCGCCAATCTGGCCGATGATGTCGCCCACCTGGCGCACCGCGTCCACGATCTCGGCCATGCTGGCGCCGGCCTCCTCCACCGAGCGCGTGCCGTTGTCAATCTCCGCCGCCGAGTCGGCAATCAGCAGTTTGATTTCCTGTGCCGCCGACGCCGAACGCTGCGCCAGCGAACGCACTTCGCCGGCCACCACGGCAAAGCCCTCGCCATGCTCGCCGGCGCGCGCCGCTTCTACCGCGGCGCTCAGAGCCAGCATGTGCGTCTGCACCGCCAGCCCATCGATCACGCCAACGATTTCCACCACGCGCCGCGAGCTGCCGCGTATCGATGCCATGGTCACCACCAGCCGCTGCACCACACTGCCGCCGCGCGCGGCAAAGCTGTTGGCGCATTGTGACAGTTGGCAGGCCAGCTCCGCGTGGGTCGCCGTCTGCGCCAGTTGTACGCCTAGCTGCCGCATCGCCTCCCCGCCCTCTTCCAGCGTTCCAGCCTGGGCGCGTGTGCGCCGCGCCAGCACGGCATTGCCCTGGGCGACCTCGCGCGAGGCCTGATCGATCGACTGCGCCGAGGCCAGGATGGTTTTCAAGGTGGTGTTCAGGTTGCGGATGCTGGTGTCCAGCGCGCGCGACGTCTCCGCGATCTCATCGCGGCCGTAGACGCGCTGGCGCACGGTCAGATTGCCCTCGGCCAGATCCACCGCCGCCGCGCCGATCTCGCGCACTTCTTTCAGCATGGCGTTGCGCACCGCCATGGTCACCAGCAGCGACAAGGCGATCGACAACGCCACCACGATCGGCATCCAGGTCGACAGCACGCTGAAGTCGGTTTCGGCATCGGCGTAGGCGCGCTCGCTCAGCGATTGCTCCAGCCGCGACAACTCCTCCAGCCGCTGCGCCACCACGTCAAACGCGCGCTCCGCCTTGGACATGGCGTTGGCTGCCATCGACAGGTCGGCCATGGCCAGTTCGATCACATCCTGCGTGGCCTTGACGTAGACGCTGTGCGCCGCCTGCGATTGCGCCACGAAGCGGCGCTCGGCCGGATCGGATTGGGTGGCCATCTCCAGTTGCGCGAACTGACGGTCCAGCGCCGCGTGGCGCAGGTGGATGTCGCGCACCAGCGCATCCACCCGCGGCGCCGAGAAGCTGGCGTTGATCCAGGTGAGCAGCTGGTAGATTTCGGTGTGCGCCTTGTGGGCGTTGGCCACCAGGTCGGCCGCAGCCTTGAGCCGCACCGCGCGCTGCTGCACCATGTTGTCGAGCGACTGGTTCTGCCGCAGCAGGCCCAGATAGGCACCCGCCGACAGCACGATCAGCAGGATCAGCACCACGCCCGGCGCCAGCAGCAGCTTGGGCCCGATCTTGAGTTTGCTCAGCATGACCGTTCAGTGCTTGTAGATGCCGGCTTCCAGCGCCACGTCGTCCACCCGCAGCACGTAGGTGCGCTTGGCTTCGACCTTGCCCGTTTCCGGATTGCGGAATTTGTAGTCGACCCAGCCGCGCCCCGGTCCGCGCGCCAGCGCCAGCATCTCTTGCCGGAACAGCTTGCCGTCGGCATCCGGGACGTCCAGCAGGTTCTTGCCGATCAGCGCGGTGGTCGGGTGCGCCAGCGTGATGCCATTCAAATCGCGCATCGCCAGGTACAGCGCGCCCTGATTGAAGTCTGGGTCCTTGCTGTTGATGCGCGCCGCCATTTCAGCCTTGCCATGGGCGCGCACATACTGCGCGCCTTTCTCGGTCAGCGCCACCGCATCCTTTTCATTGGGGGCGGCCAGCGCCACGCCCCACACCATCCAAGCCATCCCGATCAACGCGCGCATGATTCCCTCCGGCAGCCAAGATGTTGTAATCTACGCTGGCTGTCGCCGCATATTCTTGCGTTCGATCAACAGGCACAAAGTAACAACAGGAGCAGCATGAAAGCATCGACCAAGGCGGCCTTGATCTCGGCCCTGATTTTCCCGGGCCTCGGCCACCTCGTGCTGCGGCCGCAACGCGCGTTGCGTGGCTTGCTGTTCCTGATACCGGCGGCGCTGGCAGTAGCGTGGCTGGTGCGCCAGGTGCTGGAACTGTCGGCGCAGCTGATGGCGGAACTGAATAGCGGCGCACTGGCCGCCGATCCGGCCGCCATCCTGGCCCGGCTCGACGCGGCCGGGGCCGACAGTCCGGCGGCCAACTGGCTGACGCTGCTTGCGCTGTTGTGCTGGATCGGCGCAATTGCCGATGCCTTGTGGTTGGGACACCGCAGCGGCAATTAAGCAGCGTAGAATTGGCATTCCAACAATAAGAAGGGGATGCCATGAAATCAGCCAGGTTTGTCTTGATTGCAGTGTTATTCGCCGGCGTGGCGCTGGCGCAAACCGGAACCATCCGCCGCACCGTGCTGCAAAAAACCGATGTTTCCGTCCCTGGACGCGAGGCGGTGGTGGCCAGAGTGGAACTCGACGCCGGCGTGGCCGCCGGCCGTCACTCCCATCCCGGCGATGAAATCAGCTATGTGCTGGAAGGTGAAGGCGAGCTGCTGATCGATGGCGAAGACCCGCGCCGCGTCAAGGCTGGCGAGTCGTTCGTCATCCCGGCCGGCACCATTCACGATGCCGTCAACACCGGCAAGGGCACCATGAAGCTGGTGGGTGTCTACGTGGTTGAAAAAGGCAAGCCCTTAGCCAGCGCCGCCAAGTAGCCCTAAACGGCCGACCGGCTCGCCGGCAACAGCGGCGGCAGCGCCACCAGTTGCTGCCAGCGCAAGCGCATGACGAGCGCGGTCACCAGCGCGACGCCGGCGCCGAACCAGAACAGCGGCAATCCGGGATGAGTCTGGTCCACCATCGCCAAGGCGATGTAGGCAGCCACCATCAGCGTGCCCATCACGATGTTCAGCATCATGTTCGGGCGCGGCTGCGTGCTGGCGTAGTCGCGCATCAACACGGCCGCAAACGGCAGCGCCAGTGCCGCCAGCGCAAAGGTAATGCCGCGCACCTGCCACTGGCCGAGCACGGCCACATCGATGCACACGATGGCCAATGCGCACACCAGCCACAGGCGCAGGGTACGGAACAACAGCGCGCCCAGCAGGATGCGGTTGAACTGCGCCGCGGCCGGCGCCGCTGGCGTCAGCCGATACAGACCTTGTTCGCCGGCATAGCGCACCGAATGCATCACCAGGGTGCTGACGTAGATCACTACCCCCATCATCAGCATGCCCTGCATCAGAGTGGTGGTGACCATGGTGAACACCACATCACCTTTGGTCGCGAGGTAGCGTCCAAATAGTGCCATGAGGGCCGCCGAGACCGCGGCGTACGCAATGGCGCCGCCCTCGTGGGCGGTCGTGCCCAGGGTGTGCAGCATCTGGCGGCCTTGATCGGCGCCGCGTCGGCTATCGGCACGCAAAGCGGCATTGTATGGTTTGCGCAGCCACGCCAGCCAGCGGACGCCGTGTCCCGGTTCACTGTTCGGCGCGCTGCCGCTGGCAATCGCCAGCTGACGGGCACAGCGCAGATACCAGGCCCAGTGCCGGTCGCCGCCTTGCGGGAACAAGGCGTGCAAGGCCGGACGCGCCAGCAGTGCCAGCAGTACCGTGCCGATGACGGTCACGACCGGTTCGCCGATCATGTCCGCCGCAGCCACCAATTTGTCCACCGGATGACTGGTGATCGAGACCGAGCCGATGATGACCACCGTCGGCAGAAAGTTCATCCAGCTATAACGCTGGGCGTACAGCACGTAAATCGTAAACAAGGTGCCGGCCAGCAGGCCATAGCCGGGCCGGTCAATCAGGAGCCAGCTGAGCGCCGCCGTCACCACTGTGGCGCCGAGGTACAGTTCAACCGTCAGGCGCATCAGCTTGCGCCGCAATCCCGGCACCAGCACGGCGTTGGCCGGCGTGTTTTGCTGCACCGCGTTTTTCAGGAAGGCGCCGCACCACAGGAAAATCGTACCGCTGGTCAGGCATAGCAACAGCGTTATGCCGAACTCCGGCTTATCGAAGTGATAATTGACGAACAGCTGGGCCAGGGCGGCCGCCCCCAACATCCAGGTCACCCGCACCAGCATGCCGCTGCTGGCCCGGTCATATATTAATTGCATCAGCAGTTGTCGGCTGGCGGCGTTCATTTGGTCACCTCGACAAACAAATCCTCCAGGCTGAGGTTTTTACCCTCAAGCAACTCATCCAGCGCGCCTTGCAGCACGATTTTGCCACCCTGCAAGAAAGCCACATCCAGCGCCACGCGCTCCAGGTCCGATAGGATGTGGGTGGAAAAAATCACGGTGGTGTCGCGTTCGATGACGTCGTTGATCAGTTCCTGCAAGAAATCGCGACGGCCGACCGGGTCCAGGCTGGCGACAGGCTCGTCCAGCACCAGCAATTTGGGATCGTGTGCCAGCGCGCGGATCAGGGACAGGCGTTGTTTCTGGCCGCCGGAAAGCTTGCTGATTTGTTTAGTCGCCGCCGCGCCGGCCAAGCCCCAGCGCTGCATCAGGCTGTCCACCTTGGCCTGATTCCAGCGCGGGTACAGGGCTTTGAAATAGTCCAGCAGCTGCAAAGGCGTCAGCCATTCAAACAGCTCCGACTTCTGCGGCACATAACCGATATTGGCGCGTGCTTCATCATTCAGCGCAGCAGCCGGCTGGCCGAATAATTTGCTGCTGCCGGCGTCCGTTTCGCGCAAGCCCAGCAAACATTCCAGCAAGGTAGATTTACCAGCGCCATTCCGGCCTAATAATCCAATCACCTTGCCCTGCGCGATATTCCAGTTAACGCCTTGTAGAACTTGCTGCTGTCCAAACGTTTTATGCAGATTCGAAACTTCAACGATATTCGACTTCATTTTGTTTCCCCCAATATCTTTTTAAATAGATTCAGTGCTGCTTCGTTATCCAGTTCCAATTGACGGGCTTCAGCCGCTGCGCGCTCCAGCGTCGGTCTTAATAGGTTCTCCCGCCCTTCCAGCAATTTACTTTGCGCCACCAGCATGCCGACGCCGCGCGCGCGGCTTAATAAGCCCTCGGTTTCCATCATGTTATAAGCCTTGGAAACCGTCATAGGATTGACCGCCAGGGTGACGGCAACCTCACGCACGGACGGTAAAACATCGCCCGGTTTTAAAACAGCGGCGGCAATTAATCGCCGGACCTGCTCGATCAACTGGCGATAGATAGGATCGGACGAGCCTGTCGCTATCGTGAACAAGGAAGCCGTATGCGTAGCCATGGTAGTTGTATGTGTGTATTAGTTGATTAATACAGTATACGAAGGCATCGCCAGTGTCAAGCGACTTTTGCCTCCTCCGCCAGAACTTGGCTGGATCGTGCCAATCTCTGGCTTAAAAACGAGCCTTCACCTGTCGTTCCGGCGTAAGCCGGAACCCATAGAACGGCTGCGCTGAGAGAAACTCTGGCTATCTATGGATTCCGGCGTTCGCCGGAATGACAGTTCAAGCGCCAACTGAACGGCCCCAGGTTGTCAGGTGTTTTTGCGTGCGCTGGCGCACCGGCGCAGCCGGATGAGCTGCTTATACTGGCTGCATGCGTATCGCCACCTTCAACGTCAACGGCATCGGCAGCCGCCTGCCCGCCCTGCTCCAATGGCTGGATGAGAGCCAGCCGGACGCTGTCTGCCTGCAGGAACTAAAAGCGCCGCAGGAGAAATTCCCGGAAGCAGCCATTAACGACGCCGGTTATCACGCCATCTGGCACGGCCAGAAGAGCTGGAATGGCGTAGCGATATTAGCCCGCGGCCAACAGCCAATGGAAACCGGACGCGGCTTACCTGGCGATCCTGACGATATACAAAGCCGCTATATTGAAGCCGTGGTAAATGGCATCATTATTGGCGGCTTATATCTGCCCAACGGCAATCCCGCCCCCGGCCCAAAATTTGATTACAAATTAAAATGGTTTGAGCGGTTTATCCTGCATGCCTCGCGATTAATCGAGAGCGGTGCGCCGGCGGTGTTGGCGGGCGATTTCAATGTCATGCCGACCGAGCTGGACGTTTATAAACCGGAGCGCTGGCTGGACGATGCGTTATTCCGCCCCGAGGTACGCGCGGCATTTCATCGCCTGATTGAACAGGGTTGGTGCGATAGCCTGCGCGTTACGCATCCGGGCGAAGTCATTTACACCTTCTGGGATTATTTCCGCAATGCTTACCAACGCAATGCGGGACTGCGCATCGACCATATTCTGCTGAGCCCATCCCTTACGCCTGCGCTGAAAGCGGCGGGTGTCGATCACGATGTGCGCGGGCGCGAAAAGCCCAGCGACCACGCGCCGGTCTGGGTCGAACTGGATCTGGGAGGCCGCTGATGGAACAAAAATGGCCACAGCAACTCTGGCTGGTCCGGCACGGTCAAAGCGCCGGCAACGTCGCGCGCGACGAGGCCGAAGCCGGTAAGAAACTGCTGATCGACCTGGCCGACCGCGATGTTGACGTTCCGCTATCAGAACTGGGGCAGCGTCAGGCGCAGGCGATGAGCGGCTGGTTCCGGGCCTTGCCGGCGGACGCCCAGCCCAATGTCGTACTGTTCTCCCCCTACGTCCGCGCGCGCGCCACCGCCAAGGTGGTGCTTGATCACCTTGGGCGCGACAATCTGCTCGGGATGGCTGCCGACGAGCGGCTGCGCGAGAAAGAATTTGGCATCCTCGATCGCCTGACGCCACTTGGCATCCACGACAAATACCCGGAACTGGCGGAGCAGCGCGCCCACGTCGGCAAATTCTATTTCCGGCCGCCGGGCGGCGAAAGCTGGTGCGACGTCATTCTGCGGCTGCGCAGCGTGATCGACACCATGACCCGCGAATACCACGGCGAACGGGTGCTGATCGTGGCGCACCAGGTGATTGTCAACTGCTTCCGCTACTTGCTGGAGCGGCTGGACGAGGACGCCATCCTGGCCATCGACCGCGCCGGCGACGTGCCCAACTGCGGCATCACCGAATACCGCTTTGATCCGTCCGCGGGCAAGCATGGCAAGCTAGTGCTGGTGCAAGCCAACTTCGTGGCGCCGTTGGAACAAACCGGCACCCCGGTTACCCATCAAAAAGACCAGCCTGCCGCGCCCAAATCATGAGTGTCGACATCAACGCCCGCCTGCTGCGCGACTGGCCGTTGCCCATGCCGGGGCCGGACGCAGACAAAAATACGCGAGGATACGTGGTAATCGTTGCAGGATCGCGGGAGATGCCGGGCGCCGTGCTGCTGGCCGCCACCGCCGCCCTGCGCGCCGGCGCCGGCAAGCTGGCGATTGCCACCGCGGCCAGCGTGGCGCCGCAGGTTGGGGTTGCCGTGCCCGAGGCGCGCGTGCTCGGCCTGGGGGAAACGGTGGACGGCGGCCTGCAAGTCCACCAGCGTGACGATCTGATCAAACTGTGCGAACAAGCCAGCGCGGTGCTGATCGGCCCCGGCATGCAGGATGACACCGCCAGTTGCCGCCTGGTGCGCGCACTGCTGCCGCATTGCGGCCACGCCCCGCTGATCCTGGACGCGGCCGGCATGAGCATCGTCAGCCGCGACGCCGACTGCGGCCGGACCGCAGCGGATGGCGCCGGCGCAGACGATCGCGGGTCGGAGGCGGCGATTGGCGGCTTCCGCTTCGCCAGTCCTGTACTGCTGACTCCGCACGCTGGCGAGCTGGCCACCCTGACTGGCGCCGACAAAGACGACATCCTGGCGCAACCCGACGCCGCCGCCCGGCTGGCTGCGCAACGCTGGCAAGCCACAGTGGCGCTGAAAGGCGCGCGCACCGTGATTGCGGACATCAACAACCAGGAATGGCGTCACGAAGGCGGCAACACCGGCCTGGCGATATCAGGATCGGGAGACGTACTGGCCGGCATCATCACCGGCCTGGCGGCGCGCGGCGCGGCGCTGGAGCAAGCCGCCGCCTGGGGCGTGGCGCTGCACGCCATGGCGGGAGAACAGCTGGCCCTCAGGCACGGCCCGCTGGGCTACCTGGCGCGTGAGATCAGCACCGAAATACCGGCCCTGCTGCGCGCCATGGCCAGCAACTAATCCGGGGTCATAATCCGGGGTCAGGTCCGCCATTTCTACACGAACTCAGCCGTAAACGCACCAAACGGTCGAGTTCGTGTAGAAATGGCGGACCTGACCCCGGAGTTTCAAACTCAGCCCTAACGTGCAGACGGTCGAGCCCGTGTAGAAATGGCGGACCTCGTATATTGAGCATACCGCGTCTTCGCCAGATAATAAGGCTGTCGATGCGGCCAGGCGGGGTGACGCTGAGCAGACTTAGTGCCGTTGAGCACGTGGGTCAGATAAG